>DAOUBF010000024.1:0-17728 GCA_034432795.1 Anaerolineae bacterium
CTATTGGCCCAGGTTGACCATAAGACCAATGTCCCTTGTCCGGCGGCGAGATTCCCGTATAATGCGGAATATAGCAAATGCCAGCAGGAGAAGACGAGTGGCCACGATAGAAGCCGCAACCATCCGCTCAAAGATGTTGGGCGTGTTGATCCGCGATGCCCGCCTGGCCGCGGGGCGGTCCCCAGCCGACTGCGCCGAGGCCCTGGGCATCTCAGAAGCGCAGTTCATGGCCTATGAGCGCGGCATACAGCCGATCAGCCTGCCGGAATTGGAGGTCCTGGCTGCGGTGCTCCGCGTGCCCCTGGCTCACTTTTGGGGCGAGCAACTGCTCACGGAACACCGGGTGGACCAGACCGTATGGCGCGATGCCCTGAATGTGCGCCACCGCATGATCGGCGTGCAACTGCGCCAGGCCCGCATGGAGCGCGGCCTGACGGTGGAAGACTGCGCCAACGCCCTAGGCACCACCCCGGCGCGGATTAAGGCATTTGAGTCGGGCCGCGAGCCGGTGCCCCTGCCTGAATTGGAGACCCTGGCAGAATTCCTGGGCCTGTCCCTGGAGAGCCTGGTGGCCGAGACCGGGCCGATTGGTGAGCAGCTTAAGCAGCTTGAGGACTATGAGGCCTTTGCTGCCCTGCCGGAGGACCTGCGCAACTTCGTCCTGGAGGAGGGCATGCAGGGCTACCTGCGCCTGGCCCGTCGCCTGAGCGCGCTGCCCCCAGAGGCCCTGCGGGCGCTCGGGGAAGCGTTTCTAGAGGCGGTGGAATGAAACATCAGCGTTCAAGGAAGGCGAACCATGTCAGAGTCGGCGGATGCACTGAAGGAGAAAGGATTTCAGGCATATTCGGACGGGGACTATGCGGAGGCGCGGGCGGCGTTTGACGCCGCCCGCCAGGCCTATGAGGCCGTCGGCGATCAGGCCAACGCTGGCGAGATGCTTAACAACATCGGCGTGGTGTCCCGCCTGGAAGGGCGTTGGGACGAAGCCCAGGCCGCCTTTGACCAGGCGCGGGCGATCTTCCAGCAGTTGGGCGACCGCGAGCGCGAGGCCCAGGTGCTGGGCAATCTGGGCGGGCTGTACGCCAGCCGGGGACAGCGCGACCTGGCGATAACGACTTTGCAAGCGGCGGCGGAGATGTTCGCCGAGGTCGGCGATGGTGAGCGACGCGCCGAGACGCTCAAGGCGCTCAGCCTTCTCCAGATGAAGACGGGACGCCTCTCTGAGGCGCTGGCGACCTACCAGGCCGGGCTGAACGCCCACACCCGCCCCACGCTGGCCCAACGTGCATTACGCACCTTCGCCCGTCTCCCCTTGCGCCTGGGCGCAGGGCACTAAGGCGATGGCAGAAAGTGGGTCAAGTCCTCCCCTGATATACATATTCACGCGACGCCAGTCTCCCCAGGGGGTCCTCCAGCCTCACCCTGGTTCGGTTCGGCGTCTCCAACTCTCAGTTCGCTTTGATTACATTTGGAGGAGATCATTCGTCCTCAGCTTTGCCTTT
The DNA here is from genome assembly GCA_034432795.1 of Anaerolineae bacterium. Lineage (GTDB taxonomy): Bacteria > Chloroflexota > Anaerolineae > DSLN01 > DSLN01 > DAOUBF01. The sequence goes on from DAOUBF010000024.1 coordinate 1,503, forward strand.
CTTGGCTCCATCTTTGCCACTATAGGTAGTCTTATACTCGGGGTGATTATAGGCTGGTTGCTTATACCGGGGGTCAAATATCGCGACTTCACGGGGATCTATTTGCTGGCTTCAGCCCTCCGATATGGCATAGACATTACATTACCGCTGACGACGATCGGTGAGCGGTTAGGCATTGCCCCCACCCTGGTCGGCTTTTACCATCCCACCCCGCATCCACCCACTATGGGCCTGCTTCTCTTACCCTTTGCCTATATAGACTACACGTTGGGTAGCTTGATATGGCTGGTGAGCGAATTTTTACTATGGATCGCTGCAGTTGCGCTGCTTGCCCGGCTGATCCAGTTTCACCTCCGTCCGCTGCTGGTTACCCTCATCGCACTGGCACTCGTCGCCTGGGATCCTGTGTTTGGGGAGTTCAAATGGGGGCAGGTCGGCATGCTCCTGCTGTTTCTCTATATCAGCATGCTGCTCCTCCTGAAGCGCGACCATCCAGGAGGGGCAGGGGTCTTGTTCGGCCTGGCTTTACTTATTAAGCCCCTGACTGTGCCTGTGGCTGCCCTTCTCTTGCTCCGGCGCCAGTGGCGAATGCTTGGAACGACCTTAGCAACAGTCGTGGCCGGCTATAGTGCAGCGTTACTGCTAATCGGCCCTAGTGAGCTTGTCAGGTATTTCACCCAGTCCCTGCCTGCGGTGGGCAGGTTCTACAGCACCTTCTGGCCCAATATCTCCCTGGCTACGCTCGGCTCGCGTCTCTTTGAGAGCATGTGGTTGCCAGCGACCCTCCCCCATCCAGAGGAAAGCATCATGGTCTCCGACCCCCTGATAGGATCGCCTCTTGCTGCTCAGGCCATAATAATCTTATTGCCGCTGCTTGTCATCAGCGTGGCATTGTGGGCCGTGCGCTGGCTTCCGCTTGACCGGGCTATAGCCAGCCTGGTTTGCATCAGTATTGCAGTCAGCCCGATAAGCTGGGTGCATTACGAGGTCCTGGCGCTTCCACTGGTTGCCCAAACGCTGGCCTGGCTGCGCAGCCACCGCTGGCCACGTAAGCCGACCCTGGCAGTTACCTGCATCCTCTTACTTATGCTTTTTCCACTTATGGCGTGGCTCCATCTTGGATTATTGCTTACTCGTCCGAGGATGGAGGGGGAGCTACCCTACTATCCAGCAGTCGCCACTCTCCCCGTGCTGATACCGGGCGCGTTGCTGCTCTCGCTAGTAGCACTGGGTATATGGATAGCTCACCGTCCGCATCCTCCCGCCCTGGATGCAGACACCTGACCTTCTCGCTGGCCTGGTGTGGCTGCGCTGCCCTGTGTGCGAAACACAAAGAGCGCAGAGGATCCCATAGTCCTCTACGCTCTTTGCGCTCTCTGCGGTGAGGAAACTATGCTTTCTCTTCCTCGCGCTCGCGCTTGGCGTTGGCGATGATGGCCTCGGCCAGGTGCGGGGGCACCTGCTCGTAGTGTGAGAACTCCATCCGATAGACGCCGTAGCCCTGGGTGAGCGAGCGCAGATCGGTGGCGTAGCGCAGCATCTCGGCCAGCGGCACCTGGGCGGTGACAATGCTCTTGCCGCCGCGCTGCTCCATCCCCTGCACGCGGGCACGCCGCCCGTTCAGGTCGCTGAGCACATCGCCCATATATTGCTCCGGCACCGTCACCGTCACATTCATGATCGGCTCCAACAGCACCGGCCCGGCCTGCAGGAAGGTCTGCTTGAACACCTCGCGCCCGGCGATCTCAAAGGCAATGGGCTTGGAGTCCACTTCGTGCATCTTGCCATCGTAGACCACCGCCCGCACGTCCACAATGGGGTAACCGGCGAGCACGCCCTGCTCCATGACGCCCTTCACACCCTTATCAATGGAGGGCATAAAGTTGCTGGAGATGGCGCCGCCGAAGACCTCATTGACGAACTCGTATCCTGCGCCGCGCTCCAGCGGCTCCAGGCGCATGTGCACCTCGGCGAACTGGCCCGCCCCGCCGGTCTGCTTCTTGTGCCGATAAGAGGATGCCGCCACCTTGGTGATCGTCTCGCGGTAGGGCACTTTGGGCACGGAGGTGATCAGCCCGACGCCGAACTTGCTCTCCGCCTTGCGGACGGCCACGTCAATATGCTGATCGCCCATCCCCTCCAGGATGGTCTGGTTCGTGCTCGGTTCATGGCGCCAGCGCAGCGTGGGGTCCTCCTCGGAGAGCCGGGTCAGCGTCGGCCCCATCTTGGTAGAGTCCGCTTTGGTGCGCGGCTCCACCGCGACCGAGAACAGGGGCGCGGGATAGGTCGGCGGCGGCAACACCAGGGGATGTGTCCGATGGCATAGCGTATCGCCGGTGTTGGTCTCGGCCATCTTGGCGACGACGCCGATGTCGCCCGCGTGCAGGCGCGGCACAGGCAGTTGCTCCTTGCCGCGCATGACGTTGATCTGGCCGATACGCTCCTCGGCGTTGCGCCGCGAATTCCACACGCGGGAGTCCGACTCCAGCACCCCGGCGTACACGCGGAAATAGCTCAGCTTGCCCACGAACGGGTCAGCCATCGTCTTGAATACGAGCGCGGCCAGGGGGGCGTCATCGCGCGGCTCCAACTGCTCCTCCTCGCCCGTCGCCGGGTTCGTCGCCGTGACCGGCCCCACGTCTGTCGGCGAGGGCAACAGGTCCAGGATCGCATCCATGAGCGGGAGGATGCCCACGTTGGGGAGGCCGGAGGCCACCAACACGGGGATGACCCGCCCCTCCTGAACCGCTGCCTTCAGCCCGCGCTTGATCTCCTCCGGGCTAAGCTCCTCCCCCTCCAGGTACTTCATGATCAACTCATCATCGCCTTCCGCGGCAGCCTCAACCAACTGGACGCGGGTGCTCTCCACCTCGTCAGCCAGATCGGGGGGCACGTCGGCGACCTCGCTCCCCGCGCCCCGCCGCGCCTTGCGCTCAATCAGGTCCACCACGCCGCGAAAGTTGCTCTGCTCGCCAATGGGCAAGACCAGGGGCACGAACAGGCCAGAGAAGGCGTTACGCACGCTCTCCAGGGCACGATGGAAATTGGCGTTGTCGCGGTCCATCTTGGAGATGACCACAAAGCGCGGCAGGCGATATTCATTGGCGTACTCCCACACCAACTCCGTGCCTACCTCTACCCCCGCCACCGAGTCCACCAAAACAATCGCGGCATCGGCGACGCGCACGGCGCTGCGCACCTCCCCAACGAAGTCGGGGAAGCCGGGGGTGTCCATCACATTGATCTTGTGCCCCTTGTACTCACAGGGGATCAGCGAGAGGTTCAATGAGATGCGACGGCGGATTTCCTCCTCGTCGTAGTCGGAAACCGTATTGCCCTCATCCACGCGGCCCAAGCGATTGGTCGCGCCGGTGTTATACAGCATGGCCTCAACCAACATCGTCTTGCCTGAGCTGCCGTGGCCCAGGAGCACGACGTTGCGAATGAGGTGGGTGGCGTATTCCTTCATGGATACAGGTCCTTCGCTATGAGTATGAGTGTACGGATGTTAATTCTAGATGAGAATGGGGGAACTGTCAATGAATGACGGGCCTAATGCACCCACACCCAGGTGCCGGGGTCGTCCTCCGTCGGCTTGACCGCGTTCTGGTCGTCGGGGACGGACGGCGTGGTCCAGTCAAACAGCCAGCGGGCATCGCGGGGCGCCAGGTTAACGCAGCCGTGGCTGTGGACGTAGCCAAAGCGATCGTGCCAGTAGGCCCCGTGTAGGGCGACCGCCCCGTTGAAGTACATAATCCAGGGGACGTCTTCCAGGAAGTAGTAGTCAGCGCGACCCTGCGCGCCGCTCATCTTGGCGGCTCGCAATTTCCACCAAATCCGCGTCAACCCCCTGGGCGTACTCCACTGTGGCAGCCCGCTGGAGACCAGTGTGGCATACACCATGCGGTCGCCTTCGTAGGCCGCCAGCGTCTGCTCGTACAGGTTGATTTCAATCCACTTCTCGTTCGGGCCAACACCCGCCGGTCGCGGGCTGACGCTGACCTGGCCGACCACCACGTGCCGGATCCACTGGTCCGGCCCGATCTGGTCCCACAGCGCGCCGCCGACAGTTTTGGTGTCTGAGATGGTTACCAGGGTATAGCGCGGCAGGGTAGGGGCGTCTGGATGGGGCGCCGCGCCAGGTGCAGGCGAGGGCTGCACCGGCCTCAGAATCCAGCCGAAGGGCTGTACCGGCTGCTCCGTCAGGACAACGCCCTGAAAGGTGGAGGGCTGATAGATGGAAATGGATCTCGTCCGGACGTACTCGCCGGGGTTGATCTGCACCCAGGTCTCGCCGTTGTGCTCAACCACGACAGGCTCCCGGCCCAGGCTCACCCACACGTACCCGCCCCCCACGCCGCGGATAGGGCCACGCCCGGAAGCGGCATCCTCCGGGCTGCGATAGACCGGCGCATAACCAATGACACGGGCATAGGTGTACGGAACGACAGCGGCGTCCTCCGTCCCACCCGGTTCAGTAGCTGTGACTGCCTCGTCCAGGCTGGCTTCGGCCTGCCCAACCAGGCCCATTGGGAAGCCCAACCCAATAACCGCCAGTATGAACACACACCGCCAGATCAACCCTCGCGCTTTCATCCTCTCATCTCCCTCGCATTACCAACACGCCTATGCGATCTACAATGACTATATATTAGCATAAAACAATTTCCAGAGAATCCAATAGGATGAGCGTCCCAATAAGATGGGCAGGGGGTAGCCCAGTGGCTTGTTCGGTTGGCCACCACAGCGATTCACCCAGGAGGGAGCAAGCGCGGTGGCCTGAACCCCAGGTTTATTACCGCATCACAGCACTCGCGTTATAGATCAGCGGCAGATAAAGCTGGTTAAGGTATTCACCGCGTGAGACCCAGATGTCCTGCTCGTTGCGGCGCGTGTCGTTCCAGGCCGCATAGACGATGTTGCCCACCGCCCATAGCCCCCAGTAGTCGCCCGCCGCGTTCCCACTCCCCGGCGGGAAGCCGATGTTCATGTCCTGGGGCACCTCGCTCACCCGCATATCGGGCAGCCAGGTCTCCCCCATGTCTGTGCTGGCACTGTACCAGGTATGGAACAGCCGGTTCTGAGGGTCCCCGCGCCGGTCCATCCACAGCGCATGTAAGCGCCCATCGTTCCCATAGAACAGCACTGGCGTGATATGATCTCGCCCCGTCCCCGGCGGGTCGTGGCTCAGGCGGATGCGGCTCGTCCACGTCACCCCATGATCGGTGGAGCGCACATAATAGACATCCGTCGGCCCATAGGTGACATTGTTATCATCTGTCCAGGCCACATACAGTTCGTCGTTGTTATGGGGGTTGGTGACCGCTGAGATGATGGAGAAGAAGCGCCACTGATCGTAGCCCCCCGGCCCGTGAATGGGCGAACAGGGTTGCGAGGTACTGGTCACTGTCACCGGCGCACCGAAACTCACGCCACCGTTCGTGCTCTTCACATACCGGATGAAGCCATCCACGCAGAAGCCCCAGGGGCTCATGAAAAACACAAACACATCGCCATTCTGGGTCACCACCGGATAGGGATACTCGGTGTTGCCGGGGGCGATGTTGGTGTAGCCCGACCAGGTCTGGCCGCCATCGGTGGAGTATTTGCGCAGGATGCCGCCGTTCGCCCAGACCACGTACATGCGATGGTAGTAGGGGCTGGCCGGGTTGTTATCAATCGCCAGCCACTCTTTATCATCCAGGCTGCCGGGCGTCTCGTTATAGGTGATCGGCACTGAGGGGACGAAGTTGAGGCCATCGTCGGTCCAGGTGATGAACAGGCCATGACCGGCATCATACCCCAGGGCCACGACATAAATGCGCCCATCGTCGCGGGCCACCACCACCGGGTCGCTTTGCAGGGGGATGTCCGGGGGCAGACCGGGCATATGAAGCTGGGTCGGCCAGGTCTGGCCGCCATCGGTGGAGCCGTAAATCCAGACGTGCTTGACGTTGCCGTCGCGGTAGTCTTTGGCGGCGGCGACCACGATGTCAGGGTTGATGGGACTGGCCGCCAGGTTCGGTTCGTGCTGGCCGAAGCCGCTGTTGTCCGTGTTGGCCAGCACATTCGGCCCCCAGACCGGGGTCGGAGGTAAGGACACAGCCGCCTGGGGCAACGCCCCCGCGCCTGCGCCGCCGGTTAAGGCCAGGACGAGCACAAGTCCGCATAGAAAAAGGTGTCGCTTCATGGGTCTCCTTTCCCTGAACGAAAGTTGAGCGCCATGTGAGGGTATTGGCGAATAAGCATACCACAGAAAACGGGGTTTGGCCGAATCGGACGCCCGTGTATAATCTGATCCCATACTCGGTGGATCGCCGAACTGTCACCCCCTCCCTGCCCCTCCCCCATCCAGGGGGAGGGAACTCACCCCCTCCCCCCTGGCGGGGGAGGGTCGGGGTGGGGGGGGGAAATCGGTGACCGATTGAGACCCCAGGAGGAGGATATGAGTTCAGAACAAGCGGGGCGCGTGGTGTTGATCACGGGCGCGACGGGTGAACTCGGCCAGGCGGTGGCGCGGGTCTTCGCCGCTCAGGGCGACCGGCTGGCCCTGGTTGCCCGCCGGGAAGAGGGCCTGGCGGCGCTGGCCAATGTGCTCGCCCTGCCGCCGGAGCGTATCCTTCTTCATCCTGCCGACGTCACCCGCGCCGATCAGGTGAATGCGTTAGTCCAGGCAGTTATTGAACATTGGGGGCGCATGGATGTATTGCTCAACCTGGCGGGCGGCTACCAGGCTGGCGTGCCGGTGGCCGAAATGGATGAGGCTTTCTGGGATCATCTCCTCAACCTGAACCTGCGCTCAGTTTTCCTCGTTTGCCGGGCCGTTGTCCCCCACATGCTCCGTCAGGGGAGCGGTAAGATCGTCAACGTGGCGGCGCGGGCCGGGCTGCAGGGCCGGGCCAAAGCCTCCGCCTACGCCGTCGCCAAAGCGGGCGTGATCATCTTCACCCAGGCACTGGCCGAAGAGGTCAAGCACGCCGGCATCAACGTCAACGTGGTCTTGCCCAGCATCTTGGACACGCCGCGCAACCGCCAGGAGAACCCCCAGGCCGATTTCAGCCGTTGGGTGACACCGGAGCAACTGGCTAACGTCATCCTCTATCTGTGTTCCGACGCGGCCAGCGCCCTCCACGGCGCCAGCATCCCCGTGTACGGGCGGGTCTAACCAACTCTAACCAAACCATGCCTGGGGCCTACTTGCGCTATACTACCGGCCTGGTTATAATCTCTATGTAATGCCATTATCGCCGGAGGCTCACCCAACCTCTGGCGACGTAAGGAGGAAAAAGCAACGTGGCAGGTAAGCTTCCCACCTATGCCTTCTTTAAAGGCGCCATCGTGCCGTTCAGCGAAGCCAAAGTCAGCGTGATGACCCATGCGCTCAACTATGGCACGGGCTGCTTTGAGGGCATCCGCGCTTATTGGAATGACCAGGAGGAACAACTCTTCGTCTTCCGTATGCGCGATCACTACGAGCGCTTTCTTCACTCCATGCGTCTGCTGCTCATGCAGACCCCCTACACGGCTGATGACCTGGGCCAAATCACGCTGGAGCTGCTGCGGCGCGAAGGCTATCGGGAAGATACATATATTCGCCCGCTGGCTTATAAGGCCGACGAGATCATCGGCGTCAAGTTGCACGGGCTGCAAGACGAGCTCGCCATTTTCGCCGTCCCCTTTGGTCTCTATGTGGAGAACGACCAGGGCGCGCACGCCACCTTCTCCTCCTGGCGGCGCATCAGCGACAACGCCATCCCCGCACGCGGCAAGATCACCGGCGCCTATGTCAATTCGGCCTTCGCCAAAAGCGAGGCCCTGCTCAACGGCTATGACGAGGCCATCGTCCTCAACGAGAACGGCCACGTCTCCGAGGGCAGCGCTGAGAACATCTTCATCGTCCGCGATGGCGTCCTGATCACCCCGCCGGTCACCGAGAACATCCTGGAGGGCATTACACGCAAGACGGTGATGGAGCTGGCCCACGAGGAACTGGGGATTGAGACGGTGGAGCGCCCCATAGACCGCACCGAATGCTACGTGGCCGACGAGGCCTTTTTCGTGGGGACGGGCGTCCAGATTGTGGCGATCACCCGCATAGACCATCGGCCCATCGGGAGCGGCCAGATGGGGCCGATTGTGCGCGCACTCCGCGACCTGTATTTCGCCGTTGTGCGTGGCAAGGTGGCCAAGTACCGCCATTGGTGCACGCCGGTCTACGAGCCTGAGGCGACCCCAACGCTGTCCTCGGCCCGGCAGCCTGCTCTTGGCGCCCGGCCATAGGGTGGCCTTTTCGCCAGGCGAAGTGGGGCCTCCCCGGCGCACGCCGGGTGAGGGAAGTTACCTTATTACCTGCTGAAAATGACGACGTTCTACCCGCCCCGCCGACAGGGCCTGGGCATTGGCCTGGCCCTGCTGGGCCTGCTCCTGGCCCTGGATAGCGTCTGGCTGGGGTTGTTCATCCGCCTGCCCGACCGGCGCCTTTCCCTGTTATGGGTCCTGCTTCTGCTGGCGAGCCTGCCGGCGCTCGCCTTCGTTATCAACAGCCTCATCGGGCTGGCCCGGCTGGCCTACATCCTCAGCCGGGATGCGCTTACCATCCGCTGGGGCTTCTCCACCATCACCCTGCCCCTATCTGAAATCCAGGATGTTCTGACCGCTGAGGACGCGCTCCCGGAAACACCGTCCCTGCTACGGCTACGCGGCCTGTACTGGCCGGGGCGCCTGGTGGGGCCGGGGCGGGCGGAGACCTTCGGCCCGGCTCATTTCTACGCCACCCGCCGCTGGCCCGATCAGGTGCTGGTGATCCGGGGCAACCAGGTGTACGTCCTTTCGCCCGCCGACCCGGCGGCGTTCCAGGCCGCGCTGACCCAGGCCAAAGCCCCAGTGCCCGCCGGCCAGGGGGCCGTAGCTCCCGGTCGGCCCACGCTGGCCAACCGACTCCGGCAGATCGCCCGTGAGGCGCGGCGCGACCGCCTGGCGCAGGCGCTCATCGGGGCGGGGGCCGGGCTTAACCTGCTGCTTTTCGTTTACCTGGCCTGGCTCTATCCGCGCCTGCCGCAGGCCATCCCCCTGCACTTTGACCAGAACGGCATCCCCGATCTGTACGGCACACCCGCGCAGGCGTTCATCCTGCCCACTATCGGCCTGGTCGTGCTGATCCTTAACAGCCTGCTGGGCGGTGCCCTGCACGCGCTCCAGGAGCGCCTGCCGGCCTACCTCCTCTGGAGCACCACCCTCCTGGTTCAGGTGATGCTCTGGGCAGCCACCTTCGGGCTTTCTACCTGACTTAGGGCAGGGAATCGCCCAGAGGGAACATTCTGGGCCGATTGCACTTGCCCCAATTTGCTATATAATCCCGCGTTGGGTACTTAGTCGGCTTCTCTTCAGAGTACGCTCCCCGTTGAGCAACCTGCCGCCTGGCCGGATAGATCATGGGTCTCCAGGAAGCCAGGTGCTGTATGAGAGGCGCTGGCACGCTTCATGTACCCTGCTGACAGCGTAGAAGCCCGCGCACCGCTAGAGGGAGCGCTTCTGTGCTGCGACCTGTCGCCATAGGAGGGGTAAGGGATGGCCATCATCCATATGAAAAACCAGCACCGCGCTCCGCCGATACCTCAAGCCATAAGGCTGGAAGCCAGCTTTGAGGCAAGACTCCACACGTTGATCCGCGCCCTCACCTCCCTTGAAGAAGAAGTCTCCAGCGCACAGGCACGGTTGCAGCAACTGACGGCCAGCCTGGATGACCTGCGCCAACAGGTGTTGACCCTTTCCTCTACCTCCCTCCTGCCGGTTGTGCCTGTGAGATCCCCTGCCAGGGAGGTGGAACTGCGTATCTACTGCTTCGGCTCATTTGAGGTCTATTATAGGGGCATACACATCCCGCAACGGCGTTGCGGCAAAGTAGCGGCGGTCCTGAAGTACCTGGCCGCCCGCCCCCGGCAGCACATCTCACGCGATGTGCTGCTGGAGGTCCTCTGGCCGGGGGCGGCGCCCGGTATCGCCAACAACCGCCTCAAGGTGGCCGTGTATCATCTACGCCAGACGTTCGCGCTCGCAGTGCCCGCTGAAAGCGAACCTGTCATCCTGTTTCAGGATGACCACTACTGCTTTAACCCCCAAATGCAGGTCTGGACCGATGTTGAGGCCTTCAGGGGAAACTGGCAGGCGGGCCTGCGCCTGGAACGCAATGGCTCTTTGGCCGAGGCGGTTCCCTTCTATGAGCAGGCCGTCCAGCTCTATCGCGGCGACTTTCTGGAAGAGGACCGGTTTGAGGAATGGACCCTGGCCCCGCGTGAAGAATTGAAGGATACCTACCTGACGGCCCTGGATAAGCTCAGCCACTATTGGTTCCAGGTCGGACAGTTGGACCGCGCTGTTGAAGGCTGGAAGAGGATCGTGGCAACCGATGCCTGGCGCGAGGACACCTATCGCCACCTCATGGTCTGCACCTCTCGGGCCGGGCAAATCGGACTCGCCCTCCACTGGTATAACCTGTGCGTTCAGGTGCTGCGCGACCAACTGGAGCTTCCACCGGCGGCGGAGACGGTCGCGCTATACGAACGTATCCGTGCTGGTGAGCGCGTGAACGCCCTGGTAGAGTGATCGGCTCACATAAGCATAAGAAAGACCGGGGTATAGCATAGACCTTGGGCGGACGGCCAGAAGTCGCGCCTGAAGGGCAGATAGGGGCAGGTGCCCTGGCGCTTCCTCCCCAACCCTCCCTTATGAAGGCGAATTGTGGAGCTAACCGCCAATTAACTGCCACTTAACCGACCCCAATTACACTATTTTTACCGACCTCTGCATCCGAATATCCCGGATAGCGGAGCGGCTTTCCCCCGAGGGGAGCGGTGGGATATTACAACTCGTTCATTATTCGCATCTGGTCGGATGAACAGGGTAGACTGCGAGGTCGGATTGAACATGTCGCCAGCCAGGACTACCTGATCTTTTCCGATCCGAGGAAAGTCGTCAAGTTTATCCGTAGCCACTTGGGTGTTCCGCCGTATTATCTGCCGGATACAGCAGAGGAGGCGCCGGATGAGCTGGGGGGAGTGGGGCCATGACAGCCAGCCCACACCGCCCGCTTGATTCCATATTAGCCTGCCTGGCGCGGCTTGATCTCCTGATCCGCCGCGAAGTGCTCCGCTTGCACCTGCAACCTAACCGCCCGGCCGAGGACGGCTTCCAGGGCCTGTACATCTCCGACCAGGAGGTGGAAGCTCTGCTGGACGGCTCCCTCCCCAGCGCCGCCATCTTGACCGGCCCGCTACCTGCAGGCAGCACGTTTGAGGCCCTGGATACCGCTATCGCCGCCCTGGACGCCCGCATCCAGACCATTGAGGCTGAAGCGCGCAGACAGGGCCAGGTCCTGCCCCTGGAGCGGTTGAGCGCCCTGTTTGGCCTGTCCGGGCTGGAACGCGCCATCCTGATCATTTGCCTGGCCGCCGAGTTGGACCTCAAATACGAGCGGCTATATGCCTATCTCCAGGACGATGTGACCAAGAAGCGCCCTACGGTGGACCTGGTCATGCGGCTACTCTGCCCCACCCTGGAGGAGCGGCTGGAGGCTTATCGCGCCTTTGAACCGGATGCCCCTTTGGTCCGGTGGGAACTGATCACGCTGCATGACGACCCCGGCGCACGGCGGCCCGTGTTGCTGGCGCGTTACCTCAAACTGGACGAGCGCATCGCCAGCGAACTGCTGGGCAGCCCCAAGATGGACACGCGCCTGGCGCCCCTCGTCCCCGCAGCGGAAACGGAGAGCACCGTCCCCCTCCCATCCGACATCTGCGATCAGCTATCCGCGTGGGCGCAGGCCTGGGCGCCGCAATGGGAAGAGCGCCCCCCGGTCATTTTGTTCCATGGCCGCTATGGCACCGGCAAGCAGGCAGCGGCGCGCTTCCTGGCCACGGCCCTTCAGCGCCCCTTGCTCCTGCTGAGCACGGCAGACCTGGCAGCGGGCGCAGCCCAGCCCCTGATATTGGCCCAGGCGCTGAAGCTGGCCGAACGCGAGGCGCTCTTGACCGGCGCGCTCCTGTGCTGGGCCGATGCTGATGCCTCCCTGCAGGCTGCGCCGGGCGCGGAGGCCGAGTATCGCGCCTTTGTCCAGGCGCTGGCGCGTGGCCGCGTGCCGGTCGTGCTCCTGGCCGAGAAAGCCTGGGAGCCGGGGCACGACCTGGCGCAACGCCCCTTTATGCGCCTGGAGTTGCCCGAACCCACGTATGCCCGGCGGCAGGCGCTATGGGCGGCCAGCCTGAACGGCGCAGGGCCAGGCTTGAGCGAGGCCGAGATCACCGCCCTGGCGGGCCGTTTCCGCCTGACCGCTGGCCAGATTCAAGACGTGCTTGCCCGCGCCCGCACGCTGGCCTGGGCCCGCGACCCGCAGAACGGCCACATCTCCGCCGCCGATATTGACGCCGCCTGCCGCGGCCAGGCCCAGCACCGCCTGGGCGCGCTCGCCCGCAAGCTCAACCCACGCTATACCTGGGATGACATCGTGCTGCCCCGCCAGCAACTCTCCACGCTGCGCCTGATCGCCACGACCGTGCGCCATCGGCCCATCGTGTATGGCGATTGGGGCTTTGACCGCAAGCTCTCGCTGGGCAAAGGGTTGATCGCTCTGTTCTCCGGCCCCTCCGGCACAGGCAAGACAATGGCGGCGGAGATCATCGCCAACGACCTGGGCCTGGACCTGTACAAGATTGACCTGTCGGCAGTGGTGAGCAAGTACATCGGTGAGACCGAGAAGAACCTGGAGCGCATCTTCAACGAGGCCCAGGATAGCGACGCCATCCTCTTCTTTGATGAAGCCGACGCGCTCTTCGGCAAGCGTTCCGAGGTCAAGGACGCGCACGACCGCTACGCCAACATTGAGGTCGCCTATCTGCTCCAGCGCACCGAGGAGTACAACGGGCTGGTCATCCTGGCGAGCAACATCAAGAAGAACATGGACGAAGCCTTCATCCGCCGCCTGCACTTCACGGTGGACTTCCCCTTCCCGGAGGAGGCCGAGCGGCTGGAGATCTGGCGGCGCACCTTCCCGCCGGAGGCGCCCCGCGCCGATGACATTGATCTGGGCTTCCTGGCGCGCAAGTTCAAGATGGCGGGTGGCAACATCCGCAACGTTATCCTCACGGCGGCGTTCCTGGCCGCCGAGGAGCGCACACCCATCGCCATGCGCCACCTGATTCGCGGCGCGGGATACGAACTGCAGAAGATGGGCAAGCTGGTGGTGGAGAGCGACTTTGAGCAGTACTTTGAGATGGTGAGAACATGACGGGGGACAGCAGGTGGTGGAGGGCAGAAATAGGCCTGGCGCTTATCCTCCTTCTGGTTGCGCTGAGCGCCTGCAACCGCACGCCCTCCCGCGAAGATGAGCTACGCGCGACGGTAGCAGCCCTTCAGACGCAGGTCGGACAAGGGGGGGCTACCCAGCCTGCGCCGACTGCGTCCGGCAACCAGGGGCAACCTCAGGCGACGGCAGCCCAGCCGGTCGCATCATCTCCGCCATCCCAGGCGACCGCGCGGCCCGCGCCCACCGCCGTCAAGCCCTCCGGCCCGATCACACCGTCCACGAACCATCCCCGTCTATGGTTGCGCCCCGACGACGTGGAGCGGCTGCGCTCGTGGGCCGTGGACAGCAATCCCCTGTTCCGCGACGCACTGGTGCCGTTGGCGAACCAGGCCAAAGCCGACATGGATGCAGGGAGCGTAGCAGCGGGAGACAGCGGCGGCGACAGTTGGGAAGAGTATCCCACGGAAATGTACGCCGAATTGTTCGCCTTTATGTCGCTGATCAGCCAAGATGCCGCTACGCGGGACGACTACGCCAGCCGAGCGCGCTCGCTCTTGATGCGCGTCATGGACGAAGCCGCCAAAGGCCCGGCAGAGGGCCAGCCATTTCGCGACCCGGGCTTCGCCGCCTCCGACTCCGATCGCTCGCGCTGGTGGGGCGAAGGCTTTGCCCTGACGGTGGATTGGATTTATCCTTACCTGAGCGCCGCCGACAAAGCCACCATCCACAAGGTCTTCCTACGCTGGGCCGACGACATTGTGCGTGAGGGCTACCACCATCCTGAACCCATCGGTGTCCTCAACGACCCGGTCCTGGTCAGCGATCCGGCTATCAGCCGCTGGGCCGGGAACAACTACTTCACCGCCCACATGCGCAACCTGGGCCTGATGGCGATGGCCCTGGACGACGCCGACGACCCCAACCATGAGCTTGGCGACGCCCTCAACACTGCCATCGGCGCCCATCTCTATATGGTGAACGACCTCTTCCACAACGACTCGCGTGGCGGGCTGGGGCCGGAGGGCTTTGAGTACAGCCCACAAACCATCGCCTACGTGACACAGTTTCTGTTGGCCTTGCACACGGCAGGCCGGGACGATCCAGCTCTCTTCGGTCCCCAGGTCGCCCTGATGCAGGACCCCTTTTGGGATGACTTCATCGCGGCCTACGTCCACTCGCTCAGCCCAGCCCCAGTCATGGACCCGGATCAGGGGCCAATGTACCAGCCAGCCTGGTATGGAGACGGCCAAAACTATACTGCTGGCGACTTCATTGCTGCACTCGGCCCACTGGCGCTATATGACGAGGCCGTCGGCAACACGACGCGCCTGGCGGCGATACGCTGGATCCAGACAAACATGGCGCCGGGCGGCGCGGACGGGCTTGTCGAGCGGGTGAGGGACGCGAATGCGTTTAGCGCCGCGATTCTCTACTTTATGCTCTTTGACCCCGCTGCTCCGCCTCCGGCTGATCCCCGTCCGGCCTTGCCACTCACGTTCTACGCGCCGGGGATAGGCCGCCTGTTCGCCCGCACCAGTTGGAGCGCCGAGGCAAACTGGTTCACCTATAGCCTGGGTTGGAATACGATAGACCACCAGCACGGCGACGGCAACACATTTGAGTTTTATCGCCAGGGGGAGTGGCTGACCAAGGAGCGCACAGGCTACGATCTGAGCAGCTCCGACTATCACAACACGCTGGCGCTTCAAAACAGTCCGCCGGAGCACAACGACCCCGGCGACTACCGCCATGATCTGGGACAGCGCGGCTCGCAATGGCTCTACGCGCCCAGCGGCGATGGGCACATTCTGGCGACCAGTTTCGGCCGGGGCTTCGTCTATGCGCTGGGCGATGCGACCGATCTGTACAACTCGGAATACGAAGGCGCGACCGACATCGCCCACGCCAGCCGCTCCATTCTCTGGCTGCAACCCGACCTGATTGTCGTCTATGACCGGGCGGCTTCGCAGACCGGCGGGCGCTTTAAGCGGTTCTGGTTGAATCTACCGGCAGACGCCAGCGTTTCGGGCAGCCTGACGACGATGACGACGGCAAAACAGCAGTTCTTTATCACCACGCTACTGCCCACTGATGCGGCCATCAGTATCGAACCGGCGGAGCCGATGGAGGACTTCATCGCCCAGAACGAGCCGATGCAGTACCGGCTGCGCGTCGAAGCGCCGGGCGGCCCACGAAGTGTGCGCTTTTTGCACGTCCTGCAAGGCGCCGACGCCGGCGCCAGCCCGACCGCCGTCACGCTGGTCGAAAGCCTGGAGGGAACGCCTTTCGTTGGAGTACAGGTGGGCGTGACCGTCGTCCTGTTCCCGGTGGACCTAGATGCGAGTTTCGATCAGATCACCTATACTGTGCCCGCCAGCGTATCGGCGCACGTGATCACCGGCCTGACACCCAACGGCGACTATAACGTGGTCACTCAAACGTCGGGCAATAACGTGCAAGTCACGATCACCTCCGGGACAGGCGCAAGGGCGGATAGCGGCGGCGTGCTCGTCGTGGGGACGCTACGGTGATGGCGATGGCCCGCCGTCTAATAGGAGATAACGATGTCTGATACCAACCGGCACAGCGCCCCCATCCAACTGATGCTGCCGGAGATGCGCGAGGAGTTTGAGCGCGGCCTGCGCTTCACACACGTCATGCTGGATGTGAACCAGCGCCAGGGCCGGGCCTCGGTGGCCATGGTCCAGGCGCTGGCCAATGTGCTCCTCCAGAAGGGCCTCGTCCAGGAGGAGGAACTGAAAGCGGCGTTGGCGGAAGCAGAGAAAGAGGTCGCTGAGGCCCGGCAGCCCCGCGTGCGCCTGGGGAATATGGGCGACAAATACGCCGAGGGCGAGGCAGTGGAGATTGACTGCGCCAGCCTGATCCACCTGTGCCACGCCCGCTGCTGCACCTTCAAGTTCTACCTGAC
>DAOUBF010000025.1:0-1551 GCA_034432795.1 Anaerolineae bacterium
CGCCGCTGGGCGTTTGATTCACTTTGATTCACATGGATAAGACGTCTATGGCCGGCGGAATCTTACGCCAGCCCAACGCCCAGGGGAGACCTGGGCTGCCCAGGTCTCCAGGTCTTCGCCCTCGCCAGGCGCCCGGCACAACGCCACCCGGCACACGGCGTCCAGGTCGGCGCACTCCAGCGCACCCATCAGGGCGTCCAGCCCACCACACCAGGCCGCCACTGAATGTTCCCACCGTGCGACCATGCGCCGTGCCACTTTCGTGTTCAGCGTTCACCTCCCACAACGGCTTCCAACAGCCTGACAGCTTCCCGGTCCCGCCCAGGTAGGGCATGGCTGTACACCATCGCCGTCACTTGTGTGCTGGCGTGCCCCAGCCGCTTGCTGACATCCGTCAGGGGCAGCCCACCGGCCAGCAACAGGCTGGCGTGTAGGTGGCGCAACCCGTGCGGCGTGATGGGGGCCATCCCCAGGTCGTGGCACAAGCGCTTAAGCGCACGCTCCACCGCCGCATGGCCCAACGGCTGACCAGGGGAGCGCCCCTCAAATACCCAAGCGCTGCCTTGGGAAGCCGCCCGCTTCTGGGCCAGGAGCGCCAGCACGCTGTCAGGCAGCACGATGGTGCGCTCCCCGCTTTTGGTCTTGGGCCGCCCCACCACCCGACGCCTGGCGACATGCTGCACGCTGCGCCGGATGACGATGCTGCCCGTCGCCCAGTCTATGTCTTCCCACTTCAGGGCCAAAAGTTCGCCTAACCGACACCCTGAGACCAAGAGGAGCGCAAACACGGGGAAGTAGCGACTGCGCCCCGCCCCCGCCAGGAACGTGCGCACCTCCTCCGGCGTCCACCAGCGGCGCTCCTGTGGGCGGTACGCAGGCGCTACCACCCTGGCCGTCGGGTCGCTCCCCACCCAGCCCCACAGCACGGCCAGGCGAAAGGCCCGGCGCAACACGGCGTGGACCTTCGCCGGGGTACGCTGTAAGCCCCGCCCTTGTAGGGCGCTGTACAGTGCCTGCAAAGTGGCCGGCCTCAGCCTGCTCAACCGGATGTGCCCAATGGCCGGGGCGATGTGCAGGCGGATGACCCCCTCATAGCTGGCCAGGGTGGACGGGCGCAGCCCCGGCCCGGCGACCTCCAGCCAGGCCGTCAACAGGTCGTTGACCGTGCGCCGCCCAGGGGCGGGCAGCACACCCCCGGCGACCTGGCGCTTCAGGTCTTCCAGCTTCGCCCGTGCTTCGGCCCTGGTCGCCCCGTACACGCAGCGCCGAACGCCGTTGACCTGGAGCGCCCCCATCCAGCGCCCATCGCTGCGCCGAACGATTGTCCCTTCTCCTGGTGCACGCTTGCGCATGGCCTCCCTCCTTGCTGTAGGATTGCTGTCAGCAACCTGGGCAGCAAGGGGACGCCAGATGGTGGGGGGAGCACCGGGGCTTTCTGGCAGATGTGGGGGGCGCCGTCGCCAAGTGGTAAGGCAAGGGTCTGCAAAACCCTCATTCACCGGTTCGAATCCGGTCGGCGCCTCTTTTTGCGCCGCTACCACACCCACACGA
>DAOUBF010000026.1:0-2727 GCA_034432795.1 Anaerolineae bacterium
CCGGCGGGCTACGCTGCATATTACATGTCGCTTTTTCCACAAGACGCGCTCTCCACGCACAGCAACTACGTGGACATCCTGGCGCAGACGGGGTTGGTGGGGACAGCTTTCTTCGTCTGGTTCTTGGTCGCGATGGGCGTGACCGCCCGGCAGGCGTGGCGGCGCGTGCCCCAGGGGAGCTTCTCGCAGGCGCTGGCAGCAGGCTGTATTGGAGGCTATGTGGCTACGCTGATCGCGATGGGGTTGGGGGACTGGTTTTTGCCGTTCGCCTATAACCAGACAATCGCCGGCTATGACTATACGGTATGGGGTTGGCTATTTATGGGCGTGCTCGTGGGCCTAAGCCACTACCCAGGTGGGGAAAAAGCCAGGGGCAATGGATAGTCTCAGCAGATCACAGATTTGCCCCCCACCCCAGCCCTCCCCCACAAGGGGGGAGGGGCAGGAGGGGGTGATGTGGCCCTCACCTCCTGTCCCCCTCTCCCACGCTGCGGGAGAGGGGGTGACGCCTGTTCTCTCCTCCATCAAAGGGGAGGGTCAGGCAGGGGGTGACAGTTCTATTAAGCAAGCGGGGCTGAAAGCAGACAGGCGATGGCCGAGACCGTAACGCTTTCTATCATTATTGTGAATTGGAACACGCGCGATCTCTTGGCGGCATGCCTGGAATCTATTGAGCGCAGTTTATTATCCGGCGATGGGATCGGTGCAGGGCCAGAGACTGAGATCATTGTCGTGGATAACGGCTCCACCGATGGCACAGTGGAGATGCTGCGGCGGGATTATCCGAACGTGCGGCTGATTGAGAATCGCGAGAACGTCGGCTTTGCCCGCGCCAACAACCAGGGGCTGGCCGCCAGCCGGGGGCGCTATCTGCTTTTGCTGAACACGGATGCGTTTTTGCGCGGCCCGGCACTGGCGCGGCTGGTGCGCTTTATGGATGAGCACCCGGAGGCCGGGGTTGTCGGCCCGCGCCTGTATTTTGGGGATGGCACATTGCAGCGTTCATGCTATGCCTTTCCCACCCTGGCCACCGAGTTCTATGGTGCGATCGGGCTGGACCGGCTGTTCCCTCGCAGCCGACTGTTCGGCAGGTATCGCTTGGGCTACTGGGATATGCGCGATGTGCGCGAGGTGGATGTGGTCATGGGGGCCTGCCTTATGGCGCGACGGGAGGTCTTTGAACAGATCGGCGGCCTGGACGAGCGTTTCTTCATGTACTCGGAGGAGGTGGATTGGTGCTACCGGGCACGCCAGGCCGGCTGGCGCATCTATTACGTGCCCCAGGCCGAGGCCACCCATCTGTGGGGCGGCACGTCGCGGGTCCTCCCGGTGCAGACCCTTGTCCAGTTGTATCACAGCCGGCTGCTCTTCTTCCGCAAGCATTATGGCCCGGCGACGGCGGCTGCTTACAAGGCTGTTCTGGCACTGGCCTGCCTGGTGCGCCTGGCAGTTCTCCCGGCAGCGTTGCTGGCCGTTGTGCCGGCGGCCCTCCTACAATGGGCGCCGGCGCGGGCGTACCTGGAGCGGATTCTGTTGAAAGGGGCGGGATACCGGTCATTGCTCGTGGCTTTGCCGTCCTTGTAGAGGCGCCGAGAAGACCACCGGCAGGGTTAAATCATCGCCGATGAAAGAAGCGAAGTTTCTTTTGCTTGTTATCCTGGCAGCCTGCGTCCTGAGCAGCCTGCCGTATCTCTACGGCTATCTGTCGGCGCCGCCGGACCGAGTGTTTATGGGTATTCTGTTGAACACGCCAGACACGACCCAATATTTCGCCTGGATGCGCAGCTTCGGCAGCGCCAATCTGATTGATAACAAGCTCACGCCAGAGCCGAACGAGGCCGTGTTCTTCAACTTGCTGTGGTGGGCGTTGGGTAAATTAGCGCGGTGGGGTGGGTTAAGCCTGCCGCTGGTGTATCAGATCTTTCGGATAGTCGCTACTGTGGCCTTCCTGGGTCTGGCCTATTGGTTCTGCGGGCTGTTTCTACCTGACCGGGGCCAGCGTCGCACGGCCTTTCTTTTGATCGCCTTCGGCAGCGGCCTGGGCTGGGTCTGGGTTGTGCTCAAATACCTGAGTAGATCATCCGATGTCGCCTATCCCTTTGATGTGTACACCGTTGAGCCGAACACCTTCCTGGGGATCATGGCCTTTCCCCATTTCATCCAGGCCGCTTCTTTGTTGCTGATCATCTTTGCGCTGGCGTTATTGGCTTTTGAGCGGCAACGGTTGCGCGAAGCCCTGCTGGCCGGTCTGGTCGCCTTTGTGTTAGGCCTGACCCATGCCTATGACCTGCTCCTGGTTTATGCGGTAGTAGGCGCTTTCGCGCTGGTCTTGCTCTGGCGCGAGGGGTTCTCATTTCGGCTGATCCTGATCCCGGCCAGCATCGTGGCGGTCTCTGTATGGCCGGCGCTCTATTCGGTATATATCACCAGCGTCTTTCCGGTATGGCGGAAGGTGCTGGATCAATTTGTGAACGCCGGGGCCTGGACGCCCAGCCCGCCCCATTTGCTGGTGTTGCTGGGGGTACCCTTCCTGGTAGCGCTGATCACCCTGATTTTACCGCAGAGATTGCCTGGGGCAGGGAGGGGGTCTATAACGCCCCCGGCTCCTTTAGGCACTGCGTTAAACAAGCGCGAGTTGTTCTTGAAAACCTGGTTTGTGGTCAACTTTTTCGTGGTGTATGTCCCGCTCAGCTACCAGATTCACTATTTGAACGGCTGGCAGGTGCC
>DAOUBF010000027.1:0-11903 GCA_034432795.1 Anaerolineae bacterium
GTCTCGGCCCAGTGGGGCAGGTAGGCCAGCCAGACCAACACTGCGCCGATGAAGGCGCCGATGAACTGGCCGACGATGTACACGGGCACCTGGTCCCAGCCCAGCTTACCGACGGCAGCCAGGGCGATCGTCACGGCAGGGTTGATGTGAGCACCGCTGAAGCGGCCCACCGCGTACACCGCCATGGCGACCGCCAAACCCCACCCTGTGGTGATGACGATCCAGCCCCCGCCTTGCCCCTTGGACTTCCCGAGCAGGACGTTGGCGACCACGCCATCGCCCAGGAGAATGAGGATCATTGTACCAATGATCTCAGCCACGAAGTTGGACATAATGGGTTCCTCCGTATTGGATGAGTGTAGTGTAGGGTTGTTTTTGACGCGCGTGCCGACGGCCACAACGCCGCATCGCGGATAGACCTGTCTGAGGCAACGGATTTGTGACGAATGGAGTCTGGTTCATCTTGAAAATCCGGTGCTAATCAGCGGTCGTGCCGAGGGCATCGTGGCCTCGGCTGGAGTCAGGGATGCGGACGGGTTCCGTCAATACTCCCTCCTTTCTGCTGGGTGCGTCCCGGCGACAGTCAGGGGGCAAGGAGGCATCACAAACAACTCCCTGAGGTCGCGCAGGCGCACAGGATGTTACCGGATTGTTCAAAACACCAGAACGTGAGCCAGGCATGAGGGCCGCGGTGAGGCCGGCCGCCCGGCTCATGAGGCCACTGCACAAATGTGCACATGATGCACATTTGCGCATTCAGTATACGACAAATTTGTGAGAAAGTCAATACCCCTGAGCTGAGATTCGGTCATCCGTAAGGCCCCTACCCCCACCCCGACCCTCCCCCATCCAGCCTGTAGGGCGGCTTTCCATAGCCGCCGGAGAGTGGCAGAGCGGCAGGTATGGAAACCTGCCCTACGCCGGGTATGGAAACTGGGGATGAGGGCACCGGGCCTGTAGGGCGGCTTTCCATAGCCGCCGAAAGGCTTTCCATAGCCGCCGGTTCTCAAGTTGGGCCTAGCGATTCCCACACCGCGCGCTTTTTCTTCACCCGCGCGATGACCTCATCGGTGAACTCGGTTGTGGTGGCCTGCCCGCCCAGGTCCGGTGTGGCGATGCCATCGTACACTGTCTCCAGGCAGGCCTCGTACAACGCACGGCTGGCGCGGTCGGCCTGGGGATCGTTGAAATAGGTCAGGAGGGCCGCCCCGGCCAGGATCATGGCCATAGGGTTGGCGATGTTCTTGCCGAAGAGCGCCGGGGCTGTGCCGTGTGGGGCCTCGGCCATGACCGTCTTCACCTGGTAATTGTCGTCCAGGGCCAGGACGAGCGACTCCGCGCCAGCAATGGAGCCAAACAGGCCCAACACCAGGTCGCTCATGCAGTCGCCGTCGCGGTTGAGCGTGGGGATGACCATCGGCTCGCCACTTACCTTCAGCAGGAGGGCGTAAGTGGCGTCAATCAATTGCGGCTCATAGCGCACATCGGGGTAGCGCGCCGCAGCCCGGTCCAGTTCCTCTTTGAACATGCCCTCATAGAGGGGGCTGACGGTGAATTTAGGGCCGCCGAAGACCTTAGCGCGCATCTTACGTGCCTGCTGGAAGGCGAACTCGGCCACAGCGCGGCAGGTGCGCCGGCTGAGCTTCTCGGTGCGGAAGGCCAGTTCGTCGCCGTCCTTGCTCTCGCGCCACTCGCGGGCGTTATAGGCGTCGTCTACGGCCATGCGCACCACGGCGATGGGGGCATAGACGCCGCCCACCGGACGCACACCGGGGAGCCGCCGCCCCACGCGCAAGATGACCTGTGCGCCGATGGCCTCGCGCAAGATCGCGTTGGGGCTACCCACGTCGCCCGGGGCCTCCGGCGTGATCGTGGCGGCTTTCAACCCCAGCCCGGCCCCCTTCAGCGCCTCAGCCGCCTCATAAACGATCCGGTTCTGGGTCGCCCGTCGGTTCTCCAGGCTGAGATCAAAGAAGTTAAAGGCTATCGGGATGCCAATGACCTCTGGGGCCAGGGTGCGCAGCGCCTCCACCAGCAACTCCTGGCCTGTCTGGTCCCCTTCCAGGACAATCACGGTGCGCTCGGGCATAAAAACCTCCGTGCCTGAAGCCTCCTCAAATGGGGGGAGGGTTCGCTCCACGCTGTCTACGTTTCATAGGGCACGGCGTTATTATAGCCTGCCCGGTTGAAGGCGCAATGAGGGGCCTGACCCAGGGGCGGATGAAAAGCAAAAGGCCCGTTTTCGGGCAGGAACGGGCCTTTCGCTTCCTGAGATATATTGCGGGTTTAGATATTCTGAACGATGTTGCTGAACACGTTCCCGATGGCCGGGCCCAGCAGCGCCAGGATCACGATGACCACAACGGCCACCAACACCAGGATCAGCGCATACTCAACGAGCCCTTGCCCCTCTTCATGTGGTAGATACAACATAGTCCAATACCTCCCTCTGCTTGTAGTTGCCGTCATTTTAACCCGCCCTGGCCTTACGGCCAATATGACCTCAGTCCTAGTCTGCCCCCATTGCAATACTTGCGCTGCGTCATGGGGACTTCATTCCCATTGTCCCGTTTAGCCAGTTTACTATACTGGGCGTAGTAGGGTAAAGTCCGGCACTGCTTGGGCCGATGGTCGGCGGACAAGGACAGGATCGGAAGAGGAGTGCGCTGGGCTGAGCGTCTAGGACGGGTAGGAGCGTCCGATCGGGGGCCTGAAACAAGCAGTGAATCGGAGGGGCCGGGGCGAGTCTTAATGCGCCCCGGCCTGCTTTTTTGGCCCATTTGCGTCAATTCCCTATTGACATTTGCCCCTTTTGGGTTATTATACGGTTGGTATTAACCGACATAATTGAATCCTCAACCTATCAGGAGAGTGGGCTATGTATGCCGAATGTCCAGAATGTGAGACCCAGATTCCACTGCCGCCGGACACCGAGCTTTGGGATCTGGTGGAATGTCCCAACTGCGGTACCCATCTGGAAGTCGTGGAGTTGGAGCCACCAGAGCTAGACTATGCCCTGGAAGAAGAGGAGTGGGAGGAGGAAGAGGAAGACGAGGAATGGTTGGACGAGGAAGAGGAAGAGTTTTAAGGCACGGTCGCTTTCCCCTTGCTGCTCGCTATACCAGGCCCCTTATCACAGGATAAGGGGCTTCGTGTTTGTTCGTATTGTTCCCGGTGCGCTAATCTCCGATCTCCAGCATCGCGCTGGAGGTTGGCTGGCCGGCGGCCTCGTCCTCTTCGCCAGCGTTCAGCGCCTGCCCTAAGCGATGCGGGGGGATGACGTTGCTGCTCGCTGCCCGTCGGGTGGCCAGTTCGGCGATCTGTCCAGCGGGGGCCAGGGCGGTCACCATCCAGCCCAGGGCAACGGCGGCAAGGGCGATGATGAACATCTCGCGAATGGCCCCGGCCAGGACAAAGCGCAGCGTATCCTCAAGAACGGTGGCAGCAGAGGTCTGGGCCACTGGATTGAGCAATTGTTGAATCACAGAGGCATCGCTCCCCAGGGCTGTTAAAGCGACGGCCAGCCGGAAGGCGAGCACTGCGCCCATCACGCTGACGCCCAGCGTCCCCCCGATGCTGCGGCTGAATTGCAGCGTGGAGGTCGCGCTGCCCAGCGTCCGCCAGGGGACAGTGCTCTGAACGGCGATGAGGAACGCCGGCACCGACAGGCCCATGCCCACCCCCATGAGGCCGAGGTTGAGCATGATGCTGATCTGGCTGGCGTTGGTGCCCACCTGGAGCATCAGCGCTGTTCCCAGCGCCAGCAGGGTCATCCCCACGAGCGCCAGCGCGCGGTAGCTGAAGCGCAGCAACAGGCGGCTGCCGATGATACTGGCGCCGACCCAGCCGATGAGTTGCGGCATGAGCGTGGCGCCGGCGGCAGTGGCGCTTGTCCCCAACACCGCCTGGGCGAACAGGGGCACAAATGAGGCACTGCCGAAAACGGCCCACCCCGCCAGGAGACCGTGGGCGCAGGCCACCGCGAACAGGCGGTCGCGGAACAGCGGGATGGGCAACACGGGGTCGGGGGCGCGGCGCTCCACCCGATACAGCCCGACAAAGAGCAGAAGGGCCGCCGCCAACAGGGGCCAACTGATGGGGCTGCCCAGCTCAAACAGGCCGAGGAGCAGGGTCACAACACCCGCGGTGAGTAGCCCGGCCCCGGCATAATCCACCGCCGGGCGGGCCGCGCCGGAGGGGTGCGGCCTGTCACTCCAGCCGGCCCAGACGAGCGCTGTAGCGATCAGGCCGGGGAGGATGTTGATGTAAAACACCCAGCGCCAGGAGACCTGGTCCACCAGGAAACCGCCCAACAGCGGGCCAATGATGGACGAAATGCCCCAGACGCCGGAGAACAGGCCCTGCACGCGGGCGCGCTCCTCCAGGGTGAACATGTCGCCGACGAAGATGAAGGCCAGCGGCAGCAACCCTCCCGCGCCCAGCCCTTGAATCACACGGAAGGCGATGAGTTGCTCCATGCTCCGTGCCTGCCCGCTCAGGAAGGAGCCAACCAGGAACAGTGCCACAGCCAGGGTGTAGATCGGCCTGCGCCCATGCAGGTCGGAGAGCTTGCCGAAGAGCGGCATGGTCGTGGTGGAGGCCAGCATGTAGGCGGAGAACACCCAGCTATAGGAGGCCAACCCGCCCAGTTGGGCCACGATGGTGGGCATAGCTGTGGCCACGACGGTGGCCTCCATAGAGGCCATGAACAGGCTGAGCATGACGCCCAGCGTGACCAGAACGATGCGCCTGCGCGACATGGATTCTGACGATGGATGACGAGCGACGGATGGAACCGGGCTGAAACCGGTTCCTGGACCGTCCGTTGCCTGTTGTCTATTGTCCATTGAACGGCTCACTCTATAGCGCGCAGTTGGGGCACGCGCAGCCAGATCACTAGGGCAAAGGCCAGGGAGATCAGCGCGGTCAGGATGACGGTGGCCGGTGCGCCGACCGCCTGGGCCACCTGCCCGGCCAGAAGCGCCCCTACCGGCATCAGGCCGAAAAACGTCAGCGTGTAAACCGCCATGACGCGCCCGCGCAGGGCATCAGAGACCTGGGTCTGCACAATGGTGTTGGCCATGTTGAACAGGATCATGAAGCCCCAGCCGATGCCCACCAGGGCGAGCAGGGAAAGCGCCAGATGGCGGATCAGGGCGTAGAGCAGCAGGAGGCTGGGAAAGACAAAGCTGCCCAACGTGAGTAGTCGGCCTTTGAAGCGGAAGCGGCCCAGCGAGGCGATCATCAGCGCGCCCATCAATGCGCCCACGCCACGCGCCGATTGCAGCAGGCCATTGGTGGTCGCGTCTCCGCCCAGGACGTCCACCGCCCAGGCGGGGATCAACGTGACATAGGCCATGCCGAACAGGCTGGTCACGGCGACAACCGCGATCACGGTGCGGATGATAGGGTGGCGGAGCACATAGGCCAGCCCCTCTTTCAAATCCTCCAGCGGCGATGTGGTGCGCTCCTGGGCGATCATAGGCTTCAGGCGCATCAGCAGGAGGGCGATGATCACGGCGATGAATGAGATGCCATTGATGGTGAAGCACCAGGCCGGCCCCAAGGCGGCATAGGTGAGGCCGGCAACGGCCGGGCCGATCACGGTGGCCGAGTTGAACATGGTGGAGTTGAGCGCGATGGCGTTGGTCAGGTCCTCGCGGTCCACCATTTCCAGGACGAATGCCTGACGGGCGGGGGCATCAAAGGCGTTGGCGATGCCCAGGCCGAAGGCCAGCGTGACGATGTGCCAGGGCTGCACCCTGCCGGCGAAGGTCAACCCGGCCAGGATGAAGGCCAGGATCATCATGGCCGTCTGGGTGATGATCAGCAGGGTGCGTCGTGACATCCGGTCGGCGACAACGCCGGCGTAGAGCATGAAGAGCCAGGAGGGGATGCCTGCGGCAAAGCCCACGTAGCCCAGGTAGGCAGGCGAATTGGTCAGTTGGTACACCAGGTAGCCCTGGGCGGTGGATTGCATCCAGGTACCCACGAGCGATACAAGCTGGCCTATGAACCACAGGCGATAGTTGCGGTATTTGAGCGCGGCGAAGGTCTGCCGCAGGCTGATGCGAGGCAGGGGGCGGGCCAGATATTGGCCCATAAAGCGCGGCACAGGCGGTACCTGTGCCGTTTTGGCCTCTATCGTCTCGTCTGCCATATCGTCCGTCGTCCGTCGTCAGATTGTTTAGTCTTGCTTGCTGAATAGCCATACGGCGGGCACGATGAACAGCAGCCCGAATCCGGCCATGATCGCCAGGTCGGTGGCGATGGGGTGCAGGCGGAGCACCTCCAACACCTGAGCCGGGATGCTCTCACGCAAGGCCACCTGGCGCATAGGGTCTACGCCGTAGGTGACCGGGTTGACCTTGGCGAGCCACTCCATCCAGAGGGGCACGTCGCGCAGCGGGAAGAAGGCGCCGGAGAGAAAGAACATGGGCATGAGCAAAAACTGCATGATCATGTGGAAGCCTTCCATAGTGCGCTGACGGGCAGCAATGAGGATGCCGAACGAGGTCATCACGGCGGCCAGGAGCAGCATCAGGCCAACCAGGACGATCAATTGCCCCCAGCTCAGGCGGATGCCGATCAGCGGGGCCAGGATGAGGATAAGCGCGCCCTGGAGCATGGCCACAGTGCTGCCGCCAGCGACTTTGCCCAGGGCCACCGCCACGCGCGAGACCGGAGCGACCATTACCTCCTTAAGGAAGCCGAACTCGCGGTCCCAGACGATAGACACCGCCGAGAAGACCGAGGTGAATAGCACGGTCATACTGAGGATGCCGGGGAAAAGGAACTGGGTGAAGTCCAACCGGCCTCCGCCCAGGCCGGACATGGCCGGGGCCAGGCCGCTGCCGAAGACGAACAGAAACAGCAAGGGTTGCCCCAGGGATGAAATGATGCGGGCGCGGTCGCGCAGGAAGCGGATCACGTCCCGATACCAGATGGTATATGCCCCTTTCAGTTCACGTCGTAGTGAAAACATGCCTTGTCCCTCCTAAGCGGCTGTGCGATCAACGGCGCCACATGCGCTGCATCGTGCGCATATGGTCTTTAGCGCTGGCTTCCTCCTCGCGGATGGCGTGGCCGGTGAGCTTAATGAACACATCCTCCAGCGTGGGCTGGCGTAGGCTCACGCTCTGGACGGCCAGTGGCGTACTGCCGTTGCTCAAGGTCGCCACCATCTCCGGGATGAAGCGGTCGCCGCGCGGGATTTCAATGATCACCTGGCCCTCTGGCCCCAGGCGTGGCTCAATATTGTAGGTGGCGCGCAGTTTCTCGGCTGCCTGGCGGCCATCAGAGGTGTACACGGTGACGATGTCGCCGCCCACCAGGCGTTTAAGCGCCTGCGGCGTATCCAGCGCCACGATCTCGCCATGATCAATGATGGCGATGCGGTCGCAGTTCTCGGCCTCATCCATGTAGTGGGTGGTCATAAACATAGTGACGCCTTCCTGGTCGCGCAGCTTAAAGAGGTAATCCCAGATATGGCGGCGGGTTTGCGGGTCCAGGCCGAGCGTGGGTTCATCCAGAAAGAGCACTTTGGGATGGTGCAGCAGGCCACGGGCGATCTCTAGGCGGCGTTTCATGCCGCCGGAGTAGTTGCGCACAATCTGGTCCGCTTTGTCGCTCAGGTCCACCATCGCCAGGAGTTCGTCGGCGCGGCGCTTGGCGAGGTCGCCGGGCACATCGTAGAGCATGGCGTGGAATATCAGGTTCTCGCGCCCCGTCAGGCGGTCGTCCAGGCTGGGGTCCTGGAAGATCAGGCCAATGGACTGGCGCACCTGATTGGGCTGGGTGAGGATGTCATAGCCGTTGACCGTAGCGCGCCCGGCGGTGGGGCGCAGCAGGGTGCAAAGCATGCTGATGGTGGTCGTCTTGCCTGCACCGTTAGGGCCGAGGAAGCCGAAGATCTCCCCCTGGCGCACCTCAAACGACACGCCTTTGACAGCGGTGAAATCGCCGAATTTCCTGACCAGTTCATGAACTTCAATCGCGTTCATATTTTCTCTTCACGCTCCTCTAAGGGTAATGATGGGCGATGAAGGCCAGACGGTGTGGTAAGCTGCAGGCCGTTGTGCGCGGGATCGCGCACTAGGAAGCCTGTCTCCTGCTCCTCTATGGGTATCCCGGCAGCCCGGACACGGTCAACAGTTGCCAGCAGCGCCTCGCGGTTGGGCAGCACGATGTCAAAGTAACGCAGGCCGGTGGCATCGGACGGCGGGGGCGGGGCGCCCAGGCTGCCCCAGGTGTTTACGCCGATGTGGTGGTGGTAGCCACCCGCCGAGAGGAACGAGGCGGCAGGCCCATAGCGCGCCATCAGGTCAAAGCCAAGTACATCGTGGTAGAACGCCTCCGCCTGGGGGATGCTGGCGACGCGCAGGTGGATATGGCCGATGGTCGTTCCGGGCTGAAGCCCGGTCCAGGGCTGGCGGTCATCCTGAAGCTCGGCCAGGAGGTCCTCCAGGTCAAGCGGGTCGGTGGCCATGTGGAAACGGCCCTGGCTGTCGTACCAGGCGCTGCGCGGGCGGTCCCGGTAGATCTCAATCCCGTTGCCTTCAGGGTCAGATAGATAGATCGCCTCGCTCACCCTGTGGTCCGCGAAGCCCTGAACTGGCGTGCGCGTCTCGGCGAGCCGTTGGAGAGACCGGGCGAGATCACGGCGCGAGGGCATCAGGATGGCGAAGTGGTAAAGGCCAGTGGTGCCGTGCACGGGGCGCGCGTCCGGCTGGGCCGTAAGCACAAGCAGGTCTGCTCCGCCTGCGCCCAGGGTGGCGCTGTCCTCCGTGCGCCGGTGAAGGGCGAAGCCTAAGGCGTTCTGGTAAAACGCCAGCGCCCGGTCAAGATCGGCAACAGCCAGATGAACGGCGCCGATGCGGGTATCGGGGTGAATGCGTGTCTTCGTCATTTTGTTACCTTTAGCTCTGAGGGGCGGCCCGCCTTGGGTTGGGGCTGGGCGTGGCCAACGTTGGCCAGGGCGCGCTCCAGAAGCTGGATCAGCGTGTCTTGCTCCTCCGGGGTCAGGCCGGAGAGCAGCGCGGCCACGTTTTGGCGGCGGTGCTGGCGCATGGCCTCAACCAGCCTGCGCCCGGCGTCGGTGAGTTCCAGTTGAAGTGCGCGTGCATCGTGCGGGTCGGGCCGCCGCACGATCAGCCCGGCGTTGACCAGTTCCTTGACGATGATGCTGATGCTGGCCGGGGTCAGCCCCAACGCGGCCACAAGGTCCTTGTGCAGGTGGCCGGGGCAGCGCCAAAGATAGAACAGCGCCTTGACCTGCGATAGGGTCAGGTCGCCGAGGGGCACAAGCGCGGCATCCGGCTGCAGCCGCAGGTGCTGTATTCGTTCAAACAGTTCCAGCAAGCGTTCAACGCGGTCCATGTCTTTGACCTAAGGGCGGCGCGTCAGGCGACCCAGTTCCACGCTGGCCCGCAAGGCTGCCCCACCCAGGACGCCAGTGAGGTGCGCGGCCAGGAAGGGGAAGATGTCCACATCCTGGCCGATAACGCGCTCCAGATAGAAATAGGGTGCCCAGGCCAACACCCCCAGATAGATCAGGACCCGGCTGGCGATCTTGCGCCGCTGCCCCTGCCTGCCTTGGGCCTGATTCAGCCCTTCCATCCGATCGGCGCTGGCCCGCAGCCAGGTGCCGCCCAGCACACCTGCCAGATGTGCCGCCAGGAACGGGAAGATGGAGACCTCCTCCCCGCTGGCGATGAGGACCAGGAAGGGTGCCCAGGCGAATACGCCCAG
Source organism: Anaerolineae bacterium (assembly GCA_034432795.1). Classification (GTDB taxonomy): domain Bacteria; phylum Chloroflexota; class Anaerolineae; order DSLN01; family DSLN01; genus DAOUBF01. The sequence goes on from DAOUBF010000027.1 coordinate 9,751, forward strand.
CCAGATCAGTATTGTGCCCCAGGTGTGTCGGCGAGCGGCCATCATGTCCTTTAGATAGTTAGATCATTTAACTATTAATGGGCAATGATACCCTTTCAGGAGAGGATTGTCAAGGGGGATGCGAGAAGATCTCTATGGGGTTAAAAGAGGTGATGGTCAAGGAGGCGGGCGCCGCCGCCAGGGCGGGCGACGCGGATGTCCTGAACGCTGCGCAATGTGCGCAGCCCGGCCACGACGCGCTGGACATCCTCGGCCAGGCACAGGCAATGGACATTCGGGCCGGCATCTATGGTGAAGTACACGCCCAGGCCCTCGGAGCGCCAGCGCAGCACGGCCTGAATGACCTCAACGGTGCCTGGGAGCCAATAGTGCAGCGGCGGGCGCGAGGTCATCATCACGGCGTGCATGGTCAGCCCATCCTCCTCCACCGGCGGGCCGAAGGCGGCCAGGTCGCGTTGGAGGAGGGCGGCTTTGGCAGCGGCCAGGCGTTCGGGCACGCTGGCGACGCGGGCGGCATGGAGGGGGCTGGTGCGGGCCAGGCGGTGGCCTTCGCTGGAGCCGACCGGCTTGTGGCCCGTGCTCACGATAGCGATGACGTCGTACAGCGGCCAGTGGTCGGGCGGGGCGATGGAGAAGGCATAGGAGGTCTCGTGGCTGTGCCCGGCCTGCCATTCCACGAAGCCCGGTGGGACCGAACGGCAGGCGGAGCCGGAACCGAGCCGTGCCAGCGCGGATAGCTCCGGCTCGCTCAGCGCCAGCCCTGCGGCGCGGGTGGCAGCCAGGGAGAGCGCGGCGAAGGCCGAGGCGGAGGAGGCCATACCTGCGCCGCTGGGGAAGTTGCTTTCGGAGACGACGCGCGCCCGTGTGGTGATCCCGGCCAACGCTCGCACGCGGTCAAGATGGGCGACGACGCGCTGGCGTGCTGGCCCGCTACGCTCCTGCCCGTCAATCACGACGATATCCTCCGCCAGGGTGGGGTCAAAGGCGACGGTTGTGGTGGTCGTCAGCCCATTCAGGTTCATGGAGAGCGACGAATTGGCCGGGAGGCGCAGGGCATCGTCGGCATTGCCCCAATATTTAATGAAGGCGATGTTACTGCAACTGACAGCGGTTGCTTTCCCTGTTTGCATGAGACGTAGCAGTCGCTAGTGCCCGATCGATCGGGACCGGCTATAATGGGCATGCATACCCACCACGCCGCCACTGAACCATTCGCCCAGCAGGTTTTTAGCCATCCCCATATCCTTCCTCAGGTATTCTATGGCAACTGATGGTGTGATGCAAGGGGGTGGATTGTCATCCGGCAGTATCACACGACTGGGGTTTCATTGACCGTTTGGTCGGTCTTCCTGTCTGCCCTAGAGCCTGTTATGCACCTTTGGACTGCCAGCATTTCTACTGAGGACACTATACCTGAGGGTCTAAATCGGTATTCGCTGCCCTGGCCGATACAAGCGCTCAAAATGTGCTCTCGGGGCCCGATAGGGCATGCACGATATAGGCGGATGTATAATAGACCCCAGGTACGGTTGTTGGTGCATATAAGCGATGACGCTTTGAGGGTGTGGAGCCAATCCCAGGTACTCCATCTGATTGTGATTTTGCAATATTAGCATTATATTATTTATATTTGACATATGTGGTTGGCTATACGGTAGGGCGGAGTATAATCGGCCCATCGTCACCCTGGCATCACGCCGGAGTGTGTGGGCTGGAGGCTGTACTACGGCGCGCGCGTGCGCGTGGTGCAGTCGGGGCATCTGCGGCAGCGGGTTGTCGCAGAACGCCGGCGTGCGGCGGAAATAGAGATATGGGAATGAGGAGAGATGATGGATAAATCCTTTATCTCCATCTTCAATGTGCCCGGTCCCTACGGACGTTACCAGATTGAACCAGCAGAGCACCTTCTAGCTGGGCGAAACGTCATCCTCCAGGCTCCGACCGGCTCGGGCAAGACCAGGGCGGCGCTTTTCCCATACCTCCTGGCCCGAAGAGAAGGGATTGACTTCCCTCGAAAGCTACTCTACTGCGTGCCCATGCGGGTGCTGGCCCGGAGCTTCTACGATGACCTTAAGAAGGATGGGCGCCACAGCGATGTAGACGCTCGCCTGCAAACCGGAGAGCAGCAGGATGACCGACGACTGGAGGGTGAG
>DAOUBF010000028.1:0-58706 GCA_034432795.1 Anaerolineae bacterium
TTCGCTGCTTCTAACCCCGGCCCGGCCGCCGGTGCCGGTCTGGCAGATAGCCGATCCGTCTTAATGCCCTCGCGGGCGTTCGCTGCTTCTAACCCCCTTACCCTTGCATAAAATCTCGCCGGCCCCCCACACGCCAGATATGCCCTTCTCTCCATCGCTCCCCCCCATTTTAGCCCCATTTTCGCCTCTTGTCAACCCCTTTGCATCTCTTTGCGCACCCCCCTCCCCAATTGGCCCAAATTCGCCGCCCGACACCGGGGGGTGCGCAAAACGAACCCCCTCCCCTTACACAATCATCACACCCGGCTCCGGCGTGACCCCCACCCGCCCAATCGCCTCCACCGTTCCCCGACAATCACGGCACAACCGATAAAAGCGCACGTTGTCCTCCTCCGCCCGAATCAATCGCCCCAACCGCCGCCGCAAATCCGCATAGCCCCGCTCGTCCAGATGCGCCTCAAAGACACTCTTCTGCACCCGCTCCCCATACCCCTCCAGCAGATGCGCCACCTTCAGCCGCCGCCGATCGTCCGGGATGTCGTAACTGATCACATAAAACATGCGCTGTCCCATCGTATCCCCACCTGCCCCTAGCGAAAGACCATCGGCATATAGGTCGGCTGCCCCTTGTGGATGCACTCCACGATCAGACGGGCCTGCACCTGGAGACAGCGGCGCAAGGGCAGGCGCTCGTTCTGATGGGGGTGAAAGATCAATTGGTCCATGCGTCGCTCATAAGCCTGGATGAACTTCCGCTTCGCCTCCGGGCTGATGACCACCGGCCGCTCCCCCTCCCCCGGCGCAAAATCCTCCGGCGTGATCTCGCTGCTGTTACAGCACCACAGCACCACCCCATCCACCACCGCCCGGAACTCCTCCATCAGGTCCAGCGCCAGGCTGGGCCGATTATATTCCACACTGTGCAAAAAGCCCGCATACGGGTCCAGCCCCACCGCTTCTACGGCGCTCTGGGCCGTATGGGCCAACAGCGTGTAGCCGAAGCTGAGCAGCACGTTGATCGGATCAGGCGGCGGGCGGCGCTGGCGCTTCTCAAACTTCCAGTCGCCCTTCAGCAGGCGCTTCCAGCCGCCGAAGTACGCTGCCGTCGCCGCCCCTTCTACCCCGGCGAGAGAAGACAGGGCTGTCGTGCGCGGCACACGCAACAGCGCCGCCCCCAGGGCCTCCACCGCCGCCTGGATGGCCGCATCGCCGCGCTCGCGATTATGCTTCATCAATAGCGTGCGCATATTGCTCAGCTTCCCCCGTACAAAGCTCTGTGCCATCACCAGCACAAAGCGCCCATTCTCCTGACAGCGGTACTGCCGCCGGCGCAACACTACATGCGGCGTCCCCGGCCCCGTCAACCGCCCACAGTACTCCCCCTCCTGTGTCAGGAACACCACATCAATGTTCTCCGCCAGCAGCCGCTTGATCGCCGGCGTGGTCAATCCCACATTGCCCAGCAGGATCACCTCGCTCACATGGACCAGCGGCACGGAGGACAACTCCTCATCCTCCTTGCTGATCACCAGCCGCCGCCCATCGCAACTCAACCGTGCCCCCTGCTCCATCACATATAATGGCGGCATCACCTCACCCCCTCCCCCCTTGCGGGGGAGGGTTGGGGTGGGGGGTAGGAGCGCACTGCCGTGCGCCCCTACTTACACCCGTCGACACTGCCCCATCCCCATCGTCGTCCCCATCCCCGCCCCCGCAAACTGCGCAAAGTCCGCCAGCACGTGGATCAACGACAGCCAGTAGCGGTCGCGGTTCAACGCCGCATACGTCACCGTCCCCACCGCGCCGAATTTGACCACGCCCTCCCCCTTAAACGGTGCAGCGTGTGTGCCCAACTCAAACCGGCTCACCCCCAGACACTCCGCCGCAAAGCGGCGCGTCTCCTCCGGGAAGGCCAGCGGCGCATAGGCGTTCCACTTCTCCAGCAGGCTGCCGAACACCAACTCCGGCAGCGGGAAGGGCTGCGCCTTGCTGCCCACTTTGAAAGCCGTGGGCGAGGCCAGATGCAGGCTGATCTGGGCTTCGGGCCGCTCCTGGGCCAGCAGCCAGCGCGCCGCCAGGTCCTCATAACGGCTGTGCCCTGCCCAGGGGTGCTCCCCCGCCTCACTCGCCGCCGCCTCCACCGCAAAAGCCACACGGTCCAGTTCCACCTCCGCCTCACCGGGGGGGAACAGGCCGGGCAACAGTTCGGCCAGCTCCGCCGTGAGCGCGGTGTAACGCAACGTGTAGGTCAGGTCGGGTGTGACCACGCCCGCCTGGCGTATCCCCAACAGCGATGAACAGGTGAACGGGCGCGGGCCGGCCTCATCGTGCAGGCGTTGCGCCAGCGCCGAATTCACCCGGCCGATGGCTGCGAGCAAGGCCGCGTGCGCCGCCCGCCCCAGCGCGCTGGGCAACTCCGCCGCCTGGCGCGGGCGCAGCGTTAGAACCAGGCTGAGTAAAGACATCACTTCCCCTCCCAGCGGGGGAACTGCGGCGCCACCACCTTCACCCCCAACGCCGCCAGCCCCGCCTCCATGAACGCTCCCACCACCTGGGCCATCTCCTGGTAATCGCCCTCAGCCAGGGGCGTAGAGCCATGCGCCAGGATGGAGGCGTTGCGCTTCTTGAGCGCATTGAGCACGCGTTTCTCATGCGCGCGCCAGGCGCGCCCCAAAGGGTCATCCAGGTCCGCCAGCAGATCGTAAGCCTGGCGCAGCCCGATCTTGATCTTGCCATCCCTGGCGTCGCGCCAGGCTTCATACCGCCGACGCAACCTCCCCGGCAACGCATTCACATCCAGATCGCTTGTATTGAGCGGCGGCTCGCGCTGCCCCAGGCGAACCTGAGCCAGCATCTCCAGCGCCCGGTACAGCCGCGCCACGGCATCATCATAGCGCCCCCGCGCCGCCCGCCGCTCCGCGTTGCGCACCAGGTCCAGCACCGATTCGTACCCTGTCGCCTGCTCCAGCCCGATCAGGGTCTTGAGGAAACGCCACTGGGGCACAAAGCGGCTTTGATACGGCTCCAGCAACTGCCGCGCCCGCGCATGGTCAAAGCGGTCCCAGGCGTCAAAGGCGCGGCACAGTGCCACCCATTGCCGGACCTCGCGCTGAAGCGCATTGGAAAGCGGGCCGGTGCGCGCCAGGCCCTCCAGGAGCGCCCCCGCCGAGGCGTAGGCATAGGCGTTGAACAGGTCGCGCGCCCGGTTCAGTTCCTGACGGGCGCGCACCTCCCAGACGTTGATCAGCGCAGCCATCTCCGAGCCGTTCAACACCTTCACCAGGTCCGGGCGGGTGCCTGTGACCAGGGAAAGCTCCCAACCGGCCTCCAGCGCCGCCAGCGCCAGCGCCACGCTCATCGTCTTGGTACCGCCGGTGTAATCGGCGATGCAGTGCCAGCCCTCCCGGTCGGTGCTTAGATGAGCCAATTCCTCGCGTATCTTGCCATAGCATTCCGGCAAGTCATCCGGATCATTCAACTCCACAATCTTATAACGCTCCGGCGCGAGGCCGGTCTGGGCCACAATGCTGGGGGCGCCATTGCACACCGCGCCGGCGCCATCTACCAGGGTGCGGCTGCCGCGTGGGCCGCTGCTGGCAAAGAAACACACAAAATCCGGCGCGTAGCCGCGCACGGCGGTGACCAGTGGCGCACACGAGCCGCCCACAGTGAGCGCCAGTAACGTGGACATATCAACCTCCTCCTGAGAGAATATGCCCCCTCCCCCCGTTGTGGGGGAGGGTTGGGATGGGGGGGGCAGAGTCACCCCCTCCCTCACCCTCCCCCATCGAGGGGGAGGGAACAGGGTCACCCCCTCCCCTATCCAGTAGGCCGGGTGTCCATACCCGGCCTACGCCGGGTGTCCGCTCCCTTATCCTCTGCGCTCCTGCAGCGACATCTCCAGCAATACCCAACCCGGCGGATAAGCCGGGACCTCGCGCCGCCGCCCCTGGTTATCCTGGATGAAGGACACGACCACGCGGCGGCTCTTGGGGAAGGGATCGCCGGGCTTACGGCGCCCCCGCGCTAGGCGATAGTTCTGGATCACCCGCTCCAGAAAGCGCGGGTCCTGCTGCAGGTGCGAGCCGAAGGTCTTGCCTTCCCAGCCGGTACCCCAGCCCAGTTGGAGCAGGGCCTGATTGTCCCTCAGCCGCACCGCGCCCAGTTGCTGTTGGTAAAAGGTCAACACGCGCTGGCCTGCGGCGACCGGCTTGAACCAGGCGATCTCCCTGGAGATGCGCTGGCGGGTGTGGTCGCCGATCACCGCCGGCAGGTTGCGTAGCCACTTGCCCCCCCGCAGGTTCAGGTCCCGACGCCTGGCCCAGGCATCAAACAGGGCCAGGTCCAGCTTTAGCGTCAGTTCAAACACGGTATCCGGGCGGATGGCCTCCAACTCAATCGGCGACCCCAGGGTGCCGCCGCGGTTGAGCACGCGGGCGTTAACGAGCATCAGCTGCTCGGCCCCTACCGGCTGGCTGTCGCTCACCTGAAGCGCCCGGAACAGGTCATGGTTGGGGTTGGGGCCGAACAGCATGTGCTCATACCCCTGGGCGGCCCATTCGCGCCGCCGCCCCAGCTTACTCAGGTCTGGCCTCAGCCCCCGCTGGCGCCAGGCGTACCAGGCCAGCGCGGTACGCAAGGCCCCCTTCAGACTGGAGCCGGGCAGGTAAGGGCGATCAAAGGCATCTTTGAGTTGCTCGCGCACCTGGGCGCCCTCGGCCTGCGAGCGGGGTGTGCCCTGGATGACGTAGCGGAAGAAGGGGCTGTTGGGGCGGAAATCGGCGGGCTGGAGCAGGCGCGCCGGGGGCGTGCGGGCCAGCTTGTCCGCCAGGGCCGGGTCATCCACGTCCTGCGCCTCCAACAGGGCCGCGTCGTTCAGCCGCCAGGTCCGCCCATTGTGGATGGCGTAGTCATACTCATGCAACAGGTCCTCCCCACTGCCGATGTGCAGCGGGGTAAGCACGGAAACCTTGAGGGTATAGACAGCGTACTCAGGCATAGTCAACCTCCTGCGGCCAGTTCACCAGGAAGGCCAGGCCGTAGCGATAGACCGGATGCGGCACGCCAGGCGTGCCGTTGTACTCCGGGCGGACATCGGTGACATCGCCGGCCGGGAAGGCGGGCGGGTGCACCAGGCTGCCTTCAGCCACCAGGATCAGCCGCTTGCGGCGCTGCGCCCGGCCATCCGGCGAACGCAGCCAGCCCGCCACGCCCACCAGGTCGTAGGCTGCGTCCTTCGCCGTCAGCGCCTGGGGCAACTCCTCCTGGCGCGGGTGATAGCGGCTGAGGAGCAGGGCCGGTCTACCTGGGACCGGGTCGGGCAGGGTGAAAGCTTCGCCCTCCTCAAAGGTGAAGGCCCCATAGCCGGCCGTGCGCTCCCCGCCCAGGCCCTCGTGTTGGAGTAGCGCCAGCGCCTGCTGAAACGCCTGGCGGAAGGTCAACGGCCCCGCGCCCACCTGCCGCTCCGGGCGGCGCCAGGCCAGGCCGAACCACAGCCCACAGCCGGCGGCGAAGCTGACCCGCCCGGCGTGGAAGATGGTGGAAGCGGAGGTGATGCGGCTGACGGTGACACGCGGCACACGCTCCACGCTCCATAGGGCCAGGTAGCGTAGCGCACGCCGCCGGCCTGACTCAGGCTGTAACCCGGCAGGCAAATGCGCAGCCTCTCCCACAGTGAGCCACAGGCTTCCACCCTGAAGCGCCAGGCCGCGTTGCGGCTCCGCCTCCGCATTAGCGGGGAACAGGTCCTCGTCTAACCGCTCCCCTCTCAGCGCCTTGCGCAACAGCGCCTCGGAGATGTAGCGGATGCGCTTGATGTCCTTGCTGCGCTGCCGCAATATCTCGGCAGAGAACAGCGCGGTCAGGTTTAGCGGCAGCGGGTAGAAGCGCACCTCGCCCGCATAAGGGAAGGCCGAGGTGAGCAGGAAGGGCGGATCGGGTGGGGCAGTGGTAAAGGGGGCTGCCAGGGCCGCCGCGTCGCCTCCGGCGCGCCGCCAGATGTCCAGCAGGGCTGCGAACAGCGTATCCGCCGGCAGGGACACCCCAGCCTCCTCCAGGTTCACCCCGCGTGTGCCCAGGTGCAGCCCGCTGTGAAAGCGCAAGGTATATGGGATCAATTCGGGCATCGTTCGCCTCCTTACGTTGGAGGGGTGCATGGCCATATGCCCCTCCCTCCTCGCCCCCCTCAACCCCTCCCCCCTTTGCGGGGGGGGGCAATGTCACCCCCTCCCCCACAGAGGGGGGAGGGCTGGAGTGGGGAGAATCACCCCCTCTCCCGCAGCGTGGGAGAGGGGGGCGGGGGATGAGGGTAAAGTGCCACGCCCCCCTGTCACTCGGCATAATGGCCTGGGGCATCCACAGCGGCATTCAGCCCAGCTTCTGAGCCACCTGCTGTTTCAACGCATTCAGGCCGGCGATCAGGCCGCTCAAGTCCGCATATTCACCGATCCGTTGGGGTGGGGCCAGATAGTCACGCTGGGGCCGCAGGCTGACCTGGATGTTCTTCAGGCGCACTTTGCCTGAGCCGCGTGAACCCAGCCCACCCAGGTAGTCGTCCTCCAGCAGGCGCAGCCCCTCCACCACCACCCGCAGGCGCTCAATGTCGCTCTTCTTGTCGCAGCCGTCGCCGCTGTAGATGCTGTACACCAGCTCGGCCTGGCCGAACTCCGTCCCTGCGGGCACGCGCTCCATCTGGCGCGGGTTGGCCGCCGAGGTCACACGGTCAATGGAGACCTCGGTTTTGACCTCGGTATAGGGCAGGTCGGTGCGGCCGCTCTCTTCCAATTTCCGGGCGCTGGCATCCTTCATGTGGACATCGCGCACCACCAGGCGGGTGGGAGTGGCGAAATCGCGCTCCCCCGGCACGCCGAACACCTGGCAGACGTCGCAGTTGGGGTAATTCTCCTGCCGATCACAGGAGTGGATATAGCCCTGGCCGATGCGCTGATTCTGCTCCTTGCCCTGGTACTTCTCCACCAGGCTGCGCATCTTGCCCCTGAGCGAGGAGCCGGGGATGTAGGGCCGGTTGGTGAGCGGGTCGCGGATCACCGTCTTATCCACGCCGCCGATCTCAACCCCCACATCTGAGCCGCCGATGTGCAGGCCGGTGACGGCCTCAATGTCAAAGGTGAAGAACACCCGTCCCTCAAGCTGGATTTTCTTGGCCATGAGAACCTCCTTCTTTAGATTCAGCGGTCAGCGGCTGGCGATGTCAATCGCCACCATAGGCCTTGTGATAGGCCAGGATAGCCTCAAAGAACTCCACAAAGCGGTGGAAATGTCCATCCTGCTTAGCGGCGTCCTTTTCGCTGATGACCTCGTCCAGGGCCGGGCGCAGCGCATCCACCAGGTCCTGGACGGCCTTCCCGCGTTCCTTGCGGGCGCGGTAGGCCATCTTGGGCTTAAGCAGGACCAGCCGGCGCCGGGCCTTCTGACGGCTCTCCTGGCCCATGCTCCACTGGGCCTGAATCTGGCGCACCTCGCCGAACAGGGCGCGGATCTGGCTGGTGGTCAGGCCCGCGTTTTTCAGGTCTCTCCCCAACGTGTCAGCCCATTTGACCAGGGTCTCGGCGCCGTTGGGGTCGGTGATGATGGTGCGTAACTCTGCAGGTGGTATTGTGGCCATGTCAACCTCCTTTATTCAGCTTTTCTCAGGCGCAATTCGGCCCAGCGGGCGGCCAGGCCGATCCATGCGATGCTGCGGAAGTCCTCCGCCTTGAGTTGATCCCGCAGGTCGCGAATGCTGTTCAACTTGCTCTGGTCATACATGCGGCTCAGGCTGTAGAAGCCCAACCACATCCAGCGGCCCCAGAACACCTGGGGCTGGCCGGCGCGGTTCCAGTCCCTGCCCGTGCGCTGGCGTTCTTCGGCCCGCTCCAGGTACTCGCGGTGCAGGCCGATCAGGCGGCGCAGCAGGGCGCGCGGCGGTTTTTTCTCCCCCTCCCCCGCCTCCATCATGTCCACCAACAGATGCATCAGGGCGTGGGCGGTGTGGAGGCCCTGCTGCGCACAATCCTCCAGGCCGAACTGCTTCCAGGGCAAGGCCTGCCCCAGGAAGGCAATAGCGTCTTTGGTACGGCGCTCACCGTTGTCCCACCATTGCAGGCTTTTGGCCGCCTCCTCCGCCCGGCGCGCATCCTCGGCGGCCTGGTAGAGCGGGTATTTGCCGCCCACCAGGGCGATGCCGGCGCTGGCGTGAATGCCGGGGTGGTCGGCGACGTAGCGGCTCAGGTCGGCGCGGACCTCGCGGGCCAACTCTACCACAGCATCCCACGAACCCACGAAGAACAGGTCGTCGCCGCCGGCGTAGATGGAGTACAGGCGTTCGCCCTGGCCTGCCTGCCGGTCCTGCGCGTTCCGCCCGGCGGCCAGATGCTCCACCCAGCCCTCAAAATACAGGCTGACCGCAAAACTCAAGGTCGCCAGGCGCGACAGGGTGGCGTGCTCACCCAGACCCTCGGAGAACAACGCCCCCAGGTTGTCCACATCCATACGCAGCACCCCCAGACGGGGGATGCCCTGGGCCTGGGCTTCCAGGACATGGAAGGGCTTGGTGCTTCCGGCGACCGGCAGGTCCTGCACCTTCTTTTCCTTCAGCTTTTTGATCTCATCCTCCTCAAGGATCGGGGTGACGTTGACCAGCAGGCGGCGGCCCACCGCTGTGCGCGGCTGGGGGGAGAGGTCTGCCAGAGCCTCGTCGCTGAGCGCCAGGACCGTGCGCCGCGCCTGGCCCGCAGCCGGTATCTCGCGGCTGCTTTCCTCCAGCCGGACGTCCAGGCCCAGGGCGCGCAGCACCTCGCCCCACCTGCCGGGTAGAGGCTCCTCCTCCGCCCAGTGAGTGGGCAACGCCACCTGCTCCAGGATCAGGTAATGCGCACGGCGCAGCTTTTCGCCCAGACCCTCATAGGACAGGCAGGCCGGGCACTTGCGCACGCCCCCCGGCTCTTCCGCCGTGATGGATTTCGGGTCCGGCTTCGTCTCGCGGTGCTCGCGTCCGCACACCTGGCATTCCTGCTCCTCATTGCCACCGTGCCCCTGCGCCCGAAAGAGTGCCTCCAGGTCGCTGTCCAGTTCGGCGAAGCGCTGTTGCTTGGCCCGTTGTAGTTGATTGCCCAACGTTTCCCATTTGTGCCGGATGCGACCGCGGTAGAAATCCCGGCCCTGCAGGGGGAGCGCAGCGATTGCCAGGTACAGGTCGCCGCGGTGGTGGGCGAGCAAGATGCGGCTGACATCTCGTTGGATGTCTCTCAGGCGGGCCTGATCGCCGGGGCGGGCGATCAGGGTGAAGTTGCCGCCTCCCGCGTAGATCAGATTTGTGGGCGGCAGGTCCAGGCGACGCAAAAGGTAGCGGGCCACCGCCTCGGTGAGCAGTTGCAGGTAGAAGGAGCGGCCCCGCAGGGCGCTGGTGGCTCCCCGCGCCGTGATCGTGTAGATGAAGTTCTGCACGCCGCTAATATCGCCGCCCACCAGCAGGGCTAACGCCTCTTCAGAGTCCTGCAGGGTCTGGTCCAGGCGCTCCAGGTGTTCATCATCCAGCGCGCTGCCCATCAAGACAGCGGCCAGGGCCGCTGTCATGCGGCTGTGGTCATACAGGCTGATGTCGGGGAGCGCGCGGTAGTAGGCCGAGGGCAGGCACCAGGTCATACGCTGCATCAGCAGCAACAGGGTTTCCAGGTAGGTGGGCAGGTCGCCATTGGTCGCGTGGGCCTGGCGCAGTTGTCCGGCCTCCTGGGTGAAATCGGCCCACATGTCCTCGTAGCGCGTCCATATCTGGTCAGGGGACAGCGTTGGGCCGGGGAACAGCGCCTCCTGGGCCAGACGCAAGGGCTGGAGGGGCACAAACTGGGGTTTCGGGGCCTGTTTCCCTTCCGCCCCAACCGCGCAGAAAATGGAGAGCAACTGGCCGGGGTGGGCGGCGCGGGTGTCCTCGGTGGGGTCGGCGCGTTCACCCGCCGAGAGGTGATCGGCCAGGGCGATGATCCGGTCGTTCCGGTTCAGCGGCCTGTGGTGATTGCCCGCCATACGCTTGACCTCGGCCTTCCAGGGGTCGGGCACATATTTCTCCACGAAGTCGGTGGTGAGCAGGGCATGATAATAGCCGTAGTCTTTTCGGCCCAGGTCGTCCCATTCACGCGTCCCGCGCTCACCGGCCCGCAGGGCGAACTTACCGATGTCGTGTAACAGGCCCGCCAGTGCTGCCAGCCAGGCCGGGGTTGAGGTCTCTGGGTGCTCGTTCATACTCCGCCTCCTGCTGTTCTATTTCACATGTTCCTTCCCCAATATATTCCCTCCATCTTCGGGAAGTGCGAGAGGGAAGGTCTGCTGTGTAGGAGCGGGTCTGAGACCTGCCCCTACACAGCACGGATATGTCGTGGCCCATTCGCCCCGGCGAGGGGGAAAGATAAGTGGGCTGGAAGTCTACCTCTTGTAGAGAGCTATGGCCGCGCATCTCCTCCTCATGGGGGAATGCAAAGGATATGCCAGCATCAATTATAGCCCGGCAGGTCAGATAGGCAAGAACACTTACGACTGGGGGTGCATTTCAATTTTGGTGCAACTGTCATCCCACGGCCAGCCGCCACCCCCTCCCTGCCCCTCCCCCAGCCAAAGGGAGGGGCAGGGCAAAGCTGAAGGCGGATCGTGGGGTCAGCGCGGCGCCAGGTAGCCCAACGCCAGGCGGATGCGCTCTTCCAACGGCATCGTGGGGTCGCGGGGGAGGGATTGCAGCGCCGATTGGGCTTCTACAATGCTGTAGCCCAGGCTGGTCAGCGCGGCGATCACCTCGGCATCTACGTCGCTGACCATCGCCAGCGGCGAGGGGACGGCCGGGCCGATCAGCTTGTCTTTGAGATAAAAGACGATGCGTTCGGCGGTCTTGCGCCCGATACCCGGCACGCGTTGTAAAACCTCCGGCTCGCTGTGGGTGACGGCGCGATGCAGCAGTTCCGGCGTAAGGGTGGAGACAATGGACAGGGCTGTGCGCGGGCCGACGCCGCTCACCCCCAGCAACGCCTCAAATACGGCCCGCGACTCCTCCGTAGCGAAGCCGTACAGTGTCAGTTCATCTTCGCGGACGTGCAGATGCGTGTACAGGTGGACGGGGCGGCCGAGGCTCGCGCCGACCTCGTCAAACAGGCTGGTGGGAACATGCACCTTCAGGCCGACGCCGCCGACCTCAACGATCAGGTAATCCGGCCCGATAGCTTGAATGAGGCCCTTGAGGCTGGCGATCACGTCAGGAAGGCCTTCATGCGCATAGTGTGCAGATGGCAAATGGCGATGGCCAGGGCATCGGCGGCGTCGTCAGGCTGGGGCACATCAGGCAAATTGAGCAATAGCCGCACCATCTCCTGCACCTGATCCTTGGCGGCGTTCCCATAGCCGGCCACCGCCTGCTTGACCTGGCGGGGCGTGTACTCGTCCACCGGGATGTGGGCGTGTGCCAGGGCCAGCAGCGCCACGCCGCGCGCCTGACCGACCGCCATAGCCGTGCGCACGTTGCGGCTGAAGAACAGTTCTTCTACCGCCGCCGCGTCAGGCTGATGCGTATGCACCAGTGCGCTGAGTTGGGCGTACAACGAAGCCAGGCGTTGGGCCAGAGGCACACCAGGCTCGGTGCGGATCACGCCGAAGGCGACGGCCTGAAGCGCGTCGCCCTCTTCCCGGACCAGCCCATAGCCGGTTGTGGCCGTGCCTGGATCGATCCCCAGAACCACTACCACCGGACAACCCCGGCCTACACGGCCGCCGCCTCGTACTGCGCCATGACCTCGTCGCTGATGTGCAGGTTGGAGAAGACCTCCTGCACATCGTCCAGCTCTTCCAGGGTCTCAATCACCGACATGACCTGCAACGTGTCCTTGGGGTCCAGCTCAATGCGGGTCGTCGGCACCATGGTCAGTTCGGCAGCGGTCAGCTCAATGCCTGCCTCCAGCAGGGCCTGGCGGACCGCCTGAAAGCTCTCCAGGGGCGTGTAGATTTCAATCACATCATCGCCGATGACCACATCGTCGGCCCCGGCCTCCACCGCGATCTCAAAGAGCTTGTCTGGGTCCACGCTATCCGTTGGCACGCTGAGGTAGCCCTTGCGCTGGAATTGCCAGGAGACAGCGCCGGTCTCGGCCAGGTTGCCGCCGGCGCGCGTCAGGGCGCGGCGCAGATCGGAGACGGTGCGGTTCTTGTTGTCGGTCAGCGCCCGGATCATCAAGGCGACGCCGTGTGGCGCGTAGCCCTCGTACCACTGCTCTTCCAGGGCCTCGCCTTTGAGCGCACCGATCCCGCGCAGGATGGCGCGCTCAATGTTCTCTTTGGGCATGTTGTTGGCGCGGGCCTTATCTATGGCCAGGCGCAGCTTAAAGTTGGCCTCCGGGTCGCCTCCGCCCTCGCGTGCGGCAATGGTGATCTCGCGCCCCAGGCGGGTGAAAAGCTGGCCACGCCGGGCATCGGCCACGCTCTTTTTACGCTTGATGGTTGACCATTTGCTATGTCCGGACATGCGTTCACTCCTGGCAGCCGCGTTCGTCAAGGCCCTCCCGGCTGCTCGCCGTTGATTATACCATAGATCGGCCCAGGCCGTGTAGGGGAGGGTGGATTTCACATGAGGGCAGCCGTGCGCCCCTACAGCCGGCCCTTCTGGCGCGACTTGGCGCTGGCGACCCAAGTCGCGCCAAATTGGGGGCTTGACAACACCCAAAACCTGGTGTATACTTTTTATGGAATAAAAATCACTTTTATTCTATGAAAGCGCCGCCATGCCGCCTCGGAATAAGGGTGCCTTAAACGAGCGCTATCGCATCCGCGCTGTGGAGCGGGCCCTCTCTCTGTTGCGTGTTTTCCTCAACCACGATACCGACCTCAGCGCCACCGAGATCAGTAAAGAACTCCACCTGGATTTGAGCACAACCTTCCGCCTGCTGGTTACCCTTCAGGCGCAAGGCTTCGTGGAGCAGGACCCCACCAGCGGCAAGTATCGCCTGGGTGTGACCTGCCTGGAACTGGGCAGCCGTTTCCTCAAGAGCAATGACATCCGCAAGCGTGCCCTGGAGGCCATGGATGCGCTGCGCAATGAGTTCGGCGAGACCGTTCATCTGACCATCCTGGATGGGAACGAGGTGGTGTACCTGGAGAAGCTGGCCGGCCTGCACCCTATCGGCTTCATGTCCTCACGTGTGGGCGGGCGTGCTCCGGCGCACTGCACCGGCGTAGGGAAGGCGCTCCTGGCGTATCTGCCCGACGGGGAACTGAATGCGCGTTTCCCCTCGCCCACGCTCAGGCGCTACACGGACACGACGATCACCGACCGGGAGGTGCTGCGGGCGGAACTGGCCCAGGTGCGGGAGCGCGGCTACGCCGTTGACCAGCAGGAGCACGAGATCGGCGTGAAGTGTGTGGCCGTGCCTATCTTTGACCATAAGGGGGTGGCGGCGGCGATGAGCGTCTCCGGCCCGGTGGAGCGGATGGACCAGCACATCCAGCAGGGCCGGCTGATTGAGCGCTTGCAGCAAGCCGCTGCGGTGATCTCGGCGCAGATGGGCGGCAGGCTGGCGACCCTGCCATCGCAAAAAAAGGTACTAACGGATTAGCCTTGTGGTTAAGGACCTGACGGATGTGCCCTATGGTTAGGGGAGAAGTCGCGTGAGCCAGGGTGGGGGTATGACACGGATTTAAACACGGAGGCACGGAGTCTGTTAGAAGGAGGCCTATAAATGGATCATATCATTGACACCGGCCAGCTTGTCCCTGTGCCACGCGACCATTCCGACAACACCCACATCGTCCGCCGGGACGACTTGAAGATCGGGCTGATCAGCGTGCGGCCCCACGAGGAGTTGCCGGTCCACGCCCACGAGCACGAAGACCAGTTCTATTACGTTCTGGAGGGCGAGGGCATCGTCAGTTGGGGCGGGCGGGATTACCCGCTCAAGCCGGGCACAGCGGTGTTGATTCCGCCTGGTGTGCCGCATGGGGTGCGCAACCCCCACGACACCCCCCTACGTTATCTGGATGTGTTCATCAACTGGAGGAAATGAGCTGTTTACCCCACCGTTTACGGTGGGGCGTACCCCTGATAGAGGCGGTGTAAGCACCTGTCAGAAGGTACTAACGGATTAGCCTTGTGGTTAAGGAGGTCACAGTGGCCACTGTGGTGACGTTTGGCGAGGCGATGATCCGCCTGGCGCCACCTGACTTTGAACGCCTGGAGCAGGCCACCACGCTGAAGGTGACGGTGGGGGGCTCCGAGTTGACCGTCGCGGCGGGTGTGGCTCGCCTGGGGTTAAGCGCTGCCTGGGTCAGCCGCTTGCCCCGCAACCCCCTGGGCCGGATGGCGCAGAACAAAGCGCGTGAGTTCGGCGTGGATACCAGCCATATTGTGTGGACAAACGAGGACCGCATGGGGCTGTACTTTGTGGAGTACGGCGCGGCCCCACGCGCCAGCAGCGTCCTGTATGACCGTGCCTACTCGGCCATCAGCCGCATCCAGCCCGGCGAGGTGGATTGGAAGAAGGTGTTGGAAGGGGCACGCTGGTTCCACACCAGTGGCATCACCCCGGCCCTGAGCGATAGCGCCGCTGCGGTGACGCTGGAGGCGCTGAAAACCGCCAAGGAGATGGGCTGTCAGGTGAGCTATGACCTGAACTACCGCGCTAAGCTGTGGTCGCAGGACAAAGCCCGCGCCGTTCAGGAACCCTTTATGCAGTACGTGGATGTGCTGATCACCACCGAGGAGGATACCCAGCGCGTCTTCGGCATTCAGAGCGACGATTACAAGCAGGTGGCGAAACTCCTGGCCGAGCGCTTTAACTTCAAGGTGGTCACGATCACCCTGCGCGAGACGCCTTCCGTCTGGCGCAACACCTGGAGCGCCTTTGCCTATGCCGACGGTCAGTTCTACGAGGATGTGACTTACGACATTGAGGTGGTGGACCGGCTGGGCGCGGGAGATAACTACACAGCGGGGTTCATCTATGGCTATCTGACCGCCGGGGTGGAGCAGGCGGTGCGCATCGGCAATGCCTTCTCGGCGCTCAAGCACACCTCGTGGAGCGACTTCAATTGGGCCACGCGCGAGGAAGTGGAGGTCCTGCTGAAGACGGCGGCTAAGGGTAGCGCCTTGCGCATCGTGCGCTAGGAGGACGGGGCTTATGCAAAAGGACGACCAGATTCGGCTGATCAGTGAGAGCGGCGTCATCGCCATCGTGCGCTTTGACCGCTCGGAAGAGTTGGTGGAGGTGGCGCGGGCCGTCCGGGCGGGCGGTGTGCGCGCCATTGAGTTCACCATGACCACGCCGAACGCCCTGGACATCATCGCCCAGGCGGTGCGCGAGTTCGGCGACGAGGTGCTGTTGGGGGCGGGGACGGTGCTGGACCCGGAGACAGCGCGGGCAGCCATCCTGGCGGGGGCGGAGTTTATCGTCGCGCCCACGCTCAACCCCAGGGTGATTGAAGTGGCCCATCGCTACAGCAAAACGGTCATCCCCGGCGCGTTCACGCCGACGGAGATCTTGACCGCCTGGGAATGTGGCGCGGATTTCGTCAAGGTGTTCCCGGCGGAGTTCGGCGGCCCGGCGTACATCAAGGCGGTGCGCGCGCCCTTGCCGCAGGTGCGGCTGATCCCAGTAGGGGGCGTGTCACTGGAGACGGTGGGGGACTTCATTCGGGCCGGTTGTGCGGCGGTCGCCGTGGGCAGCCACCTGGTCAAGAAGAGCGCTATCGCGGCGCGCAACTTTGATGAATTGACGGAATTGGCGCGGCAGTTCGTCGCCGCCGTGAAGCAGGCCCGGACGGGGTAAAGACCATGCGACGCATCATCCAGCCTATGCCGGCGCGGCCAGCGGAGGAACATCTGGCCGGCTTCCGCGAGTTGTTGAAGATCTTCAGCCCCTCGTGCGTAGTCTCGGATTGTATGGAACGAGCGGGGGTGTTGCGCAGCGACATCCGCCCCCTGTTTGAGGCGCGGTTCGTGGGCGCGGCCTTGACGGTGAAGTTGTACCCCGGTGACCTGGTGGATTGCCTGGATGCGCTGGCGGTGGCGCAGGCGGGCGATGTCATCGTGGTAGACGCCGCCGGCGAGACCGAGACCTCCATTTGGGGGGGGCTGATGGCGGGGCTGTGCCAGCAGAAGGGTGTCGTGGGCGCGGTGGTGGACGGGGCCATCCGCGACATTGACGAGATCAAAGCCCTGCGCTTCCCCATCTTCAGTCGGGCGATCGTGCCGCGCTCCACCCACTCGCCCTACTCCAAACGCCTGGAGCCGATTGAGGTGAATGTGCCCATCCAGTGCGGTGGCGTGCTGGTCTCCCCCGGCGACATTGTCCTGGCCGATGAGATCGGCGTGGTGGTCATCCCCCGCGAGCAGGCGGGCGAGGTGCTGGCGCGGGCGCAGGCGCAGGCCGCCCAAGAGGAGGCCACCCGCCAGCGCATCCGCCAGGGCAAGACGGTAGAGGAGATCCTGGCGGAGTTTGGGCGGCTGTAAGGGGACGGCCGGGTGTGCCCGCACACAGAATAGTCGCTTCGCTCCTGACGGAAGATGGAGGACGGAAGACGGATTAGCCTTGTGGTTAAGGAGGTGAGGCCGGGCAGGGCAAAAGAGATGTGAACGGGCCACAAGCCAAATCGCTCTCTTGCTCCAGGGTGGGCTGAAGCCAACCGGATCGGGGCACGGCGCGCCGTGCTCCTGCCGGGTTCAGCAGCCGGGAGTAGAAGCGCCAATCGCACAAAATAAAGCGTTCATCTCTAGCAAGAAAGGAGAGTTCCATGCGTTCCCAATCCTCGTTCAACCGGGGCCTGATTGCCTTAGTGACGGCGGTCGTCATCGTCGCCTTGGTTGGGTGTAGCAGCGCACAGCCGACCCCTGCCCCTACCCCAGCCACAGCCGCAACTTCAGCGCCAGCTTCAACCGGCCCAACGGCGGCAGATTATGAGGCCTATAAGCCCCCCTATGGAGCTTACTCACCTGTCCCTCTAAAGGAAGGCTCACAGGCCTCGTGCAAGAACGTGGCCTTCAAAGGGGGCAGACCACGCATTGCCTATATGCCGCCAGCAACCGAGTTCAACTACTATATCGCTATCGGTGAGGGCATCAAGGATCAAGCCGCAAAGGTGGGCGCCGATACCTTCATGCTGGCGCCACAAAGTGGGGCCGATATTGATGGCCAGATGGGGATGATCCAGGATGTGATCAGCCAGAAGGTGGACGCGATCATTCTGTCCACCCATGATGAGAACGCGGCGGCGCCTCTGGTGAAGCGGGCTGTGGATCAGGGCATCGTCGTCGTCATTGTCAACTCTGATATTCCCAACTTCCCCGCCCCGGTGCACGGCGTGGTCGGCTACAGCCAGCGGCGGGGCACGTACAAGGCGGGGATGTATGTGGCCGGGATGTTCGGGGGCAAGGCCAAAGTGGGCGTGCTGGAGGGCCTGCCGGGCTACCACTCCACCGAACGCATTGGCGGCTACCTGGATGCCCTCAGCCAGTTCCCGGAGATGGAAGTCGTTGCCCAGTTGCCCACGAAGTGGAATGTGGAAACCGGCAACTCGGCCATGATGGACATGCTCCAGGCCCACCCGGAAATCCAGGTCGTGGTCACGGCGAATGACTATATCTCTATCGGCGCATCCAAGGCGGCTGAAGCCTTGAACCGCACAGATGTGGCCAACTTCGGCAATGACGGCGATACGACCGGCCTGGAGTACATCTATGAGGGGCGCATGACGGCCACGGTGAACACAACGCCCTTTGTCATGGGGCAGGTGGTGCTCCAGGTCACTGTGGACTGTCTGAACGGGAAGTACCCTGGCGGCTGGGTGGAAACGCCGACGGTGATCGTGGACAAGACCAACGTGTTGCAGTTCCTGTGTCATCCGGAGACGCTGTATCCCAAGCCGTCCAAGACCTACGAGTGCCCGAAGTAAACGACGAGGGAGTGTAGGGGCGAGGCAAGCCCCGCCCCTACACCGGGCCTCCGTCCCCGGTCATGGGGAAGGGTGATGATCAGCGATTCGCCTCTCTGGGAAGTACGCCATATTTCCAAAGCATTTCCGGGCGTGCAGGCGCTCAATCGGGTTTCGCTTTCCCTGAATGCAGGGGAGATTCATGCGCTGGTCGGGCAGAATGGCAGCGGCAAATCCACTTTGGTGAAGTGCATCTCTGGCGTGCACCTGCCGGACGAGGGTGAGATTCGCTTGAGGGGTACGCCTGTGATCATGGCGAACCCCATCGTGGCGCGGGCACATGGTGTGGCCACGATTTATCAGGAGCTATCGCTTGTCCCCACGCTGAGCGTGGCCGAGAACATCTTCCTGGGGCGACTGCCTCGTCGCGGCCTGGGCGGCCTGGTGGATTGGGAGACGATGCGGCGCGAAGCCGTGCGCACACTGGATGAACTGGGTATCCACCTCAATCCCAATGCCCCCGTCCGCTCGCTTTCGGTAGCCGAGCAACAACTCGTGGAGATCGCCAAGGCCATCTCTGAAGAGTCCACGCTGTTGATTATGGATGAGCCTACGGCAGCGTTAGGCTTGAGCGAGATTGAGCGGTTGCATCAGCTTATCCGGCAACTGGCCAGGCAGGGAAAAGCCATTCTGTACATCTCGCACCGGCTGGATGAGGTGTTGGACATCGCGGACCGCATCACCGTCCTTAAAGATGGCAGGGTCGCCGGCAGCCTGCCGATTGACCAGGTGGACGCGGACACCGTGGTGCGCATGATGCTGGGCACGGAGATTAAGGAGCACTATCCCAAACAGCGCCATGCCACCGATGTCCCCTGCCTGGAGGTGGAAAACCTCACCACGGAGAATGGCGTCAACGGGGTCAGTTTCAGGGTGAACGTGGGCGAGGTATTGGGATTGGGCGGTGTGGTGGGATCGGGGCGGACGCAGATCGCCCGTGCCTTGTTCGGGCTGGATCGGCCTATCGCGGGGACGATCAGGCTGAACGGCCGGCCGGTGAGCTTCAGGTCGCCGGAGGAAGCCATTGCTGCGGGAGTGGCGCTCTTGCCGGAGAACCGTAAGATGGATGGTCTGTTCTTCAACTTCGCCGGACCGCAGAACATCACGATCTCGCGGCTGTCGGCGCTGCTCAGCGGCCCTTTCCTGAACCTGCGACGTGAGATGGCCTATGGGGCGGAGTACGTGCATAAGCTGGGCATCAGCCCAGCGGCGTTGGAGCGCAGCGTCCAGTACCTGTCTGGCGGTAACCAGCAAAAGGTGATCATCGCCCGCTGGCTGTTTTCACAGGCGCGGCTGCTGATCCTGGACGAGCCGACGCAGGGGGTGGATATCGGTGCGCGCATTGAAGTCTATCGGTTGATCAATGATCTGACCGCGATGGGGATCAGCATCATCCTGATCAGCTCGGATTATGCGGAGTTGTTGGCGATGAGCGATCGGGTGGCGATTGTTCGCGGCGGGCGCATTGTGGAACTCGCCCCGGCCCATGAACTGAGCGAGTACCGGCTGCTGGAGATCGCTTCTGGCGTGAATAATACGGCAGAGAGAAGGTCCAATGGCAAATAGAGTCCTGCGCTTCCTGCGTTCGCCCGTTATGGGGCCGTTGATTTCGCTGGCCGTGGTCATTTTCATCGTGATCCTGACGCCGGCGCGAGACCGATTCCTTGATCTGGACAACGCGAATAACGTGGCCCTGCAAGCCGCGATGGTGGCGATCATCGCCATTGGTTCTACACTGGTGATCATCACAGGCGGGATTGACCTGTCGCCAGGGGGGGCGATTGCGCTCCTGACCATGATCATGGCGACACTGATCAAGTTTCATGGCCTGTCTGTGCTGGCGGCGAGCCTGATCATCCTGGGCCTGGGTGTGATCATGGGGGCGGTGAACGGCTTTCTGGCCTCGTATGGCCGCATCCCCTCTTTTATCGTGACCCTGGCTACAATGAGCATTTTCCGCGGCATGTCGCTTCTGTTCAATAACGGCTCGCCCATCTTCAGCGTATCGCCCTCCCTGGAGGCCTTGTTCTATGGCAAGCTCCTGGCGATTGCACTGCCCTTCTACTACGTCGTGTTCGCTTATATCGTTGCCTGGGTGTTCCTGCAATACACCAGCACAGGGCGAGCCATCTATGCGATCGGCGGTAACGAGGCCGCCGCCCGGCTCTCCGGCATCAACGTCAACCGGACGCGCTTGCTGGCGTTCATCATCGCGGGGATCACCACCGCGATTGGGGCCATTTTGCAGGTGGCGCGGCTGAACTCCGGCTCACCCAACTATGGCCAGGGGACGGAGTTGCAGGCGATCGGCGCGGCGGTTGTGGGCGGGGCCAGCCTGGCCGGGGGGTACGCACATATCTTCTCCACGATGATCGGGGCGCTGATCATCATGATCGTGCAGAATGGCCTGAACCTGAACGCTGTCCCGGCCTCATGGCAGCAGATCACCCTGGGCATCATCATTGCGCTGGCTGTGTTCATTGACATGTGGCGGGCGGACTTTGCGCGGGCCATGCGGCGGCTGTTCATGCGGGCCAGCCTGGCCCAGAAGTTACCCGCCGCAGCCAACGCGCCTGTGCCGTCGTCTCCTCCACAGGATGAGGGGTGCTAACGGATTGCTGTCAACGGATTCTGAGAACGGATTGAACGGATTATCTACAGGGATCAAGGAGATTAAGGTACTCAACGGATTATCTACAGGGATCAAAGAAATTAAGGAACGGAGGAATCCCTATGTACACATACGGGAGGAAGCAGGGTTGCCGCATCTCGCTGGACTATACCTATAAGGGGATGCGGGTGGCCTTCCTGGAGAACGAGTTGGTGCGCGTGGGGGTGCTGCTTGACAAGGGCGCGGATGTGTTTGAGTTTACTTATAAGCCGCGCGACCTGGACTTCATGTGGCAATCGCCTATCCCGATGCAACGACCGTTCGTAGCCACCTCGGCGCTGCCGGAGGGGGCTTTCCACGATTACTACTATGGCGGCTGGCAAGAGGTGCTGCCCTCGGCAGGCTGGGCCAGGGACCCCTATCTGGGCACTTACCAGGGGTTACACGGCGAGGCCTCCCTGTTACCGTTTGAAGCGCAGGTTGCCCAGGATGACCCCGATCAGGTGGCCGTGCGCACCTGGGTGCGTCTGTATCGCTCGCCCTTGATGCTAGAGCGCACCATGGCGCTCAGGCGTGGTGTGGCTGCCTTGTTTATCCACGAACGCCTGGTGAACGAATCTGTGAACGACTTCGCCATCATGTGGGGGCACCATCCGGCCTTCGGCGAGCCGTTCCTGGATGAGCATTGCGTCGTGGATGCCCCGGCAACACGGGTGGAGGTTCTGGCCTATCACCAGAATGGCCTGTGGCAGCCGGGCGGCGACTATGAGTTCCCTTGGGTGAAGAACCGACGCACGGGGGAGGTGCAGGACATCCGGCGTGTGCTGCCCAGGGAGACGCGCTCCGTAGATGTGGTGTTTTTCAAGGAGCTGCGCGAGGGCTGGTATGGCCTGACCAACCAGCGGTTGGGCGTGGGCTTTGGCATGGCCTGGGATAAGGGCGTGTTCCCCTACCTGTGGATGTGGCAGGTGTATGGGGGGCACACGGATTACCCCTGGTATGGCCGGACGTACAACTGCGCGCTGGAACCCTTCACGAGTTACCCCCCTGCGGGGATCAAGAACGCCATTGACAACGGCACTGCCCGTATCATGAAGCCGGGCGAGGTGATTGAGACCGACCTGGTCGCCGTCGCCTATGAAGGCACAGGCGTCAGCGGCATCGGCCTGGATGGAAGCGTGAAGCACGCTTGAACTCCGGGATGGGAAGGTACTAACAGATTCGCCTTGGGGTGAAGGAGGTGATGGCGGGGCAGAACCTGGAAACCACACAAAACATCACCGGATGCGTATCGGAGGAGAGGAAGATCTCCCAAACCGGGTTGAAGCCCGGTGCTGGGAGGAGGTCACAAGGAGGTAAACCCAGATGGCTACCAATTCTGAGTTGAAGAAACTCACCCGTCGGGAGTTTCTCAAGGTGGCTGGGGCGGCCGGGGGCGCTCTCGCCCTGGGCAGCGTGTTAGAGGCCTGCGCGCCTGCCCAGCCGGCGGCGCCGACACCGGCAGCGCCCACCGCAGCACCGGCTGAGGCGGTGGCGGGCGCCACGCCGGAGGAACGGGCGCTCAACGGCATCAAGGCGCTGAAGGCCGCCGGGAAGATCAAGGATGGCGATACCTTCGTCATCATGCACCACTCCGGGCAGCGCAACCAGATCGTCCCGGCGATGGAGGAGTTCAACAAGCTCACCGGCCTCAATTTCCAGAACGCCGAGGTGGGCCTGGAGGGCGACATCTACACCAAGGCCATGAACGAAGCCGTCGTCCGCTCCGGCAGCTACGATGGCTTCCTCACCTTCGTCAACTGGATCGGCGATATGGCTGAGGCCGGCCTGATCGTGGACCTGACGGATTGGTTCGCCAAGTACAATCCGGAGATTGACAGCGGGCCGAACGCCTATGTGCCGCCGCTGGACAGGTTCACCACGACGTACAAGGGGCGCCGCTATGCCGTTGGGGCCGACAACGATGCCTTCTCTATGTTCTATCGCAAGGACATGTTTGACGACCCCAACGAGCAGAAGAAGTACGAAGATAAGTACGGCAAGAAGCTCACCTTGCCCCAGACCTGGGACGAGTTTGACGAACTGGTGGCCTTCTTTGACCGGCCCGATCAGGGCATTCGCGGCACGCACCTGTACGCCGAGCGCTATTTCGCCTACACCAACTGGGCGGCCCGCTTTATCTCCAAGGGCGGGGCCTACTTTGACGACAACATGGACCCGCTGATCGCCTCGGACGTCGGCGTGGAGGCACTGGAGAAGCTGGCCAAGGTGGTCCGCGACCACATGTGGCCGGATGCGGTCACCGGTGACTGGTCGGTGGCGTACAAGCGCTTCCCCGAAGGCTCGGTGTTCTCGGCCTGGGCCTGGGCCTCGTTGGGCAAGTGGGCGCAGGACCCCAAGACCTCCAAGATCGCCGGGAAGGTGGGCTACATGCCCATCCCAGGCTCCATAGTGGACGGGACGCTGTATCGGGCCATCCCGCACGTGGTGGGCTGGTCGTTTAGCGTCTCGCGCTACGGGAAGGCGCCGGAGGCGGTGTACTGCTTCTTCCAGTGGTTCACCGGGCCGACCAAAGGCGCGGAGCTTATCTCGCGCATCGGCACGCTGGATGTCTTCCGCAAGCCCTGGTTTGATCTGCAGGTGTTCAAAGACGCCTATGGCGCGGAGTTCTTGCCGGTGCTGTTGGCCGACACACAGAACGCCTTCCCTGACATCTCGCTGCGTGGCGCCAACGAGTACCTGGACAAGCTGAACGTCAACCTGCAGGCGGCCTTCGCCGGTCAGAAGACGCCCCAACAGGCGCTGAAGGACACGGTGGACGAGTGGCAGAAGATCACCGACCGCCTGGGGCGCCTGGGCCAGATTGAGGCCTGGCGCAACGAGCGCAAGAACTACCCGCAGGCCATCCAGGACCTGTGGAAGAAGAAGGGCGTGTTCACAAGTTAAGTCGGATATGGGCGTGATGCGTGAGGTGAGCCGGATGGCTCAAGCAGAGCCGAAGTCACGCATCACGCCCACCCGCCAGGAGCAACTGTGGAAAATATTGTCAGTCTTTCACCTGGGGCGCGGTTCTCCAGGTGGATCAATCAAGAGCATGTCTTTAAGCTGATCCTGGTGGCCCCCCTGCAGGTGCTGATGTGGGCCATCTTAATCGTGCCCACACTGCTGGTGATCTACCTCAGCCTGGTGCGCTGGGAGCCGATCCTGGGCGATTGGACGCAGGCGCCCTTCAACTGGTTCGGCAACTACGTCAAGGTGCTCAGCGACCCGCGCTTCTGGGAGGTGTTGGGGCGCACGCTGGTGATTGTCTTCTTCGCTGTGAGCCTGGAGTTCCTGCTGGGGTTCGCGCTGGCCCTGTTCTTCTCGCAGGACCGCCTCCCCGGCAAGCGGCTGTTCACCTCCATCATCCTATATCCCATGATGCTCCCCTGGGTGGTGGTGGGTTTCACCTTCTACCTGCTGTTCCTGGACCGGGGGCCGGTCAACTATGTCTTGATCCAACTGCTCGGCCCTGGCGCGGCGCAACCCTGGTTCAAAGAGCCGCCGCTGGCCATCGGGACGATCATCCTGGCGGACGTGTGGCAGTGGACGCCGTTCATGTTCCTGATCCTGTATTCCGGCCTGGGGGCGCTGCCCAGGGAGCCGGTGGAGGCGGCCATGACGCTGGGGGCCACGCGCTGGCAAATCTTCCGCCTGATCACCCTGCCCATGCTCAAGCCGGTGATCATTATCGCCCTGGTGATCCGCGCCCTGGAGTGCTTCAAAATCTTTGACCTAGTGTATATCATGACGGGGGGCGGGCCGGGCACGTCCACAGAGAGCCTGTCGCTGTTCATCTATCGTACGGGCTTCGTCTATGGGCAGTTGTCGCTGGCGGCGGCGATGGCGGTGCTCCTGTTGATCAGCATCGCGGTGGTCACCCGCTTCGCCATCCGCCCCCTGGAGTACCGGGAGGAGATGTAATGGCTGAGACGACTGTGACTACGCCGACGGTGACACCTGTAGCGCGCCCACGCCTGTCGGTGCGGGTCTGGGTGGGGACGCTGGTGCGCTTGCTGGTGGCCGCAGGCATCGCCATGGTGTTCCTGCTGCCCGTGCTGTGGATGTTGTCTATCTCCTTCAAGCCGCCTACGGAGTGGCTGGAGTATCCCCCCACGCTGATCCCGAAAGAGCCGCTGATCGGCAACTACACTTTCCTGTTCAACCCCGGCAATCCGGAGGGGGCCATTGCGGTGATGACGGGGGCCGCCGAGCCGGTGATGCCGGCGTTCATTAACAGCCTGATCATCGCGCCGGTGGCGACGGTGTTCTCGGTGATCATCGGCTTCCTGGCGGCCTATGCTGTCTCCCGCTTCCGCGTCGGGGGCAATTTCATGCCCTTCTTCACGCTGACCACGCGCATGTTCCCACCGGTGGCTTTCGCCGTGCCGCTCCTAGTGTACTACTCGGCGGTGATCCCCAGCGTCATCCCCGGCCTGCGCCTGTACGATACCCGCCTGGGGCTGATCCTGATGTACATCGCCTTCACGGTGGCCTTTGCTCTGTGGATGACCAAGGGGTTCATTGACGGCGTGCCGCGCCATATTGAGGAGGCGGCCATCCTGGATGGAGCCTCGCGCTGGCGGGTGCTGTTCACCATCACCCTGCCCCTGGTGCGCGGTGGGCTGGCGGCCACCACGTTGTTCATCTTCATCCTGACCTGGACCGAGTTCCTGTTCGCCTTGATCTTCACCCAGCGCTATGCCATCACCGTGCCGGTGCAGGTGAGCCACTACGCCGGGGCCATTGGGCGCTTCTATGGCCCTCAGGCGGCCCTGGGCATCCTGGCCTCCTTGCCGGTGGTCATCGCCGGCTATCTCATCCAGCGGCATCTGGTCACAGGGTTTACCTTTGGGTTGATCCGGGAATAGGCCATGGCTGACCCGCTTGCGATCATCCAGTTGCGCAACCTGCGCAAGGAATTCAACGGCACGGTGGCGGTGGCCGGGCTGGACCTGGATGTTTTAGAGGGGGAGTTTCTGTGCTTCCTGGGGCCGTCTGGCTGCGGCAAGACGACCACGTTGCGCATGATCGCCGGGCTGGAGACGCCCACAGCGGGTGAGATCTATCTGCGCGGCCAGCGCATCACCGACCTGCCGCCGCAGCAGCGCGGCCTGGGCTTCGTCTTCCAGAACTACGCCCTGTTCTGGCATATGACGGTGTTTGACAACCTAGCCTTCGGCCTGAAGGTGCGCGGCCTGCCCCCGGCGGAGATTGAGGCCCGCGTGAAAGAGGTCGCCAGGGGGCTGGAATTGGAGGCCGTGCTGGGGCAGCGCGCCTCCCGCCTGGACCTGAGCGCCATGCAGCGCGTGGCGATGGGCCGGACGCTGATCACCCAGCCCCAGGTGCTGTTGCTGGACGAGCCGCTGAACAACTTTCGCCCCGGCCTGCGCGAGATCATGCGCGCTGAACTAAAGCGTTTGCAACTCAACCTGGGGCGCACGATGATCTACGTCACCCACGATCAAGAGGAGGCCCTGACGATGGGCGATCGCGTGCTGGTGATGAACGCCGGGCGGGTGGAGCAATTGGGCACGCCCCGCGAGATCACCGAGCATCCCGCCTCGCTGTTCGTGGCCAGCTTCATTGGCCGCCCGCCCATGAACTTCATTCCGGCGGACTATTGCATTGAAGGGGGGCGGGCGCTGCTCCGCCACGGCAGCCTCACCTGGGATGTCACCCCCTGGCGTCAGGCGATTGAGGCCCAGGTGCGCGATGGCCGGGTGATCGTGGGGGTAGGGCCGGCGGATATCCTCCCCCTGGCCCTGGCGCCGCATGGGGAGGGGGAGCCTCTGCGCACGCAGGTGGACCTGGTTCAGCCGCTGGCCCGGCAGAAAATCCTGGAACTGAAGGTGGATGACCTGCTGTTAAAGGTGGTGGTGCCGGGGACATTCCAGGTGCAGGCGGGCGAGATGCTGGATGTGGTCATGCCCTCTCGTGCCTTACATCTATTTGACCCGCTAACGGAGAAAGCGATCCTTTTGTACTGACATGGCGCGTGTTCGGGTAGAGAATCTTCACAAGCGATTTGGGCGCACGCTCGCGCTCCAGGGGGTGAGTTTTGAGGTTGCGGATGGAGAGTTCCTCTGCCTGCTGGGGCCGCCCGGCGTGGGCAAGACCACCACGCTGCGCATCATCGCCGGGCTGGAAAAGCCCGATAGGGGCGAGGTCTTCCTGGACGATGCCCCCGTGACCGCTGTCGCTCCCCAGGAGCGGGACGTGGCCATGGTGTTTGAGGATGTGGCCCTGTATCCCCATTGGGACGGCTATGACAACCTGGCCCATCCGCTTAAGTTGCGCCGCCTGCCCCGTGCAGAGATAGACGCCAGGGTGCGGGCGGTGGCCGAGATGCTGCACATCAGCCACCTGCTGCACCGGCTGCCGGGGACGTACAGCGGCGGGGAACGGCGGCGGGTGGCTATCGGGCGGGCTTTGGTGCGCCGCCCCCGCGTCCTCCTGCTGGACCAGCCCTTGACCGACCTGGATGCCCGTATCCGCCAGGAGATGACTGCCGAACTCAAGCGCTTGCAGCGCGAGACCGGCCAGACGATGATCTACGCCACCCACGACTATGAAGAGGCGGTCACCATGGCCGATCGCATCCTGGTGATGAAAGCGGGGGCTATAGAGCAGGTGGGCGGGCCGGAGGAGATTTACGCGCAACCCCAATCCACCTTTGTGGCCACCATCGTGGGCAGCCCGGCGATGAACCTCCTGCCCTGCCGCGCCGAGTGGAACGCGCAGCACCTGCACCTTGCCCATCCGGCCTTTGAACTCGCCCTGGCCGCGCCGCCACTCGTAGCGCAACCCGCCGAGGTGTGGCTGGGCGTGCGCCCCGAACACATCCTGGTGAGCCTGGGGGAGGAAGGCCAGGGCATCCCAGGGACAGTGGAGATCATCCAGCCGTTGGGCAGGGAGCAGATCGTGGAGTTAAGGCTGCGCGATGGCACGCCCATCAAGATCATCTGCCGGGCGGAGATGGAACTGAAGCGCGGCAGCGCGGTGTGGCTGCGCTTCCCACCAGAATACGTGACGCTATTTGACAGAGCGACGGGCCAGCGGCTGAGTTGAAAATAGCGGAGGGCGGCTTTCCATAGCCGCCAAAGAGCGGCAGGTATGGAAACCTGCCCTACGCCTGAGCGCTGATGAAGGAGGATGACATGGCACAAGTAGTAGGGCGGCTTTCCATAGCCGCCGGAGAGGATAACATGACGGAAGTAGATACGCTGCGGCTGGAACGCCTGCGCGATAAGATGCGGGCAGCCGGCCTGGATGCGCTGGTGTGCCGGCTGGCCGAGAACGTGGTCTATCTGACCGACTACTGGCCCCATCACGGCTTCTCGGTTGCCGTTCTGGCCAGGGACAGCAAGCCCCTGCTGTTTGTCCCGGAGGTGGAGGCCGAATATACCGACCCGGCCTGGGCCGAGGTGCTTCCCTTCGGCTGGGGGCTGCTCAAAGACAGCGACCTGTATCAGAATTACCGCCGCCTGTTAGCTGAGGCCCGCGATAAGTTGGGGCTTAAGGGGGCCAGGGTCGGTGTGGAGAAAAGCTTTGAGGTGGTGGGCAGCACCTACCGCGCCGCAGAGCCGGTGGTCCCGGCGGCGCCCTGGGCGGCGCTGCTGGAGGAGGTATTCACCCAGGCGCACCTGGTGGACGCCACGCCGGTGCTCCAGGAGGCGCGGGCGGTCAAGACCGATTACCAGCTCCGCAAGCTGCGCATCGCCAACGAAATCGCCGAGCTGGGGATGCGCGAGTTTCTGAGCAGGCTGGAGCCTGGCATGACCGAGGTGCAGGTCGGCGCGCTGATTGAGCATAAGATTCGCGCAGATGGCCCCGGCACGAAGGGGGCGCGCCTGGTGCGGGCCTCGGCGGAGATCAGCGCCGGGCCGGTGGGCAGCGCCAGGGCCACGCTGCTTATCCCTTCCACCACGCGCGTGATCCAGGAGGGCGACCTGGTCATGGCCGAGGTGGCTACCGTCGTGGATGGCTACTGGTCGGACCTGACCACCATGGCGGTGGCCGGTGAGCCGACGCCGCGCCAGCGCGAGGTGTACAACGCCGTCCTGGAGGCGCAGCAGGCCGCCGCGCAGCACATGCAGGCCGGGGAATCGTGGGCCGCGCCGGATGAGGCCGCTCGTGCGGTGCTCAACAAGGCCGGCCTGGGCCAGTATTTTGTGCATATCACCGGTCATGGCGTGGGCCTGCGCTACCACGAGTTTATCCCCTTCCTCATGCCCGGCGCCACGGGCACGCTGGAGGCGGGGATGGTGAGCAGCGTGGAGCCGGGTGTCTATATCCCCGGCTTCGGCGGCATCCGCATTGAGGACAATGTGGTGGTGGGTGTGGATGGCCCTATCTTCCTCTCCACGCCGCGCCAACCATGGTGAATATGATCAGGGAGGCTGAACCATGAAACTTCGGGATAAAGTGGCGATTATCACAGGAGCCGGTAAAGGCATCGGCCAGGGCATTGCCCGTGTGTTTGTGAAGTACGGCGCCAAGGTCGTCGTGGCTGATTGGGATGAGGCGGCGGGCGCACAGACGGCGGAGGAGTTGCGCCAGGCGGGCGGCGATGCTATCTTCGTCAAGTGCGATGTCTCCAATGAGGAGCAGGTCAAAGCCCTGATCCAGGCGACGGTGGATAAGTACGGTCGCATTGACATCCTGGTGAACAACGCCGGCATCGGCGTGTACACGCCAGTGCTGGAGACGAGCCTGGAGCAGTGGAACCGCTGCCTGGCGGTCAATCTCACCGGCGTGTTCCTGTGCTCCAAATATGCCCTCCCCCACATCAAGGCGGCTGGCGGCGGGGCGATTGTGAATATCGCTTCAGTGCATTCCTATCAAAATGTGGGCGGCACGGCGCCCTACGCGGCCAGCAAGGGCGGGGTGGTGGCCCTGACGCGGGTCATGGCCATTGACCATGGGCGCGACAACATCCGCGTGAACGCCATCTGCCCCGGCTGGATTGACACGCCGCTGATCCGGGGCATTTTCGCCGGCGCACCGGACCCGGTGGAGGCCCGGCGCGCGGTGGAGCGCCGCCAGATCCTGGGCCGCCTGGGCACGCCGGAGGAGGTCGGCGAGGCCGCGGCCTTCCTGGCCAGCGACGAGGCCTCCTATATCACCGGGGCGTCACTCATGGTGGATAACGGCATGACGGCACAGTTGGAGACGTGGTAAAGGCTATGTATCGGACCAAACTCGGTCATGTGCTGCTCCAGGTGCGCGACCTGGACCGCGCCACCGAATTCTACCGGCGCTTTCTCAACCTCCGCCTGGTGGAGCGCGTGGAAGACCACCATGCGTTTCTATCGGGCGGGGAGGCGCATCATGAGGTTGCGCTCTTAAACGTCGGGCCGGAGGCCCCCAATCCGCCGGAGAACGCGGTGGGCCTGAACCATACCGCCTTCCAGGTGCCCGACAAGAAGGCGTTGGCGCAGGCTTACCTGGCCTTAACGCAGGCGGGCGTCCAGGTGACGACGGTGGACAATAAGATCAGTTGGTCACTCTATTTTCATGACCCGGATGGCAACGGCATTGAGATCTTCGCGGATGTGCGTCACGAACCGCACGGCCAGCCCATGTGGCGGGGGATCCGGGAGCCGTTGGATCCGGAAAGATTGCTGGCAGCGCTTAAAGCCTGAACATGTCTATCCCTGTATGGGGTGCTCCGAATTCCCGACACATGACTTCGGCGGTTGGCGGCAGACCTCGCAGGTTTCGGAAACCTGCGAGGTCTGTTTTAGGAATCGGAGCAGGCGGCCCGGCGGGTTCCCCCGCCCCAACCCTCCCCCGTAGAGGGGGCACATTCCCTCCCCCTGAATGGGGGAGGGTCAGGGAGGGGTGACGGATAAGGGTGATGTGCCGCCTCGCCCCTACGGTTGCCCCCCAATGTGACATGCACCCCCTCTCGCGGTAGATATTTGACAGAATCGGCATCACAGGATACATTTGCTGATAGCAAACGCTAATTTATGTTATGTAAGGAAGGTTAGTTCGTTCATGGCAAGTCAGAAAGTACGTATTGTTCCCCTGGGTGGCCTGGGGGAGGTCGGCAAGAACATGATGACCGTTGAATACGGCGAGGACATCCTCGTTATTGATGCCGGCATCATGTTCCCCGAAAATGACATGCTGGGGATTGATTTCATCATCCCCGATTTCCAATACCTGCTGGATAAAAAGCAGCGCGTGCGTGCCATCATCGTCACGCACGGGCACGAGGACCACACCGGCGCGCTGCCCTACGTCCTGCGTGAGATCAACGCGCCGGTGTACACCACCCCGCTCACCCGCGGGCTGATTGAGGTCAAACTCAAGCAGGCCAAATTGCTGGACAGTGTCACCATCACCACCATTCGCCCCGGTGACCGTCTGCAGTTTGGCCCTTTCACGGTGGAGCCGTACCATGTGTGCCACAGCATCCCCGATAACGTCGGTCTGGCCATTGACACGCCGGTGGGGCTGATCGTGCATTCGGGCGACTTCAAGTTTGACCATACCCCCGTGCATGGCAAGCCCACCGATTTCGCCAAGCTGGCCGAGTTCAGCGGGCGCGGCGTGCTGGCGCTCCTGTCGGATAGCACCAACGCCGACCGGCCCGGCTGGACGCCTTCGGAACGCACCATTGACGCCGCCTTTGACGCGGTGTTCCGCACGGCCAGGGGGCGCATCATCGTGGCCACCTTCGCCTCGCTGATCTCGCGCATCCAGCAGGTGGCCAATTGCGCTCTTCGCTATGAGCGCGTCATGGCGATTGCGGGCCTGTCTATGGCCGAGAACGTGCGCATGGCCCAGGAATTGGGCTACCTCCACCTTCCTCCAGGATTGCTGGTAAGGCCCGATGATGTGGTCAAACTGCCGCCGGAGAAGGTTGTGATCCTGGCGACGGGGGCGCAGGGCGAGCCGTCGGCGGTGTTGGGGCGCCTGGCGCATGGCAAGCACCGCTGGATCACCCTGACCCCCGGCGATACGGTGATCATCTCGGCACACCCCATCCCTGGTAACGAGGAGATGGTGAACCGGACGATCAACCGGCTGTTCCAGCGAGGGGCCGACGTGCTCTACGATCCCATCGCGCCGGTGCATGTCTCCGGCCACGCCAGCCAGGAGGAACAGAAGCTGCTCCTCAACCTGATCCGGCCCAAGTTCTTCATCCCTGTTCACGGCGAATTGCGCCACCTCAAGCAACACGCCAAGATCGCCATGGAGCTGGGTATCCCTCGCGAGCACATCGCGGTGGTGGAGAACGGCTATGTGATTGAACTGGACAGGGACAGCATCACAGTGGGGGAGCGTGTGCCGGGCGGCTACGTGTTCGTGGATGGCTCCAGCGTGGGCGAGGTCACCCCGGCGGTCATCCGCGACCGCGAGACGCTGGCCCGCGACGGCATCGTCATTGCTGTCGTCCCGGTGGACCCCACCGGCCATGTGACGGACAGGCCGGAGATCATCTCGCGGGGGTTCGTGCGCGCCGAGGACTCGGACGAGTTGCTGGAGGGCGCACGCGAGGCCATTATCCGCAGCGTCAACGGCTATGGCCGCAGCCCAGACGCGTTGCGCCTGGAGGTGGAGGAGGTGCTCAGCGCCTACCTGTACTCCGAGACCAAGCGCAGGCCGATGGTGTTCGCGGTAGTGACGAAGGCTTAAAGGGCAGGTGGCCTGGTATGCCAGGGTGTGGCCTGCTCATAGGCGTGGGCCACGCGCAACAGGGTCGCCTCTGACCAGGCACGGCTGACGAGTTGCAGGCCAATGGGCAGGCCGCTCTGGGTGAAGCCGCAGGGCAGGGAGAGGGCCGGTACGCCTGCCAGATTAAAGGGGCGGGTCAGGCGGGCCAGATGGAAAGCGGCGCTCACCGCGCCGGAGGCCGCGCTCTCCTCAATGCGCGGCGCCGGGAGCGGCGTGGCAGGCGTCGCCAGGATGTCCACCTGATCAAACAGGCGCTCAAGCTGGCGTTGCCACACCACCTGGGTGCGACGGGCCAGGGCGTAATCGCTGCCGCTCATAGAGGCGCCCGCCTGGAGCCGGGTGCGCACATCCTCACCGAACTCCTCTGGCCGCTCGCGCAGGCGGTCGCGATGGTAAGCGAACGCCTCGCAGAGCAGGATGACGTTGCTGGCCTCGCGGGCCGCTTCGGCCTCCGGCAAGCGGACTTCACGCACATCCATACCCAGCCCGGCGAGGGTCTCAATCGCCGCCCGCACCGCGGCCTCCACCTCCGGGTCAAGGTCGTCAAAAAAATAGTCACGGGGCACGCCCAGGCGCAGGCCGGCCAGGCTCTGCTCCAGGCTCAGGTAATCGTCCACCGGCGCGTTTATGGAGGCCGGGTCATCCGGGTCATAGCCGGCCAGCACCTGGAGCAGGAGGGCTACATCGCGCACGGTGGGGCCCATCGGGCCGGCGTGGTCCAGCGACCAGCTCAGCGGCACGGCGCCGCGCAGGCTGATCCGCCCGTAGGTGGGCTTCAGCCCGACCACGCCGCACAGTGCCGCGGGGATGCGGGCCGAGCCGCCCGTATCCGAGCCGACCGATCCCAGGCACAGCCGGGCGGCGATGGCCGCAGCGGAGCCGCCGCTGGAGCCGCCGGAGACGCGATCGGGGTCCCAGGGGTTGTGCGTCGGGCCGAAATGGGGGTTGACGGTGGTCACCCCCAATGCCCACTCGTGCAGATTCAGCTTGCCCAGGAGGACGGCCCCCGCGGCCCGCAGCCGCGCGGTCACCGCGGCGTCCTCCTCGGCAATGGCATGGGCGCGGATGGGGCTGCCCGCCGTGGTGGGCAGCCCGCGCATGTCAAACAGGTCCTTGAGCGCCAGCGGCACGCCCAGGAGGGGTGGGAGGGGCGGTGACCCCGACCGCCGATAGGCGGCCAGGCGCTGTTCCGCGGCGCGGGCCCCCTGGTGGGCCTCGTCAACTGTCACCCGAATATAGGCGTTCAGCCGGGGGTTGAGCCGGGCGATGCGCTCTAACAGGGCCTCGGTCAGCTCTACAGGGGAAAGCACACCCTGACGGATAAGGTCAGCCGCCTGAGAGAGGGTCAACTGGGCCAGTGGGTCGCTCATTGCCCCGCGATTATAACCGGGTTCCCCTATTCGCGCATCTTGTGGAAAAAGAAAATCCCTCACCATGTGAGGGAGTGAGGTGGGCAGGGCAGGATTCGAACCTGCGAAGCCGTTCCGGCAGCGGTTTTACAGACCGTGTCCTTTGTCCACTTGGATACCTGCCCGTGATACCCTGATTATAGCTGAAACTGGCCGAACTGACAAGGGGGCATGGCTGGATTCGGGCCGGGCCGCAGCATGGGCGAGGGGCGGCGGTGAGGGCCTTTACGCCAGGTGCTCCGGCCCAAAGCCGTTGGGCAGGAGGTCGCCGACAGTTGTCTGCTGGAGGAGAGTGCCATTGGGGTCGGCGATGAGGACAATGATGTCGCGGCCAAATTCGTTCAGCACCTGGCGGCAGATGCCACAGGGCGCGGCGCCGTTGGCGCTGACGACGGCCAGGGCGACGAAGCTGCGCTCGCCCTCGGAGACAGCCCTGGCCACCGCCGCGCGTTCGGCGCAGATCGTGGCCGAGTAGGAGGCGTTCTCTACATTGCAGCCGGTGTAGATGCGCCCAGAGGCACCCAGGAGCGCGGCGCCAACCGCGTAGTGCGAGTAGGGGGCGTAGGCGCGGTCACGGGCAGCGATGGCTCCGCGGATCAACGCGGTCGGGTCAAAATCACTCACCGCTCGTCCCCTACGTTTTCCATCTGGGTCGGGGAAGGTTCTGCGACCAGCCGGCGCAGGCGCACCTTGCGGATGCGCCGCCCGCTCACTTCCAGCACCTCCATCTCCAGGGCGTTGTTGAACGACAGCCGCTCGCCAGCGGCGGGCACCTTGCCCAGGTGGCCGTAAATGAAGCCGCCCAGCGTCTCGCCCAATTCCTTGGGCAGTTGCGTGCCCAGCAGATCGTTGACGTCATCCAGGTCCACGCGAGCGTCAAAGATGTACTCATCTGGGCCTACCTGCTCTACCGTAGGCTCCTCGGCCACGTCGTACTCGTCCTGGATCTCGCCCACGATCTCCTCCAGGATGTCCTCAATGGTGACGATGCCCGCCGTACCGCCATACTCGTCCACCACGATGGCCATATGCACCCGCCGCCGCTGTAACTCTCGCAACAACTCGTCAATGCGTTTGGTCTCCGGCACGAAGTAGGGCGGGCGCACAATATCGGTCAGGCGCACATTCGCCTGGCCGTTGCTCAGGTAGCGCAGCAGGTCCTTGGCATAGAGGATGCCGATGATGTTGTCAATCGTGTCCACATAGACGGGGATGCGCGAGTGCCCGGCTTTGAGAATGGTCTGGACGGCTTCCTGGAGCGTGGCGGTGCTCTCCAGCGCGGTGACATCAATACGCGGCACCATGACCTCGCGGGCCAGCGTCTCGCCCAGGTCAAAGATGGAGTAGATCATGGCCTTCTCTTCTTCCTCAATCACACCGCCCTCTTCGCCCGCATCCACGATGGTCTTGATTTCGTCTTCGGTGACGAAGGGCATGGTGCTGACCATCTGCGTGGCGCCGAAGCGCCCGGCGATCAGGTTGGTAGCCCAGGAGAGCAAGCGCACAGCGGGCGCGGCCAGATGCGAGAGCCAGTCAATAGGTCGGGCCACAGCCAGCGCCACCGGCTCCGCGTACTTGAGCGCCAGCGTCTTGGGCACCAACTCGCCCAGGACCAACGTGATGAAGGCGAGCACGGTGGTGATCAGGAAGACGGCGAGGGCCTGACCGCACGCAATAATGGCCTCAGGCAGCGGCAGGGCCGCGATCCACGCGCTCAGCGCCCCGGAGAGCGTCACTGCCGCCGTCGCCGAGGTGAAGAAACCCGCCAGCGTGATGCCCACCTGGATCGTGGCCAGGAAGCGGCTGGAGTCCTCGGCCAGCCGTTCGGCGATCTGGGCGCTGCGGTTGCCCTCCTCGGCCAGTTGGCGCAGCCGCGTCTTGCGCACGCTGACAATGGCGATCTCGGAGGCGGCGAAGAACGCATTCATAGCGATCAGAAATGCCAGTAAGATAAATTCTTGAATCATCTCTCTTCTTGGATCACACGGGCCGGGACACCATACGCCAGGCGTCCCGGTGGAACATCCCGCGTCACCACCGCGCCGGCGCCGGTCTTGGCGCCGCGACCGATAGTGACCGGGGCGACAAGCATGGTATCACTCCCGATGAAGGCCCCATCCTCAATGGTCGTATGGTGCTTGCGTTCGCCGTCAAAGTTGCAGGTGACCGTGCCTGCGCCGATGTTGACGTTGGCGCCGAGCGTGGCATCGCCGATGTAGCTGAAGTGCCCCACCTTTGTGCCCGGTCCCAGGGTGGCGTTCTTGACCTCGGCGAAGTTGCCCAGATGCACCCCCCGCGCCAGATGCGCACCTGGGCGCAGATGGGCAAACGGGCCGACGCTCACATCGTCCTCCAGCGTAGCGCCTTCCAGCACCGAGGCCTCCACGCGGCAGCGGTCGCCGAGGGTGGTATCGCGCAGGATGGTGTTCGGTCCCAGGGTGCAGGCCGCGCCCACGCGCGTCTGCCCCCACAGGTGCGTGTTCGGCAGGATGACAGTATCCGGGCCGATCTCCACCGTATCCTGGATATAGGTCGTGAGCGGGTCCAGCAGCGTGACCCCTGCCTCCATCCAACGCTGGTTGATGCGCCGGCGCAAGACGGCCTCGGCCTCGGCCAGATGGACGCGGGTGTTGATGCCTAACATCTCCTCCGGGTCCTCTGCGATCACCGCCTGAACCTTACGGCCCTCCGCCACGGCCAGTGCCACTGTATCGGTCAGGTAGTATTCCCCTTTAGGGCTGAGGGGCAACTGGTGCAGGTGTGGCCAGAGCCAGCGGGCATCAAAGCAGTAGATGCCGGCGTTCAACTCGCGGATGGCCAGTTGCTCCGGCGTGGCTTGCGCCTCCTCCACCAGTGCGATGACGTTGCCGCTGGCGTCGCGCACGACGCGGCCAAAGCCACGCGACTGATCGGCGATCACGCTGACCAGGGTGATGGTGGTGTCGCCCTGGCGGATGTGCGCCTGGACCAGCGCGCGCAGCGTCTCAGGGCGGACAAGGGGCATGTCGGCGTACAGGACAAGCACCGTGTCCGCCTGCCCGGCCAGGACCGGCTCGGCCTGCATCAGGGCATGGCCTGTGCCCAGTTGCTCGGCCTGGAGCACCAGAACGGCCTGGTCGCCGACGACCTCGCGGACGCGCTCGGCCCCGTGGCCGACGACCAGCACCGGCTTGGCATCGGTGAGTGTGCGCGCGGCGTTCAGGCTATACGTCACCAGCGGGTGGCCGCCCAGAGGATGCAGCACCTTGGGGAGGTCTGACTTCATACGTGTGCCCTGGCCCGCAGCCAGGATGACAACGGCTAGATGCACAGCGCTCTCCTTGTCACGGACAGATGAACAGCGAACGGGCGAAGACAACACCCAGAGGAGGGGGGTGACGCGGCAGAATCAGACATTCCGGCTCTGGGGTGCCTGCCTACCCCAGCCGGGAAGCCGCGCCACGCCCATCGTGGACTGCGTTTGGGAGGTTGTTCGTCTAACACAGAAACCGACAGTCAAACCACATGCTGCCAGGGGAACCCATACCTCTGGCAAAGAAGATT
This sequence comes from Anaerolineae bacterium, assembly GCA_034432795.1. Classification (GTDB taxonomy): domain Bacteria; phylum Chloroflexota; class Anaerolineae; order DSLN01; family DSLN01; genus DAOUBF01. The sequence goes on from DAOUBF010000028.1 coordinate 37,243, forward strand.
ATAACCCAAAGTGGGGATTGGGACAAGGGGGCATTTTGGCCTTAAACGTGGAAGGGGTCCCAAGTAACCTTCCGTCAGGCTCCGAGTTTCCAGCCACCTACTACTTCCGGCTTCCACCGGAAGGCCCTACGCTGGCTCCCGAGAGACCAAAACCGGACGGGTTTTGGCGCTCGCTTGATGGCTTCTGGGTGGAGCACCCGGAGGTAAAACCACCTTTCGGCCATCTTACGGAACCGGGCTCTACCGAAGTAGAGGGGCCGGAACCGCTCGCCAGCTTCAGGTTGTCTTCGGAGGCCTTCCCCTCGGAGAGAACTTCCAGCTCCTCGGAACCCCTTCCGCTTGTTACTCTATCACAAATCCAGAGGAAAGTCAATAGGGTAACCCAATTTTTTAAGGTTCCCAGCCTTAAATCATGCCATCTCTGGAGATGCCCCCTCCTCGTGAGGGTCCTGGCCTATATGTGGGGGGAGCACCTTATATATCCCATGGATATGGCTAGAGGGCAACGGATAGGGAGCGGATAAGCGGATAAGAACAGGCCACGCCGGTGGACATCCAACGCCAGCCCTTCAGTCGCCAGCCCAAAGCCACCCCCTTCCTGCCCCTCCCCCATCCAGGGGGAGGGAATGTGCCCCCTCCCCCCTTGCGGGAGAGGGTAGGGGGTAACCAACCGGGTCATCTGCCCCAAATCTGATATACACCCGAACGAAAAGTCCCTGTGGATGAAGCTCACAGAATATGGTAAAATGATAAAATAAAGTGACTATTCTGCTCAGCAGCCATAGACGAGGATGACCATGGTGTTCAAGCGCAGATCCCTGGGAGACGACCCGGATGCCTTGCAGAGTGAGATTGAGCGGTTGTTTGGCGTGCCCAGCACCGCCCGTCGCTGGATCGTCATCCGGCACAGCCACTACTGGCGGCCCCCTACCGATGTCTATGAGACCGAGGACCATATTGTCGTTCAGGTAGAGATCGCGGGGATGCGCAATGGCGAGTTCTCCGTCTCCTTGACCGACCGTGTGCTTTCTATCAGCGGCACACGCCAGGACCCGGCACCGAAGACCGCCTACCTGCAGATGGAGATCCCTTATGGAGATTTCTATACCGAGGTCTTCATCCCTGTCCCCATTGTGGAGGATGCGATCCAGGCGACCTATCACGACGGTTTCCTGAAGGTCCTGCTCCCCAAAGTGAAAAGCCATCGCGTTCGCATCCTGGATGTAAGCAGGAGTGACTATGAACCTACCGAAAGACGCGACTGACCCGATCTTCCAGACCCAGGCCAACATTCCCATCTCTGCGCAGGGCGCCGGGCCGTTATCTCCCGAAGCGCAGGCGGAGGTCCCTATTGCCATCCCGGAGGAATTGCCTATCCTGCCCCTGCGCGGCACGGTGGTCTATCCGCTGACCGTTGTGCCCATTACGGTCGGCCAGCCGCGCTCCATCAAGCTGGTGGATGACGCCGTCATGGGCAACAAGCTGATCGGCCTGGTCGCCAGCCGCAACCCCGAACTGGAGGAGCCAGGCCCCAACGACGTCTTTGAGATCGGCACGGCGGCGCTGGTGCATCGCCTGTTCCGCGCCCCCGATGGCACTATCCGCCTGCTGATCCAGGGCGTTGAACGCATTCGCATTGGCCCCTACACCCAGACCACTCCCTACTTGCGGGCCAGGGTCCAGGTGATGCCCGATGTGGTGGAACAGTCTCTAGAGGTCCAGGCGCTTATGCGCACCATTGCGGACCAGTTCCGCCGACTGATGGAACTGGTCCCCGGTATGCCGGCGGAACTTCTTGCTGCGATCATGTCCATTGAGGACCCGCGCCAGCTCGCCTATATCATCGCCAACTACATCCGCATGGACCTCAACGACGCCCAGGCCATCCTGGAGATGACCAGCGTCTCCGCCAAGCTGCGCCGCCTGATTGAGCTTCTGGCGCGGGAGCTAGAGGTCCTGGAGCTGGGCAAGAAGATTCAGACCGAGGCGCGCAACGAGATGGAGAAGATGCAGCGCGAATTCTTCCTGCGCGAGCAACTCAAGGCCATCCAGCGCGAACTCGGTGAGGGCGATGAACAGGCCGCTGAGATTGAGGAGTTCCGCCGCCGGATTGAAGAGGCGCATATGCCGGAGGAGGCCGAGAAGGAGGCCCGCCGTGAACTGGACCGGCTCTCCAAGCTGCCCAGCGCCGCCGCCGAGTATGGCATCATCCGCACTTACCTGGACTGGCTCACCAGCCTGCCCTGGAATGTGACCACGCCCGATAACCTGGACATTGCCCACGCCCGCCAGGTGTTGGACGAGGACCATTACGACCTGGAGGAGATCAAGGATCGCATTCTGGAGTATCTGGCCGTGCGCAAGCTGCGCCTGGAGCGCAAGGCGGCGGAAGAGGCCGAAGGGGCGGAGGCCGCTCAACCGACGGACGCTATCCGCCGCGAGCGCGAGGGGGTGATCCTGTGCTTCGTTGGCCCGCCCGGCGTGGGCAAGACCAGCCTGGGCCAGTCCATTGCCCGCGCCATGGGCCGGAAGTTCGTGCGCATGAGCCTGGGCGGCGTGCGCGATGAGGCCGAGATTCGCGGCCATCGCCGTACCTACATCGGCGCCATGCCGGGCCGGATCATCCAGGCGCTGCGCCGCGTGGGCACGCGCAATCCGGTGTTTATGCTGGACGAAATTGATAAGCTGGGCATGGACTTCCGCGGCGACCCGGCCTCTGCCTTGCTGGAGGTGCTGGACCCGGAGCAAAACCGCGAGTTCCGTGACCACTATCTTGATGTGCCCTTTGACCTGTCGCAGGTCATGTTCATCACCACCGCGAACATGCTGGAGCCTATCCCCGGCCCCTTGCGTGACCGCATGGAGATCCTGCAACTCTCCGGCTACACCGAGACCGAGAAGGTGCGCATCGCCCAGGGCTACCTGGTGCCGCGCCAGTTGCGCGAGAACGGCCTGCGACCGGGGGAACTGACCTTCAGCGAGGCCGCATTGCACCGCATCGTCCGTGAGTACACGCGGGAGGCTGGCGTGCGCGCCCTGGAGCAGCAGATCGGACGCGTCTGCCGCAAGGTGGCCACGCGCATCGCCGAGGGCAAACCGGCCCCTCAGGTGATTGAGGCCGAGGACATCCCGGAGTTCCTGGGCAAGCCGCGCTTCTTCTCCGAGGTGGCTGAGCGCACCCAGGTTCCGGGTGTGGCCACGGGCCTGTCATGGACGCCGGTGGGTGGCGAGATCATCTTCGTGGAGGCCGCCGCCATGCCCGGAAACAAGGGCTTTATCCTCACCGGCCAGTTGGGGGATGTCATGCAGGAATCGGCCCGCGCTGCGCTCTCCTATGTGCGCTCACACTCTAAGGAGTTTGGCATCCCCGACGATTACTTTGAGAAGCATGACATCCATGTGCATGTGCCCAGCGGGGCTGTGCCCAAGGACGGCCCCTCAGCGGGCGTGACTATTGCTACGGCCATTGCTTCGCTGGTCACAGGCCGCCCGGTGCGTAACGACGTGGCCATGACCGGCGAGATCACCTTGCGCGGCCATGTGTTGCCGGTCGGCGGCATCAAAGAGAAGGTCCTGGCCGCCCACCGCGCCGGTATTCAAACCGTGATCCTCCCGGCGCGCAACGAACGCGACCTGGATGACGTGCCTGAGGAGGTCCGCCGTGAGATGCACTTCATCTTCGCCGAACGTGTGGAGGATGTCATCCGGGCGGCCCTCTCCGAGGCTGTGGCCGTTAAGGGTGAGCCTGTACGCGTAGATGAACGCCAGGTCGTTGAAGAAGCTTACCCCGTCACCTGAAGGAGCCCCCCATGCCGAAGGTCCTGATCGTGGATGATGACGCCACCATGCTGCGGCTCATGTCCACCTTATTGCCCTTTGAAGGCTTTGAGGTGGTGGTGAACTCCGATCCGGACACAACATTGACTGCGGCCCGTGCCGCCCAACCTGACGTTTTTCTGGTGGACCTGTATCTGCAAGGCGGTTCAGGGTTGGATGTCGTGCGCGCCCTGCGGGCCGACAGCCAGTTTATGGCCACCCCCATCGTGATGATCTCAGGGGAGGACCGCGAGGAAGACGCCCGCCGGGCCGGGGCGAATGTCTTCCTGCTCAAGCCGTTCATGCCCGACCAGCTTATCAGCGCTTTAAAAGCGCTTGTACCTTAACATCTAAAACACTATCCTGAACTATTTAAGGGAATCAGCCGACGAGGTGACAATGTGACCCGTAGAACGACCAAGAAGCCACCGATGAACTGGTGGCGCATGGATTTACACTTACATACACCCGCCTCATCCGATTATTTAGAGCCGGGTGTCACCTATTTAGACATATTGCAGAAGGCCGAGCAGCGTGGCCTGGATATTATTGCCTTTACCGATCACAATACGATCGCCGGCTATCGGGCGATGCGCCAGGAGATTGAGGGGCTGGAGCTATTGGAGCGGCTGGAACGCCTGCGCCCCGACGAAAAGCGCCGGTTGGAGGAGTACCGCCGCCTGTTGAATAAAATCCTGGTGCTGCCCGGCTTTGAATTTACGGCCACCTTCGGCTTCCATATCCTGGGCATCTTCAGCCCCAAAATGCGCCTGCGCGATATTGAGCACATCCTGCTCAAGCTGAACGTTCCCCCCGACAAGCTGGATGAAGGCAGTTCGGAGGTGGGGGCGACGGCGGATGTGCTCACGGCTTATCGCGTGATTGACGAGGCCGGCGGTATTGTGATCGCTGCGCACGCCAATTCGGCCAATGGCGTGGCCATGTGGGGGCTGAACTTCGGCGGCCAGACCCGCATCGCCTACACGCAGGACCCCCACCTGCACGCGCTGGAGGTGACCGACCTGGAGCAGCGAGGACGGCGGACCACCGCCGCCTTCTTCAACGGCTCCAAGCCGGAATATCCTCGCCGTATGCGCTGCATCCAAAGCTCCGACGCTCACCGGCTGCGGCGTGACCCAAGCAACCCCAAGCTGCTCGGCGTCGGTGACCGCGTCACCGAGGTGCAACTGCCGGAGGTGACCTTTGAGGCCCTGCGCGACCTCTTCCTGAGCAACGACTTCACGCGCACGCGCCCTTTCCGCCTCACTAAGGAGGCCTTTGATCCGGTACAGGCGGCGCGTGAGGAGGGGCCTAGCATCGTCCAGGCCTTCCATGAGAGCGCCTCGCGCCGCGGTGGCCGTCTGTATGCCATCGTCGCGGACGTGGCGGCGATGGCGAACACCAACGGCGGCACGATCTACATCGGCGTCAGCGCCAACCCTAAAGTGCCACCGGCGGGCGTGGAGAATCCGGAGAAGGTCGTGGATTTGCTGGAAAGCGAGATTCAGCGCATGATCACCCCGCCGTTGGACGTGGCGATTGATGTGCAGGAGACGCAGGGCAAAAAGGTCGTCCGTATCACCGTACCTCGCGGCGACGACCCGCCTTATGCCATTGAGGACAACCGCATCTACCTGCGCGATGAGGCCGAGACCACGCTGGCCGTGCGCGATGAGATCGTCCAACTCGTCAAGCGCGGCCTGGGCCTGGCCCCGCCCCAGCCGGCGTTGGAGCCAATCGCCCCTGCTGCGCCGGGGAGCGAAGCGCCCCTGCCCCCCCACACCGAGACAGTGGTCAGCCCGCCGCGTACCGGTGTGGAGATCGTGGACAGTGAGGAGCGCGAGGGCGTGATCTACCACACGGTGCGCGACTTACGCAACGGCAACATCGTCAAGAACGTCACGCGCAAGAGCGCCCGGCGGTTGTGGCACTATGCCATCACCCAGCACGAGACGCACCCGGTGGACGAAAGTAAGGTCACCTGGCACGGCGACCTGGGGCTGTTGGGTATATCCCAGCGCGCAGGCAAGACGCGCTACGACCTGGTGCAGCGCATCAACGGCAAGTTGCGCGTCTATTACGGCGTGACCGAGGATGGCATCCACGGGGAGTGGAAGCGTGTGGTCGGCACCAGCACAGAGGAGGAGTAGGTGACAGACGGCGAAGAACGGATGACGGACGACAGGGGACGGATTCGCCTCTGTCCTCCGTCGCTCGTCATCCGTCAGTTTGAACTGGAAACAGACTATGACGCCGTCTACGACCTGTGGTCGCGCAGCGCCCCTGGTGTGCGCCTGAGCCGCATCTCCGACCGGCGCGAGGAGATCGCCAAGAAGCTGTTGCGCGACCCGGACCTGTTCCTGGTGGCTGAGGCGGACGGCCGCATTGTTGGCGCGGTTCTGGGCGGCTACGACGGGCGGCGGGGCATGGTGTATCACCTGGCGGTGGACGAGGCCTATCGCGGGCAAGGCATCGGCCTGGCACTCATGTATGAACTGGAGGCACGGCTGGCGGCCAAGGGCTGTGTCAAATATTACCTCCTGGTCAGCGAGGAGAATACCGTGGCGCGGGCCTTCTATGAGCGCTTCGGCTTTGAAGAGATGCCCTTCCTGATCATGGGGAAGGATATTGTCACATGAAGGTAAACGTTGGCGTACTGACGATCAGCGACCGTGCGGCGCGGATGGAGCGCGAGGATGAGAGTGGCCCGCTCATCCAGCGCCTGCTCAAAGAGCGGCTGGGCTGGGAGACTGGGCTGGAGGCGGTTATCCCCGATGACTTCATGGAGATCAAGCGGGCGCTGATGAAGTGGGCGGATGAGGCCCACCTGGACCTGATCCTGACGACGGGGGGCACGGGCTTCGCCCCCCGCGATGTAACGCCGGAGGCCACGCGCGCTGTGATTGAGCGCGAAGCGCCGGGCCTGGCCGAGGCCATGCGCGCTGCCAGCCTGCGCCTGACCGCTCACGCCATGCTCTCTCGCGCTGTTGCCGGCATTCGTGGCCGCACGCTCATCATCAATCTGCCCGGCAGCCCCAAAGCGGTTAAGGAGAACCTGGAGACGATCCTGCCTGTCCTGCCCCATGCGCTGGCGCTGTTGCGCGAGGAGCCAGGAGCCGAGGCGGGGCACACCATGCACGCGGTATGACAGACAGGTTATAGGCGCCGGAGCATGTTAACCGGCGGGCGTGATCACATGGAGCAGGGGTTTAGCTGCCTGCGGCCCATGTGGGCGTGGGGTGTGCTTTGCGGGGTACGGGCGGGAGTTCCCGTTCTGCGCGCTGTAACCAGGCGCGCACTTCCTCATCGTCCATTTGAGAGAAGTCCTCATACCACAGCCCAACAGCGAAGAAGGGGTCGGGCGTGATCACGCACACCAACTCGTCCACTTCGTGCCTCAGTTCGTCGCAGGTCTCCGGCGCTGCCGTCGGCACTGCCACCACGATGCGGGCGGGGTGCTGCTGCTTCAGGGCCGCCACCGCTGCCCGCATGGTGGAGCCTGTGGCCAGCCCATCGTCCACCAGGATCACCGTGCGTCCCTGGACATCCGGCGGTGGGCGGTCATCGCGGTAGAGACGTTCGCGTCGCTCCAGTTCCTTCTGCTCCTGGGCGGTCACGTAATCAATGATGGCATCGGCGAAGGGGCCGAGGACCTCCGTCACCTCCTCGTTGAGCACGCGCACGCCGCCGGTGGCAATCGCGCCCATAGCCAGTTCCTCATGGCCGGGCACGCCCAGCTTGCGCACCACGAAGACATCCAAAGGCACATTCAGCGCCCTGGCCACTTCAAACCCGACCGGGAGGCCGCCGCGTGGCAGGGCCAGGACGAGCACATCTGGACGGTTGGCATATGCTTTTAAGTGTTGCGCCAACTGCTGGCCTGCGTCCACGCGATCCCGGAAATACATGGCCACACGTTCCCCTGGGTGGATCATTGACGATCACCCCCTCAGCAGCCCGGCTCAGGCCAGGCACCGGTTGGTTATTCTACATAAGATTCTACTCTAAAAAAGGCTATTTTGCCAGCCCGCGCAGCCTCCCCCGCCCTCCCCCGCAAGGGGGAAGGGAGTGGTCTGTCCCCAGCCCGGTACTGGGTGGGGATGCTTGTAACGGCGATTGAGCTGTAAAACGGGACGAATGTCATGCCGGAAATGTGTCGCTTGGCCCTTGAATCGGACCGGAGTTGTGTGAATAATGAGGGCTAGTTTATTCTCAGGCGAGCGTTCTCGTGCCGAGGGGCTGAGCTTGGGCCAATATCAAAGCATGGCTATGCTGGTGATCCTGGCGATGGCCCTGGTTGCCTGTGGGCCGGCGGAGCCGTCGTTGCCGACCCCGCCGCCGATCCCGGTTGCGGCCACGCCAGCGCCTCTGTCTCTGGCACCGGGGGAGTATGTGCTGGACGAGGCGCATAAATCGCCGGAGAAGGACCAACCTTGCCCCACCTGAGGGGGCAAAAAGTGTCCGCGTGACGAGACCAAGCTTCAGGAGATCGTCCTGGACCCGCCGGACCCCAACATCCAGGGGGACCCCTGGCGCAAGGCGTATTATTGCCCTGTAGAGGACATTTTCTGGGTGTGGGATGCGCCGGACGGTGTGCACGCCACCTGGTACGGGCCGTTCCCCGGCAGACCATCGCCGTGATCAGATCGCACCCCGACCTCAATTCGGGGTTCGGGAATCCGAATACTTGCCTATTGTGTATAATTCCTGGTAGAATGTCTTAAATCGGGACATATCCTGGGGAGAAGAGCACAGCATCAAGAGCAGAGGAAACCGCAATGGCAGAAACAGCCTGGGCGCCCCCGACCCGTGTTGCGCGCGGGCCTTCGGGGCGAGCAAAATTTTACATTGGCGGCCTGATCATCGTTGCCGCCATCATCTATCTGATCGTCAGCGGTGTGGCGCAGACCGCGCAGTTCTTCCTCACGGTGGACGAGCTTAAAGCGAAAGGCCCGGAGATAATCGGGCGCGATGTGCGCGTCTCCGGCGCCGTCATCGGCGACAGCATCCAGTATGATCCCAAGACGCTGAAGCTGACCTTCACCGTCGCCAATGTGACCAACTCCAACGATGAGATCGCCCGCGCCGGTGGCCTGGCGGAGGTCCTGGCGCAGGCCGTGAAGGACCCCAACGCCACGCGCCTGCAGGTGGAATACATCGGCCCCAAGCCAGACCTGCTGCGCCATGAGGCGCAGGCCATTATGACCGGCAGGCTGCGTGAGGACGGCGTCTTTGAGGCCCATGAGCTTCTGCTGAAGTGCCCGACGCGCTACGAAGAGGCGCTTCCTGAGCAGAGCAGCGGCGAGTAACCCGCGATGATCGCAGACCTGGGGCTTTGGGCAACGGCGCTGGCCTTCGTTTGCGCCGTCTACGCTGTGGCTGCCGCGCTCTACGGCGCCCGGCGCAGGCAGCCTGTCTGGGTGGAGAGCGCACGCAACGCGGCGGTCGCTGTCTTGCCGCTCCTCACGTTGGCTGCGCTGACGATCATCATCTCCCTCGTGCGCGGCGACTTCCACCTCGCTTACGTCGTCAACACCTCCAACCGGGCGATGCCGACCTTCCTCAAAGTGACCGCGCTGTGGGGCGGGCAGAACGGCTCAATCTTGTTCTGGTCGTGGTTGATGTCGGCGTTCGCCTTCGGCGTGATGCTGCGCAAGTGGGAGCGTGACCGCGAACTCATGCCCTATGTCATCGCGGTCACCATGATCACCCAGGCGTTCTTTATCGGCCTGGTGCTCTTCTTCGCCAACCCCTTTGCCAAATATTGGGAGCTGCCCTCCGGGAACATCGTGTCGGCGGTCCTGCCGCCGGCGGGGGCGCTGCCCTTCCGCGCCGCGGATGGCAACGGCCTGAACCCGCTGCTGCGCCACCCCGGTATGATCGCCCACCCGCCCATGCTCTACCTGGGCTTTGTGGGCTTCACCGTTCCCTATGCCTTCGCCATCGCCGCCCTGCTCACCGGTGGCTACCGCTCCGATGCCTGGATCCGCACCACGCGGCGCTGGACGCTGGCCGCCTGGCTGTTCCTCAGCCTGGGGCTACTTCTGGGTGGGCGCTGGGCCTACGACGTCCTGGGCTGGGGCGGCTACTGGGGCTGGGACCCGGTGGAGAACGCGGCCTTTCTGCCCTGGCTGACGGGCACGGCCTTCCTGCATTCCGTCATGATCCAGGAGAAGCGCGGCATGTTGAAGGTCTGGAACATGGTTTTGATCATCCTGACCTACTGCCTGGTCATCCTGGGGACATTCATCACGCGCACCGGCGTGATCTCGTCGGTGCACGCCTTCGCCCGTTCCGAGATCGGTGTTCCCTTCTTTATCTTCGTCGGCGCAGCGCTGGTCGGCTCCGTGGCTCTGTTGATCTCGCGCCTGGAGGGATTGAAGAGCGAGAACCAACTGGATTCCCTGCTCTCACGCGAGGCGGCCTTCCTGCTCAATAACCTGCTGTTCATGGGCATCACGCTGGCGGTCTTCTGGGGCACGTTCTTCCCCATCTTCTCGGAGTTGTTCACCGGCACAAAGATCACCGTTGGGCCGCCGTTCTATAACCGCGTGACCGGGCCGCAGTTCGCCGCGCTGGTGCTGCTTATGGGAGTGGGGCCGCTCATTGCCTGGCGGCGGGCCTCGGCGAAGGCCCTGGGGCGCCTGCTCTGGCTGCCGACTGCCTCAGCGCTCCTCCTGGCCGTCTTGCTTGTGCTCCTGGGCGTGGGCATCCCCGGCGCGGTTGTGGGCTTCGCCATCGCGGAGTTCACCGCCGCGACGACGCTCTCCGAGTTCTGGCGTGGGGCGCGCGCCCGCCAGCGTTCCAGCGGCGAGCCGTTCCTGACTGCGCTCAGCCGCCTGATCGGGCGCAACCGGCGGCGCTACGGCGGCTACCTCATCCACCTGGGCGTCGTCCTGATCGCCGTTGGCGTAGTCGGCTCGTATTTCTTCCAGAAAGAGAGCCAGGCGACACTGGGGCGCGGCGAGTCCATGAGTATCGCCGGCTACACATTCGTCTATGAGGGCTTCCGCGAGGTCCCGCCCAAGCCGGGCGATGACCTGGTGCGGGACATCGCCACGGTTGGGCTGTACCGCGACGGGCGACGGCTGGCGACGCTGGAGCCGCAGCGCGAGTTCTACCAGACCACGCAGGAGACGTTGACGCCACCCGCGCTGTACGGCGGCAGGATGGGCCTGGAGGACATCTACCTGCTCCTGGTGGGGTGGGAGCAGGCCGGGCTGGCCAGCGCCAGCTTCAAAGTCTACATCAACCCGCTAGTCAATTTCATCTGGCTGGGCGGCGTCGTCTTCATCCTGGGCACGCTGGTGGCGGCCTGGCCCAACCCGGCGGAGGAGCGGCTGCTCACGCCCGCAGCCGAACGGCGTCTGGCGCTGGGAGAGGTTTAAGCGAGGGTTAGGTATGGACCTGTTTAACCGCAGAGACCGCAGGGGACGCAAAGATTTTTATCATCTCTTTGCGCTCTTCGCGTCCTTTGCGGTTCTATCGGCGCTCTTTTTGGGGGTCTCTATTGCTTCCGCCCAAGGGCCGACGCAGGACGACGTGAACCGCGTCGCCAACCAGCTCTACTGCCCGGTGTGCGAGAACATCACCCTGGCAAACTGCCCGACCCAGGCGTGCATCCAGTGGCGGGCGCGCATCCGCGACGAACTGGCGGCGGGCAAGAGCGATGAGGAGATCATTCAGGGGTTCGTGCGCGACTACGGGATGCGCGTGGTGGGCGAGCCGCCCATTCCGCTGTTATGGTGGCTGCCCCCGCTTGGATTGGCGGCTGCGGCGGTGTTCCTGTTCTGGCTCTTGCGCTCATGGGCCAGGCGCCCGCGTCCGGCGACCGCTGAGGCGGAGCCGATACCGTTACCCGAAGACGCGGATGAGTATCGTGCGCGCCTGGAGCGAGAACTGCGCGAGGACGTTTAAATGAGCATCTCGGTACGGGAAGAAGCGCCCGCGACAACTGAACCCGCCCTTGAACAGGTGGAGGCGCCCGCCCGCTTCCGCCCCTGGAAGCTCCTGGTCTGGGTAGTCGTCCTGGGCCTGCTCGGCGCCCTGGGCTGGAAGCTGGTCATTGACCGCCAGGCCCAGCCCCGCTCTGGTCTGGCGCCGGATTTCACCCTCACCACATTTGACGGGCAGGAGATTCGGCTCTCGGACTTGCGCGGCAAGGTGGTGGTGCTTAACTTCTGGGCCTCGTGGTGCAAGCCGTGCGAGGAAGAAGCCGATGAACTGGAGCAGGCCTGGCGGCTGTACCGCGACAAGGGAGTGGTGTTCCTCGGCGTGGATTGGGTGGACACAGAATCAGCGGCATTGGATTACATCAAGCGCTTTAACATCACCTATCCCAACGGGCCGGATACCGGCACGCGCATCTCCCAGGCCTACCGCATCCAGGGCGTGCCGGAGACCTTCTTTATTAACCGGAAGGGCGAGATCGTGGACCTGAAGATCGCGCCGCTGACCTGGGACGAGTTGACGGCGAAGCTGGATCAACTGGTGGCCGAACCGGGAGGCTAATGGACGCAGGATCATTGTTACTCGGTCTGGCGCTGCTCATTGTGGTCGCGGCCTTTGTGCTGCGGCCGCTGGTGGAGAAATCGGGGGCCAGGGCAACCCATGCCCGTAGCAGCGCCAGGGAAAACGGAACCCGCGAGGCCTTGCTGCGCCAGCGCGATGCGATTTACGCGGCGATCCGCGAATTGGATTTTGACTTCCGCCTGGGCAAAATCAGCGAGGAGGACTACCACCCCCAGCGCGAGCGGTTGGCGCTTCAGGGCGTCGCCATCCTCAAGCAACTGGATGCCCTCTCGCCGGATGGGGATGCAGGATTAGAGGGCGAGATTGAAGCCGAGATCGCGCGGCGCCGCCGGAAGCGCACCGGCCCCGCCGGCCAGACAGCCCCCGCCCGGCAGGCCGGCCTATCCAACGCCGAGATTGAGGCGCAAATCCGCGCCCTGCGCCGCAAAAGCGCAACGTCGCCGGTGGCCTCGGCCTGCCCGCGCTGCGGCGCGGCGACATCGCCGGAGGATCGCTTCTGCCGCAACTGCGGTGCAGCCCTGGGTTCGCAAGGGGCCTCCGTCTCGGCGTCAGAGGTGTGAGTACGTTGTCCAAGGGTCGGATCGCCTCCAGGGCCGCCCGGTATCTGGCCGCGTTCGCGGCCCTTATCTTGGTGATTGCTCTCCCCTCCCCTTCCCTTTTAGCCGCAGGGGACATAGGCGTAGGGGCACGGCATGCCATGCCCGTACTGCAGCCCCAGCCCCCGCAGCCCCCCTCCGCCGGGGCCGGCGCGGCCATCTTCAGCCAGCGTTGTACCCCCTGCCATGGTGAACAGGGGAAGGGCGATGGCCCGATGGCACAGCAGGCCAATTTGACCGTGCCCGACCTGACCGATCCCAACCGGGTGCGGGCAGTGACGCCCTCCACATGGTACGACATCATCACGAAGGGGTCGGTGGAGACGGGTGGCGCTATGCCGCCGTTTGGCGAGGGATCAAGCCGCCCATTGAGCGAGCAGGAGCGCTGGAACGTCCTCTTCTATGTCTGGTCCCTCTCCACCACGCCGGAGCGCATTGAGCAGGGCAAGCTGATCTACTCGCAGCGGTGCAGCACCTGTCACGGCGAGGACGGGCGCGGGAAGGGGCCAGGCGCGGCGGGCCGGACCCTGCCCGATTTCACGGACAGCGTCTTCATGGCCGGGCGCACCCAAACCGACCTGTTTAACGCCATCAGCAACGGCCAGGGAGCGGATCAGGCCATGCCCGCCTTCGCCGATGTCTTGAGCGAGGATGAGCGTTGGGCGGTGGCGGATTACGTGCGCACTTTCTCCTACATTTACGCGCCGCCCGGTCAACTGCCCACCGTGACACCCCCAGAGGCGCGCCGTTACACCGTTGTCGGCCAGGTGACGAATGCCACCACAGGCGCCACCGTGCCCGCCGGGACGCCGGTGACCCTGCACGTCTACGATGCAGTGAGCGAGACGGCCACCTTCACGACGACGGTGGAGGCGGATGGGAGTTATCGCTTTAGCGATGTGCTCATTCCACATGGGGCCATCTCCGAAGTGGAGGCGCGGCAGGACTATGCGCCCTTCTACACGCCGCCGTTCACCTACCCGCTGACCACCGCTGTCCTCACCATGCCGCTCCAGATATACGACCTGACCAGCGATCCGTCCGTGATCCGCCTGGACCAGTGGCACATTGCTATCGCCGAGGTAGCCGAGTCCATTGCGGAGGTCTTTGAAGTCTTCGTCTATTCCAACACCAGCGACAGGGCGTTTGCGCCCCCGCCACAGGGCCAGGAAGGGCTTAGGACAGTTCGCTTCCCGCTCCCACGCGAAGCCAGGGAGGTCTCTATAATAGAGGGGGGAACGGAGACAACGATGGTGCGCACGGACGAGGGCCTGGTCTATACCCTGCCCGTGCCGCCTGGCCAGCACACGGTCACGGTTGCTTACCGCCTGCCGTTGAGCGGCCCGCTGACGAGCACGCGCACGGCGCCCTATCCGGTGGGCAGCATGGTGGTGCTGGCCCCTAAGGATAGCTTGAGCCTCTCCAGCCCCCAATTCACCTCGCAGGAAGAGCAAGAGTTCAGCGGCCAGGTGTACACGGTGTATCGCGGCAGCCCGCTGGCCGCCGGCGGCACATTCTCGCTGACCCTTGCGCCACCGCAAGCCTTGCCGGTCGGGCCGATCATCGGTGGTGTGGCGTTGGCGGTTGCGCTGATCGGCGTCGGCGTGTGGTGGTGGCGACGGTCGGCTGCCGAGCCGGAGGTGCGGCCCGTGAAAAGCAGTGGCCCGACGCGGATCGCTCGCATTGAGCAAGAGGCGCGCCGCGAGGCCCTGCTCCAGCAGATCGCCGACCTGGACGATGCCTACGAGAGCGGCCAGATAGACCAGGCGGCTTATGAGAAGAAGCGGGCCAACCTGAAGCGCCAACTGGTGGCCTTGATGAAGGAGGAGGGGTGAGGGCAATGGATGCATTGCTCTCACCAGGCGGTTTGTGCGGTGATTGAGGTTCAGGGCCTGGTTAAAACGTTTGGGTTGAAGCCGGTGCTGCGCGGGCTGGACCTGGAGGTGCCAGCGGGGGCCTTCCTGACGGTGGTCGGCCCCAACGGCGCGGGCAAGACCACGCTCTTGCGCATCCTGGCGACGCTCAGCCGCCCCAGTGGGGGGCGCGTGCGCATCGCCGGCTACGAGTTGCCGGGCCAGGCGGGCCTGGTGCGCCAGTGGTTGGGCGTCCTCTCGCACCAGCCGCTGCTCTACGGCGACCTGACCGCCGAGGAGAACCTGCGCTTCTTTGGCCGGATGTACGGCGTGCCCCGGCTGGAGGCGCGCATTGACGAGACCTTGCAGCAGGTGGGCCTGAGCGCCCGGCGGCGCGACCTGGTGCGCACCTTCTCGCGCGGCATGTGGCAACGCCTGAGCATCGCCCGCGCACTCCTGCACGACCCGCCCGTGCTCTTGCTGGATGAACCCTACACCGGTCTGGACCCGGATGCCTCCGCCATGTTGGATAACCTGCTGCGCGGCGCGATTGGCCAGGGCCGGACAGTGCTCATGACCACGCACGACCTGGCGCGGGGGCTGATGCTGGCCGACTATGTGGCCATCCTGGCGCGGGGCAAGATCGCCTATATGGCGCCGCGCAGCGAAATAGATGCAGAGCAGTTCGGTCAACTGTACGCCCAGGTGACCAGCCGTTCATAGGGTGCAGATGCCGGATTCGCAGGTGAACACAGGGCCTGCTGGCCCGATCATAGACGCCCTGCCGCAGGCTGCAGAAGCGCCGGAAACCGAAGCGTCAGGCGCTGTGGGCCAGCGGCTGGCGGAATGGGCGCGCGATAGCCTGTATGCCTATGTCAGGGCGGTGGCGGCGGTCGTCTGGAAAGACCTGGTGGCGGAATTGCGCAGCAAAGAGCTGATCACCGCCATGCTCATCTTCGCCATCCTGGTCATCCTGAGCTTCAACTTCGCGCTGGAGTTGCGCCTGGATCGGGTGGGCCTGGTGGCGGCGGGGCTGGTCTGGGTCACCATTATCTTCGCCGGAATGCTGGGGCTGGACCGCTCGCTGGCGATGGAGAAGGACCGGGGCTGCCTGGATGGGCTGCTCCTGTGCCCGGTGGACCGCAGCGCGATCTACTTCGGCAAGATGATCGGCAACCTGCTGTTTATCTCTGTCGTGGAAGCGATTTTCCTGCCCCTGTTTTCTATCCTATTCAATTACCCTTTGCTCAGCCCCGGCATTCTGCTCATCATTGTTGTGGGCACGGTCGGCCTGGCGGGCATCGGTACGCTGATCTCTACTATGGCCGTGCACACCCGCGCCCGCGAGGTCATGTTGCCGGTCATGCTCTTGCCGCTGCTCATCCCCTTCATCCTGGCCGCCGTGAAGGCGACACGCGGCGTGCTGGACGGGCTGCCTTGGGGGGAGTTCCAAGGCTGGGTGCAGCTTATGCTCGCTTATGATATGATTCTCCTGGCAGTCGCCACTATGACATTTGATTACGTTGTGGAGGAGTAGATAGAGATGGTTGAGGACATGAAGCTGGCCAGCCCACGCACATTGCGGATTCTGGGGGGCCTGAGCGCTGTGATGGTGGTGATCGCGCTGGTGCTCGTGTTCCTGGTGGCGCCGCAGGAGCGGACGATGGGCGAGGTGCAGCGCATCTTCTACTTCCATGTGGGCGCCGCCTGGATTGGCGCCCTGGCCTTTCTGGTGGCACTGGTGACCGGCGCGCTGTATTTGCGCAGCGGGAAAGCGCAGTATGACCTGATCAGTCTGTCATCTGTTGAGATCGGCCTGGTGTTTATCACCATGGTGCTGATCACCGGCTCCATCTGGGCGCGCCCGGCCTGGAACACCTGGTGGGTGTGGACGCCGCGCCTGACCACAGCCACCATCATGTGGCTGGTCTATCTAGCCTACTTTATGCTGCGCGGTGCTGTGGAGGACCCCAACCGCCGTCGCCGCTACGCCGCCGTGTATAGCATTGTGGGCTTCGCCAGCGTCATCCTGACGTTCATCTCCACCAGCATCCTGGCGGACACGCATCCGGCGCTGTTCTTCGGCTCAAATTCGCCCCAGACGAAGGGCGATGCGCCCCTGGCGCCAGGGATGCGCCCCGCCTTCTTCTTCAGCTTGCTGACCTTCACGGTGCTGTATATCACCTTCCTGCTGTACCGGGTACGCTTGGAGGTCCTGCGCGAGCACGTGGAGGCCCTGAAGGCGCGCTTCCTGACGCCGTAACACCTGTGGAAGAAAGGGAACAACTATGCCTACCGAGACGCCCAACACACTGGCTTACCTGGTCGCCGGCTACATTGTGTTCTGGCTGATCACCTTTCTCTTTGTCATCAGCCTGGTCGCCCGCACGCGCAACCTGGAGAAAGACATCCAGGTGCTGAAGACGTTGATGGAGGAGCAGAAAGAGCAGTCTGAGGATAGCCGGAAGCCCCAGGAGCAGGCAAGCTATCGCCCGCTGCCCTCGGATCGGCGCTAGAGACCGGTAACCTGCTTTACAGTTATGCATCACACTTAATGCTATAATAGGTCAATAGAAAGCAGTCCTATGGCTGAAGTCACGTCAAAGGGTACCCCAACCGGCACGGCGCGAACAGCAGCGCAGGTGGCCGCGCTCCCCGCAGGCCGCCCCAGGCCGTTGATCCACGCGGTGCTGTTTGTGTTCGGCTTTTCGCTGATCTTTGTCTCGGTTGGGGCGGTGGTGAGCGTCATCGGCCAGATCGTCTTTGACCTGCGCCAGCCGCTGGCCCGCATCGGCGGCGTGGTGGTCATCCTGTTTGGCCTAGCGACGATGGGCCTGTTCAACGCGGCCTCGCGCGGTCTGGGCCGCCTGGCGCAAAACGCCGATAAGGGGGCGTCCCCCTGGTGGCTGCTGCCCGTGCTCGGCCTGAAGGCGGCCCTGGATGGCTTCTTGCGCTATTTCTACGCCGACACCCGCGCCGATTGGGGTCATCGTGGCGGGAGCGGCTATCTGGCCTCGTTCCTGATGGGCACGTTCTTCGCTGCAGGCTGGACGCCCTGTATCGGTCCCACGCTGGGCGCGATCCTGACGTTGGGCTATAATGCCGCCACAGTCCATCAAGGTGTCCTGTTGCTCTCCGCCTATTCGCTTGGCCTGGGCATTCCCTTCTTGCTGTTTGCGCTGGCGCTTGACCGCACCACAGGGCTATTGCGCTCGTTGCGCCGCCACATGCGCGCGGTTCAAATCGTGAACGGGGTGCTCCTCATCCTGATCGGCTTTGCCCTGCTCACGAATCAGTTGACCCTTATCGCCCGCTGGGCGCAGGAGCGTAATCTCTACCTGGATGTAGGCCCACTTGGCGTTGCCACACCGACCCTGTTCATCGCTCTGGTCGCCGGGCTGCTCTCTTTCCTCTCGCCCTGTGTCTTGCCCCTGGTGCCGGCCTACGTGTTTTACCTCAGTGGACGCACACTTTCCCAGACCACAGCCGGGTGATCAGATGGAAGACGGAGGACGGACGACGGAGGCTATGGGTTCTCCGCCCCCTGTCTTTCGTCGCCCGTCCAATGTGCTCGTCGCGCTCCTGCTCTTTACCGTCTTCGCTCTGGCGGGGTTCGCCCTGGCCGCGACGGTGATCGGCGGGGGGCTGGCCGGCCCGGCAACTGCAGAACAGCCCACGTTCGCCGAGCGCTTCGCTGCGGAGTTCGCGCCTGCTGACAAGCCACTCAAGGCAGGGGATGCCGCGCCGGATTTCAGCCTGCAAGACCTGAACGGCGAAACGGTGACGCTGAGCCAGTTGCGTGGCAGGCCCATCCTGATCAACTTCTGGGCGACATGGTGCGGGCCGTGTCGCGTAGAGATGCCGGAGATTGAGGCGGCTTACCAGAAATATCGGGATCGGGGCTTTGCTGTCCTGGCCGTAGATGTCCAGGAGCCGCCTGAGGACGTGCGTGCCTTCGTGGAAGAGATGGGTCTCTCCTTCGTGCCGCTCCTGGATACAACCGGTGAGGTCTTTGGCCTGTATAAGGTGCTGGCATTGCCGACGAGCTATTGGATTGACCGCCAGGGTCGGATCAGCGCAGTCCATCTCGGCCCGATGACCGGCGAACAGATTCGCGGCTATGTAGAGGGCCTGCTGGCACAGCCATAACCAGTAGGGGCAGACCTTGTACATGAACGGTGTAGGTATCATTCCCTCCCCCTTGTGGGGGAGGGTTAGGGTGGGGGGTAACAGGTCGCCCTGGTTACGGCATTGCGAGAAGGCGGGGATGGATAAGAGCAGCACTAGGCCGCGCGTGACTGGCCGCAAGCGCGATGTGGTGATCGCCGCAGATCGGTTCATCTACTGGCTCAGCCGCCACTGGCTGGCTGTGTTCAACGTGGCGGTGGCCCTGTATGTGGGCGTGCCGTTTCTGGCGCCGGTGTTTATGCGGGCCGGCCTGACCGGGCCAGCGCAGGCGATTTACCGTGTTTACCATGCGCTCTGCCACCAGTTGGCCTTCCGTTCCTGGTTCCTGTTTGGGCAGGCCAGCCACTATCCTCGCGGCCTGTTTGACCGGCTTACGGGGATTGACACCACAGCCTATCCGGGGCTGCAACAGGCGGGCGAATTCATCGGCAATGCGCAATTGGGATACAAGGTGGCGCTATGCGAGCGCGATGTGGCCATTTACGGCGCCCTCCTGCTAGGAGGGCTGATGTATGCCCTTGTCCGCACGCGTTTGCCGCGCCTGAGTCTGGCGTCGTTTATCGCCTTTTGCGCCCTGCCGATTGCGCTGGATGGCCTTAGCCAGTTGTTCAGCCAGCCCCCCTTCAACTGGCTGCCTTATCGTGAAAGCACCTGGTATCTGCGCACCCTCACCGGCGCGTTGTTTGGCCTGGGCCTGGCCTGGCTGGCCTATCCCTCTATTGACGCCTCCATGCGCGAAACACGCGAGCAGCTTTCACGGCGCTTCGGCTGGTAGGCGTATGTCACATGGCAAGCCCTGCGGCCGGGCGTCGGCCTGTATGGATACCCGGCCAATGGCCTCCCACCCGCGATTTCAATATGCCAGGCTTGTCCTCAGGGTGCTTTCGTGCTAAACTGACAATGGACGACGGATAATGGGCCGTCGTCCATTGTCTGTCGTCCGTCGTCACACCAACCATGCGCCGCATCTGGCATAATGGGGTCAGTTACTACGTTTTTGAGCACCTGGCTGAGCAACCCGGCCTGGCCCATGCCGTGTTCACGCGGCATGGGGGGGTGAGTGCGCCGCCATTTGATACGCTCAACCTGGGCGGCACGGTCGGCGACGCGCCGGAAGCGGTCAAGGAGAACTTCCGCCGCGCCACAGCGGCCCTGGACATCCCCCCGGAACGAACGGCCACCTCATGGCAGGTGCACAGCGCCCGCGCCCTGGTGCTTGACCGGCCTAACCACGAGCAACGCCCGCCACCGCAAGCGGATATTCTATTGACGAATACGCCGGAGGTCTGGCTCACAATGCGCTTCGCCGATTGCGTCCCCATTTTTCTCTATGACTCTGTGCATCACGCCGTCGGGATCGCGCACGCCGGCTGGCGGGGCACGCTGGCCGGGGCGGCGCGGGAGGCGGTGGCCGCGATGGGCGAGGCTTTCGGCTGTCGCCCTGCCGATCTACTCGCAGGGATCGGCCCGGCGATTGGGCCGTGTTGTTATCGTGTCGGGCCGGAGGTCATTGCAGCTTTTTATCTCACGTTTGGCCAGGTCGCCAGCGCCTGGTGGACTCGGGCCGAGAGCGGGGGCCTGTACCTTGACCTGTGGGAGGCCAACCGCTGGCAACTGGCAGTGGCGGGCGTGCAGCACATTGAGGTCGCCGGGCTGTGCACAGCGGATTTACGCCATGACTTCTTCTCGCATCGGGCCGAAGGCGGCCGGACAGGCCGGTTTGGAGCGATCATTGGCCTGCGCCAGCGTCATGGATGACCTGGAAAGCCGGTTGAGCCGTGTGCGTGAGCGCATCGCACAGGCCGCCGCCCGCGCCGGGCGTGACCCACAGGCGATCACGCTGGTGGCGGTGACGAAGACGGTGCCTGCCGGGGTGGTTGTGGCCGCCTACGCGCTGGGGCTGAGGCACTTTGGGGAGAACCGCGTGGAAGAAGCCGAGGAGAAGATCCCCCAGGTGTCCCAGGCCATCGGCGGGGGACAGATCACCTGGCATATGATCGGGCACATTCAGAGCCGCAAGGCGCGGGCTGTGGTGGCCCACTTTGACCGGGTGCATTCGGTGGACAGCCTCAAGCTGGCGCGGCGGCTGAGCCGCTTCGCGGAAGAGGCCGGGCGTACCCTGCCCATCCTGCTGGAGGTGAACATCTCCGGCGAGCCGAGCAAGTACGGGTTTGCGATGGGCGGCTGGCCGAAGGATCAGGCGCAGGCCGAGGCATTCTTTAGCGCGGTGGGCGAGATCATGGCCTTGCCCGCCTTACGGCTGGAGGGCCTGATGACGATGGCGCCGCTCGTGCCCCAGGCGGAGCTGGCGCGGCCCACCTTCCGCCGCCTGCGGGAGCTGCGGGATGTCCTGGCTGAACGCTTCCCTGCGGTGCACTGGCGGCATCTGTCTATGGGCATGACGGATGACTTTGAGGTGGCGATTGAGGAAGGCGCCACGCTCGTGCGCATCGGGCGGGCCATCTTCGGCGAACGACCA
>DAOUBF010000029.1:0-12511 GCA_034432795.1 Anaerolineae bacterium
CCCTGGGTGCGTGGCCTGTATTGGGCCAGCCTGGGCAGCCTGCTGTTCTTGGGGAGCTACCGCCTGCTCTCTCCCCTCATCGTCCGCCCCAGGTCGCCATCCTCGCTGATGAAGGACAGGGCCTGAACCGGCGCAAAGGAGACGCGGTGGATCGCCGCTGGCCCTCGCCTCTCCAGCGCCAGGCGGTGCTCAGGGGTGCCGTAGCCCTTATGCCGCGCCAGGCCATAGCCGGGGTAAAGCCGGTCCAGCGCCACCATGATCCGGTCGCGGGTCACTTTGGCGATCACAGAGGCCGCCGCTACGGATAGACACAACGCATCGGCGTAGAACAGGCTGCGCTGAGGCAGGGCCACGTCCGGGAGGGTGAGCGCGTCAATCAACAGGGCGTCGGGGGGCAGGGCGAGCTGGGCGATGGCGCGGGTCATGGCCGCCCGCGTCGCGGCCACAATGCCATGCGCGTCCACTTCCTTCGGCCCGGCGCCACCGATGCCCACCGCGAGCGCCACCTCCAAGATGCGCGGGTAAAGGGCCTCGCGCTGTGGCACTGTCAACATTTTGGAGTCGCGCACCCCCTCCAGAACGCGCTCCAGGTCAGAGCGGTCCAGGGGCAGGATCACGGCAGCCGCGATGACCGGCCCGGCCCAGGCGCCCCGACCGGCCTCGTCTATGCCCGCCACCCGGGGCCAGCCCCGGGCGGCCAGTTCACGCTCGCGGCACAGGTCCGGGTTGGACATGGGGGGAGCGACGATAGCGGCCACGCCAGCCGTTCAGGCGCACCTGAAGCACCTCGCGCAACATGCGCATGGAGTCGCGGATGGGGCTGACACGGCTGTTGGCGCGATAATACCAGTGGATAGGGATTTCCACCACACGATAACCGCGCTGAAGCGCAATGAACAAGACCTCCACATCAAAGCCCCAGCCATCCATTGTCTGCGCCGGGAAAATATCGTGGGCCACCTCGCGGCGGAAGCACTTGAACCCACACTGGGTGTCCTGGAAGCCGGGGAGGGCCAGAAGGCGCACGATGAAGTTGAACACGCGCCCCATGATGTGACGATACGTCGGCTCGTCATAGCGCACTGCGCCGGGCGCCTCGCGTGAGCCAATGGCCACATCGTAGCCATCCAAAGTGGGGGGCAGGAACTTGACAATCTCCTCAATGGGCATGGAGAGGTCGGCATCGCAGATGAACAGATACTGGCCGCGCCCGGCAAGCATCCCCGTGCGCACGGCGGCGCCCTTCCCCCGGCGCGGCTCATACAGCAAAGTCACATAAGGGTGGTCACGGGCAAACTCGCGCACGCACTCCGCCGTGCGGTCGCTGCTGGCGTTGTCCACAACGATGACCTCCGCCGCATATGGCTGGGTGGCCAGGAAGGCATCAATCTGCCTCAGGCTGGTGGGCAGCCTGCGCTCCTCATTGTAGGCGGGGATGATGATGGAGAGCAAGGGTGGATTGGCAGTCACCCCTCTTTTGTCCTCCGCCCCCATTATAAACCGAGAGGGCGATTTCAGCCAACTCCCCGCTCGCCCCTTTTTGCCCCCTCCCAACCACACACTCCCTCCCCCTCTATGGGGGAGGGTTGGGGTGGGGGGTAGTCACCCCAGAGTCATCCGTGCGCAGGGCCACCACCGCTGGTAAGAGCAGAACGGGCACCTAGCTGACTTCATCGCCCTGGTACGTGCGCAGGCGCGGCACGCGAGCGGTCACCAGAGCCACCGCGATCAGGCAGCCCAGGCCACCGAGCACCACCGAGGGTTGTGTGCCCACGAGCGCAGCGGCCAGGCCCGCTTCCAGCTCGCCCAGTTGCGGCCCGCCCATAAAGAAGACCATATTGACCGCCGTCATACGGCCCCGTAGCCGGTCAGGCGTCGCCAACTGGCGGATTGTGCCGCGAATGACCGTGCTCACTGTGTCCGCCGCGCCGCTCAACGCCAGGAACAGGAACGAGGTGATAAACCAGGGCGATAGGCCGAACAGGATGATGGCCAGCCCGTAGACCGTCACCGACAAAAGCAGGATAGGGCCTTGCCGCCGCAGCCGTCCCAGCAACGACATGGCGCCTCCGGCGAGGAGAGCGCCAATCGCGGGCGCAGCCGCCAGCAGGCCATAGCCCTGCGCGCCCACCCGCAGAATGTCCCTGGCGAAGATAGGCAGAAGATAGGTGGAGGAGGCGAAGAAGGTGGCGATGAAGTCCAGCAGCATGGTGGACCAGATGATCGGTGTGCGCCGCACGAAGCGCAACCCCTCCAGCAATGCCGAGAGGTTCATCTGCTGGGCCTCCTCCGCCCGGCCGGAGGTGTGCATGAGCAGCAGCGCGATAATGACCGCCAGGAAAGAGAGCGCATTGATAATGTACACCAGGGCCACGCCCTGCGGACTGGCGTAGATGACGAGGCCAGCCAGGGTGGGGCCGATGATCTGGGCGAACTGGAAGATGATGGTATTTAGGCTGAGCGCGTTGGGCAGGTGCTCTTTGCTCACCAGCCTGGGAATGAGCGACTGGCGCGCCGGGTTGTCAAAGGCAAAGGCAGTGGCCGATAGCGCCATCAGCGCGTAGATCAGCGCGAGCGAGTCCCGCCCGCTCAACGTCATGATGCCGAGCACAGCGGCGATCATCGCCAGCGCGCTCTGCGTCGCGATCATCACCCGGCGCCGATCCAGCGTGTCCGCAGCGGCCCCGCCAATAAGCGAGAAGAACACGATCGGCAGGAAGCGGATAGCGCCAATCGCCCCTAAGGCCAGCGGGCTGCCTGTCAGCAGGTAAATATGCCAGTTCAGCGCTGCATTCTGCATCTGCGACCCGGCCTGGGAGATGAATTGACCCAGCCAGAGCAGGCGGAAATCGCGATAGCGCAGCGCGACGAAGGGGATGTTGCGGGATGGGGCAACCTCGGCTCCTGCAGACGATGGACGTTGGATGATGGACGGCATAGTGCGGTCAACCCACAGGTTCAGGATATATATGCGAACACGCGCGGATGAGCCGCGCGTGCTTTACAGCAGTGAGGCCAGATGGATAGTGACACAGCTATTATGATACCCAGGCGGTGCGGGTACGTCAAGCGGCGGAGCGGGCCGCAAGTTTAAGATAATGCCCCCAATTGGCCCGCCCGGAGCAATGGAACTATGCTATAATGCCCGCACAGGAACATTTGAGCGATGGCCACGACACAGCGCCCCCCTGCCGCCAGGGGCAAAGCCAAAGCCCCACCGCGCAGTCGCACCGGCCCGCCACTGGGCCTGACGCTAGACCGGCAGCTTGACCTGCTCGGCCTGGCACTCCTCGCCCTGGCCGCCATCGCCATCCTCAGCACCCTCTCCCCGCAGCGCGGCTGGCTGCCTGAGATGCTGCTGGGCCTGTTACAGCGCGCCTTCGGCTGGGGCGCGTATGTGGCGCCGTTCGGCCTGGGCGCGGCCGGGCTGTGGCTGCTCCTGCGCCACTTTGGCGACCGCCTGCCGCGTATCCACCCCCAGCGGCCCATCGGCTTTGTCCTCACCTATCTGGTGGCCCTGGCGACCCTCACGGCCATCGGGGAGGATGGCGGGGCGGTGGGAGCCTGGCTCTACGCCTCTATCACCACATCGGGAACCGCCGCGGCTGCTCTGATCCTGATCGCTGGCTGGCTGCTCGGCCTGGCCCTTCTGGTGCGCCTCTCGCCACGCCTGGCCGCACGCCGTGCCTGGCAACTTATGTCTGCGCTCATGCGGACCGCCCTCCAGTGGTGGCAAACCAGAAGCCGGCGGAAAGCCGGGCCAAGGCCTGCGCCTGCCGTTCCGACGATGGCCGCAGTGGAAAGCCGCCCGGCAGGGACGCTCTCTGGCCCGGCGGCCCCCACACGCCAACAGGGAATGGTGGAGGTAGAGGCGCCACCGGTGAGCAGCCTGCTGCCGGATATAGATGAGGTTCTGGATACGCTGCCGGAGGGCGCTGTGGACGCCGAGACCAACTGGTATCGCGCCCGCATCATTGAAGAGACATTGGAAGCCTTCGGCGTGCCGGTGGACATCCCCGGCTTCAACACCGGCCCGGCGGTCACCCAGTTCAAAGTCGTCCCCGGCTTTTACGAGACCGCCAGCGGCAAGCGCACCAAGGTCAAGGTCGCCAAGATTGCCGCGCTGGCCGATGACCTGGCGCTGGCCCTGGCGGCACCCTCCATCCGCATCGTCACGCCCGTCCCCGGTCAGGACTACGTGGGCATTGAGGTGCCCAACGCCGAGGTCAGCGTGGTCAGCCTGCGCCGCGTGATCACCTCCCCCCAGTTCCAGGCACTGCGCTCGCCCCTGCGTATCGCGCTGGGCCAGGACGTGTCGGGCACGCCGGTCGTGGCCGACCTGGCGCGGATGCCGCACCTGCTCATCGCCGGTGCCACCGGGTCGGGCAAATCCGTGTGTGTCAATGCCATCATCACCTGCCTCTTGCTGCACAACACCCCCCAGGACCTGCGGCTGGTCCTGGTGGACCCCAAGCGGGTGGAGTTGGCCCACTACAACGGCATCCCCCATCTGGTGGGGCCGGTGGTGGTGGACCTGGAGCGGGTGGCGGGGGCGCTCCAATGGATCACACGCGAAATGGACCGCCGCTACCACAAATTCGCCGAGGTCGGTGCGCGCCATATTGAGGACTACAACCGCATCGCTACCGCCGCAGGCGGTGAGAAGCTGCCCTACCTCGTGCTCATTATTGATGAACTGGCCGACCTGATGATGCTGGCGCCGGAGGACATGGAGCGCACCATCTGCCGCCTGGCGCAGATGGCCCGCGCCACCGGGATTCACCTGATCATTGCCACACAACGGCCCTCGGTGGACGTGGTTACCGGCCTGATTAAGGCCAACTTCCCCGCCCGCATCGCTTTCGCTGTGGCCTCGTCCATAGACTCGCGGGTCATCCTGGACACGGTAGGGGCCGAACGGCTGCTGGGCCGGGGCGATATGCTCTTCGTCTCGCCGGAGGCCAGCCAGCCGCAGCGCCTGCAAGGCTGCTTCGTCTCCGATAAAGAGATCAGCCGCCTGGTGCGCTTCTGGAAAGGGGTGGCTCTGCCTGCCAGCCGCAGCCCCGCCGAGCCGGTCGGCTCCGGCGTTCAGCCCCCGCTGCCGGAGATCGGCGCGGAAGGCAGCCGCATGTCACCCTGGGACGATCTGGCCGGAGATAAGGTGGACGAGGCCGAGGACGCGTTGCTGGAGGAGGCCATCCGCATCGTGCGTGAAGCCAACCGCGCTTCTGTTTCGCTGCTCCAGCGGCGGCTGCGTATTGGCTACACGCGGGCCGCCCGCCTGATGGATGCCCTGGAAGCGCGGGGCATTATTGGGCCAGCGCAGGGCAGCGCGCCGCGTGAGGTCTTGTCTTCCACGTCGTTTGATTCCTCGGCGGAACAGAACGCTGGCGGCAACGCCCCTCCCCCTTAACGGGGGAGGGTGGGGGAGGGGGTGATTCTGCCCCCCACTCAGTACCGGGCTTCAGCCCGGTTAGGAGAGGACAATGCCCCTCCCCCTGACAAGGGAGGGGGTGAGGTTCCTTACTCGGAAGCAAAAGCCACCGGGCAGGGAGCGCCGGTGGCTTTCTCAGCGTCAAAATGGGGCCAAGGCACGCGCTATGCGCCCAGCGCCGGCCTGAACTTGTACCCGTAGATGATCATGCCACGCGCACCGTCGGTGCGCAGCTTGCGTGTGACCATCTCCACGGGCATGCCGATGGCCGGCTCGCCCTCCAGATCGGTCAGTTGCGCGGTGACGAACGGCCCCTCCTCCAGCTTCACCAGGGCCACCGTGTAAGGCGCGTACTCCTCATAGCCCGCCGGGGCCTCCTGCACGCGCGTGAAGGAGTAGACCTGCCCCCGACCGCTGAAGGTGTAAGGGGTCTTGGCCGGCGCCTCGCACGCCGGGCAGACATCGCGCGGCGGGAAGAGCTTGGCGCCGCAGCCATCGCACACCTCCCCGACCAGCGCATAGCGTTGCTGACTGAGCCTCCAATGGCGTGGGGTTTCCATAGCTAAACTAACCTCCGATCTATCCTCAAATAAACCAACACCAGATTATACGGAAAGGAACTATCAAAACCTATCAACCTGCCTGTCACAGACTATCAGCCCAGTAAGCCGGGTTTCCATACCCGGCATCGGGCAGGTACGGAAACCTACCCTCGGCAGGTATAGAAACCTGCCCTACACTCAGATGGCCTCAAAGATATGCGTCACTGCCGTCGCTGCCAGGCCGCCCAGGTTCTGCGCCATGCCCCAGCGCGCACCCTCCACCTGGTTGGGGCCGGCCTCGCCGCGCAGTTGCAGCACCACCTCAACCGCCTGATAAACGCCGGTCGCGCCCCCCGGGTCGCCCCGTGCCTTCAGTCCGCCGAAGGTGGAGATGGGAATACGTCCCTTCAGCCCGATGCTGCCGTCGGCGGCCAGGCGTGTGCCTTCCCCGCGCCCGGCGAAGCCGGTGGCCTCCAACGTCAGCGCGGCCAGGATAGTGTAGGCATCGTGCAACTCAAACACGTCAATGTCTTCCGGGCCGATCCCCGCCTGCTCATAGGCCTGGCCCGCCGACAGGTTGGCGGCGGTCAGGAAGAGTGGATCGGGCCGGTCGTGCAGCGCCAAGGCATCGGTGGCAATGGCCGAGGCCGCGATGCGCACCGGCTTCCGGGTGTAGTCGCGGGCCATCGCCGCCGGGCACAGCACCAGCGCGGCAGCGCCATCGGCGGCGGGCGCGGCATCAAACAGGTTGACCGGCTCGGCGATCATCGGCGCTTTGAGATAGGCCTCCACCGTGATCTTGTTACGGTACATGGCGTTCGGGTTGGTGGAGGCATTCTGGTGGGCGTTAACGCTGAACGGCGCGAAGTCGGCCAGCGTCAGGCCGTACTCGTACATATATCGGCGCATGAGCAGCGCGGCCAGCGCCGCAGGCGTGACGCCCTGCGCGGCCTCATAATCGCTGTCCACGCCGGTGGCCAGGGCTGCCTGCACCGGGCTGCCAATGCGGTCGGTCATCTTTTCCACGCCGACCACGACGGCAATGTCCATCAGCCCGCTGGCGACCGCCGTATATGCCTGGCGCAGCGCCGCCGCACCGGAGGCCCCCGCCGCCTCCACCTTAACCGCTTCCACGCCGCGCATCCCCACGAAATCGGCGATGAGCGCGCCCAGTTGCTCCTGGCCGGAGAGCAGGCCGCCCAGCCAGTTGCCCACGTACAACCCATCCACGTGCTTCACGCCCGCATCGTTGAGCGCGGCCCGCACCGCTTCCCACGCCAGATGGCGTAGCGATACATCCCAATGTTCGCCAACCTTCGTCTGTCCGATCCCAATGACACTGACTTCACGCATTCTCGTCCCTCCGACGAAGAACGGATGCCGAAAGGCGAATGGTCTTCCGTCCTTCGCGCATCACTCCATCACCAGCTTGCCCCGGAAGCGCGCATACGTGGCGTAGTCAATCACCGTCTTGCGGGCGATGTAGTCGCGCGTCTTCGGGGCGCGGTCGCGGCGCTCCTCAATCAAGGGCGTGACCGTAATAGAGAAGGCGTCAGACCCCGCGCCGGAGCCGTAGGAGACCAGCAGGATGCGGTCGCCTGGCCGGGCGATGTCCAGCACCGCGCTCAGGCCCAGGAGCGATGAGCCAGCATAGACGTTGCCGACTTCGCCGGCGAGCAGGCCGGGCTGGTACTGCGCTGGGGTGAAGCCCAGCAGCTTGGCCGCCCGCTCCGGGAACTTGACGTTGGGCTGGTGGAAGACGGCATAGGTATAGTCGGAAGGCTGCGTGCCCAGCGCCTCCATCAGCCCACGCGCCGCCGAGAGTGTATGCTTAAAGTAGGCCGGTTCGCCGGTGAAGCGGTCGCCGTGCGAAGGATAAGTCTCGTGCGCCCGCCGCCAGAAGTCCGGCGTGTCGGTCACGAACGAGTACGAGCCTTCAAACACCGCCAGGCTCTCCTCCTTTGGGCCGATCAGGTAGGCCGCGCCGCCCGCCGCCGCCGTGTACTCCAGCGCGTCGCCGGGCCGCCCCTGGGCAATGTCCATGCCGATCGCCAGGGCATAGCGGGCCATGCCGCTGCCCACGAAGCCGATAGCCGCCTGGATGGCCTCGGTGCCGGCCTTGCAGGCGAACTCCCAGTCGGCGGCCTGCGTGTGGGGCACCGCGCCGATGGCCTCGGCCACGATGGTGCTCGTCGGCTTGACGGCATACGGGTGCGATTCGCTGCCCACCCACACCGCGCGGATCAGCGTGGGGTCAATCTGCGCCCGCGCCAGCGCATTGCGGGCCGCCTCAATAGACATCGTGGCCACGTCCTCGTCCAGCCCGGCCACGGCCTTCTCCTGAATGGGCAGGCCGCCCGCGCCGCCGGTCCACACGCGGGCCACCTCGGAGGCGGGCAGGCGATAGCGCGGCACGTAAGCGCCGTAGCCGACAATGCCCACATCTTGAAGGGGGCGCAGCAGCGCCTGGGCCCCCTGCTTGAATCCTTCCGAACCTGGCTGAAAGCCGGGTACTGGGTTCTCGCTCATGTTCATTCTCCTGACACGTTCACATAATAGCTCAGTTCGTGATTTCCATCACTATTATAACATAACACACGTTACGGTCTCTGCGATTAAATTATTTTTGTCGGGTCAGCGAGGCCAGAATCTCCTGCGCCCGCTCCAGACGGATGGCCCGCTCGGCCACCATCTGCCGGGCGACCCGCTCCACCAGGTCGCCGGTGGCTCCAGCAGCCAGCGCGATCTGGCGGGCATGCAGGCTCATATGACCATGCTGAATGCCTTCGCTGACCAGGGCGCGCAGCGCGGCCAGGTTCTGCGCCAGCCCCACCGCCGCCATAATCTCGGCCAGCTCCGCCGCCGTCTGCACGCCCAGGATCTTCAGGCAGACACGGGCGGTGGGGTGCGAGCGCGTGGCCCCGCCCACAATCCCGACGGCCAGGGGCAGTTCAATAGAGCCGAGCAGGTCGCCGTTCTCGTCCAGGTGCCAGTCGGTCAGCGCCCGGTACTGGCCGCTGCGGGCGGCGTAAGCATGGGCGCCGGCCTCAATCGCCCGCCAGTCGTTGCCGGTGGCGATAGCCACGGCGTCAATCCCGTTCATGATGCCCTTATTGTGCGTGGCGGCGCGATAGGGGTCGGCCAGGGCAAAGGCGTTGGCCTGGAAGATGCCCCGCGCCACTTCGCGCCCATCCAGCCCCTCGCGGGCCAACTGCTCCGCCGGGACACGCGCCCAAGCCCGCGCTAGGCGCCGGTCGGCCAGGTTGGATAGGATGCGCAAGAGCGTGCGACCGCCGGTGATCTGGGCGATAAGCGGGGCGATGGCTTCTACGGCGGTATTGACGGCGTTCGCGCCCATCGCATCGCGCACGTCGTAGATCAGGTGGACGATGAGCATCGGCCCGGCCAGCGTGTCATACAGCGGGCGCACCTCCAGGTTTTTGGCGCCCCCATGCAGGCGGATCAGCATGGGGTCGTGGCGGTTGGCCTCGGCCAGGATGTCCTCCCGCGCCGCCTGGACCGCCTCGGCGGCCCGGTCCACATCGGCCAGGCCCACCACCTGCACCTGGCCGATCATCAGCGAGCGGTCGGCCTCGGCGCGAAAGCCACCGCCCGCCCGCACCATCTTGGCGGCGTAGCTCACCCCGGCGACGACCGAGGGCTCCTCAATGGCCATAGGGATCAGCCGGTCGCGGCCATTGATCAGGAAGTTCGTGGCGATGCCCAGCGGCAGCGTGTACCGACCGGCGACGTTCTCAATCATCTGGTTGGCCTGGGCCAGCCCCAGGCCGTCTGTCCCTAAGAGTGTGGCCTGTTCCTCCGGCGTCAACCCGGCCCACTGCGCCACCCGCGCCACGCGCTCCTCTAAAGACAGTTCATAAAAGCCCGGTAAACGTGAGGTCTTCGCTTCGTCCTCTGGCGACATGATCTCACCCCAATTTGACAATAGACGATAGACACCCTTTCTCGTCTATCGTCCACCGTCTATTCGTGAGGATGTTAGCACGGAGACCCTATCAAAAACTATCAAAGTGCTGCCAGAAACTGGACGATCCGCTCCAGCCCGGCGCTCAGGGCCGTGGGGTGGGTGAGGAAGGAGAGGGCAATGTGGACGCCGACCTCATAATCGTAGAAGTAGCCCGGATGGACGAAGACGCCGGCCTGGTGCATCAGCGCGATGACGAATTGCTCCTCGTCCATCTCACGCTCCAGCTCCACCGCCGCCATCAGGTGGAATCCGCCCTGGGGTGGGATGAAGCGCAGGCGGTCCGAGCGGCTCAGAAGCTGGACCGCCAGGTCGCGCCGCCGCCGCACCTCGGCCCGATACTGCGCCAGAAACGCGCCGCCCTCCTGGAACAGCCGGGGCAGCGCAAGCTGGATAGGCATATGCACAGTGAGGAACGTATCCGCCATCGTCTCCAGCACATCCACCGCCCGCGCCACCTGCGCCTTCGCGCCGGAGACGGCGATCCAGCCCAACTTGAGCGCGGGCAGGGCGAACATCTTGGAGATGCCGTTAAGCGTGAACAGAAGGTGCGGCTGGCTGACCGTATTGACGCGGGGGAAGGCTGGCAGGTCGTAGATGAACTCGCTATAGACCTCATCGCTGACCATCGCCAGGCCGTGGCGATTGGCGATGCGCACGATTTCGCGGATTTGATCGGCGGAGACGACGCTGCCAGTGGGGTTGTTCGGCGAGATCACCACGATAGCGCGGGTTCGCTCGTCTATGCGGCGGGCCAGTTCCGCCAGGTCCACCTCCCAACCCCGGTCTTCGCGCAGGGGGTAATGCCGCAGTTCCACCCGCGCCAGGGCAGCGATGTAGTCAAACAGCGGATAGCTGGGGTTGGGGGTCAGGATGTTGTCGCCGGGACTGGCCAGCAGGCTGAAGACGTAGAAGAAGGACTCGCTGGTGCCGGAGGTCAGAAGGATATTCTCGGCGGAGACCACAGCCCCCTGAGAGGCATAGTAATCCCGGATAGCCTGACGCGCCGCCGGGTCACCTTTGGGGTCGGGGTGGTAGGTCGGCTGGGCGAAATAGCGGGCGTACGCCTCGGCCAAGACCTCGCCGGGGAAGTGGAGGCCGTGCTCGTTGGGGTTGCCGGAGAAGAGCCGGATCACCGGCTTCCCCTGGCGCAGCAGGTCCCGATAGGCCCGCTCCACTGGGTTAATTTCGCCCTGCTCGCGGAAGATAACGTCTACCATCGCCAGGCACAATCACAATAGAGAGACCTCGCAGGTCTCCAAAACCTGCGAGGTCTTCAGAAATCCCAGGCGAGCTTGATGGCGAAGCTCTCCAGCGTGTCGCTATGGCGGATGCGCACGCGCTTCAACTCGTAGAGCGAATCGCTGGTGTGGATGGTGCCCTGCTGCGTGGTGAGGGCGCCCCACAGGCCGATCTCGCGGACGACCCGGAGGACGTGGGCATCGTAGTGGCCGGAGGGGTAGGCGAAAAAGCGCGGGAAGCGACCAATATGGGCCTCCACCGTCTGGGCCGAACCCAGGATTTGCCAGACGAGGAAGTCGCGGTCACGCCCGCGCAGATCGGGATGGGTTTTGGTGTGCGGCTCAATGTCCATGCCCGCTGCACTCATCTCCTCGGCCTGGCGCCAGTTCAGGTACTGAGGCAGGCCCTGGTCCATGAACTCGGTGAGGACGAAGAAGGTCCCTGTGAAGCCGTACTTTTGCAACAGGGGGAAGGCGTTCTCGTAGGCATCGCGGTAGCCGTCGTCAAAGGTGAAGATGATGGGTTTTTCTGGCAACGGTCGCCCCTGCGCCAGCGCATAGACCAGGTCATACAGGCGGATGGAGGTGTAGCCGTTTTGGGCCAGCCACTGGAGTTGCGCCTTAAAGTCCTGGGGGGCCACCGAGAGATCGCGTTCAATGGCGTCGGCGTTGGGCGGAGGCACCGCGATATGGTGGTACATCAGGATAGGCACACGCACCTGGCGGATGATGCCGTCAGGCGTAGGCCAGGGCGTGGGCGTAGGGGTCGGCGTCGGGCTAGGCGTGGGCGTCGCGGTCGGGGATGGCGGCAGCGTGGCGCTGGCGGTGGGCGAGGGGAGCGGCGTGGCCGTATGCGTCGGCGTCAGGGTGGGCCTGGGCGTGGCGGTGGGCCGGGAGGCGTCATCCGCCTCAGAGATGACCCAATACCGGCCCAGGGAATAGAACACCGGCAGGTAAAAGGGGGGCTGGCCGGAGGGGGCGGGGGCCTGGCCGGAACGAAATGGGAACAGGCCCCGGCTGGCCGACCAGCCGAGGGCAAACAGCACCAGGGTGATCAGGGCGACGCCGGCGGCGAAGGGCCAGCTTTGCGCGGGCCGCCGCGCCGTGCGCATAGGACGGGCGGTTGACACAACGCCTAGTATACCGTTGGCTGCGATTTTAGTAAAGCCGGGGCTGGCGACTGGGTGTATTCCATATTGGGGGCGGCCCTGCGGTTGACTGCCAGCAGGCGTCCCGTGAGGGGAACCGCGCCTGCCAGGCCGGGGGCCGGGCGCCCCCCGACATGGGATGGGCAAGGCGGGATAGAATA
>DAOUBF010000030.1:0-19041 GCA_034432795.1 Anaerolineae bacterium
TAGTCGCCCACCACCGCCACGCCAGTGGCATACCCCACCGTGTCAGAGCGCCCCACCTGGCGCGGGTGAGCAGGGTCGGCCACGTCCACTACCACCAGCCCAGCCTGCACGTCGGCGACTTAGGCGTAGTCCCCCCCCACCGCTACGCCATAGGCTGCCCCCGGCGTGTCATAGCCCCCCACCTGGCGGGGGTGAGCAGGGTCGGTCACGTCCACCACCACCAGCCCAGCCTGCACGCCAGCGACATAGGCGTACCGGCCTTGAATGACCACAGCGGAGCTACCCTGACTGCCTGCCATCGGCCCACCCAGTCGGGATACCGCCCACAGCAGGCCCACTGCCACAACCCCGATAATCACCATGACCACCCCTGGGATCACCCAGGGCCGCCTGGCCTGGGGAACTGTGCCCGAGACCGGAGTCCCACAGCGCGGGCAGAACTTGTGCCCGGCCCCAAGCGGTGCCCCACAAGCGCTGCAAAATTGTGCCCTCATGTCCTGACCTCCTCAGAATAAATAGAGCCTTTCCCCCATATTTGGCGATCTCATGTCCTGGAAACAGCCAGGAAACCGCCATATAGGGATTTAGTCTAAACCCAAATCAACAGGCAGATTCCCATAGGTCTGCGCGTCTGCGTTCGGGCGACCAGGAGGCCCCCTGCAATCCTGCTCCAGGTTATGCCTGGACAGCTTCACCGGTTCCCAATTGAGTGCCGCAGTTCACACAGAACCTGGCCGTCGCCTGATTCTCAACCCCACAGTTGGGGCACTTCACCAGGGCCGGTACGGCCTGGCTTGCGACAACCTCGGCAGCCTTCAGATCAGCACCACAGTTCACACAGAACCCGGCGGTCGGCTGGTTCTCAAACCCGCAGTTGGAGCACTTCACTGAAGTTGACTGAGCACGGGCCTTTTCTAAATCCCAGCCGCAGTTGCTGCAGAACTTGCTTACGGCCAGGTTCAACTCACCACAGTTGGGGCAGGTATACAACTCACCCGTTGCCCTCATGACCTCCCGTTGAAACAGCGTTGAGATCGTGCCCACGCTTCTATAGAGACCAATGCCGCCCCTCAGCAACCCCAGAAGCACAAGAACCACGAAAGTCAACTGATATAACCGCCGAAGATCGGGGTCCTGAATGTGCACGATGGATAACGCGTCGTAGGCCAGGATAACAGCTACCACGTAAACAGTAGAACCCAAGATTGCGGGGCCCTCAGAGAAGCGGGGGAAGTTAATGCGAAGTTGATAGCTAAATTCCCGCGCGAAGTTGATCAACACAACTATGATGAGAAAAGACACCAGCATAGGAGCAATGTCCGTCCCATGGAGCCTCAACTCTGGGATGAACCAATCCTTGAGCATGGGCAAGGCGAGCAGCACCGCCCGAATGATCAGCAGGAGAAACAACGCCACTACCAGCCGAATGATGGGCGCATAGAAATCTGGGGAAATTCGGTTACGGGTCATTTCAGTCCTCCATAAATTCTTCATTTAGGAACAGCGTTGAAGCCAATATGAGGGCGGCAAGTACTGCGGGTGGCGTGCGATCTGGGGGGCAAGGATAATGTAGATGCGCAGCAACCACACAGCGCTGCCACATCCTATCGTGAGCCTGATAATAGTGCCCGATTACTAGACATGGATAATGCTTACATGGCCCTGTCCCTCCTTTGCCCTCAAGGGAAGGTGTCCAAATGGCCCACTGGGAAGCGCACCGATAAGTATCGCACAAAAAACCCAACCGCGCAAGCGAGTAAGTCTTGGAGCATTGGCAGGAATGCGAGTTGTGACAAGCTGAAAGTCCATTGGCATAAGTCCCATCAGGCGAAATTTGAAGACGGGTCAACAGAATGTCCTAATTCAATCGCCATTGGCTGGCTCGTGTCCAGGTCCACTGCATTCAGTGCAGGTCTTCTTTGCCACAACCCAATGTCGCCCGCCCGAGCCGCCTTACGGCCACACTGTCGGCGCGGTATTGTCCAGGCAAAGCAAGCAGAGATAGCCGACCATAGACCCTACGGCGAGAATTTCAGAATTACAGGCAATGAGATGTCCCATGGCGGATTGGTTGGGGTGTATACCGGATCGGTTGTATCCGAGTATATCTCAGACTCATTGCCAAACTCATCCCGAAAGCGGGCATAGACTAAGTCGCTCACAGGAAGCCACACAAATGGTGTATACGGTTGCCATATGGTGTTCGTGATAGTATCTGTCCAGATCAGCATCTCTGTGACATTTCCCGCACTGCTATAGGCCGTAAGGTGTACAGTCATTGTGACCGCAGTCGCCCAATAAACGTAAGCGGTCCCAGTTACGACTGGAGATGGGGTAAGATCACCCGTTCCAGAGAGCGCAGGCTGCGAACGCGTGCTGGATACCCTCCCACTCTCAGCAAACACGACGGGCTGAGGGTTGATCGTATCTAAGCCCAAGATGACCGGCGTTGTGGATTCGCAAGTTGGCTGGCCATCGTATACAGCCAGCGCATCAAGCACCCAATTCCGAGCCGTTCGAGCATCCAACCTCATATTGGCTCCACCCTCGTACCAGGGGTCGTGCATGATATAGTTAGCGGGATCACTGCCCCGTCCACTGATAATGAGAACCCAATGGGTTTGATTTCCCTTATGCATCCCCAAAAGGACGGGATGATGGTTTTGATTGAGTTCTTGATCCAGGCGACTCCAACTGAATCCATACCGGCCTATCCAACGCGCTCGTCCATTTGTGCAGGATGCGCCAGTTCCCCACGAAAATGGG
The DNA here is from genome assembly GCA_034432795.1 of Anaerolineae bacterium. GTDB lineage: Bacteria > Chloroflexota > Anaerolineae > DSLN01 > DSLN01 > DAOUBF01. Next base: position 2,767 of record DAOUBF010000030.1, read on the forward strand.
CATGCCAACATTCCCATACAGTCGCTTAGAGTGGGAGGATTCAGGTTGGCACCGTAGTACGAGAACAGCATGGCTGCAGAGGTCAAGGTACAGCCACACGCCCCAATCGTGCCACACTCCGGCGAACACTGACCATTGGTCCGTAGTGGGTGCTCTCTCCATCTCGGATCACGTTGCCAAAAGAAGGGTACTGGACAGGTTGGCCCGCCTATCTCAGGCGCAGTCGCGTAGCCAATGCTTCCCTCTCCACTACGAATTCCGCAATACCACATCTTGTAAACGCTATTCTCTAACAATACAGTAGGCCAAGACACGAGGTCGGAGTCCCATGCGCCGCTGGATCCCCGGTCAAGGACGGGATTGCCGCTGTACTTTGTCCAGGTAATACCATCAGGCGACGTAGCATATCCGATACGATCCGTCCCCACGTTGTCCTTGCCGAAGTACCACATTCTGTAAGTCACACCGTCAAAGTATATCTTACCGGCCAAGACACCCCCTTCGTCCCAAGTCTCTGGAGTACCGACAAGAATCGGGTTAGAACCATACTTGGTCCAGTTGATGCCATCAAGTGACGTGGCATACCCAATGGCATAGCGCAGAGCACTATCTTGCCCTGTATACCACATCTTGTATACCCCATTTTGGTACAACACAAAGGGGGTGCCAGCCTCAAGTTCGTCCCATGAACCGGGACCCCCTACTCTGAGGACTGGGTTTCCTGCGTACTTGGTCCAGGTAATCCCATCTGGCGATGTGGCATAGCCTGTTTGCCTGATGCCGTCGGCTCGCCGACCCCAGTACCACATTTTGTAGATGCCATTCTGGATGATCACGGAAGGTTCACCCACTCGTTCATCCCATGTCCCTGAAGGGCCAGGGGTGAGCACCGGGTTGCTGGGGTTCTTAGCCCAGGTGATGCCATCGGTTGAAGAGGCATAGCCGATAGCAGCCCTGCCAGTATACCACATTTTGTATATGGAACTGTCTTTGATAACGTATGCTGCCCATAAAGCGTCGCCTTCCCAGGCCTGAGAAGGGGTCAGCACGGGATTACCGCTGTACTTGGTCCATGTTCCCGGTTCGCCACTTTGTGGACCCCATACCTGAGATTCAGAGACTTGTGGTTGGATTGCGCTGGACGCGGCTGATGCGAGCAGTCCAAGGGAAGTTAATATGAGGGTCAGTGCTGCGAGGGCAGTTATGCGGGCCATCGGGATCCTCCCTCGTTAGTTCAAGCATAGCCTTAGACGCCACTAGGTTGGCTAGGGGGAAGCTGCAGCCTGGGGTGCGTTGCGGCACAGTAATTCTGATAGCTTAATGACCACTGCATAGGCAGCTAAACATGATAACCGGCCTGTCGAATGCAGCCTTGAATCACTCGGCGCTTGTGGCGCAGGGGTGCCGTCGCCAAGCGAAGCTCGCCCCGCTTGAGATAGTTCCAGAGGTCTTCGTCCGGATTCAGGTCGGGCGCATAGCCGGGCAATGGCTCCAACTGGATACGCTGGGCCGCACCTGCCACCAGGAAGTCATTCACCGGCTGTCCACGATGAATCGACGCGCCATACCAGATGACCAACAGCTTGCCAGGAAGATGATGCCGCAGGTCTCGCATGGTCACTTCACGATCAGCGGCAGATAGACCTTGAAGGATGGCAGCATAGGTGTCACGGTTAGCGTTGGTGTACGGGTCACGGTAGGCGTGCGCGTCGGCGTATGCGTTGCCGTCGGTGTCCGTGTCTGCGTCGGCGTGGGTGTGTCTGTTGGCATAGGCGTCGGTGTTGGTGTGCTTGTTGGCGTACTCGTCGGCGTGCGCGTAAATGTCGAGGTGGGTGTCAGTGTCGGTGTATTTGTTGGCGTGTTTGTTGGTGTATTCGTTGCCGTGTTTGTCGCTGTTGCTGTCGGCGTCGGCGTATATGTCCATGTACGTGTTGGCGTCGGTGTATTTGTTGCCGTGTTCGTTGGCGTCGGCGTGCGCGTACGTGTAGGTGAACTGGTTGGTGTGTTTGTTGGCGTTGCTGTATACGTCTGGGTCGCGGTAGGTGTGCTGGTCGGGGTGTTCGTCGCCGTCGGTGTGGACGTCGGCGTCGGTGTGCATCCGGAGAGCCATGTCCAGTCAAAGTAAACTCTGGCCCCTCCACCATTTTCAAAATAGTCAACCTTAAAGGTGTAATAGCCACCTTCGAAACTGATATTTGCAAACGTGTCAAAAACGCCTGTGACCCAGTGATTAAACTCATCAACCAGTTCACCATTTATCCAAAGGCGAGAGCCATCGTCTGAACTCAGATGGAGCCGGTAGATGCCACAGGAAAGATATACAGTGCGCTCAAACCGCATACTGAAATGGTCGGCTGGGATACCAAACCCAGGACCCCCGTTGCCCCAGTCACGATTTAGAAAGCCTGTACCCTCATTTTGCTGACCGACGGAGTCCATCCACTGCGATTGATTCCCCCAGTAATTGACCCACCATTGGTAGGGGTCTTGTATTTGTGTGTTGGGTGGTAACGCTCCAGGCCCACGCCACCACAACTGAACAATGGCGTGCCCGGCGTTATTCTTGTATTCAAGCCTCAACTGATGATTGCCTCTGGAGAGGTAGCGAGATTCGTAATGTTGTGTTGCATTCCAACCGTCTACCGTAAGCTGTCCATCCACAAACAAACGTGCGGCGTCATCGTAGAAGAGGCCAAACTCGTAGGTTCCTCCATCAAACCAGGCATCGTTACGCTCCATGCGGACGCTCCAGGCGCTCTCGGCTCCTGGGCAGCCGCTTGGCGGTCTCCAGTCCCCGTCAGAATCCCGAAACATGTACACATCGGTTTCATTTCGTGTACCGCACGGCGTACCCAGATTGTTGTCGGAAAAGAACGTCTGATTCCATCCGCTGGCCGGAGGTGTAGGCTGGACCGTTGGTGTAGGGACAAATGGCATGCCCCCATCATTGTAGACCCAATCGTATGGGTACTTAATTTGTCCATCCCGTTCGATGTAACCGCTGTTATAAGTTCCATTGCCTACATGAATCGTCCATCTGGACAGCTTAGTTCCCTCTAAATCAGTATATGCGCCATTGTAAAGTAAGCTAAAATGAACATGTGGATCGCTTGCGTAACCACCAGCACAGGTCTCACAGGCAATTGTGCCTACATTATCATTGCGATTTATTCCGCCATTAGCGCGTACATTACGTAAGTGATAATAACTAGTAGTCCACCCGCCACCATGATCGATCCTAAACCAACATGAATAGCCACTAGGGTGGTAACCATTGCCGCCAGCCGCTGCCACAGCCCAGTCGCCACCGGGAGGCAAATTACAATTATTCGCTGACGTGCCGAAATCCATTGAGGAGTAAGGCGGGGGTAAGCCTCCGCCATTCCAGTTATGCGGACCGTTAAACCACCATGTAGCACCTACGGGAAATGGAAACTGTAAGAGGTCATCCGGAGGAGGAAAGAGAGGGTTAATCTGATTGGACTCATCTAGTGGTTCGTCGCCAGGGAAGAGGTCACGATAAGTCGCAACGAAACCGAATAGGCTGGAAGGCGAACTAATACGAAGCCAGTCTTCGAGTGAAAGCAGAGGAGCTAAGGTTCGCAGGATAGCATAACTTCCAGAACTGATGCTAGCAGGTAGGGTCACAGTACTGCCATCGGCTAAATTAAGCGTAATCTCCGATGTTAGCGGTATCTTGCTCCTTGAGCCGTAAGTGTAGAGGTGCTCATAGAAATGAGTTGCGCTATCAACGGTGAATCTCTCTATTTGCTGCTCAAAGCCGCTTTCGGGATAGCCTATGGGACTGCCTAAGCTGGCTTTGATATCACGACCCCGCACTAACCCACTTTGCATCTCAATCACCGTGAGAACTACCCGTGGATTGACGCTCGCATATGCATACCACTTCTCAATGGCATCGGCATGACTAAGCAAAGGACTATTGATGCTGCGTAAATACCCGCGGAGATCAAAGTATCCTACATTAGGTCCAAAGACGAACTGGCCATCCGATAAGATATCTTTAGACTTATCTCTAAGAGGAGGGATTGAGGCTCTAGGATGAAGAATTGGTTGGCTGGAAACAGGCATTGGCATGCCGATGGCCTGTATTGCGGCATGAACCAAGTCAGGAGTGTGACCCCGAACCATTCGGGCTTGCTCCACAATTTGGTCCCTACCGGTTGGCATGACGCCACTGGGTGCTGGGCTGTTGAGCACCAAGCTGACTGCAGTCAGAGTGACGAACAGCACGCCTCCGACAATGAATATTGGGAATGACCAAACGTGCCATTGGCGTGTATTCATTAGCGACCCCCTTCCGCTAACTGGCTGTCATCCGTTAGAGTGCAAGACAACAGTAGCCGATGGACAAACGAAAAATCAGGCAATTCAAAACGACCGCCTGGTTAGAATCACCTTCGCCAAGGCGAAGCCATCTGGATAACATCTTCTTGGGGTAGCCTGGTATGACCAGAACCGAACCTGCTCACGAGATGCCCTACGATTACGCCGCCTGAAACCGCAATTCTCCGAGTTGACTGGCGCAGAGGGGGGGATACAATATATAATATGGCCAGCCGGGTTATTGCAGCGTCGGGTTGCTTACTTTACCCCTATTTTATCATCCCGGTCAACAACAACTGTTAACGATGAGCAAGGGTGACTGGAGCTGGATACAGCAAGAGGTAAGCCAACGGGGAATGACCATCCCCCAGTTGGCCGTCTACCTCGGCGTCAGCCCCCAGGCCGTCCATTATTGGGTGAACAACCGCAACGCCCCAGACTTCCTCAATATCGTGAAGCTTGCCTACGTCTTCTGCGACGGCTCCATTGAACAACTGGCCCACAAGGCGGGCATTGACCTGCGCGCCCTGTCCCAGGACCTCCGCCTCCAGGCAGAAGCGCTGGGGACGGAACCCCCCGCGCTCATCGCGAATGACCTGGCCGAGACCCTCCCCCTGCATCTCCCCCTTGATGTTCTCCACGCACCCAACGTTCTGGCAGAACGATTCAGGGAAGCCTTCCAGAGCGCCACAGACCTCATGAAATACACCAGCCGCTTTGAGGAATTGCAGGCGGTCGCCAGCAGGCTGCTGAAGGAGATGCCCGGTGGGAACGACCCTTTCAAAGCCCGGCTGCAATTTGAGATGGGCTATGCGGCACTCATGCTGGGACGCTATCCGGACGGATTGCGCTCCGCCGCACAGGCCAGGGGGATGCTCTCAGGACAAAAAGAACTGATGTTGCTGGCGGATACGCACTGGCTGAGTGGGGAGTGCCTGCGGATCACAGGGGAACTCCACCAGGCCCGCCGCTATTGTGAAGAAGCCGCCAAGATATACCAACACCTGAAGGCCAGAGCGTCCGCACGCGAGCCAGGGCCGATGTGGGTGGAGTGGAATCTGGGGTGTATTGACGCGGCCTCCGGCCGATACGACACAGCGCTAGACCACTTCGCGTGCCTGAACCGGATGGCGACAGGCGCCCGGCTGCCTGAGGGCAGGGTGCTAGCTCTGTGGGGGCAGGCCTATGTGGACGAAATGCAGGGGGAGTTTGAGAAGGCCCTGAACGGCTATCTCCAGGCGAAACAACTCGCAGAGCGGGCCGGTGACCGGTTCTGGGGGGCAGAGGCGTTGTGGCGCATGGCTGAGCTTGCCCGGAAGGTCGGCAACTTCAAAGACGCCATAGCTAAGGCCCAGGTTGCCTGCGGAATCTATGAAGCCCTCGGCAATGAGACCATGCCAGCCAAGCTCGCGTGCATCAGTGCGGCATGCCACTTACAAATGGGCGACGCAGACCGTGCGCTTGCGTTGTATCGTGAAGCGGCTGCGGTCTTCACGAAACACGCTGACCGGCCCATGAAACGCCGGGCGTTATCGGGCTATGGCCTGGCCCTGCTGGCGAAGGAAGGCGATAAGCCAGAGCCTGCCTACCGGAAACTCCTCCCCCACTTCCTGGAGGAACCTGAGCCGAGGGAGTGGGGCGAATCCGACCGGCATCTGGAAGCGTATGAGCGACTGGCCCGCGCCGAGGCATTCCGCCTGGCTGGCCACCTGGATAAAGCGCTGGAGCAGTATCACAGGGTGGCCGAGGCCAGCGCCTCCTGTGGCCATGCGCTTGAGAAGGCCCACGCCCTGCTGGGCATGGCGGAGACGAGCCGGATGATGGGCCAGGCCGATCGGACCAGATGTGAGGAGGCGCTGACCATCTACCGCAGGCTAGGGTCAACCTGGGGGCAGGTGCAGGCCCTCATCACACGGGCCCTCATTGAGATTGCAGCGGGCGCAAGCCCCTGGCAGTTACTGCACACAGCTTCAATGATGGCACGGGAAGCCTCATTGAAAGCCGAAGGTGATTTGATCGGATCTATTGCCTCCGGGCAGTTCGCCCCTGAAAACCGGCGCGTTCTATGCTTTGTGTAGAGGTGCGGTGCTCTTCTTCCCACGTGCCCATGCATCTACCGCCGGCGGATTGCCCTTTTGGTTTCATGGGCGCTCGCAACCCTGCTGGAAGGGCTTAGAGAATGGACACTTGGTCAGGAACGGCGATAGAGGACGTCGACCTCAGGGTGCTGGCCCAGGAGGTCCGTGAGGCGGGACAGCCTGTACATCTGAATGTACTGGCACAGGCCGCCCTGCGCGCTCGCCTGAAGGCAGCTACCACAGAACGTCTCTATGCACCGGGGGCGAAATATACTGAGAAGGAGATCATCCGGTTTGAAGGCCAGCCAGTCATCATAGACTCGGTGGAGACTGGCAGCAACCCCAAGCAAGGGCAATTCCAGGTCCTTACTCTGCGACTGCCGAATGGGAAAGTCCGTTATATGGCAGCCGGGATTGACGGTGCACCGGCACGGGACCGAAAGTCTATATCCCTCTCGGAAAAGCGGATACAGACCATCCTAGACGGTGAAGATGGGCCAACGATCCGGGCGACGGTTCAGGCAGCGCTGCAACGTGACCGACAGTTTGTCCGGTTCCAAGATGCAGAAGGGGATTATTGGTGCCTGACCGAAATGTTGCCAGAGGTCAGCAATGAGGACCTGGCACGTATCTGGCCATTGCTTCATGGTCGGTTACAGAATGGCACTTTTCGCCCGCTAGCCACTGAAGAACTGGTGAAAGCGTTGTGGGGACAGGAGAATGACGGCAGCCCTGCGTATCTGCTGAAGGCCTTCGCCCTGAACGTCGCGCTCCAACGCAATCCCCAGGCCCGTTGGCTGGGTAAGGGCTGGGTCTTGGCGGCCGAATGGGAGGCGCTGCGCCAACGGCCAGCGTTAGTAGCGCCACGCCAGGAGAATGTGATCGAGCCACCGCCCGGAGTGACGCCAGACGTAGAAGCCGAGGAAAATGAGGAGGAGAAAGTCATCCGCAAGCGCCGCCGAAAACTGGCGAAACCATTGAAGCCAGCAACTCAGCGTGAAGAAGACCTGGAGGCCTGGCGCAGCCATCGGCGGCTGAACGCCGCGATTACCTTGAGAGCGCAGCATTACTACGGAAACTGGCTGCCGCTGACAGAGGACATGGCAGCCGTCTTCCCCCCGTATGCCTCAGGATCCTATCAGGTTACGTTTTACCATCGTTTCAGCGGCGAGGAGACATCATTCCCAGCCTGGGTCGATCAGGAGCAGGGCAGGGTCCTGGGGTCTGCCGAGATGTATCAGGCGTTCTATGAGAACGGTATCTACCCCGGTGCCAAGCTGATCATCTCTCATCGTGGCGGGCCTTGGGACTATGATATTCGCACTGTGCCAGTAGATCGCCCACGACGGCTGCTGGTGCGGCGGGTGCGCCTCTTGGATACGGGCACACTTGAGTATGAGGAGACTGAGGAGCCGATCCGATATGAAGTGGATGGCGATGTCTTCATCGCTGATGCCCGTTGGGAGGACCTGCCTGCCCTATTTCAGCAGGCGGAGGAAGCAGGCGCCGGTATTTTCCAACTTATGTGGGAGAAGTGCGTTGAATGGTGGGAGGCGAGCGGCCGGCAGCCGCTCTGTGTGGATGCACAGCAGTTGTTCAAGGCGATTCACTATGGCGAGCGTCTAACGACTAAAGCGACCATCGCCTGGGAGCTGTGGCAGCGCGAGGCATTTGAGCCTGTGGGGAGCGGTAAGTACCTGTTCCGCCCGGAGAAACTGGACCGCAAACGCCCTGTTGAACTGCGTGGCCGGGTTCACACATCACTCGTCGTGCTGCCCGTGTCGCAGGTGCAAAAAGCGCCAACGTTAGCGGAGAGCGAGAAGGCGCTGAGCGTCCAAACACCGCCAAGCTCGCCCCCAGTTCAGCCGGAGCCTTCACAGCAGGAAGGTGAACCGGTCCTTGAACGCCCTCAGTTGTCAAACGAGTCACTACAACTGGCCGAAGCGATCAAACCACATCAGGCGCAAGCATCGGTAGCTATTACGGAAGAGCCTGAGAAGAGACCTCCGGAAATAAGTGAGGCACAACCATCAAGCCTACCGCTGCCTAACATATGGGGAGAGGGCGCCTCCTATCCATTCGTCCGGCTTAAGGCACTCTATATCTATATCCGGCTTAAGGCACTCTATATCTATAAAGGAATAAAGACATTGTTACTAGGCCCTGTCTGCAAAATGCTGTAGAATAGGAGGTATGAGTCCAAAACAACATAGGCATGAGCTAACCGATGCACAATGGGAGCGGCTACAGCCTTTGCTTCCACCGCAGAAGCCACACAGAGGGCGTCCATCGCTGGACCATCGTCCTATCATCAATGGCATCCTTTGGATACTCAAGACCGGTGCTCCTTGGCGCGATATGCCGGAACGCTATGGCTCTTGGAAAACAGTCTCAAGCCGCTTCTACCGCTGGCGTCAGCAGGGTATATGGGAGCGCATCTGGGCACAGGTGCAAAAGGATGCCGATGCCGCCGGTCAGATAGCCTGGGAAATCCACTTCGTAGATAGTTCTGTGGTGCGTGCCCACCAGCACGCAGCCGGAGCCAAAGGGGGGACCCACAACGCGAGGCGTTAGGCAGAAGCCGAGGAGGGTTCTCGACCAAGATACACGTGCGTGCTGAAGGCCAAGGCAAGCCGATGACCTTTGTGCTCACCCCAGGCCAGTGCCACGATACGGTAGCCTTGGAGGCGTTGATGGAAGGTGGTGCGGTCAAGCGGGTAGGCACAGGCAGACCCAAGCGTAAGCCGCGCCGTCTGGTGGGAGACAAGTCATATGCCGCCCGTCGTGTTCGGTTGTATCTACGTCGCAGAGGCATCCGATACACCATCCCTCACAAGGAGAATGAGAAGCATGGACGCAAAGCCAGCTTTGACAAGGAGGTGTACAAGTTACGCAACATCGTCGAGAGGCTATTCAATCGGCTCAAGCAGTTCCGCAGGATCGCTACTCGCTATGAGAAGCGCGCTGAGAACTACAAAGCCATGCTGATGCTTGCCTCTATCCTCCTGTGGTTGTGATTTTGCGGACACGCCCTAGGTATTCCCGACCCCCCGCTGATGATGTCAGGATGATGTACAGTGCTGTCCATGTACCGCGAAGAGCCAGCAACACATCTATAACGATGGTAACTCGCTGGCGCGGTTTCAACCGCAGGGCGGGCTACCGGGCGGGCCAGCGTTCGGCCAGTTCCGGTTTGAGTCGGAGGAACGTCTCGGCCTGGGCCTGCACCACCCGCTGTTCAAATTCGGTTGCATCCAGATCGCTGGCCTGACGTACCAGGCCAGCGGTGCGCCCATAGTAGAGGGGCACCATGGCCGCCATGATCGCCTCTTTGGACCCCCCGCCGGTGTTGTATGCCAGGGCGAAGTCAAACACGATGCGTGCCCAGGTCTCTGCCGGGAACGCGAAGGCGTCTTCATCACGGGCGGCGATGTCCTCCAGCGCGGCCCAACGTTCTGGGGCCAACACCTGGTGCAGGGTGCTGGCGTGCTCGCGCAGGCCAGTGCGCAGCTTGCCGATCAGGGCGGAGAGGTTCACCGGCACAGGCTCCGGCTCGCCTTCAGGCGGCTCGCCGATAAGCGGCACAGGCCGGACTGATTGAATGGCGCGCCACTTATGGGCATAGCGTCCCATGAGCGCGAATAGGGTGCCCACGACCTGGCTGAACATGGGGCCGAGCGAGGCCGCCGGGTCTTTGGCATCGTGGATTTTCAGGCCCAGGCCCGCCTGGGCCACCCGAAAGCCCTCGGCAATGGCTGTTGTCGTCATCCAGATGTCAATGCCATAGCGGGCCACGTCGCTGTCCCAGACGTCCTGCGCCAGCCACCAGCGCGCCAGCCTGCCGGAGAAGCCGAAATCGCCGCCAATGGGCTGGCGCACGTCCAGGCCGTAGAGCATGCGCGTCATGGGGTAGGTGATGTTATTGGTGATTGTGCCATCGTGCTTGTGGCGGATGTACAGCGGGGCGACGAAGTCAACACCCTGGCGCAGGACCGGCCCGCCCAGCCGCTCAATCCACTGCGGCGTGATGCTGCGCAGGTCGCTATCCACGACGACGCAGGCTTTGGCGCCCAGCGCGGCCACCATCTCAAAGGCGGCACGTAGGGCGCTGCCTTTGCCAGAGATGCCCTGGTACACGGTGGTCAAGACGGCGATGCCCTCTGGCACAGGCGTGTTACGGACGACGTCGCGTGTCCCGTCCGGGCTGTCCCCGTCCACGTTGACGATAGCAGCTTTCAGACCGGGGAACTGCTGAGCCAGCCCTTCAGCCGCCATGCGGACGACATGGCCGATGGTGGCCGCGTTCTTGTACGAGGGAATCGCCACAAGGACATCGGCGGCCTGGACCCGATCGATCCAGGCGCGGGCATCGTCGCGCAACGCAGTGGCTTGCACCGTCATTGATTGTCCTCCTGATGTTTGGCCGCCAGTGGCCAGGTGACCACATCCCAGGCGGCGTTGTCGGGGATCACCTCCCAGAAGCGGTTTAGCGATAGCCCCCGGATGCGGCAGCGCAGCAGGGCGATGGCGATCTTATGCAGGAACACGGCTACAGTGCCCTCCGGGTGCGCTGCACTGATGTCGTCCAGTGCCGCAGTGAAGCGCGCCTCCAACTCCTGCAAGGTCTCCCCACCTGGGAGGCGCACGGTCAGCGGCGCCCTGTGCCATTGCTCCCACAACGCCGGATAGCGCACCTGGATCTCACTCGCCAGTAATCCCTCCCACTCGCCCTGATGGATCTCGCGCAGGCGCGGGTCAAGCTGCACCGGCAGGCCGGTGACCTCGGCCAGGGCCTGTGCGGTTTGCCGGGCGCGGGCCAGGTCGCTGGAATAGATGGCGTCAAACTGCACAGTGCGCAGTGCCTGGGCCAGCGCACGTGCCTGTGCCCGCCCTTGCGCGTTCAGTGGCGGGTCGGCCTGCCCCTGATAGCGGCCTGCATCATTCCAATCGGTGCGCCCGTGCCGGATGAGATAGAGCGTGGTCATGTCAGCATCCATTTGCGGCGATAGGCCGGGACGGTGATCATCGGCGGGCGCTCCACATCGCTGATGCGCTCCACCTCCAGGAAGAAGCGCCCCGGCTCGTAGCGGATCAGCTTCATGCTGCGGTTGAACTCCTCCAGCAGCTTCACTTTATTGCGGGTCTCCAGCCGGGCGATGAACACCTGCAGGATGGCGAAGGCCATGCGGCTGAGGTTGACCAGGGGCTGGTTGTGGTGGATGCGCTCTTGCAAGTCCACCTGGGCGATAGCCTTCAGCCCAAAGCGGTCCAGCATATCAATGAGCAGTCCGGTCTCCACGCCATAGCCGCTGAAGAAGGGCAATTGCTCCAACGCCGCCCGCCGCCCGGCATATTCGCCCGAAAGCGGCTGGATGATGCCCGACAACTCCGGGAAGAACAGGTTGAGGAGGGGGCGGGCCACCAGTTCGGTCACGCGCCCGCCGCCCCCGGCCCGCAGCACGCCGTCTATACGGATGGGTCGGCGGTAGAAGCCCTTGACGTACTGGATCGTATCCCAGCGCAACAGCGGGCCTAAGATGCCATAGACGAAACGCGGGTGGATGTTGACGATGTCGGTGTCCACCCAGGCGATGATGTCGCCGCGCGTGACGTACAGGCTCTTCCACAGCCCCTCCCCTTTGCCGGGGAAGCTGCCCACCTCGTCGGCTAAGATATGCTGGTGAATGTAAACCGGGATGCCCAGGCTGGCGGCGATCTCGCGTGTCGCGTCGGTGGAGTTGGAGTCTATCAGCACGATCTCATCCAGCAGGGGCACTTCGTCCATGAGCGCCTGCTTGAGCGTGCTGATGACATGGCCCACCGTCTCGGCTTCGTTTAGCGCAGGCAGCGCCAGGCTGATGGTGTGGCCGCGTTCCCGCTTCCAGCGCACCAGTTGCTCCAGATCGGCGAACTCCTCACTGTGAAAGGTGTTGGTAGCGAACCAGCGGTCCACAACCTCCGAGATGTCCGGCGCGGGGACAGGTGTCACCTGCGCCAGCGCTCCGGGTAGCGTCAGCGAAGCCAGCCGATGGGCACGCACTAACAGGATGGCCTGGTCCATCTGGCCGATGACCCGGCGCACCGTCGGACCTATGGAGAGCGCATCGGATACATCGCTGATCCGGGCGCCCAGCACCACAGCCTGATGGTCATGGGCCTCGCGCACGATGCCGGAGGCCGGCTCGCCCATCAGGCGCACCGTGCGGGTGATGGCCCTGCTGCGCTGGCTCAGGCCGCTTAGCTCTGGGGTCTCGCTGCCGGGCGGAGAGACATGCAGCAGGGTGATCTCGCCCTCCGCCATGCGGGCCAGTGCCCCGGCGACGTGAAGCGCCAGATCGGCGTGTGGCCCGCCACGCAAGGGCAACAGCACCCGGCGGCAGGCGCTCAGGTTGCAGCCGCGCACCAGCACCAGATCGCAGGGCGTCTGCGAGAGCACCTGTTCCACCGGCACACCCAGCACGGGCAGGTCCAGCCCATCCCAGGGGACAAGGAGCACATCCGCAGGTGTCTCGGCCAGTTCAGCCAGCACCTCAGGCCACACGTCGTGGCCCACGCGCACGCGCGGCTTGACTACGATGGGCCAGCCGGGGAAATGGGCGGCCAGGGCGCTGAGCGCCTGGCGACTGATCTGGGCGGGCAGCGCGCCTTCGCTCAGCGAGTGGCCTTCCGGCACGATCACCACGCCCATGAGGACGATTTCGCCGTTGGCTTCGGGCAGCAGCGCCTGCGCCAGCTTCACCAGATCATCCACGCAGTCCTGCTGGCGCAACGGTAATAAGACACGGTACGCAGGTAGGGGCATCGGTTCACCTCCTTTCCAGCAGCGGGATCACCCGATGACGAACGATGGCCTCCCAGGTGTAGTGCGCCAGCACGCGACGGCGTAAGATGTGGGCGGGGTTCGCTTCCAGGGTGCGCCGGATCAGCCCGGCGACGTCGTTGGGATCGGCATCCAGGGCAAAGGTGTGCACTTCGTTGCCGCCACTCTCGCGTAGGGGCGGGGTGTCGCTGCAAAAGACCGGCAGACGGGCCAGCCCGGCTTCCAGCACCGGGATGCCGAAGCCCTCCTGCGCGCTGGGGAACAGGAGCGCATCCGTCAGGTGATACAGGTCAGCCATCGTGGCCTCATCCGGTGTGATCCCCAACTCGTAAAGGAAATGCGCCGCGCCTTCCAACCCCAGTTCCCGACGCAGGTCAAGCAGGCTTTGCAGGTAGGCAGCGTTGGCGGGGTTGTGCGGGCCGGGCGGGCCAGTGACGATCAGGCGGGCGTCAAGCCACGCCCGCAGCGCTGCCAGGATGCGCAGCGCCATCTCTACGTTCTTGCGCCGGGTGATCCGCGCCGGGAGCAGCAGGAGCAGGTCGGCATCCCATAGCCGGAGTCCGCTCATCAGACGGCGCGTCATCTCCGTCCAGCGGAAGAAGCGGGCCGGGTCCACCCCTGGCGGTACGACGGCGATATGCTCTGGCGGAAGGTCATAGAGCGCGGCCAGGCGCGCCTGCTGGGCCGTCGACACGGTGACGTGGCGCACGCCGGGCCAGGGCCTGCGCAGCAAATCCCAGGGGTAGCCCTTATGCAGGTCCTTCTTATAGCGGGCGCTATCCCAGGCCAGGTCGTGATGCCAGGCGAGCACCGTGGGGGGTGACCTCTCCCCTGCCTCTGAGGGGGTAAGCAGGTCATACAGGGCTGCCGTCAGGGGCAGGTTCTTATGGAGGGTGAAGAGATTGTGGGCAATGAGCACATCACTGCTGGAGAGAGCATTGGCGAGAAGTGCCTTGAGCCGCTCCCGCAGCGCCACGAAGTCCGAAGTCACCTCGCCCCGATCCAGTTGCCCCTTGACCGCCAGCACGTCGGGGTGGCAGCTGCTGAACTCCGGCACGATGATGACCTCCACGCGCGGGTCAAACGGCGCGCCAGCCCCGGCCAGGATGCGCACATGATGGCCGGCGCGGGCCAGTTCCAGCGCGTGGTAATAGATGGTCTGCTCCACGCCGCCAACGGTGGGCGGAGCAGCATAATGCAAGATCGCTACATTCATCTCAGGTTTATAGTTCGCCCCGTGAGGCCCGGATCGCCAGGTCAATGAAGACCGCCGCCGACCAGCCGAACAAGGGCGCGGCGGTGGCGGGCGGCTGGCCGGTGATGGGATGGTAATACTCACGGAAATCGTCCTGCGCCATGAGCAGGGCCAGTGTGCGGTCGCGCAACTCCCGCGCCAGGTCGGGATAGCCCGCCCGCGCCAGCCCCTCAATGAACAGGTAGTTGATGTTGACCCAGGTCGGCCCGCGCCACATCTGCTCCGGGTTATGTTTGGGGTCGTTTAACGCTACTGTGGGCAGTGGATACGGCGCCCAAAACTCCTGTGGATTCCGCAGATGGGCCACCAGCCGGTCGGCGATAGAGCGCGGCAACCGCCCCGTGATGAGCGGGTACAGGTTGAAGGGCGTGAGTACCCGAATAGGCACGTGGTGGCGCTGCGCCCAGAAGACCCCGGCCTGCTCATCCCAAAAATGCTCGATCATCCGCCGGGCCAGATCATCCGCCTGCGCTGCCCAGGTAGCGGCCTCGTCCTCCAGGCCCAGGATATGGGCGATTTCGGCCAGGTTCTCCAGTTGCAGCACAAGGTAGGTGTTCAGGTCAGGCGACTCTACCGGCATGCCCTCATCCCAGAGGGGGCTATCGTCCAGGCCGGAGGAGTTGGGGTGGTTGTACTGGACGATGCCATCACCATCGTCGTCGTTCTCCTGAAACCACCAGGTGTTCCAGCGCACGATCGGCTCGTAGATTTCGTCCAGAAAATCGCGGTTGCCGCTGGTGCGGTAAAGGCGGAGCGCCGTCCAGGCGATCAAGGGCGGCTTGGTCACCGGCGCAGAGACAGGCACATCCAGATGGGTAACAATGCCCTCATCGTGGACGGCATCGGGGATCATGCCGTTTTCCAGTTGGTGGTCCAGGACGACGCGCAGTTGGTCTTCGGCCAGCCGCGCGTCCACGTGTCGGTAGGCCAGTGCGTGGAAGAAGGCGTCCCACTGCCACACGCCCACGTAGTGAACCAGCGAAGGCGTCATGGCCTCGCGGGTGAGATAGTAGCGCGAACTGATCAGCCCGCTGCGCATGACCAGCCAGGCGTAGTAGTAGGCCCGCTCGTATTGGGGGGCCACTGGGGGCGCAGCGGCGAACCAGTCATGCCAGCGCCGGGCAGCGGCCTCAAACACCGGTTCGGGTGGCGGCACGGCGCGGTTGAAGCCCAGGCGCGGCGTGACGTTGAGCACCAGCCCCTGCCCCGGCTCGGCCTGGACGATCAGAGTCACCCGTAGATGCTGTGGGTCCACCGGCTGCATGGTGTTGGACAGGATGCGGGCGTTGGTGGTATAGGCAATGTTGCGCACGCCGCGCATCTCCCCGCCGCGACGGTCGGTGCGGCCCCGCTCCACGAAGGCGGTGAAGGTCAGGCCGACCTGGCCCGGCGGCAGGGCGATGTAAAGCGCCTCCATATCCAGGAAAGTGACCTCAAACGGCCCACAGGCGGTGTCAAAGCGCAGCGCATGGGGATAGCTGGTCAACTCTATGTCCAGCGGCTGGCCCGCCCCATCTAGCCACCGCCAGCCCTGGATGATCGGCTCGCGTTGGCGATAGGAGCCTAGCCGGTCCTGGAGCTTGAACCAGCGTTCGGCCAGGCGCAGCGACAATTCGGAGTCGCGCTTAAACAACATCAGGCGCGACCCCCGATCGCTGAAAGGGACGCGTTCCAGATTGATGCATCCCTTGAGCAGCCTGAGATAGGGGGTGAGCGTGGCCTCGCTATACCTCATGATAAGGTCAGTATAGCATAAGATGGCCGGGGGCGCAGGC
>DAOUBF010000031.1:0-4893 GCA_034432795.1 Anaerolineae bacterium
CAGGATCGCTACTCGCTATGAGAAGCGCGCTGAGAACTACAAAGCCATGCTGATGCTTGCCTCTATCCTCCTGTGGTTGTGATTTTGCGGACACGCCCTAATACCGCAACAGCGCCCCGATATGCCCGGCGTTGTCCAGGGCAGGCACGTCCTGCACTATCTCCACCGTCCCGCCCTGCTCCATTACCTGCTCAATCGCCATCTCCACCACATCCGCGATCTCGCGCACCTCGCTGCCGCAGAAGGGGCACGTGTCTAACTTCTGCGCGGTGATATAGCCGCAGCCCTGGCACTGGTAGCCGGGGGCGCGATAACCATCGCTGATCACCAGAACCTGGATGCGCCCCTCGTGCAGCGCCCCCAGGGTGTCGTCCAGCCGCACCACGCCATTCGCGCCCTTCGCCGCTGCAGTGATGATCTTCTCCACCAACTCCACCTCGCGCTCATGATCATAGCGGGTGATGATCTCAATCGCCCGCGAGAGGACCTCATGCTCCGGGGCATTCATGCTCAGCGGGACGCTCCCCACCACCTTATCCTGGAGCGCCTTGGGCAAAAGCCCCCGGAATTGGGCCACCGTCTCTTCCGTGCCGCCCAGGATCAGGCGATCCACCTTGTGGGCCTGACAAAAGCGCACCGTCAGGTCAGCGGCCTCGCGCAGGTTGCGCTGCGCCACCTGCTCCATATAGGCCCCCAGGTGGCCGGCGTCGCCGGTGCGGCCCCGGCTGCCGCTGCCGGTGGGTATAGTTGTCCCGCCGCCCCCCTTGACACGCCGCACCTCCTCGCCCAGCACCCCGGCGGTCTCCACCAACTTCCCCAGGTGAAACAAATACAGCTTGGCCCCCTGGCGGTCCACGATGGCGACCACAAAGCGGCCATACCGGTCCAGGATATTCGCCAGCGGCTTCACATAGGGCTTCTCTCCCACGCGGGCCAGACTGCGAATCTGCACGGGGAGCGCATAGGCCCGCCACAGCCCCGCCCTGGCGCATGAAAACATCGCCACCGACTTGCCTGACCAATCATATTCCCGCTCAATATAGTGTTCCACAGCGGCCAGGTCCGCCGGGTCGCTCCCCTCTGCCACCTCCTCCAGCAGGTGGCGGAGGCGCAGTTTGTAACCATCCGTCGTATGCCAGGTCGGGTCCACGTTCAAATACACGCTCAGAACCGGCTGTCCATTCCCACGAAAACCGATCAACTCCTGAAGCTCTTTCTCATCCAGCATGGCTGCTTCCTCCTCCACATCCCTCGTCTGGTGCTGTTTTATCCCCGCTCGGCCAGGGTGGCCGTCAGGGTCAACGTCTCACTGCCGCGCACCACCGTCAGTTGCACCTGATCGCCGACGCGCTTATGTGCTTCCAGATAAAGGGTCAGGTCATCCCGCGTGGCGATCGGGCGTCCGTCTATAGCGGTCACAATGTCGCCCCCCACGATAATAAGCCGCCCCCGCACATCACGGCGGAGCTCCGCCGCCTGCAGCCCGGCCCGGTCTGCCGGGCCGCCGGGAGCTACCCGCACCACCCATAGCCCTTTCTGCGGCCCATCGGGGTTAGGGCGCACCTCATAGGTCAACTCATAGGCGTCAAAGCCCAACGTGGGGTGCGGATAGCGCCCCCGCGCGATAAGTTCGGGCACGACCCGCTTGATGATGTCCACCGGCACCGCAAAGCCGATGCCCACAGAGGCGCCGGTGGGTGACTGGATAGCGGTATTAATCCCGATGACGCGCCCACGCGAATCCAGCAGCGGCCCGCCGGAGTTGCCGGGGTTGATGGCCGCATCCGTCTGGATAGCCTCGCCCAAGGCCGGCCCGCTCTCGCGCTCAATCGTCCGCCCCAAGGCGCTGATCACCCCCGTCGTCAGCGTGCGGTCCAGGCCAAAGGGGTTGCCAATGGCGATCACGCGCTGGCCCACGCGCAGGTCGGACGAACTGCCCAATTCCACAGGGCGCAGGTGGCTGGGGTCCACGTCTATCTGCAATACGGCCAGATCGTAATAGGCGTCGGCGCCGATGACACGCGCTGAGGCCGCTGTGCCATCGGCCAGGACGACCTCCACCTCCTCCGCATCGGCGATCACGTGGTAATTAGTCACGATCCGCCCCTGGGTATCCAGGATGAAGCCGGAGCCGGTGCCCTCACGCGGCACCGGGCCGCGAAAGAAATCAAACACCTGGGTGCGGCTGGTGATATGCACGACCGAAGGGCTGACACGTTCATAAACACTGATGACGATCTGCTCCTCCGCATCCGCTGCCTGGAGCACCTCCGGCGGCAGGGGCGTGGGTGTGGCGACGATCACAATGGGCGTCGCCGTAGGGGAGCTACCTGGGCCGATGGTGCTCACCGCACTGCAGGCCAGCGCCAGGAGCACCACTCCAGCCAGTGGAATCAGCCGACGCATCAGGGTCTCGCCCCCAAGGTCACGGGAATTTCAAGGGTCTGGCCGTCGCGGATGATCTTCAGCGTCACCGTCTGGCCGACCTCGGTTTCGCCGACCAGGTAGCTGATCAGGTCGGCGAAGTCACGCACCTCTCTGCCATCAATCCCAATGATCAGGTCGCCGCCAGCCCGCAGGTTCCCCAGGCCCACATCCCGCGTCCCGGCGCGGATGCCTGCCTTGTCTGCGGGGCTGCCCGGTGTCACATTGGTCACATAGACGCCCGTCGCCTGAGGCAGCCCCAATGTACGTTGAGTCTCCAGGTCCAGATCATCGGCGGCGGAGATGCCCAGCCAGGGATACGTGTAGTGGCCGTCCTTGATCA
The DNA here is from genome assembly GCA_034432795.1 of Anaerolineae bacterium. Taxonomy (GTDB): domain Bacteria; phylum Chloroflexota; class Anaerolineae; order DSLN01; family DSLN01; genus DAOUBF01. The sequence goes on from DAOUBF010000031.1 coordinate 2,768, forward strand.
GCGCCGGGATGATGCGCTTCACGGTGTTGATAGGGACAGCAAACCCGATGCCGGTGTTGACAAACTGACCATTTCCCCCCGGCGTCTCTGAGCGGATGGCACTATTGATGCCGATCACGCGCCCGTGCGAATCCAGCAGTGGCCCGCCGGAGTTCCCCGGATTGATCGCCGCGTCCGTCTGGATCACATTGGGGTTGGAGAAGCTCCCGCCGATGCCCGGCACAACGCGCTCAGAGCGGAGCGTGCGCCCGATGCCGCTGACGATGCCTACGGTCATGGTGCTGCGCAGGCCGAAGGGGTTGCCGATGGCAATCACACGCTGGCCCACCCGCACCGTGCTGGAGTCGCCCAACTCCGCAACGACCAGTTCCTCCGCCGGTACGTCCACCTTCAACACGGCGATGTCGGCGTCCTCATCGCGCCCGATCACCTCGGCCTCCACGCGCCGCCGGTTGGTGAACATCACCTCAATGCGCTCAGCGCCGGCGATCACGTGATTGTTGGTCACAATGTGGCCCTCTTTGTCATAGACGAACCCCGACCCACTGCCCAGATCAGTCTCAATATACACGACCGCCGGGCTGACCCGCTCATAAATGCTGATGAGCAGGCGTTCCTCCTGATCCAGGTCACCCTCCAGGGCCAGTGGCGCCAGCGTGGGCACAGCCCCCGGCGGGGCTGTGGCTCCGGGGCCGGGCGTGGCTCCAGGCACCACAGAGGTCGCCCCCGGCGAACGCGCCAGCGGCGCAAAGGTATTACAGGCCAGCCCCAGCAACACCAGCAGCGTCAATAACCCGATCAGCTTCCTCATGATAATCCTATGTCCTTAACCTCTCCTGAACTCGGAGGAACTCGGAGGAACATAGGGGAACTCGTCGGGCCCCCCGGCGTTCCTTTAAGTTCCCCTCTAGCGTTTGCGCAGCCGCGCCAGTTCCTGGAAAAGCTCGCGCTCACGCGGCGTAAGGTTGCGCGGAATCTGAATCTGGACTTTCACCAACAGATCGCCGCGCTCAGTGGGCTGGCCCAGCTTGGGCATGCCCTTCCCACGCAGGCGGAAAACCTGTCCGCCTTGCGTCTCGGGCGGGATGCGCAACATCACATTGCCATTCAACGTGGGCACCACGACCTCGCCGCCCAACACAGCCGTATAGAGGTCAACCGGCACCTCGGTGTGCAGGTCAGTGCCTTCCACGCGGAAGCGCTCATGCGGCAGCACGTTGATGCGCAGATACAGGTCGCCGGGCGCGCCTCCGATCCCCGGTGCCCCTTCGCCTTTGATGCGCACACGCGAGCCTGTGTGCACACCGGGCGGGATTTTCACCTCCAGGCGGCGGCCATCCTTCTCCAGGATACGGGTGGTGCCCCGGAAGGCCTCCTCCAGGGTGATGTCCACCGGCTGCTCAACGTCCTGGCCTTTGGTGCTGACCGTTGGGCCGGCCCGACGGCGGGTGGCGCTGCCGGTCCTGGGCATACCGCCGAAGAGGAAATTGAACAGGTCGGAGAAGCCGCCCCACTCCTCTTCGCCGAAAGGCGTGCCGTAGAACTCATAGCGAATCTGGGGCCCACCCTGTCCGCCGAAGCCCGCAGCCCACTGGCTCCAGTCAAAGTCGCGGGGGTCGCGCCCGGCCTGCTGCCACTGCTGCCAGGAAGCGCCTAGCCGGTCGTACTTCGCCCGCTTCTCTGGGTCGCTCAACACCTCATAGGCTTCATTGATCTCCTTGAAGCGCTCCTCGGCCTGTGGGTCGTTGGGATTCATGTCGGGGTGGTATTGGCGGGCCAGGCGACGGTAGGCCTTCTTGATCTCTTTCTCTGTGGCGTTCCTGTCCACGCCCAGGATTTTGTAATAATCCTTGTATTCCATAGGTCTCAAGCCATATGATAGCCGTGCACACCCATCAAACTCAACTGAATTCTAGGATGTCATAGCGCCCTTGTCAAGCCCGACGGCCGTTGAGATCCTCTCCTAAATCCGTCAGGCACGGCTCGCGCGCTATGTTGTGCCGGGAAGTCCAAGGAACTCTACGTCACGTCAGCGTGAATGGAGGCTCTCCGCGCGTGGAATGCCGGTCGTGGGCCGGGTTTCCCTCCCCGGCGTAGGGCAGGTTTCCATACCTGCCGCTCTTCGG
>DAOUBF010000032.1:0-35001 GCA_034432795.1 Anaerolineae bacterium
CAAAGGCTGTAGCCGCTCCCATTGTGCATCGGTTAGCTCATGCCTATGTTGTTTTGGACTCATACCTCCTATTCTACAGCATTTTGCAGACAGGGCCTAGATAGACAGCACAGTAGCGAAAGGAGAGAACCCCCTATGGCAACACGAATCGGTATCAACGGCTTTGGACGAATTGGCCGTCAGGTGCTGAAGGCGATCTACGAGCGTTACCCCAATGATCTGGAGGTGGTGGCGGTCAACGACATCACCGATGCACCCACGCTGGCCCACCTCCTGAAATATGACTCCAACTACGGCCATTTCCCCGGCACGGTGGAGGCCCACGAGGACCGGCTGATCGTCAACGGCAAAGAGATCCGCGTCTTCGCCAACAAGGAAGCGCCCGGCGGCGTCAAATGGGGCGACCTGGGCATAGACATCGTGATTGAGAGCACAGGCCTGTTCACCGACGCCACCAAAGCACGGGGCCACATTGACCCCGGCGGGGCCAAGAAGGTGATCATCAGCGCCCCGGCCAAGAACGAGGACATCACCATCGTCCTGGGGGTCAACTGGGAGATGTACGACCCGACCCGGCACCACGTCATCTCCAATGCCTCGTGCACCACCAACGGCCTGGCGCCGCTGGCGAAGGTGCTCAATGACACCTTCGGTATTGAGCGCGGGCTGTTGACCACGATCCACTCCTACACCAACGACCAGCGCATCCTGGACCTGCCGCATAAGGACCTGCGGCGGGCGCGGGCGGCGGCCCTGAGCATCATCCCCACGACCACTGGCGCCGCCAAGGCGGTGGCCCTGGTCATCCCGGAGCTGAAGGGCCGGTTTGATGGCGTCGCCCTGCGCGTGCCTACGCCGACCGTCTCCATCAATGACTTCACCGTCCTACTCCAGCGCGAGACGACGAAGGAGGAGGTCATTGAGGCCTTCCGCCGCGCCGCGGCCGGCCCGATGGAGGGTATCCTCGGCGTGAGCGATGAACCTCTCGTCTCGGTGGACTTCCGGGGCGATAGCCGCTCGTCCATTGTGGACGCGGCCCTGACCTACGTCATGGGCGGGACGCTGTGCAAGGTCATGGCCTGGTACGACAACGAGTGGGGCTACTCCGTGCGCACAGCGGACCTGGCCTATCGGATCGCGCAGACACTTTAGAAGCGGGCCAGTCCCGCAGGGGCGCGGCCTGCTACCGCAGAGCCGCAGAGGGCACGGGGCAGCCAGAGATTTCTAGAAGTGTCCCATAAATGTCACCCTGAGCGCAGCGTGTCACCCTCTCTCCCCCTTCCCCATCCAGGGGGAGGGGCTGGGGGGAGGGAAGTTGCCCCCTCCCCCGCAAGGGGGGAGGGCCAGGGTGGGGGGTAAGAACCGGGCGCTGCGCTCAGCACGACGGGAGCAACGCTGCGCGCTCTGCCTCCCCGCGGTGAATATGGCCGGCTGAACGCTGAACGCCGAACGTTGAGAGCTAAAAATGAACAAGAAAACCATCCGCGACATGGACGTGCGCGGCAAGCGCGTACTCGTGCGCGTGGACTTCAACGTGCCCCTCAAGGACGGGCAGGTCTCCGATGACACGCGCATCCGCGCCACGCTGCCCACCATCCAATACCTGATCGATCAGGGGGCGAAGGTCATCCTGGCCTCGCACCTGGGCCGGCCCAAAGGGCCGCAGCCGGAGTTCCGCATGGACCCGGTGGCGCGGCGGCTGAGCGAACTGCTGGGCAAGCCGGTCAAAAAGGTGGACGATTCCGTTGGGCCGGAGGTGGAGGCCGCTGTAGCAGACCTCCGACCGGGCGATGTGCTCCTCCTGGAGAACACCCGCTTCCACAAGGAGGAAGAGAAGAACGACCCGGAGTACGCCCGGCAGCTTGCAGCCCTGGCCGATATTTATGTAAACGACGCCTTCGGCTCGGCCCACCGCGCCCACGCCTCCACCGAGGGCGTGGCCCACTACCTGCCCGCCGTGGCCGGCTTCCTCATGGAGAAAGAGTTGGATTTCCTGGGTCGGGCGCTGGAGAACCCCGACCGCCCCTTCATCGCCATCCTGGGCGGGGCCAAGATCTCCGACAAAATCGGCGTCATCCGCAACCTGCTGACGAAAGTGGACCGGCTGCTTATCGGTGGCGGTATGGCCAACACCTTCCTCAAGGCGCAGGGCTTCCAGGTAGGCGACTCGCTGGTGGAGGATGAGAGCCTGGACACAGCCCGCGCCTTGTTGCAAAGCGCAGGCGACAAGCTGCTCCTGCCGGTTGATGTGGTCATCGGCGACCGCTTTGATCCCCAGGCCGAAGCGCGCACTGTGCGTGTGGACGCCGTGCCGGAGGGCTGGCGCATCCTGGACATCGGCCCGGAGACCGTGCAGCGCTACACGGAGGCCTTGCGCGGCGCCAGGCTGATCGTCTGGAACGGGCCGATGGGCGTGTTTGAATTCCCACGCTTTGCCCAAGGGACGTTCGCCATTGCCCGCGCCCTGGCGCAGAGCGGCGCCACCACGATCATCGGCGGCGGCGATTCGGCGGCGGCGGTGGAGCAGGCCGGCGTCGCCGACCAGATCACGCACATCTCCACCGGCGGCGGCGCCAGCCTGGAGTTTCTGGAGGGCCTGACGCTGCCAGGCGTGGCCGCCTTGCAGGACAAGTAGCCTTGCCACCCTACGCCACGCCGGAAGGCACTGCCCGCTATATCGCCCGCTTCGCGGGTCGGGTCGCCCAGGGCCACTTCCGCCAGGCCCAGGGGCTATGGGTTTCGTCCATCGGCCTGGGCACCTACCTGGGCGACCCGGATGACGCCACCGACCGGGCCTATGTGGAGGCTGTGAAGCGGGCCGTCCGCCTGGGCTGCAACGTCATTGACACGGCGATCCACTACCGCTTCCAGCGTAGCGAACGCGCCATCGGCCAGGCGTTGCGCGAGTTGTTGGAAAGCCCTCACCCCCCTGCCTCCCTCTTCCACACTGCGGGAGCGGGGGAGGATAGCTCCCCGCTCCCCCCGGTACCGGGCTCCCCAGTACCGGGCTTCAGCCCGGTTGGGAAAGGAGCCGGAGATAAGGGCCATTTCGCCCGCGATGAACTCGTCATCGCCACCAAGGGCGGCTATGTCCCCTTTGACGGTGACTTTCCGGCAGACCCGCGTGGCTACATCATGGAGACCTTCATCCGGCCTGGCATCGCCCGCCCGGAAGATTTCGTCAACGGCCACTGTATGGCCCCCGCCTATCTGCGCCATCAACTGGAACAGAGCCGGCGCAACCTGGGGCTGGCGTGCATTGACATCTACTATGTCCACAACCCCGAAAGCCAGCTCGGTGCCATCCCCCGCGACGAATTCCGGCGGCGGCTGCGGGCGGCGTTTGAGGCGTTGGAGGCCGCTGCCGCCGAGGGCCTGATCCGCATGTACGGCACGGCCACCTGGAGCGGCTATCGCACCTCCGACCGCGCCCCGGATTATCTCTCGCTGGCCGAGGTGGTCGCGCTGGCCCGTGAAGCGGGCGGCGAGGGCCACCACTTCAAGGTCATCCAACTGCCCTACAATCTGGCCATGACCGAGGCGCTGACACGCCCCAACCAGGCGATAGGTGACCTGGCCGTCCCTGTCCTGGAGGCCGCCAGCCGCTTGGGGATCAGCGTGGTCACCAGCGCCGCCCTGGTCCAGGGCCAGCTTGCTGACCGCCTACCCGCGTTCATCGCCAAGGCGCTCCCTGGCCTGAAGAGCGACGCCCAACGGGCACTTCAATTCGCCCGCTCCACGCCGGGGGTCAGCGTCGCGCTTGTGGGCATGAGTCAGGTCCGCCACGTGGAGGAAAACCTGGCGCTGGCGCGCCTGCCCCTGGCAACAGAGGACCAGTTGTTTAGCCTGTTCCAACGACCAGCGTAATCGGACAGAGGACGGAACCGGGCTAAAGCCCGGTACCGGCCTCCGTCCTTGGTCATCCGTCATCATGAACGCCGACTTGCTGATCCACTCCGCCGCACAACTGTGCGTGCTCCCCGGCCACGCCGGGGGGCCGCAGCGCGGCGCGCGCCTGGGCGATCTGGGGCTGATCGCCGATGGCGCCGTTGCCGTGCAGGATGGGCATATCCTCGCTGTCGGGCCGACGGCCGAGGTTCGCGCCCAGGTCCGCGCCAGGGCCGAGCTAGACGCTTCGGGCCGGGCGGTCACGCCCGGCTTCGTGGACGCGCACACGCACGTCGTCTGGGCCGGCGACCGGGCGGGCGAGTTTGAGCTGCGCCTGGCCGGGGCGACCTACCTGGAGATCATGGCAGCAGGCGGCGGTATCCTGTCCACTGTCCACGCCACCCGCGCCGCCAGCCTGGAGCACCTTATCGCCGAGACGCGCCCGCGCCTGGACCGCATGTTGGCACATGGCACGACGACGGTGGAGGTTAAGACCGGCTACGGCCTGACGCTTCAGGACGAACTGAAGCAGCTTGAAGCCATTGACCGCCTGAACGCCACCCACCCCATAGACCTGGTGCCCACCTTCCTGGCCGCTCACGCCATCCCCCCCGAATTTGCGGGCCAGCCGGATGCCTATGTGGACGTGATCGTTGAGGAGATGTTGCCGGTCGTCGCCAGACGGCTGAACGGGCAGGCCCCTCTGTTCTGCGACGTGTTCTGCGACGAGGGCGCGTTCACGCTGGCCCAGTCGCAGCGCATCCTGGAGCGAGCGAAAGCGCTCGGCTTCGGCCTGAAGATCCACGCCGACGAGTTCGCCTCGTTGGGCGGGACGCGGCTGGCGGTTGAGCTTGGCGCGACCTCTGCCGACCACCTAGTGTGCACGCCGCCCGACGACATTGCCCTCCTGGGCCAATCGGAGACCATCGCCGTCCTTCTGCCGGGGACGCCCTTCGGGCTGGGGCAGGCGCACTACGCGCCGGCGCAAGCGCTCTTGGAAGCAGGCGCGGCGCTGGCGCTGGCTACCGATTGCAACCCAGGGACGTCCTGGTGCGAGTCCATGCCCTTCATCCTGGCACTGGCCTGCCGCGCCATGCGGCTGACGCCGGCACAGGCGCTGGCGGCGGCGACGATCAATGCGGCCTACGCCGTTGGGCGGGGCGACCGGGTGGGCAGCCTGGAGCCGGGCAAGCAGGCCGACATCCTCATCCACGCAGTGCCCGATTACCGCCACCTGGCCTATCGCTTCGGCACGAACCCGGTAGCGCTGGTCATCAAACGCGGGATGGTGATGGGGCCAACGTGACGCGGGGCGCCACGTGGAGCATCTCCGCACCTGTTGCGGGATAAATGACCAGGGCCACACCTGTTCCGGTGCGGCCCTGGTCATCGTCCTCAAGTTGGCCGATAAGCCGAATTCTGTCCCGCGCCGAAGCGCGGTGGCGGTCATCTCTCTAGGGCAGCGGTTACCCGCTACCTCCAGCGGCCTACCCGGGGGTCAGAAGGGACGAGCAGCCCCTCGGCACCCGCAGGCGCCTTCCCCCCTGCTTGGCCTTGCTCCCGGTGGGGTTTGCCAAGCCGCCCCCGTCACCGGGGGCGCTGGTGCGCTCTTACCGCACCGTTTCACCCTTACCGGACCCGCACAAGGTGGGGCCGGCGGTCTGTTTTCTGTGGCACTTTCCGTCGGGTCACCCCGCCTGGGTGTTACCCAGCACCGTGCTCTGCGGAGTTCGGACTTTCCTCAGGCGGCCCCAAGCCGCCCGCGACCGCCTGGCCAACTTGGTTACTCTGATGATCATAACATGGCGCTGGGGGGCTGTCAAGGCCGCCTGAAGCCAGGGGTGTATTCCATATTCGGGGCAGATGTAGTGCACTGGCCACGACGAGAACAACGAGAACAGGAGAGAGCAGAGCATAGACGTGGCACAGCAGGAACTGAAGACGAGGATAGTACAAGACGCGCAGGCCACCTTGGAGAAGCGGCTGGCACAGCGGCCGGCGGGCGAGGCGATGACACTGAGTAGGCGGGGTTTCCCTCTCCGGCGTAGGGCAGGTTTCTAAACCTGCCGCTCTGCGGCGGCTATGGAAAGCCGCCCTACAGGCTATTCTATCCCGCCTTGCCCATCCCATGTCGGGGGGCCCCCGGCCTGTCAGGCGCGGTTTCAACCGCAGGGCGGCCCCCAATATGGAATACACTCCTTAAAGTATGCATTTCTATTGGGTGGTCGTTTTCTCCACCAGCCCAGGAATGCATAGGGGCAGGTCTGAGACCTGCCCCTACGGCCCGGTTCTCACCCCCTCCCTGCCCTCCCCCTGGATGGGGGAGGGGCAGAGAAGGAACGGCGGGTTCCCCTGAATCGTCAGGCGACGTCAATGCTCTCCAAGTAGAACTCGCGCCCCCGGATCAGCTCATAGCCGCGTGCGCCGCAGTGGGGACAGGCGTCTTGATCCGGCGTCCAGGAGAACTCCGTGCCACAGGTGCGGCAGCGCATGGCGGGCTGGACCTGGCGGAAGGAGAGTTGCGCGCCTGCGGCGGGCGTGCCCTTGCTCACCAGGTCAAAGTAAAACTGGACGGATTCGGGGCTGATGTCGGAGAGCGCGCCGATGACCAGGTTCAGGCCGGTGACGCGCTCGGCGCCGGCCGCCTGTGCCTGCGCTACAGCTTGATCCACCATCTGCTGCACTATTCCCAATTCATGCATCGGTTTAATCCCCCTGCGCTGGCGATGTGACGAATGTCACCCCGAAAGGATGCCTTCTATCACTTCGCATCAGGTGGCAGTCGCCATACACTGACAGAAACGCGTGGACATATGTGGGCCAGCAGGGCCTCCCCCTGCTGGCGTGGGGCGCGCTGTGGCTCAGATTCGTCTGCTCATCATTGAGGGGCATGAAGCGGTACGGCGTGCGCTGGCTGCCCGCCTGGCCTCGCCAGAGGTGGAGATCGTGGGCAGCACCGGCGACCACGAGGATGGCCTGCGCCAGGCGCTCAGCCTGCACCCCGATGTCATCCTGCTGGAGTTGAAAGGGCCTAACAGCCGCTGGCTGGAGCTTATTCGTCGTCTGGCCGAGGTCGGGCTGATGCAGCGCGTCATCGTCCTGACCTCTTACCTGGACGACGAAGAGCGCCGCCTGGTCCTGGAGGCCGGCGCCCGCGCGTATCTCCTCAAGGACCTGCACTCCGAGCATCTGATTGAGGCGATCCGCCAAATCAGCCGGGGCGCTTCCGCTGCCCACTCTGCCCCAGGCGATTGAAGCTCAGAAGGTGGCGTGGCCGTTGCGGCCATTGTGGGCGGCCAACTGGGCAAAGGTAGTCTTTGCCAGGACCGCTTTCAGGGCACGTTGCGCCTCCGCCCAGGTGTCATGGACCGGGCAGGTCTGGTCCAGGGGACAGGCCCCGGCGCGGATCAGGCACGGGTTGAGGGTGATCTTGCCCTCCAGGGCCTCCACCACCTCCAACAGGGTGATCTGCTCAGGGGAGCGGGCCAGGGTCACCCCCCCGCGTGCTCCGCGTCGCGTATCCACCAGCCCGGCAACCGCCAACTGGGAGATGATCTTCCCCAGGAAGGCGGTGGGGATTTGCTGTCGCTTGGCGATCTCATGGGCGGGAATGGACGTGCCCGGCGGCTGGCTGGCCAGGTCCAGGATCACACGCACACCATAGTCTCCTCGTCGGCTCAGTTGCATCGTCAACCTCCTGGAATGCACTTAACGGATGATCCCAAAAGCGCGTTGTAGTAATTTAGGACACTCCCTGTCGCAATATTACTTATATGCTACCCCTGGCCAGGGCAGCCGAGTAGTGACAATTGTCACCTTCCCAGGGTGACAAATAGCACCGTTTCTATCGCAATTCAGGCGTTGAGCTATAAGCTCCGCTATCCCCTGGCGTCCTCTCCCATTTGGTGTTATAGTTTTAGAGGCTTCTCTGGTGGGGTGAGCGGCGTGGAGGGACGGAGGACACGACCATGAACGCCACGGACTTCTGGCGCGGACTGGCGATTGATACGCCGGTGATCCGGCACCACCGCGACCTGGGCAGCATCGCCTACTGGCCGGTGCGCGGGCCGGACGCGCCCACGCGCGTGGGCTTTGTTGACGATATTCTCCTGGCCCGTGACCTGGGCTACACCCGTATGCAGTTCCGCTCGACCTTCGCCGGGCCGACCATCCTCCCCGGCGGACTGACGTACTTCATTGAGGGGGCGCAGGACCGCGTGGTCTATGCCACGCACGTGTTTGAGCGCGAGACGGTGGCCGCTACGCACTGCGTTGAGCCGATGGAGGCCGGGCTGTGGCGCCAGGGCGCGCCCCTCCGTGTGGGTATGCTGCCTTTGGCGCTGCGCGTGCCTGCATTGCGCTCACGCCGGAAAGACCGCGCTGACGCGGAATGGGGCCATATCCGCCGTTTACTGGCCCGTTCTGGCCTGCCCGCCTGGCGCGGCGCACTGCGCGAACTGCTGGCCGCGCCCCGCGTGCAGTTCAACCTGCCTGCGCTGCTCTGGCCGGATACGCTGCCTGACCAGCGCGGTGTGGTGGTGACCATCAACGGCCAGGTTGTGGGCGTGGAGATCGCGCCCTCGGCCAGGCAGTTCCGCCGCTGGTGGAACGACTTCGGCCTGAACGAGAGCTACGCTATTGATGTGGCCCGGCTGCTCCAGCCGCCGCCACTCATCGCCGCCAGCGGCGGCCCCTCGCTGGCAGCCTACCTGTTCAATGCAGCGCTGCGAATGCACAAGAGCACTGCCCATGTCTACGACGTGGAACTGGGCGGGCTATCCGGCCAGGCCGTCTTCATGAACGGCCACCTTGCCTATGCCAGCCTGGTCGGGGAACGGCTGTAATCGCCCCTTCAAGCCCACCCCGGCGTCCCTGTAGCCCAATGGTTCTATAGGGTCTGCTGCCATATTACACTACAATACAATATACAGTGTTCAGCATTCAGCTTTAAGTTGAACGCAAAGGACGCAAAGAGAATTCAATTAATCCATCTTCGCGCCACTTTGCGCTCTTTGCAGTGAGAAAGCCGATCGCTGGCAGCTATTATCGGGGGAGCGAAGGGGATGGCGCAATCACAGCCGACCAGGGCAGGAGATAGACAGCAGGCGTCGGGGGTGTGGTCGTGGGTGCAGCGCAACCTGATCACGCCGGTGCGCGCCACGCGGGGCTGGGGCTACATTGTCGTGTTTGTGCTGGCCGTTGTCTCGCTGGTGGGCGGGGCCGGGGTGCTGACGCTGGCCGCGCTGCAGGGGCGCGATATGGTGGCTGCACGCCTGGCCACAGCAACACCCACGCCTACCCCCACGCCCTTGCCGCCCACCCCCGCCCCCACCCTGCGGCCTTTCCCTCAGGCGACGAACACGCCGCTGCCCAGGCCCTTCGCCCTGGTCGGGACACCGCTCCCTGCACCCCTGGCGGTGATCTCGCCAGCCAACGCCGGGCAGGTGGTCCCGCTGGCCCGCTGGGGCCGGGGGCACGTGACCCAGGCCATCTGGTCGCCCGATGGGACAGAGATCGTAGTCGCCTCCTCGCTGGGTATTTACTTCTATGATGCCGAGACCCTGGAGCTGCGGCGGTTTATTGAGACGCCAATGCGGGTCATGAGCCTGGCCATGTCCCCCGATGGGCGCATCCTGGCGGCAGCCTCCGGGGGCAGCACGGTGCAGTTGTGGCGGCCCGAGGATGGCGTGCTCCTGCGCACGCTGGTCGGCCATACCGACCTTGTGCTCAGCCTGGCCTTCTCCCCGGATGGCGAGGTCCTGGCCTCCGGGTCGGCGGACACCACCGTCCGGCTGTGGCGCGTGCGCGACGGCGCATCCCTCCTGACCCTCAAAGGGCATACCGGTTACGTCTATAGCCTGGCCTTTTCAGCCGATGGCGCGCTCCTGGCTTCAGCCTCAAGCGATAATAGCGTGCGGCTGTGGCAGGTGGATAGCGGAAGCCCTGTGCACACACTGACCGGGCACACGAACTCGGTGATGAGCGTGGCATTTTCGCCCAATGGGCTGGTGCTGGCCTCGGCGGGGGGCGATAAGACCGTGCGGCTGTGGCGCGTGGAAGATGGGACGCTGACGCGCACACTGCAAGGCCATACCGACGTGGTGACCAGCGTGACCTTCGCCCCCAGTGAGGGATTGATCGCCAGCGCCTCAGCCGACCATACCGTGCGGCTGTGGCGGGCGAACAACGGCAGGCTGCTGCGCACCCTGGAGGGCCACACCGGGCCGGTGGAGAGTGTGGCCTTCTCCCCGGATGCGGCGCACCTGGTCACGGCCTCGGCAGATAGCACCGTCCAGATCTGGGCAACGAGCAACGGCACCTCGCTGCGCAAGCTGCAAGGGTATACCAGCCGCATCTACAGCCTGGCCTTTGCGCCCGATGGCGAGACGCTGGCCCTGGGCCTGGGGGACAACAGCGTGCAGGTGTGGCGGGCTGAAGATGGGACGCTGGTGCGCACGCTGGTTGGGCACAGCGGGCCTGTGCGCAGCCTGGCCTTCTCCCCGGATGGGCAGATGCTGGCCTCGGCCTCGGAGGATGCCACCATCCAGGTGTGGCGGGCCGGCGATGGTACGCTGCTGCGCACGCTGAAGGGGCATACGAACGTCGTGCGCAGCCTGGCCTTCTCCCCGGATGGGCAGACATTGGCTTCGGCCTCAGCGGATGCCAGCGTGCGGCTGTGGCGCGTGGGTGATGGCGCGCTCTTGCGCACCCTGGTGGGCCACATGGATCACGTCAATGCGCTGGCCTTCTCCCCCGACGGCAGGCTCCTGGCCTCGGCCTCGGACGACCGTAGCGTGCGGCTCTGGCGTGTGCGCGATGGTGCGCTCCTGTTCACGCTGACCGGCCACACCGACCGCGTGACCAGCGTAGTCTTCTCCCCCGATGGGGCCCTGCTGGCCTCCGGCTCTGATGACGGCACCATCCGCCTCTGGGAGATTAAGGAGGGCATCCCCCTCCGCGTGCTGGAGGGCCATCGCGGCGAGGTGGAAAGCCTGGCCTTCTCCCCCAACGGGCAACTCCTGGCTTCGGCCTCACGCGACATGAGCATCCGGCTCTGGCAAATAAGCGACGGCGCCTTCCTGCGCGCGCTGGAAGGGGGCCATCGGGAGCGTATCACCAGCCTGGCCTTCTCCCCCAACGGGCGCCTGCTGGCCTCTGCGTCCCTAGACTGCACACTGCGCCTGTGGGGGGTACGCTAATACCTCTCCGCGTGTCCTTTGCTGGCACTGCCATCCCCTCCCCCCTCTGTGGGGGAGGGTTGGGGTGGGGGGCAATGTCACCCCTCCCTCACCCTCCCCTATCCAGGGGGAGGGAAACCACCTGACCCCTCTTCCTTCCTGATGATTGTCATGGTTTTCTTGTGACATCTGTCACTTACCGGGCGGGTTGACCGGCGGTAAATTATATTCAGTTTTTGAGATATAGTTGCGCTTCCATGGACGCTTATACCCGGCAGGCGCGTTACTTAAAAGCGCTGGCCCATCCGGTTCGGCTGGCCATCCTGGACATTCTGCGCCAGGGGGAGGCCTGTGTCTGTCACCTCCAGGCCATTTTGGGGCTGCGGCAGGCGTACATCTCCCAGCAACTGATGCTCCTGCGCCGGGCCGGACTGGTCAAGGTCCGCAAAGACGGGCTGAATGTATTTTATCGGGTGGCGGACCCCGACCTGTTTGCGTTGCTTGATCTGGCCTGGGAGAACTGCTCGCGCCAGGCTAAAGGGAGCGGGCTGTTCATCCATCTGCCCGAACCGGACCCGGCAACCTGTTCTTGCCCCAAGTGCGGGCAGCGTCTACAGGGCCGCCTCAGGTTGAAGCCCGCTGATCCGGCTGCCCTGTCGGGGCCGGGAGAAGATGATAGATAAAGTTACAGGAGGCTGACATGGACATCAAAATCTTGGGCACCGGCTGCTACTCCTGCCTGGAGTTGGAACTCCTGGTCATGCGCACCCTGGAAGAATTGGGGCTGACACAGGTCAGGATGGAAAAAGTGGACGATGTGCGCACCATTCGCCGCTGGATGTCCGAAGACCTGATCCCCGGCCTGGTGATTAACGGCGTCCTGGTCAGCGCGGGCCGCCTGCCGGCGCCGACCGAGCTTCGCGCCTGGCTGCAGGAAGCCGCCTATCCAACCACACTCAGACAGGAGATAGCTTCATGACGGCGTTTTTGGAGACCACCGTAGACAAGTTCACCTTCAAGGTCGCCACCGACCGCTGGTACACCGCCGAGGGGATGTGGGTGCTCCTGGAAGACGGGCGGGCGCGGGTGGGCCTGACCGACTTCATGCAGCAACGCAGTGGCGATGTGGCCTTTGCCGAGGTCAAGCCGCCCGGCACAGCCCTCAAAGCCGGGGATGAGATCGGCACGATTGAGACGGTCAAAGTGGACATTGTGCTCTCGTCGCCGGTGAGCGGGACGCTGCTGGAGGCCAATCCGGCGCTGGCAGACACGCCTGAGGTTATCAACCAGGACCCTTACGGTGCGGGCTGGCTGGCCCTGGTTGAACTGAACGACTGGGCGGCAGATCGGGCCAACCTGCTGACGCCGGAGGCCTACTTTGATCTGATGAAGCGCCAGGCTGAGGAGGAGGCCAAGACATGACCGATCACACCATTGCGATTGTGCCGTGCAGCGGCATCGGCAAGACCTACGGCACAGTCAGCCGTGAAGCGGCCTATATCCTGACAGAGGACCTGCGACCTGCGCTCACCCACCTCATTGCTCTGTCCCCCCTGGTCCTGGGCGATGAAGCTGCACGTACAGCAATTGCCGATGTGCCTGTGATCATCCTGGATGGGTGTAAACTGGCCTGCGCCACCAAAATGGTCGCCGAGAGCGGTGGACAGGTGGCGCGGTCGTTCGCTGTCCTGGACGTGTATCGCCAGCATCGTGACCTGAAGCCTGCGGGGATCGCCGAGTTGAATGAAGGCGGCCTGAAGCTGGCCCAGGTGCTGGCTGCGGAAGTCGCTGCCGTTGTGGACGCACTGGCGGGCGAGGAGGACGGCCATGCCTGATCTCCCCAAGAAGAAAGTCGGCATTGTGGCCTGTTCCGGTGAGGAGATGCCCGAAGGGACGGTGACGCGACTGGCGGCGTTGCGCGTGCTGGAAGACCTGCGCCCGGAGGTCACCGTGACGATCTGCCTGCCGCTGTTCCTGGCCGGGGGCGAGGGCGACCGCGCCTTCGCCCGCTTCTACCCGACGATCGCGGTGGACGGCTGCGAGTTGCGCTGCGCGGCACGGGCGACCGAGATGTATAGCGGTAAACCGGCGGCCAGCCTTGTGGTCACTGACATTGTGGCAGAGCAGGGGCTGGAGAGGCCACAGGGCTGCCGTCGCCTGAACGCGGCCGGGATGGCGGCGGTGGAGGCCACCGCCGAGCGCCTGGCCGAACTGGTGGACACGCTCCTCGGCCAGGCCTGGGACCGGCGACGGGGCGCGATCATAGAGGCGATGGAGCAGCCCCAGGTGGAGGCGGCAGGGGCGACCTGTGCCTGCGGCTCCGGCACCCCCGTCACCCGACTGGCGGTGAACGGTCAGGTGGTCACCCTGATCGCGCTGCCACTCATCTTTGAGCAGTTCCACCAGGTGGGCAGGCCGCCGGGCGATGGTCTGGCGCGCGAGTTGTTGGAGACCGTCCGGATTTACAACCCCATCCCGGCGGGACAGGAGGCCGCTTATGCAGAGGCGCTGCTGCGCGAATATGCGGCCTTCTGCGCGGAGAAGGAGCGAAAATCGTGAGCCGCACCGCCACCTATTCCACACATGTCACCTGGACGGGTGAGCACTGGGGGCGCTTGAAGTGCGGCAACGGGCCGGAGATGGACTTCTCCGCCCCGCCCGACGCCCATGGCCACGCTGGTGTGCTCACACCGGAAGACGCTTATGTCGCCGCCGCCAACATGTGCGTCATGCTCATGTTCCTCTGGGCCTGTGAGCGCTTCAAGCTGGACCTGGTAAGCTACGAGTGTGCGGCGGACGGGACCAAGCTGATTGAGCTGGACCGCACGGAGATATTCACCCGGCTGGTCCTCAGGCCGCACATTTGGGTGCGGGCGGGAAGCGAGGCCCACACTGCCGTTGAGCGCCGTGTGCGGCGGGCGCTGGAGTCGGCGGAGAAGTACAGCCTGGTGGCGAACTCGGTCAAGAGCGAAATCGTGGTTGAACCAACTATCACCATCGTATGAATGAGGAGGAGGAAACGTGCTCAACATCAAAATCCTGGGGCCGGGCTGCTACAACTGTGAACGGCTCAAACAGGCTACGATTGAAGCGTTGGAGATGCTCGGCGTGGAGGCCACTCTCCAGCACATCACGGACTACAACGAGTTCATCAAGTACAGGCTTTTATTCACGCCGGGCCTGGTGGTCAATGAGAAGCTGGTGGCAGCGGGCTGGGTGCCCTCACCGGAGGATATTGTGGCCCTGCTGACGAGCGTGCTCAACGGGACGGAGCAGGCCGCTCCAGGTTGAGCGCACGGTTGCTACCAGCCCACCCCACTTCCCCACATATGGGGGTAGAGAGGACGAAGCCATGTCGCAGAGACCGGGAATGGATTGGAGTTGTTGCCCTCAGGGGGATAGGGAGGTGACCCAGATCGCTCTGGGCGAGAACGGCCGGACGGTGGGGCTGATCGGGCTGAGGGCGGTGTTTGATCAACTCATGCTCATGGGCCGCCGTCCGGAGGAGGTCACCGCCGACGAACTGGTGGCGATGGTAAAAAGGCAGAAGAACTATATCCCCGACCGGGCGAAGGCGGTCTATGGCGCCGCCCTGCTGCGCGAATATGCGGCCTATTGGGCGCGGCAGTCAAAGATAGAGAGGAGGTGAAAGCAAATGTGTCGCCCGTGCTGCTGGGACGAGCCGAGGTTTGCTCCTGGCCCAATGCGCGGCTGGATGCATGGCTATGGCCCGCCCCCCTGGGCCTGGCATTGGGGCTGGCCTTTTGCCGGGCCGACGAAGACCGAGCGCAAGGAGTGGCTGGAGGCCTTTAAGAAGCACCTGGAAGAGCGCCTGGCCGAGGTCAATGAGGAGTTGAGCAAACTGTAAGTAAATGATATGGAGGAGGTAGCCTATTGGCCGATAGGCTACCTCCCCCTCCCTTTCGCAGCCATGAAGAGGCGCCATGTCACCTGAAGAGACTCCAACCCCCCAAACCACACCGACAGAGGGTGCACCGCTGTGCACCTGTGCGCAAGACCCGTTTGCCGCGCTGCCACCGGAACTGAGGCCCCCACCGGCCCCCAAGAAAACCGGCCTGCGCAAAGTCACCTGCCCCGGCTGTGGCCTGGTCTATTGGACCAACCGCAAGACCGACCTGTGCCCCGACTGCGAGAAGAAGGGTGTGCCATGCTGATCAAGACATACGACCTGGAGGTGTTCACCCCGCCCTGCGAACCTGGGGCCGAGCGGTTCACGGCGATCGCCCGGCTGCACACGGATATCCGCGAGGTGTTTCCCTATCTGAATGCCACTCTGCGCGGTGCGGTGTATAATCCCGCTGCCCCGGCGATTTCCTGGACCAAGGGCGGCCATACTGTGGTCTTTCATCCCGACCATATTGCGGTCAGCAACGTGGCCGACCGCGACGCGGCCATCGCCGAGGTGGCCGGGCTGGTGAAGCTGGTCAACCGCACCTGGGAGCAGCGGGAGGAGATCACCCCCGATTTCGCTGTGCATCAGCGCCCCACGCCCATGGCCGTGTACAAGCTGCTGCCGGGGACGAACTGCCGGGCGTGCGGCCAGCCCACCTGCTTCACATTCGCACTCAAGCTCGCTGCCAGGCAGGTTTCTTTAGAGCAGTGCCAGCCGCTGTGGACAGAGGCTTACCGCGAGCAGCGTGAGGCGTTGCTCCGGCTGATCGCTGCCGGGCCAGACGTCGCCCTGGGCTAGGCCGCATCGTCGTAAGGGCACGGCGCGCCGTGTCCCTACCTATCCCCACCTACTTCCCCCGCCCCCGCTGTCGGGCGCATTTCAATTTTGGGGCAACTGTCAGCCGTCACCCCCTCCCCCCTGGTGGGGGAGGGTTGGGGTGGGGGGTCACCAACCGGGTTATCTGCCCCCAATCTGATATACACCCTGCTGTCGTTCCATTTGACAGACCGGCCAACCTGGTGTACACTGGCCCTAGTCAGCCAGACCCCTAGTGGAAGTGGACTTCTGTCTGTCAGCCGCCGGGAGTCAGGAGCGACCGGCGGCATTGTGTTTCCTCTGGCCCGCTCCAATGGTGAAGGAGTAACGTGGATGAACAGTAAACTGTATGTGGGCAATCTGCCCTACACCGCCACCGAGGATGAATTGCGCGAACTGTTCTCCCAGGCGGGGAACGTGACCTCAGTCGTGATCATCACCGACCGTGACACCGGGCGGAGCAAGGGCTTCGGCTTCGTGGAGATGGGCTCCGGCGCCGAAGCCCAAAAAGCGATCGCTATGCTTGACGGGCGGATGCTCAATGAGCGGCAGATCCGGGTGAGCGAAGCCCGCCCGCCGGAGGCTCGCTCAGATCGGGGGGGTGGCGGTTTTCGCGGTGGGGGCGGTCGCGACCGACGTGGGGGGCGGGGAGGCGGCAGGCGCTGGTAAGCCTGCCCGCCTGTCCTCAGCTTTCGCCCTTCACTGCCCGCAACGCCCGTTCAACGGCCCGGACCGTGATGTCAATGACCTCCGGTTCATGGGCCAGCGACATGAAGCCCGCCTCAAACTGCGACGGCGCCAGATAGACGCCTTCCTCTAGCATGGCTCTAAAAAAGCGCGCATAGCGGGCTGTATCACTGCGCCTGGCGCTGGCATAGTCGGTCACCGGCCGGTCGCTAAAGAAGGCGCAGAACATACTACCGACCCGGTGCACCTGGATCGGCACGCCTGCTTCCTGGGCGGCGGCAGCGACACTGGCGGCCAGACTGGCTGTGCGCTGGTCCAGCGTCTCATAGACGCCCGGCCGGGCCAACTGCTGAAGGGTAACGATCCCCGCCGTCATCGCCAGCGGGTTACCGGCCAGCGTCCCCGCCTGATAGACAGGGCCGCTGGGCGCGATCATCTCCATGATTTCGCGCCTGCCGCCATACGCCCCGACCGGCAAGCCGCCGCCGATGACCTTGCCCAATGTGGTCAGGTCGGGCGTGACGCCGTAAAGCGCCTGCGCGCCACCGTGCGCCACGCGGAAGCCGGTCATCACCTCGTCAAAGATGAGCAGCGCACCGTCATCGCGGGTCAACCGGCGCAGGCCCTCCAGGAAGCCCTCGGCGGGGGGCACGACGCCCATGTTGCCCGCCACCGGCTCCACGATCACAGCGGCGATCTCGTATGGATGGTCTTCAAACAGCCGCGCCACGGCGTTCAGGTCGTTGTAGGGCACGGTCAGCGTGTCGGCAGCGGTGCCGGGGGGCACGCCGGGGCTATCGGGCAGGCCCAATGTGGCCACGCCCGACCCGGCCCGCGCCAGCAGGGTGTCGGCATGGCCGTGGTAGCAGCCCTCAAACTTCACGATCTTGTGGCGTCCGGTGTAGGCCCGCGCCAGGCGCAACGCGCTCATCGTGGCCTCGGTGCCGGAGTTGACGAAGCGGATCATCTCAATAGCGGGCATGGCCCCCTGGATCAGGCGGGCCAGTTCGGTCTCCAGCGCGGTCGGCGCGCCGTAGCTTGTGCCGCGTTCAACTGCCGCCTTCAGCGCCTCCACGACCACCGGATGCGTGTGGCCGAGGATGAGCGGCCCCCAGGAGAGGACGTAATCTATATAGCGATTGCCGTCCACGTCGTAGAGATACGCCCCCTGGCCACGCTCAATGAAGAGAGGCTGTCCGCCCACGGCGCGGAAGGCCCGCACGGGCGAATCCACGCCGCCCGGCAGGTAGCGGCAGGCCTCAGCGAAGAGATGTTGTGAGCGTTCGGCCTTCATCGCCTCTCACCTCACAGCCACGGTTGGCAGGGTGGCCAGATCGCACAGGACCCTCTCAGCCACCTGCATCCCCGCCCGGATGCCATCGGGTAGCCCCACGCCGCCGTAAGCGCTGCCTGTCAGGTACAGCCCCGGCAGCCGCGCCAGGTGCCCCTGAAGGGCCTCCAGCCGTTCCCCATGGCCCAGCACATACTGGGGCATGGCCCGCGGCCAGCGGAAGACGCGCACCAGGGCCGGTTCAGCCTGAATGCCGAGAAGGTCGGCGAGTTCCGCCCGGATCAGGCGCAACAGGGCCTGATCATCTAGTCCGACGATCTCCTCCTGTCCCGCCCGGCCCAGGAAGCAGCGCAACAACACGAAGCCCGACGGGGCGCGGCACGGAAACTTGCTTGAGGTCCAGGTGCAGGCCAGGAGCGGGCGGTTCTCCACACGGGGCACGACAAAGCCATAGCCGTCCAGGGGGTGGCGGACATCGGCGCGGCGGAAAGCCAGCGAGACCGTCGCGGTGGACACATAGGGAATGGCACGGAGAATGTGGGCCAGGCCCGGGGCCAGGTCAGCAATGAGGTCCGCCGCCACGTAGGCCGGCGTCGCCAGGACAACGGCATCCGCCGGGAGGGTCCGGCCATCCGCAAGCTCTACATCGTACCCCGACCAGCGCCGCCCGTCCGGCATTCGTGGGTGGAGACATTGGACGCGCTGACCGGTGTAAAGCTGCACCCGGTCCAGGCGGGCGACCAGCGCCTCTACAAGTTGTCCCAGCCCCTGGCGCAAGGTGACGAAGCCCGACCAGCGGCGGAGGCCCTCTCCCGCAGTTGTGGGAGAGGGGGGCAGAGGGGTGGGGGCCGATCCCCGCGTCAGCAAGCCCCTGATCAGGCTGCCGTACTCTCTCTCTAACTCCAGCAGGCGCGGGAAGGTGGCCCTCAGGCTCAACTGCTCACCGTCCCCGGCGTAAATCCCCGCCATGAGCGGCTCAACGATGCGCTCAAACGCCTCGCGCCCCAGGTGCTCGCGCACAAAGGCCCCCAGCGTCACATCGCCCTCCCGTTCACGCGGGCGCTGGATTAAATCCAGGGCAGCGCGGGCCTTGCCCAACGGGGAAAGCAGGCCGGTCTGGAGCAGGGGCTTGAGCCGGGTGGGGATCATCAGCGTCAGCCCCTCCGGCAGTTCATGCAGCCGCCCCCGGTACAGGACGAAGGTCTTCTTGTGTGCCGGGTTCGCCGCAACGATCTGATCGCCCAGGCCCAGGCGCTGCGCCAGGTCAACCGCCCAGGGCTTCTGCGCCAGGACCGAATCCGGCCCGCCCTCAATAACGAAGCCGTCCACCCGCTCGGTGCGGATGACGCCGCCCAGCCACCGCTCGGCCTCCACCAGGCTCACCTGGATGGGCACAGCGGCAGCGCGGGCACGCTCCTGCAACTCGTAGGCGGTCGTTAGCCCGGCGATGCCCCCGCCAATGATGACTATGCGAAAACCATCCATCTCGCTACGCCCCAGCCCCGTACCCGCCTTCAGAATCCATACCGCCTCACCAGATTCGCCAGCGCCTGGATGAGCATGGGCGAGGTGTTCAGCGATTCCGTCCGCTCCAACTGCATCCCCAGCCTCTCCGCCTGCTGGCGATACAGGATGTCCACATCGTAGAGGACCTCTACGTGATCGCAGACAAAGCCAATAGGGGCGACGAGCACATGGCGATGGCCAGCGGCGGCCAGTTCACCCAGGACCGCCGTCACATCCGGCCCCAGCCAGGGTTCAGGCGAGGCGCCCGCGCTCTGGTAGGCGAAGCGCCAGTGCACCGGCCCCAGGTGCTGCACCACGCCCGCCACGGTCTCCATCAACTCCTGCGGATAGGGGTCGCCCTCAGCCAGAATGCGCTGCGGCAGGCTGTGGGCGGTGAACACGATAGGAACCTGCCCCCGCACCTCCGCCGGGAAGCGCCTGAGCGCCTGGCTCACCTTCTCGGCCAGCGCCTGGATATACAGCGGTTCGTCGTTCCAGCTTTCTACATAGTGGACCTCCAGCGGCAGGCCCAGTTCGGCCCGGGACTCCTCGGCTTTGCGGATGTAGGCGCCCACGCTCAGGCGCGAGGTGTGCGGCGCCATGGGGATGGCGACGAGGCGCCGGATGCCCGCGGCCACCATCTGGGCCAGGGCCTCCCGAATGTAGGGATGCCAATGGCGCATGCCCACTGCGACGCGGAAGCGATCCCCTTCCGCATTCAGGGCGCGTTCCAATGCCATCGCCTGTTGCCGGGTCAGGTCCAGGAGCGGCGAACGCCCGCCGATCAGCCGGTAACGCTCACGCACCTCGGCGACTAACTCCGGGCTGGGGGGCCGCCCGTTGCGCACGTCCAGCAAATAGGCCGCCACCTCATCCAGTGAGTTCGGCCCACCGTAGGCCATAAGCAGAACGCCCACAACCTTATCGCCTGCTGAGCGCATGGACTATCTCCACGACCGCTTTCACATTCTCCACTGGCGTCTGCGGCAGGATGCCATGCCCCAGGTTGAAGATATGGCCGGGCCGCCCCGCCGCCTCTGCCAACACCTGGCGCACGCGCTTCTCCAACTCATCCCTGGGCGCCAACAGCGCCGCCGGGTCCAGATTCCCCTGAATGGCCACCCCCGGCCCCAACCGTTGCCAGGCCGCGCCCAGGCCGATGCGCCAGTCCACCCCGATCACATCGCCGCCCGCCTCGCGCATCCACTCCAACAGCCCGGCGGTGCCCGTGCCGAAGTGGATCACCGGCACGCCCTCTTCGGCCAACGCCCTCAGCACCCGGCGCGAGTAGGGGAAGACGTACTCACAGTAATCGCCTGGACTCAGGCAGCCCACCCAGCTATCAAACAGTTGTAGCGCCTGCGCCCCGGCGCGGACCTGCGCCCGCAGGTAAGCCGTCACCGCCTCCGTCAGCCGCTCCATAAGCGTGTGCCAGACATCGGGCGCCCGGAGCATGAGCGCCCTGGTGGTAAGATGGTCGCGGGAGGCGCCACCTTCAATGAGATAGCTTGCCAGGGTGAAGGGGGCACCGGCGAAGCCGATCAGCGGCACGCGCCCCTCCAGTTCGCGCCGCACCAGGCGGATCGTTTCCAGGACGAAGGGCAGGTCCTCCTCCGGCTCAAGCGGACGCAACGCCCCGACGTCGGCGGCCGAGCGCAGCGGGTGGGCGATCACCGGCCCTTCGCCCGCCGCAAAGCGCAGTTCAACCCCCATGGGGATCAGGGGCAGCAAGATGTCGGCGAAGAGGATGGCCGCGTCCACGCCCAGGGTGCGCACGGGCTGGAGCGTCACCTCGGCGGCCAGGTCTGGCGCCCGGCAGATGTCCAGCAGGCCATAGCGTTCGCGGATGCGGCGGTATTCCGGCAGGTAGCGCCCGGCCTGGCGCATGAACCAGACCGGCGTGCAGTCCACCGGTTGGCGGCGACAGGCGCGCAGAAAGCGCATCGGCTCCTCTGCTACCGCCATAGCGCCAGCGTCTCCTCCGCCGGATGGTAGATGGCTGTGTACAGCGGCGTGTCGCGCAGGGTGTAGCGGCGCACCTCCGTGCCCCGCAGCGCGCTCACCAGTTCGGAGAAATGCACCAGGTTATCCGTCTCATACACCACCACGAACTCCTGGTCCTGGATGCCGGTAGAGTACAGCAGCAGTTGGGTGATCTCCGGGTGCTCCTTGCCGATGCGGATGTGCTCGTTCATCATGCCCTGGCGCGCCTCGCGGCTCATCAGGTACCACTCGGTGGTCTTGACAAAGGGATAAACAATCAGGTAGCGCTTGCGCACCCCGGCGAAGGGGTCCATCTCCTGGGTGGAGCGGGCTTTGGTGTACTGCGAGGGGCGGGTGTAGCCCCACAGCACAGTGTTGATTTGGAGGTAGGCGCGGAACGGGTTCGTCGCCCGTGCGAAGTCCTCAAAGAAGGCGGCGCTCTCATCGGCACCTTCAGCGGGCAACGCGCTCCACACCAGCAGGTCATCCCCGCCCGATGTGGGAAAAACCTGATAAATGTCCACCTTCGGAGCGGCCTGGCGCAACCCGGCCAGCCAGGCCCGGTGACACTCGGTGCGCGCCTCCGCAGGAAGCGCCCAATAAGCCTCTTTGAAGGCGACCAGCGCAAAGTGGTTCAGGCTGGAAGGCGTTTGTTCAGGCATAGGTGATGGTCCTTTCACCCCCTCCCTGGCCCTCCCCCCTCGCGGGGGAGGGTTGAGGTGGGGGGCATTCCATGTCGCTTTGATAGATCCGGTTCATAGATGCAAAACGGCTCTTCGCCCAGATACTCGCCTGTCATGCCGTAAGCGCGGGCGCGGCAGCCCCCGCACACCTGTTTGAACTCGCACAGGCCGCACTTGCCCTGCAGCAGGCCCGGATCGCGCAACTCCTGGAACAGGGGCGCCTCCTCCCAAATGGCGCGGAAGGGCTGTTGGCGGATGTTGCCCGCCGCAATGGGCAGATAACCGCAAGGGAAGACCTCGCCGCGATGGCTGACGAAGCACACGCCTGTGCCCGCCAGGCAGCCCCGCGTCATACTGTTCATGGAAGGATGGCCGCCCGGATGGCCACCTGCGTGCTGCTGACGCGCCGCGCTGGCCGGGCGCTCGCGGATGAGGCCCTGGCGTCGCTCCGCTGCCTGGCGCTGGCGCATGATGCGGAAGTAGTGGGGCGCACAGGTCGCTTTAAGCTCAATGCCGCCCTCCATTTCGCGGTCATACAGCCAGTTGAGCACGGCTTCGTACTCAGCGCCCGTGATCATCTGCTCATCAGCGATCTCCTGGCCGCAGCCGACGGGGACGAGCAGGAACAGGTGCAGCGCCACCGCGCCCAGGGACTTCGCCAACTGCCAGGTCTGGTCCAGTTGGTGCAGGTTGTGGCGGGCGATGGTCGTGTTGATCTGCACCGGCAGACCCACAGCGCGCAGATACTCCAGGCCAGCGAGGGCACGGTCAAATGCGCCCGGCCCGCGAAAGAGGTCGTGCGTGGCGGCGTCGGCGCCGTCCAGGCTCAGGCTCACACGGCGGATGCCGGCCTCTTTGATCGCCTGCGCCAGCGCCCGGTCAATCAGCGTGCCGTTCGTGGCCAGCGCCACGATCAGCCCACGATCAGCGGCGTAGCGGGCGATCCGCAGAATGTCGGGGCGAAACAGCGGCTCACCGCCCGACAGGACCAGGATGGGACGGGCGAAGCTGGCAATGTCGTCAATCATGGCGAAGGCTTCGTTCGTAGATAAGTCCTGCGGCATGAGCGTATCGGCGACGGTGATGCGCCGGCAATGGATGCAGCGCAGGTTACAGCCAGCGGTGGTTTCCCAGAAGATCAGACGAGGGGGTGGGGTGGGCATGGGTTATCCTTCCGTTTCCAGCCAGCGGGCGGCATCTTTGGCGAAATAGGTGAGGATCATATCCGCGCCAGCGCGCTTGATCGCGGTGAGCGTCTCCAGCACCACGCGGCGCTCGTCCAGCCAGCCATTGGCTACGGCCGCTTTGATCATGCTGTATTCGCCGCTCACCTGATACGCCGCCAGTGGCAGGTCAAAGCGCTCGCGCACCCGGCGGATAACGTCCAGATAGGGCAGGGCGGGCTTGACCATGAGCATATCCGCGCCTTCGGCCACGTCCAGGGCGCACTCGCGCAGGGCCTCGCGCACGTTGCCAGGGTCCATCTGGTGGCTCCTGCGGTCGCCGAATTGGGGCGGCGACTCAGCGGCCTCGCGGAACGGGCCGTAGAAGGCGCTGGCGTATTTGGCGGCATAGCTCAGGATGGCCACATGCTCAAAGCCTGCGGCATCCAGCGCGCTGCGGATGGCCTGAACCATGCCATCTATCATTCCCGACGGGGCGATAATGTCCGCGCCCGCCTCGGCGTGTACAACCGCCGCCCGGCCCAGAAGCTCCAACGTGGGATCGTTCAGCAGATAACCCTCTGGCAAGGCCGGGGTAGAGCCAGGCGCTCCCGGCGCATTGATCACCCCGCAATGCCCGTGATCCGTGTATTCACAGAAGCACATATCGGAGACCACGATCATCTCCGGCACAGCGCGTTTGATGGCGCGGATCGCCTGTGGGATGACCCCATTAGGGTTGTAGTTCTCGCTGCCCAGCGCGTCTTTGTGCGCCGGGATGCCGAACAGGATGACCGCCGGGATGCCCAGGCGCGCCACCCCCTCCACCTCGGTAGGCAAGAGGTCCACCGACCACTGCGCCACACCGGGCATGGAGGCAATCGGCTGGTGCACAGCGCGCCCATGACGCACGAACAGCGGGTAGATGAAGTCCCGCACCGAGAGCCGGGTCTCGCGCACCATACTTCGTAAGGCAGGATGAAGCCGCAGCCGGCGCAGGCGGACGTGGGGGAAACCTGCCGCTGCCTGGGGCACGTCGGCTGCGGATGGGACGCCATAGGTAAGCCTGTCGATCTTATTCGGCAGAGACATGGTTCTCACCTGTATCCTCGTGAACGGGTTGATGCCTCCCGGTAAAATATCGGATCAGCGCCTGCACCAGCCCATCCAGGGTGTACTCCTCGGCCACAACTGTCGGGGCAAGGCCCAATTCACGGCACGTCGCCGCGGTGATCGGGCCGATGCAGGCCACGACCAGCCCTTTTAAGGCTTCAGGCCCACCGACCGCCTGGACGAAGTGGCGCACCGTGGACGAACTGGTGAAGGTGATGACATCCGCCTGGCGCAGGCGATCAGGGTCGGGCAATGGCCCGCCAGCCGGCAGCGTGCGGTAAGCCGCGATCTCATCCACAGTGGCCCCGCGCGCCCGCAGCCCCTCAGCCAGCGCCGGGCGGGCAATGTCAGCGCGAGGCAGCAGAATGCGTTGACCGGCAACGTCGCCGATCCCCGCCACGATGGCTTCAGCCACGAATTCCTCCGGCATGTAATCCGGCTGAACGCCCCGCGCCCGCAGCGCCGCCGCCGTCGCCGGGCCGATAGCGGCAACTCGCAGGGAATGGAGCGCACGGCCATCCAGCCCCAGCGCCTCCAGCCGCTGCCAGAACTCGGCGACGCCATTCTGGCTGGTGAAGATGACCCAGTCGTAGCTGGGGAGTTGCGCGATGGCCCGATCCAGAGGGCCGGTGTCCTCTACCGGCGCGATGCGAATGGCGGGCATTTCTATGGGTTGTGCGCCCAGGGCGGCCAGCCGCCGGCTGAACTCGGCGGTGCCCTCCGGGGCGCGGGTGACGATGATGCGCAGCCCGCGCAGGGGTTTCACGCCATGCTCAGCTTCGCCGAGGCTCACGCTCTCCCTCCAGGATGCGGTCCGCGCCCTGTGCTCTGGCCTGCTCCGCCAGGTGCGCCCCCAATACCTCTGGCTCGTCCGGATCGCCCTGCGCCGAGAGGCGCAGTACATCGCGCCCGTCCAGGCTGGCGATCAGCCCATCCAGCCACAGGCGCCCGGCCTCAACCCGGCCCCAAGCGGCGACCGGGGCAGAACAGCCAGCCCCAAGCGCTGCCAGGAAAGCGCGCTCGGCAGTGACCGCCGCCCAGGTGGGCCGGTGGTGGATGGCCGCCAGCCGCCGCAGCAGGGCCGCGTCATCGGCGCGCACCTGCACGGCCAGCGCGCCCTGCCCTGGCGCGGGCAGCACCAGATCAAGCGGCAGCCACTGGGTCACCTCGTCCGCCCGGCCCAGGCGAATGACACCGGCTGCGGCCAAAATGACCGCGTCCATGTCCGGCCGGGCCGCCTTGCGCAGCCGCGTATCCACGTTACCGCGCAGGGGGACGATCTCCACATCGGGGCGCAGGGCGCGCACTTGGGCCGCCCGGCGCAGGCTGCTCGTCCCCACTCGTGCGCCAGGTGGGAGTTGTTGTAAAGGCAGCCCATGGCGCGAGATGAGCACATCGCGGGGGTCCTCGCGCTCTGTCACCGCGCCGATGATCAGGTCATCCGCCCCCGCGGTGGGCAGGTCCTTCAGGCTGTGCACGGCCAGGTCAATCTCGCCGGAACGCAGCGCTGCCTCAATCGCCTGGGTGAACAGGCCCTTGCCGCCGATCTCCGGCAGGGGCTGTTCGGCCAGGCGGTCGCCTTCCGTCGTGAGCGTGACCACGCGGCAGTTCAGGTCTGGCCAGGCGGCACGCAGTTGGGCGATGACCTGTTCGGTTTGCCGCCGCGCCAGCGCGCTGGGGCGCGTGCCCACCACCAACTCAGGCACGCCCATGCACCTCCCCATCCAGCCCGAACAGCGCCCGCGCCACCTGTGCGTAGAGCGCCACCTGCCCGTTTTCAGCCTCGGCCTTGAGTCGCTCGGTGGGCGCGTGCAACAGCTTGTTCACCAGGCTCTGGCTCATGGCCTCAATCACCTGCCGCTCGCGCTCGGAGAGATGCCCCAATCTGCGTAACGCCCTGGCGACCTCGGCCTGGCGAATGGCCTCGCTGCGCTGGTACAACTCGGCGATGAGGGGCACGACGTCCAGTGTCTTGAACCAGGCCATGAACCTGCCCACCTCCTCGGCCACGATCTGCTCCACGCGGGGGATCTCGCGCCGCCGCCCGTTCAGATGGTCCTCCACCAGCGCCTGCAAGTCATCAATGTTGTACAGATGCACGCCGGGCAACTCGCCCACCGCCGCACTGACGTTGCGAGGCACGGCGATGTCAATGAAGACCAGGGGCCGCTCCCCCCGCATAGCCAGGGCTGCCTTGACCTCCGGCACATCCACGATCACATGGGGGGCGCCGGTCGCGGCAATGACAATATCGGCGCGGGCCAGGGCCTCTCCCAGCGCCTCAAAGGGGAGGGCCTCGCCTCCCCACACCTGGGCCAGTTCACGGGCGCGTTCCAGGCTACGGTTGACTACGGTCGGCGGCGGGGCGCCACGGGCAATCAGGGCGCGCGCTGCCAGTTCGGCCATCTCGCCTGCGCCCAGGACAAGGACATGGCAGCCGGAGAGCGCACCAAACACCTGCTCGGCCAGGGCCACAGCCACCGAACTGACCGTGGCCGCGCTGTGGCTGATGGCCGTCTCCGCCCGCGCCCGTTTGCCCGCGTGGACCGCGTGACGAAACAGGGCCGAGAGCACCGGCCCGGCGGCGCCCTGCCCGCGAGCGACTTCATAGGCGTCCAGCACCTGGCCCAGGATTTGCGGCTCGCCCAGGATCATGGAGTCCAGCCCGGCGGCCACGCGGAACAGATGCCGCACCGCCTCTTCGTCCACATAGGTGTAAAATGGCAGGGGCAGATCAGGGGGGAGGCGACGGGCCTCCATGAGGAAGGCGCGCAGTCCCTCGGTGGCTGCGGTCTCATGAGCGGCGGCATAGACCTCCAGCCGATTGCAGGTGGACAGGATGACGCCTTCCAGTGTGCCCGCCGGGCGGGCACCATCACCGCAGCCCCAACGGGCCAGTGCCGCTTTGAGCGCACTGGGGCTGAAGCTCAGGCGTTCGCGCAGTTCCACTGGCGCGCTGCGGTGGTTCAGCCCCAGGCAAAGGATGTGCGTCGTGGGCGATTGCCTGTCGGGCACGTTTCTAGCGGAATGCCTCACTTTCATAAGTGCGAATCACAGACAACTGCACCTCGTTGAGCACGCGGTTGATGCGCTGCATCAGGCGGGTGTGCGCCTCCACCCGCAGCGGCATCCCCTCTGGGAGCTGCAGCGCAACTTCCAAGAGCGCATCGCGGAAGAACAGGGCGGCTTCCACCGCCGTCGCCAGCGGCAGGCCCAGCCGGATGGCATTGCGAGCGTGTTCCTGGCCGATGGCGCGCGCCTCGGCGACCAGCGATGTCGCATCCTCGCCCCCGTCCTCATCCAGGTTCAGGTATTGCAAGAGGACACCCATCAGGCGACGGCCCAGGGCGCGCTTGTGCTCGCGGTCTGCTTCGCTAAAGGCGGCCAGCCAGCGCGGCGCCTGCGCGGTCAGCTTGCTGCGGGTGTGGCTGAGCGCCCGGTTGGTCCAGCCCGGATCAGGCCCGGCCAGCGCGCCGGCCTGGCGCCGCGCCTGGGTAAAGCGGATGAGGTCCTCCAGCGCAAAACGGCGGTGCCCGCCGGGGGTGAACAGGACGGGGATCTCGCCCCGGTTCGCCCAGCGGCGCAGCGTGGCCGGGTGGACGCCCAGAAAGGCGCTGGCCTGTTTCAGGCTCAGCCAGCGGTGGGAGGGCGATCCTTCTATAATGGCATTCATGGTTCCCGCCCTGATATTATACTTTTCTACGCAAAATTATGCAAATTTATATATAAACTAACAGGATGCACTCAGTATATAAGCCGTCTGGCCCGCAAACAAGTGACAGGTGTCATGATTTCGGGGTGACAGGTGAACCAGGGGGATAAAACGAGCGAGCCACCTGATGTCCTCTCAGGTGGCTCGTGATGAGTGCGCTGCCTGCCTCTAGCGGGTCGGGGCGGTGCAGTGTGGGCAGGGGATGCGCTCAACCTTCTGCCGCAGCGCGCCCTTGGGGCCGATCACGTAAGAGCCGGTGACCAGGACACGGCTGCCGTTGCAGACCGTGCAATTGGTGCGCCCAGACACCTTGCCCTGACGGGTCATCTTCTCTGCCTTTGCCATGCGTGTATCCTCCTCAAAAAATAAATCTGCCAGTCTTCAGCCGGACCGCGCCAGCTTACAGCACACAAAAAGAGGCGCCGCTGCTACGGCGTCTCTTTTTGCTCACAGGCTGTTCCACGCCCGGCCCTGCGACCGGGCACAGCGGGGTTGATTCTACCACATTCGGATATTTTCGTCAAGGCCCGGCGCGACCGCACTATAGTTGCAGGAGTAGCGGTTTTAACCTCAGATGCGTTCCCCCCACCTCACCCCCCGCAGAGGGGGGAGGGGCAAGGAAGGGGGGATATGGCCCTCCCCCTGGATGGGGGAGGGGGAGGGAGGGGGTGACCCTGCCTCCCCCACCCACTACCGGGCTTACCCAGTACCGGGCTTTAAGCCCGGTTGTAAAGTAAAACCGATTCTCCTGCCATAGTTGGCGGAAATCGGCCTATTCAGATATAATAGCCCTTATGGTCAACCAGGGTCAGGCCATGGGCACGCCAGCCATGACGCTCCGGCGCTGCCCCGTGTGCGAGCGGCGGGTTGGCGCACAAGATGAGATCTGCTGGATGTGCGGGAGCGACCTGAGCCTCCCGTCAGAACCTTCACCGCTTGCCGGGCCTGTTGCCCTGCCCGGCGAAGCTGCCCCAGCCGCCGCGCCTGCTCCCGCGCCGCCTTCCCCCCGCCCCCTGCGCCCAAGGCTGAATCTCAAGAAGATAGAACTCACACGCCCCCACCTGCCCGATCTGTCCGGTCTATCGCTTCCCCGATTGGCGCTGGTCCTCCTGGGCCTGCTGACCCTGGGGCTGCTGGCTCGCACCGCCTTCCCCCGCTCTGTGACCGCGTCGCCCACCCCAACGGCGGCGCTGGCCGTCATCGCCACGACACCTATAGCCACACCAACGACAACCCGGACACCCACACAAACACCTGCGCCGACGGCCACGCCCAGCCTCACACCCACGCCGACGCACACCGCCACACAGACGCCGCTGCCCACTCGCGTCTATGTCATTCGGCCCAACGACACCCTATTGGCCATCGCCAGCCAATATAATGTCACAGTGGAAGCGATCCTGGAGGCGAATCCGGGCCTGAACGCGACCCGCCTGCAGCCCAACCAGGAGATCATCATCCCCTGGCCCACCCCAACAGCGTCGCCCACCTCCGCCGGAACTATGGAGACCGGTGGCCCCAGCACCGCCGCTGCGTCCACCGTCCAACTCGCCACATTCACGTACACCGTTCAGCCCGGCGACACGCTGTTAGATATTGCCCTGAAATACGGGGTTCCGGTGGAGACGATCCGCCAGTTGAATCAACTCCGGGGCGACCTGCTGCAAGCGGGCCAGACGCTGATCCTGCCGCTGCCCACCCCCACGCCGACGTTGACCCCCACGCCCGGCCCCTCGCCCACCCCCACGCCGCGCCCGCCTTACGAGGCACCGGTGCTGCTCAGCCCGGTCAATGAGACTGTATTTGATGCCGACGATCCCATTGTGCTGCAATGGACGTCGGTGGGCATCCTGGGCGAAGGGGAATGGTATCAGGTGACTGTGGTCAACACCAGCGCGCCGGGCAGCGCGCCCTACCGTGTCACCACCAAAACCACCAGCTTGCGTTTACCGCCAGACCTGCGGCCCAGCAATGCGGCCCCGCAGACCTTCCAGTGGAATGTCGTCGTGGTGCGCCAGGCCGGCACTTATAGCGATGGCTCACCCCGCTACGTCCTGCTCAGCCCGACCCCACCGTCACGCACTTTTGTGTGGCAGGGGCACGCCCCGACACCCACCAGCACCCCTTAATTACCTCACCTATGTCACCGAAGGTGACATTGTGAAATAATCCATTGAGTACCTTGACCCGATGGACTAAAGCCTGGCTTCTGGGCCGCTGAAGCCTGGCTTCAGCAATCCTAGCGCGCCAGCGCCAGCAGTTGATTGAAGACATCGCTCGGATCCACCAGCGCCACCCACTCCGCCACATCGCCCAGCAACTCGCGGGCCGTCTCGTGGTCCTCGCGGGGCACGATCAGCACCAGAGGAATGCCCTGCGTGCGGCAGGCAGTGATGAAATCGCGTGGGCCTAAGGGAACACCGGCGGCGGGCATGACCTTGTGCAAATAGCCCACCACAGCGGTGATATTGTCGTGGCGCGTCAGGTGCATCACATACCGCCCATGATTGTCGTAGCCGTTGCTCACGGGCAAGGTCTCAATGCCGCTCAACACCAACCGGGTGAGGACCAGAGGATCGGTGCCTTCAAAGTAGCCAATTGTCGCCATGCTCGCCTCCTGTTCAGGGACAATATATTGAGGATAACACACTATACGCCAAAGCGTGACGGCCGTCAACCCCAGGTTTATGGTATAATGTCCCGCCGGAGGAATATCATTCACAGTATAACGAGGAGCAGGGTTGTTCAATCGTCTCAAGGGCTTGCGTGAAAGCCTGGATCGCACCCGGCGCACCGTCTTCGGTCAGATTGCCATGGTGCTGGGGGCGACAGAGATCACCGAGGCCACCTGGGAAGACCTGGAGGCCGTGCTGATCCAGGCGGATGTGGGCGTGACCACGACCGCGCTCCTGCTGGAGCGGCTGAAGGAGCGCGTCCGGCGCGAGGGCCTCCTCCGCAGCGATGAACTCCAGGGCGCCCTCAAGGCTGAATTGCGCGCCCTGCTGGGCAATCCGCCGCCGTTGCGCCTCAGCCGCGACCGACTGCTCAACGTCGTCCTGATCGTGGGGGTGAACGGCAGCGGCAAGACCACCTCCATCGGCAAGCTGGCCTACTATTACCGCCAGCAGGGATGGTCGGTGCTCCTGGCCGCCGCCGACACCTTCCGGGCGGCAGCGATTGAGCAACTGCGCATCTGGGGCCAGCGGGCCGGCGTGGAGGTGATCAGCGGTCAGCCCGGCGGCGACCCCGGCGCCGTGCTGTACGACGCCATCCGGGCCGCACGCTCTCGCCAGGCGAACCTGGTCATCGCCGACACTGCCGGGCGCCTGCACACGAAATATAACCTGATGCAGGAACTAAAGAAGGTGCACAACGTGGCCATGCGCAACGTGCATGAAGCGCCACACGAGACGCTGCTCGTCCTGGATGCGACCACCGGCCAGAACGCGCTGGCCCAGGCCCGCAGCTTCCAGGATGCCGTCCAGGTGACCGGTGTGGTCCTGGCGAAGCTGGATGGCACCGCAAAGGGCGGCATGGTCTTTGCCATCGCCCACGAACTAGGGCTACCGGTGCGCTTCGTCGGCACCGGCGAATCCATTGAAGACCTGGCGCCGTTTGATGCCGATGTGTTCGTGGAGAGTCTGTTTGCATAACATGGGGTGATTATGGAAGAGCTTATTCGTCGTCTGAAGGCCTTAAACGCAAAGATTGAGTTTTTGAAGGAGCGTCTTTGACGTCGCAGGCAAGCAACAAGAGATCACGCGGCTGGAACGCCGGGCTGCTGATCCCCGCCTATGGGATGACCCTCAAACGGCCCAGGCTGTCATGCGCGACCTGGCCCGCCTGCGCGATGAGGTGCAGGTGTGGGAGCGCCTCTCGGCGCGGGTCGCGGATGCGCTGGAATTGGCCGACCTGGGGGATGAGGGCCTGCGGCCCGACCTGGAAGCCGAGGTCACGGCCTTAGAGCAGGAAGTGGGCCATCTGGAATTCCGCCTGCTACTGAGCGGCCCCTATGACCAGAGCGACGCCATCCTGGCGATCCACGCCAGCGAGGGGGGCACAGAGGCCCAGGACTGGGCCGCCATGCTCCTGCGCATGTACCTGCGCTGGGCCGAGTCGCACGGCTATAAGACCGAAATCCTGGACAGCCTGGAGGGGGAAGAGGCCGGCTACAAGAGCGTCACGGTCAGCGTCGCCGGCGCGTACGCCTACGGCTATCTTAAAGGGGAGCGCGGCGGGCATCGCCTGGTGCGCCTCTCGCCCTTTGACGCTGCCCATCGCCGCCACACCTCCTTCGCCACTGTGGAGGTCTGGCCGGATATTGAGAACACCACCGAGGTCATCATCCACCCGAACGACCTGATCATTGAGACCTTCCGCGCCTCCAGCGCCGGTGGGCAGCACGTCCAGAAGAACGAGACCGCCGTGCGCATCACGCACATCCCCACCGGCATCGTGGTCTCCTGCCAGAACGAGCGCTCGCAGGTGCAGAACCGCGAGAACGCGCTGAAGGTGCTGCGCGCCCGGCTCCTGGCGCTGGAAGAGGAGAAGCGCCGCCAGGAACTGCGGGCGTTGAAAGGGGAACCGGTGATCGCCGGCTTCGGCGTGCGCATCCGCTCCTACTTCCTGCATCCTTACCAACTCGTCACCGACCATCGCACCGGCTATGAGACCAGCAACGCCCAGGCCGTGCTGGACGGGGATTTGGATGCATTCATGGAAGCCTACCTGCGCCAGCAGCTAGGCGAACCGGCGACCCCGCTGCCCCCAACTACTGAATGATGCGCACCAGGCCGGCGCTGCCATCCACTTCCAGCATTTGCCCGTCACGGATCAGCCTGGTCGCCTGGCCGGTGCCAACCACTGCCGGGATGCCAAACTCACGTGCCAGGATGGCGGCATGGCTGAGGACGCCCCCCGTGTCTGTGACGATGGCGGCCACAATGGCGAACAGGGGCGTCCAGGGCGGCGCTGTCGTCTCGGTGACCAGGATGTCGCCGGGCTGAAGCTTACTGACCTCAGCGAGCGAGCGCAGCACACGCGCCGGGCCGCGCGCCAGGCCACGCGCGCCGGGATGGCCATACAGGATAGGTGGGGCAGATGGCGCCGGGGGCGCCCCCCAGAAGCGCACGATGGCGCGCATGATGGGGCTATCCCATTCGCCCGGCGGCGCGCCCAGGACCGGCGGCGGCGTGATCGTACGGAAATGGGCCATCTCCGCTTGGCGCAGGGCTACGCGCGGCCTGATCTCTATGGCGCCGGGCGCCTGCGCCATTGCGCTCACTTCGTCCACAGTGAGGTAAAACACGTCGTCCGGCCTGTCCAGCAGGCCGGCAGCCACGAAACGCCGGCCCAGCTCCAACAAGACCCGACGCACCCGATAGCGCACGCAGTAGTCAATATAAAAGCCATGGTCTTCCAGGATCATCGTCGCAGCCTGGGCCGCTCCGAGCAGGCGCTCAAACTCCTCCGCCACCCGCGATGGGTAGGCCCTGAGATGCCTGCGCGTCTGCGCGATCAGCCGTTCGCGCTCGGCGGCCAGGGCCTGTATCTCCGCCTCCAGGTCGCGCTCCGGCTGGGCGATATACTCTTTCAGGCTCTTGAGGACCGTGCTGGGGTCCTCTATCCAGCTTGGGCTGCTAATATCCCATTTGTCGCTGCGCTGACCGTACTCGCTGAGATAGGCGGAGAGTTCCGCCAGGAAGGCCCGGCCTTCCGGGAAGCGTTCCAGCGCGGCGGGGATCGCGGTGGGCGGGTGACGGGCCAGGGCCTCGCGCACGCCCGGCAGGGCCAGGGCATGGCGGCTCAATTGCCATAACGCCCGGCTGGCCTCCAATGTCTTGTTGCCCAGGCTCTGCAACAGGCGATAGGGCCGGTACTCCTCCTGATCCGGGTAAAGATCATAGTAAAAATCGGCGAACTGGCTCATCGCCATGAGCGTTGGCGCGGTGATCCAGATATGGAGACGCCAGATGCGCCCTACCCGCGCCACGCTTTCCTCCCAATGCGCCGCGAGCGCGGCCAGAGATGCGTCGCTCAGATCAAAGGCTTCCCAGGCGCACAGATGCTGCCCGATCTCCGGCAGGAACACGGCCTGCCAGATCTCACCCAGTCGCCCGAGGGTGCGATTGAACCTGTGTAAGGCCCGCTGCTCGCGGGCAGCAAGCTCCTCCGGCGACAGGGGAAGCGGGCTGATGGTCTGATAATAGTAGGTGTTGATACGGCGCAGGCGGGCCATCAGAGGCAAGTCAAAGGCCTGCGCCATGGCGGCGAAAGCCGCCTCAAACGCCGTGCCGATCAGCGAGAACTCCATCGGCGACACCGGCTCCGGAAAGTGCATCCGGTCATGTGTCCAGGTCAGAGCGGCATCCTGGGGGTCTTCCCAGGCAACAGGGAACTCGGTTGAATCAAATGCCGAGGCAATCTCTGCTGGGATCATCGGGTTATGTTACTGGCTGCTGGCCCCTGGTTGGTATCTCTATTATACAGCTATTATACGGTTTCTTGTACTTCCTTTAAGGTCCTATGCGAGTATCTGACAAGTCGCCCCGCTCATCCCTCCGCCACGCTTACTCCTTCTGATATAAGCCCCTACAATGTATTCCCCGCCAGTTGGGAAAGTGCAACGCGCTGGCGAGGGAGTGAAATGCCCTCCCCTGTCCAGCGGAAGGGTCAGAGAGGGGGTGACTCTCCCCCCCACCCCAGCCCTCCCCCACAATGGGGGGAGGGGATGATGCCTATACCCTCCCCCTGGACGGGGGAGGGCCGGGGAGGGGGTGAAAAACAGAGGCCCGGCTCTGTCCCCAGAACCGGGCCTCCTCACAGCCAGGAAGCGCAGGGCCTCAGCCGCTAACGCGCCGCCGCCCACGCAGCAGCGCCCAACTCAGCAGCAGCCCCAGTGCCGCCAGCGGAATGGCCCACATCAGCACCGAGCCACCCGCCGCCTGGCCGCCAAACTCCGCCAATCCCACACTCGTGGGCGGCGTGACCCCGGTGAACTTCTCCGCCTGGCTCAGGAAGCTGCCCGCAAACCCACTGGCCGCATACAGCGTCCCGCCACCCCAGGCG
>DAOUBF010000033.1:0-27822 GCA_034432795.1 Anaerolineae bacterium
CGCCTGGGGTGGCGGGACGCTGTATGCGGCCAGTGGGTTTGCGGGCAGCTTCCTGAGCCAGGCGGAGAAGTTCACCGGGGTCACGCCGCCCACGAGTGTGGAACTGGCCAAGCTAGAAGGGCAGGCAAGCCATAGCTCGGAGTTGATCTGGCCGCTCCTGGCTGTGGGCGCAGCTCTCCTGGCCCTCTCCTTCTGGCTCCACCGCCGCACGCGTGCCTCGCACGGCTGACCGCTAGCGGAATCCCCTGGGGGCGCGCAACTACCTCAAGGCAGCGGCTGCGCCTCCACAAAGGGCCAAAAGAACAGGAGGGCATGTCTATGACATGCCCTCCTGCTGTTCATGGCGGCGACTGGATTTGAACCAGTAACCCACGGCTTATGAGTCCGCTGCTCTGCCCATTGAGCTACGCCGCCAGCCGAGTAGCGGGGGCTGGATTCGAACCAGCGACCTCCGGGTTATGAGCCCGACGAGCTGCCACTGCTCTACCCCGCATCGCATGGCGCATTTTATCACAAATGCCCGGCCCTGTCAAGGGCAACACCAAAAAGCGGATATTTTAAGCCAGTAGGGCGGCTTTCCATAGCCGCCGCAGCAGAGCAGAAGAGCGGCAGGTATGGAAATCTGCCCTACACCTGATCCTGTAGAAACCCGGCCTACGGCTGATCCTGTAGGGCGGCTTTCTATAGCCGCCGCAGCAGGGCCGAAGAGGCGTAGAGTTCCATGGGCTTCCCGGCCCAACATAGCGCGTGAGCCGTGCCTGACGGATTTAGGTAGGATCTCAATCGCTCCAAAACGCGGATAATTTTTAAACTTTTCCCTATTGACATAGAACAAAAGTTCTGATATACTATAGCTAGAACATGCGTTCTATCCCTGTTTTATAAGGGAAGAAAGGAGCAGGACATGGATCGCTTAAGTCAGAAGCAGGCCAGACTGTATAGGTACATTCAGGATCACGTGCAACGCGAAGGCTATCCCCCCACCTACGACGAGATCCGCGCCGACCTCGGCTACAGCAGCAAGTCTCTGGTGCGCTATCACCTGGATGCCCTCGTTGCCAAAGGCTATCTGGAACGCAAGCCCGGCGCCTCGCGTGGCCTGCGCCTGGCCGTCCAGCCAGCAACAGCCACGTTCACCCTGCCCGTGCTTGGCGTGATCGCAGCGGGCGTCCCCACCACCTCTGACCAGGTGTTAGAAGCCGTTGAGTTGACACGCGACATCGTGCGCGATCATGGCGATGGGCTTTACGGGCTACGCGTGCGCGGTGAATCCATGATTGATGCGCTCATCCACGATGGCGACATCGTGGTCATGAAGCACCAGCAAGACGCCCGCGATGGCGAGATGGTAGCCGTGCGCCTCAAGGACCGCGATGAGTACACGCTCAAGCGCTTTTACCGCGAGAATGGGCGCATACGCCTGCAGCCCGCCAACCCATCGTTCCCACCCATCTACGTCCATCCGGCGAACGTGGAAGTGCAGGGGCGGGTCGTCGCGGTGATCCGCCAATTGTAGTCCCCTGGATGGAGGTCAGGATGATGATGGAGAAGGTAATGGAGAGAGAGCCGGTTGCGGCCCAGGCCACAGCCGCGCGCCCGGCGCCAAAAACACCCCAGCCCACCAGAGACGGTCAGACCGTGCGCCTGCTTGACCTGCTGGACGAGGTCGGCCCGGTGCCCCCGGTGACGGCCTTCCTGGGCCGGGCCGAGGACGGTGGGCCTTTGCTCCTGCGGCTGGCCAACCCAGAGGTGGCCCACGTTTTGGTGGCAGGTTCAGGCGCTGGGGGCGCCGGCGCGCTCATGCGAGCCATCGCCATAAGCCTGGCGCTACGCAACAGGCAGGCCTGGCTGCAGATCGTTCTCCTGGACCTGCGCGGCCAGAGCTTCACCCCCTTGGCCGCGCTCCCCCATCTGCTCCTGCCGATCGTGCAGGATGCCGACCGTGCCAGTGATGCACTGGAATGGCTGGTGGAGACCATGCAGGCACGACGCGGGCGCAAAGAGACCCTGCCCCACATCGTCATCTTCGTGGACGAACTGGCCGAACTGGTCAACGGCACCGGCCAGCGGGCGACAGTTGCGCTCCACCGCCTGCTCCAACATGGCCACGAGGCAGGTATCCACCTGATCGCCGCGACGCAGCGGCCCGCTGCGCCCGCGCTGAGCAACCTTCTTCATGGTCACTTCCCCGTGCGCCTGGTGGGTCGGCTGACCAGCGCTGAGGAGGCGCAGGCAACGACCGGGCACGCCAAAAGCGGCGCAGAGCAGATACACGGGTATGGCGAGTTCATCGCCGTTGCCGGGGGGCGCATGACGCGCTTCCAGGCAGCCGGCTGGATGCTGGAGGCAGGCGTGTGAGGCGTACTTTGTCCATGAAGGGCGGACTTATCATACCACCACCTCATTTATACCCCAGGACTGAAGAGGAGAGGAGGCTGAAACACATGAGGACGGGTCTACTCTGGTTTGACAATGACCCAGGGCGGCAGTTGGACGACAAGGTAGCACGGGCGGTGGCGTATTACCAGCAGAAGTATGGCCGCCCGCCGACGCTATGCTACGTCAACCCCACAGCCCTGAACGGTGGCGAACGCCGCGTTGGCCCGGTGGAAGTGCGGCCTGCACGCACCGTGCCGCCCCACCATTTCTGGCTGGGCGTTGCGCAGGAGGATGAACCCCTCAAGCAGGCTGCGTGAAGCCCCTGATGTGAACAAGAGGTCTTCCAATGGCCATCCGCACACGTATCTTCCGCATCGCCGAAGAACGCCAGTGGACCATCAAGCAATTGGCGCTGGTCATGGGGCTTACGACCGGCGCACTCTATCAGGTGCAGCGGGGCAACCGGGGCATCGGCGCGAAGTTCATTAAAGCCGCCCAGCGCGCCTTCCCAGAGTACCCCCTTGACGACCTCTTCTACGATGAAGAAAATGGCTGCCAGTGGCCCATCCGCTGGTAATACGCCCGCAGCCATACCTCCCTGTGCAGGGGGATATGTAGGAGCGCATGGCCATGCGCCCCTACTGGCGGAGGATTGGGGTAGGGGGTAACCGGCCAGGCCATCTGCCCCGAATCCGACAGGCGCCCTGATCTACCCACCGTGCCAAATAGGTGCTAAAATCTAACCACGGAGAAGGCATGCAAAGGGGGCATAACCTATTGTAACCGGGACATCGCCTGCCATTCACGTCCGCGACCTGCACAAGACCTATCTGGTTCCAGAGCGCGAGGCCGGCGTGCTGGCCGCGCTGCACAGCCTGGTGCGCCGCCGCTTTCAGGCCGTGACCGCTGTCGCCGGGATCAGCTTTGATGTCATGCCCGGCGAGATCGTCGGCTTCCTCGGCCCCAACGGCGCCGGGAAGACGACCACGCTCAAGATGCTCTCCGGCCTGCTGTATCCCACCTCCGGCGAGGTGAGCGTCTTGGGCTATACCCCCTGGAAGCGCGAGAAAGCCTTCCTACGCCAGATCACCCTGGTCATGGGTCAGCGCAACCAGCTCATCTGGGACATCCCCGCTATAGACTCCTTTGAGCTGAACCGCGCCATTTACCGCATCCCGCCCACCGAGTATCGGCGCACGTTGGACGAACTGACCGACCTCCTGGAGCTTGGGCCGCTCCTGCGCAAACCGGTCCGCAACCTCTCGTTGGGCGAGCGTATGAAGTGCGAGATCGCCGCCGCGCTCCTGCACCGTCCCCGCGTCCTGTTCCTGGACGAACCCACTATCGGCCTGGACGTGACCATGCAGCGCCGTATCCGCAGCTTCATCGCTGAATACAACCGCCGCTACCAGGCCACCGTGCTCCTCACCAGCCACTACATGGCCGATGTGGAAGCCCTATGCCGCCGGGTCATCGTCATCCACCAGGGCAGCCTGCTTTACGACGGCGACCTGAACACCCTGACGCAGCGCTTCTCCACCCACAAGACGATCATGGTCCAGTTGAAAGAGGAACGCACAGCCGACCTGCGGGCCTATGGCGAGGTTGTGGCATATAACGATGGCCAGGTCACTTTGCGCGTGCCTAAATCGGAGACGGCCTCTATCACAGAACGGTTGCTGGCCGACCTGCCCATTGCCGATCTGACAGTAGAGGACCCGCCGATTGAAGAAGTGATTGAGCACGTCTTCGCCCAGCCCGCCAATGGCATGGAGGCGACTCCATGACCGCGCTCCTGGACATCTACCGCGCGCATTTCAAGACGACGATTGCCTCGCAACTCCAGTACCGTGCGGCGCTGGTCATCTGGCTCATCGGCATGGTGCTGGAGCCGCTCATCTACCTGGTCGTCTGGACAACCGTGGCCCGCTCCAGCGGCGGCCAGGTGGGCGGCTACACGCCGCAGGACTTCGCTGCGTACTTCATTGTGTTCATGCTGGTGAACCACGCCACCTTTACCTGGATCATGTGGGAGTACGAGTATCGCATCCGCCAGGGCACGTTCTCGGCCATGCTCCTGCGGCCCATCCATCCCATTCACAGCGACATCGCCGATAATCTC
The DNA here is from genome assembly GCA_034432795.1 of Anaerolineae bacterium. Classification (GTDB taxonomy): domain Bacteria; phylum Chloroflexota; class Anaerolineae; order DSLN01; family DSLN01; genus DAOUBF01. The sequence continues at coordinate 4,502 of DAOUBF010000033.1, forward strand.
TCCTACAAACTGCTCACGCTCTCGGTGATGCTCCCCACCGCCATAGCGCTCTCGTTGGCCTTCCGCCCGGCGTTCCATCTCGTCCCCTGGGCCGTCCTGGCCTTTATCCCCGCGCTTATCCTGGCCTTCCTCGTCCGCTTCCTGGTGGAGTGGGCGCTGGCCCTGGCGGCATTCTGGACGACGCGCGTGAACGCCATCAATCAGATGTACTTCGTAGCCCTGCTGTTCCTCTCCGGGCAGATCGCGCCGCTCTCGCTCCTGCCCACCCCCATCCAGGCCATCGGCACGGCCCTGCCCTTCCGCTGGATGGTGGCCTTCCCGGTGGAGTTGCTTTTGGGCCACCTGTGGCCAGAAGAGGCTCTGATCGGCTTCGCTGCCCAGGTCATCTGGCTGATCGTTGCGCTGGCGCTGGTGCACGTTATCTGGCGGGCGGGCGTGCGCCGCTATTCGGCGGTGGGATCATGACGTACCTGCGGCTCTTGTGGCTTTTCTTCCGCGTGGGCGCCATGAACGAGTTGGCCTACCGCGCCAACTTCTTCGTGCAACTCTTCCGCTCGTTCCTGGGGCTGGTCACCGGGCTGGCCGGGCTGGCCGTCGTCTTCTCGCACACGGATACCCTGGGCGGCTGGCGGCCCGACGAACTTCTGGCGCTTCTGGGCATCTACTTTCTCGTTGGCGGCCTGATCAGCCTGGTGATCCAGCCCAGTATGGAGCGGCTGATGGAGGATGTGCGTCAGGGCACGCTGGACTTCACCCTGACCAAGCCGGAGGACGCGCAGGTGTTGATCAGCGCGCGTGAGGTAGCCATCTGGAAGCTGGTGGACGTGGCCCTGGGGTTGGGCGTGCTCGTCGTGGCGCTCGTGCGGCTGGCGGCTCAGGTCGGCCTGGGGCAGGTGCTGGCGTTTGCGATCGCGCTCCTGGCGGGCGGCGCCATCGTGTATAGTTTCTGGCTGATCCTGGCGACTGTCTCGTTCTGGTTCGTGCGGGTGGAGAACATTCTGGTTATCTTCCAGAGCATGTATGAGGCCGGGCGCTGGCCAGTGGGCATCTACCCACCCTGGCTGCGCATAACGCTCACCTTCCTGGTGCCGGTCGCCTTTGCCACGACCGTGCCCGCCGAAGCGCTGGTGGGCCGCCTGACCGTGCAGACGCTCCTGGGCGCGATCGGATTAGCCCTGGCACTGCTCGCCGTCTCACGCTGGTTCTGGACGGTGGGGATACGGCACTATTCGGGCGCGTCGGCTTGAACTCATAGGAACTCCAGGAGCGCACGGCATGAGGCAAGTATTATCCAAATTAACAATGTGCGGTATGGGCCTTATTCGGCTAAATCCGGGTTTCTGTATATCTGTATAGAATATAAGTCACCCTATCGGAAGAGGTGAACATCATGGCAAAGGAAATTATCTTTCTGGTGGAAGAATCTCCAGAAGTGTGGATACGAAGCCAGGGCCTTAGGCTACTCCATCTTTATAGAGGCAGATACGATCTAAAGCGGATGGCCCAAGATGCCGTGCGGTGTCATTTTGAAGAAGCGAACAAACCCGATCTCATCCGGCTGCACGTACTGAAAGCAGTAAATTTACCGCAGAGAGCGCTGAGCGCGCAGAGAATTTTTATTTATAAATCTCTGCGTTCTCCGTGTGCTCTGCGGTGAAAGTGGAGGAGGGTGAGAAGCGCGCAGAGCCTACGCCAGCCCCGCCACCAGCAAATCCAGCGCCAGCACCCCCTCCATCTCCCCGGTCTTAATGGCGACGTCAATCTCCAGCAGGCGACGGTAAATGGCCTCAAGCTGCTCCAGACTGAAATTCCGCGCCTGCCGCACCAGCTTCTCAGCGACAAAAGGTTGCACGCCCAGCTCTTTGGCGATGTCTGGTGGGCGCCGGCCCTGCTCCACCAGTTCTTTCGTTTGGATAAGCAGCCGGAACTGGCGGGCAATCATGCTCAATAGCTCCAGCGGGTGCTTGCCGCCATCCAGCAAGCGGTGCATCAGCCGCGCCGCCACCTCGCCCCGCCGCTGGCCCAGCGCATCCACCATCTGGAAGATGTTCGCCTCGCCAGCGTAAGGCGTCAACAGCTTCACATCCGCCTCACCCACCGGGCGACTGCCCCCCACATAGGTAACCAACTTCCTGACCTCGCCATCCAGCAGGCGCAGGTCCTCGCCCACCGATTCAGCCAGGAGTTGCGCGGCTGGGAACGACATGGCTCCGCCGTGCTTCCGGGCGCGGGCGATGATCCAGTCAATTAAGGCATCGCCCCTGGGAGGGTCAAAGGCTTTGACGATGCCGCGCTTGGGGTCCGACTTTGCCAGCAGCAGCACCGGGTGGTTCTCGCGTATCCGCTTTGGCTCTACAAACACCAGCCGCGTCGTGTCCGGCATCTGGGGCAGGTAGGTGACCAACTCTTCAATGATCTTGCGGCTGCTTGGGGCTGGCTCGTCCCCGGCCTCCTGATCCTGGCCCCCACCCCGCCGCGAGGCCAGGTGGGTCAACCAGCCCTCCACGATGACCAGGCGCACATCCGCCAGGAAGGGGATGGAATCGCAGGCGTGGCGCAATTCCCCCAGCGTGACCGTCCGGCCATCAAACACGCTGGTATTCAGTGCGACAAGCGACGGATCGCCGAGCCGGGCCTTAAACGCGGCCAACTGCTCCCGCTGACTGAATTCGTCCTCACCGTGGAAAACGTAGAACACGGATGCTTCGGGCGGCTAGAAACCCGGTTTCTTCAACTGCTGATCGTATCTACACGATGGATCGTCAGCCGCCCCCGACTGACCGGGCGAACACCCGTGACGCGCAGGTCGCCTAGGTCGGCCAGGGTGGTGATATGCGCCTGGGCAGCGGCGCCCAGGGGTTGGGCCGCGATCAGCGCCGCGGCAGTCGTCAGGAAAAGCGTCGGCAGGCGATCCAACGCGTTACGCCCGCGCCGGTTCACCCCCATGACCGTGAACGCGGCCAGCCCGGACATCATCACCGAGGTCACCAGGTTCGTGCCGCAATTCGGATGGATCGCCAGATCGCTTTCGCCCGCTTTCAGGCGGGCCAGCGCCTCCCCGACGGCACTGGTCACCTCCTCGGTAGAGACCTGACCGTAAATGTAAAACCCAGAGGCCGTTGAGCGCCCCGCCAGGGGCAGACCCCGTCGGCGGCTGCTCAGCACATGGATCGTCGCATGTTCCAGCGCGTGGTTGCGCCGGATACGCTTGATAATCGGGGTGTCCAGAACCGCTTCCAAAAGCCTCATGCGCTATAGGTTCCTTTCGCCATTCCAAAAAACTGCACCGACCTATGGCTCTCCTCTTTGATCACTCTGCGGCGCGGGGCGTGCCACCACAATCAGGCGGTGGGTGTTGCTCGTGTAGGGCCAGCAGGTCACCAGCGTCAGGCGCTCGTCCGCTGTCGGCTGGATCCATCGCGCGTTTTTCAGGCGCACCGCCAGTGGCTGCCCCTTCTCCAGCAAAATATGGCGTTCGCTTACGATGTAGTTGTAGCTTTGCTCACCGACATACACAGTGATGACATCCCCTGGCTTCAGGTTTACCAGGTAGCGAAAGACCTGACCGTTGATATTGTGGTGGCCGTTCAGGACGATGTTGCCCCCCTGGCCGGGCACAGCGGAGCTTTCGTGCCAGCCCACAACGTAGCCATCCGGCACCTGCCATTGCAGGGTCGTCTGCCCGCCCTGGGTGACCGCCACCACCCCCACCGGCTGCACCGGCGCATCCAGCCCGATGGCCGGGATGACCAGCCGCGTCGGCGCAGCGGGACCCGGCGGCTGAAGGTTATGGGAAAGAGATGGTGCAGCGGGCGCTGGCCTCCCCTCCCCGCTCGCTGAACCCCGTTCGCCGGGCAGCCTGGTTTCCGGCAAGATGATAAGCGGTGCGGCCTCAGCCTGGGGCGCAAGGGCCGGCCCAGCAGGCGCTGCTTGCTGCGGAAGCGCCCCCCTGCCAATGACAACCGGCTCTGGGCCGAAATCGGGGGGAGGCGTAGCCAGCGCGAACGTCTGCCCTGCTGAGACGAGCGAAAGGATCAGCAGCCAGGCCCCCAGCCACATCAGCACCTGGGCCGTCAGCCGGATAGCCCCCTGTCGTGAAGCCAGTGCGTGCATCTACACCATTATACCCCCGCGGCGAGGGCCTGCCAAGCAGACGGGAGAGGGAAGACAGGAGACGGACGTGCAGCGCGAGGGTCGCGCTGATCAGTCGCTTTCGCCGTTCGGAGCATGGCGGCGCCGTGCCCCTACAAGCCCAGGCTGGGGCGCGACCGCTTCGCCCGCCCGCCGCGCCATGATCACCAGCGCAACGACAAGAGCCGCCAGGCCGAGGACCTGCGCGCCGCGCAGCCCGCCCGGCAAAAGCCAGCTATCCGCGCGGAAGGCCTCCAGGAACAGCCGCGCCCCGCCATACAGCGCCACGAAGAACAGAAAGACCTGGCCGGGATACGCCTGGCGCTGCCGCACCCACCCCAAGACCGCCAGAATGACCAGCGCGGCCAAAAACTCATACACCTGCGTGGGGTGACGGCGCGCCCCCCATAACAGGATCGCCCAGGGCACGTCCGCCGGACGCCCATAGCTCGTCCCGCCCAGGAGCGCAGCGATGTTCCACAGGGCCAGCCCGACAGCCAGCGCCGGGGCCAGAGCGTCCAGCAACGGCAGCCAAGGCAGCCGCCGCCGCAGGACGAAGGCCGCACCCGCAAGCACCCCCACCACCGCACCGGGGAGCGGGGCGAAGCTGCCCAGGTCAAGCGAGAGGATGTCCGCCGGATTGGCCAGGTAAGCGGGGAGATGGAGCAAGATGTAGATCACCCGTGCGCTGAGGAGGCCCACGACCAGGGTCACAAACCCGGCATTGTACACCGCGTCGTCGTCCAGCCCAAGCCGCCTGGCCTCTCGCGCCGCCAGCCAGAGCACTACCCAGACCGCGATCAGCATCACCAGGCCAGGCGTCTGGATTGCCAGGCCACCGATCTGCACGACGGGGAGCATCAGTCTTTGAGCACCTGCTGCAAGCGTTCCTCTAATACAGCGGCCGTCATCGGGCCGCTGAAGATACTGCGGATGACGCCCGCCCGGTCCACGAAGAAGGTCGTCGGCAGGGCATAAACCTGGTACAACGTACTTACTTTGCCATCCACATCCAGCGGTAGCGGATAGGTCAGGCCATACCTGGCAGCGAAATCGGCCACGATAGGCTCCGGCTCCGCCGAATCTACGCCCAGGAAGACGATCTCACCCGTATAGCGGACGGAGGCGCCCTGGATATGGGGGATCTCGGCGCGGCAGGGCGGGCACCAGGTCGCCCAGAAGTTGATCATCACCGGCCGGCCACGCAGGGCACTCAAAGTGATGGTTACGCCTTCTGTCGTGCGCAGGCTGAAGTCGGGCGCGGGATGGCCCACCTGAGGCGCAGGCGGCAGGTTGCCGGGGTTCGCCTCCTCCGGCGGCACGCGCGAAACAAGCGTCCAGGCCCCGCCCAGCACGACCACAGCCAGAATAAGCACAGTCCATTCAAACTGGCTGCGCATGGCATATCCTCCTGCGCCTGGATTCTACCGCAGGATCAACACAAGGCAAGTAAGCTGCCTTCCACAGGAGCGCGGCGTGCGGCCTCTCTACGCCCGCGCCCGTTGAGTGGCGGGTTGCGGCGCGCCCGATACCGCCAGCCAGAAGCCGGCGAAGATCAGGCCCGCGCCGAGAAGTTGAGATAGGGGCAGGAACTCCGGCCCGCCCAGCCGCGCCAGCGTGCCCCCCAGCGCGTTGGACAGGCCGCCCGCTGCGATCAGCACGTTGCCCAAGACGCGATTGGGCAGGATCTGCTTGCGCAGGAAGAGCCAACCGGAATAGATAGCCCCACCCACCAGCCCGACCGTGCCGTAAATATTGAACAGCACAGTCAGCCTGCGTACCACGCCTTCCGGTGTGTCACTGGGAGGGAGCACCCTGGCATAGTTGGTGATCCAGTTGGGCAGGGTGAAGTTGCCCCCACCGGGGTCCAGGGGCACCCGCAACACCAGGACGAGCGCGACCAGCGAGGCGACGGTCAACACGCCCAGCAGGGTCATGGCGATACGCCCCCGCCGCACCAACAGATGGATCGTCCCCTGGCCCAGCCAGGCCGCGACGATCATCGCGCCCGCCCAGTACCACAGGCGAAAGAAGAGCGCATTCCACCCCTGGAAAAGAACCGCCTGGGCCAGCGTGCTCAGGCTGTAAAGCACCAGCCCGATCCCCCAGACGAGCAGGTGCATCCCACCGCGCTCGCGGTAGCGGTTCAGGACGACAACGCTGAAGATGCCAGAGACCACAGCAGCCAGCAGGGAGAGCAGAAAGTTCACAGGCATGAAAAGCTCCTGACTAGAAATGAATGACCCCGGCGACGCCCAACAGTGCGACGATCAGCGTCAGCAATGTCACTACGCCGATCAAGATCAGCGCAGCCGGGACGATCTTCTCGTAAAAGAACGTCCTGGGGACACGCGGCACCGGCGCCCGGCGTGGGCGGGCCGGCTCACGGACCTCAGGCACACTGGAATGGGTGACCTTCATCAGGGGACATCCTCGTGGGTATAGGCCCGGATCAGGGTCAGGAGAACCTCATTGGTAAACGCATTGACCTGGCGCAACGTCTCGCCCCAGTTGCACATCGGGCGTGACTCAAAGGCCTCCGCCATCTCAATCACGCTCTCGGCGAGAGCATCGCGGAAGAACAGGAAGGCGCGCACCGCCTCCTCCAATGTCAGCCCCTGAGAGCGGCTGAATTCACCGTAGTTCTGGCCACAGGTGCGCGCCTCATCCAGGAGCACCTCCCGGTCCGCCGGGCTGCTCACATAGCGCAGCAGTGCCCCCAGCAGGCGGCGACCTATGGCCCGGTGCTGTTCACGCGCGGCCTCGCTGAGTTGGCGATACCAGAGGGCTGTTGCCAGGCTGCCCTCGCTCACACCCAGGCGCGCCCGTCCTAAGGCGCTATACACAACGGCCTGGAGGCTGGATTGGCCCTGCGGTGGGCTTCCGGCGATCAGAACGGCCTCCAGGTCGGAGCGGCGGAAGCGCCGGTGGCCGCCTGGCGTGCGCTGCACAGGCACCTTCCCCTGATCGGCCCACAGGCGCAACGTCCCTGGATGCACCCCCAGGAAGGCCGCAGCCCGGCTCAGGCTAAGCCACGTCTCGGCGACTGCAGGGGCGTGTTGCGGTCCCATCGTGATGCCAAATCTACCTAATCTTATCAAAATTCTACAGAATATTAAGGACTCTGTCAAGCCTATCTCATTGAGATCCTACCTAAATCCGTCAGGCACGGCTCACGCGCTATGTTGGGCCGGGAAGCCCATGGAACTCTACGCCACGTCAGCGTGAATGGAGGCTCTCTGCGCGTGGAATGCCGTAATAGTAGCGCGTCGTAGGCGGGGTTTCCCTCCCCGGCGTAGGGCAGGTTTCCATACCTGCCGCTCTTTGGCGGCTATGGAAAGCCGCCCTACAGGCTATTCTATCCCGCCTCGCTCATCTTGCCATTTATGAGAGGATCTCAATATCTCAAGCTGCGTTTCGTTGCCCACATCCGACTTGTCATATTAGAATACCAGTGGTTCAAGCAAAGTGCAACTGAAACGGGGGCGAAATAAGGAGGCCCAATGACAGGGCAAGACGCCACATTGGAACAATTGATCAAGGAATTACCGCCAGATGTCCAGCGGGAAGTAGAGGACTTCGTGCGGTTCCTGCTGGAAAAGCGGGTCAGAAAGCCCCGATGTGGTTCAACTTAGGCGATCCCTATCCTTTTCTCAGTTAGCGCTGCCTTCAGCCACTTCTTATCGGCGGGCAGGTTGTAGCAGCGGACGCCTGTGGCATTCGCGATGGCGTTGATGATCGCAGGCGCAGTAGGGATGGAGGCGAGTTCGCCCACGCCCTTCGCCCCATAAGGCCCCTCCCTGGTCTCGTCCTCCACAAAGAAGGTGATCACCTCCGGCGTCTGCTCTATGGTCGGCAGGCGGCACTTGTACAGCGTATCTGTCACGATATAGCCGTCCCGCATCACGAAGTTCTCTTGCAACGCCATGCCCAGGCCCATAGAGATGCCCCCCTCAATCTGCCCCAGCACCCCCAGCGGGTTGATCACCCGGCCCACATCGCAGGCCGCAATCACTTTAAGCACCCTTGTCTCGCCCGTCCTGACATCCACCTCCACCAGGGCCGCCTGGGCGCCGAAACCGAAAGCGAAATGCTGATACGGCCCGGTCGGCGGGGCGACATATTGGTAGGTGACCTTGGGAATGCGCCCCTCGCGTCGGGCGGCTCGCACTACCTCGGTCAGGGGGATGCTGCGGCCATGACTGCGCACCAGGCCATCGGCAAAGATCAGGTTCTCCGGCGCAGCATCCAGCATCTCGGCGGCGGTCTGGCTGAGCAGGGCGCGCACCTCCTGGCTGGCGTAGCGCACCGCATTGCCGGTCACATACGTCTGGCGCGAGGCCGTTGTTGCCTGGCCATCGGGCGTCAGATCGGTATCCGAGAGAAGTACATCCACGCGCTCATAGGGGATGCCCAACTCCTCCGCGACGATCTGCGCCAGGACAGCAGGCAGCCCCTGGCCGATCTCGGCGGCCCCGGCCCGCACAATGGCCCGGCCATCGGCGAACACCTCCACCTCCGCCCCGGCGGCATCATAGGCCCCGCTGCCATAGCCCGTGTTCTTATAGGCGCAGGCGATCCCCCAGGCGCGGCGTTTATCGCCCTCCACCGCCACAAAGGGGTGCTTCTCCATCTCCGCAGCCACCAGTTCAAGCGCCTGAGAGAGGCCACAGCTTTCAGTGATCACCTGCCCGGCCAGCGTTTTCTTGCCATAGGTCAGGATGTTCTTGCGGCGGATATCCAGAGGCGAGAGGCCCAGTTCAGCCGCCAGGATGTCCATCTGGCTCTCCATGGCGAAGGCGCTCTGGGTCACGCCGAAGCCCCGGAACGCGCCCGCCGGGACGTTGTTGGTATACATGGCCCAGGTCCGCACGCGGACATGAGGAATCTCATACGGGCCAGCGGCGTGGGTCGTCGCCCGCAGCATCACATGGTTGCTCAGGCTGGCATAGGCACCTGCGTCGCCCCAAATTTCAACATCGTGCGCCACAAGCGTGCCATCCCGTTTGGCGCCAGTTCTCATGCGGATGATCGTGGCGTGGCGCTTGGGGTGAACGCGAATGGACTCGGTGCGGCTCAGAACCATCTTCACCGGGCGGCGCGTGGCCCAGGCGGCCAGCGCCACGTGGACCTGCACGGAGACATCCTCTTTCCCGCCGAAGCCCCCACCAATCAGACAATTGATCACCCGCACCCGGTCCTCAGGCAGGTTGAGCGTGGCCGCGATCTGGCTGCGGTCGGCGAAGGGGATTTGTCCCCCGGCATAGACCGTGATACGCCCGTTGGCTTCAGGCACCGCCAGCCCGGCCTCCGGCTCCAGGAAGCCGTGTTCCACCATCTGCGTGGTGTATTCGCGCTCCACGATCACATCGGCCTGGGCGAAACCGGCTTCAACGTCCCCATTTTCCAGGTGATAGTAGGCCAGGACATTGCCCTTCTCGTGGATGGGCGGCGCATCCGGCGCGGCGGCTTCCTTCGGCCCGGTGACCACCGGCAGGGGTTCATACTCAACCGCGATCAGTTCAAGCGCCCGGCTGGCGACCTCCTCGGACTCGGCCACGACCAGCGCGACCGCGTCGCCGACGTAACGCACCTTATCGTAGCACAACACCGGCCAGTCTACCTCATGCACGCCGCAGTTCTTGCGGCCAGGGATGTCCTCGGCGGTGAGCACAGCGACAACGCCGGGCAACGCCCTGGCTCTGCTCACGTCCACCCTGCGCAGGCGGGCATGGGGGTAAGCGCTACGCAGCGCCCTGGCATACAACATGCCCTCCACGTACAGGTCATCGGCGTAGATGCCCTTGCCGGTGACCTTCTCAACCGCGTCAGGGCGGGGCAAGGGGCGGCTGATGGCCTTGAGCGGCGCCTTGACTGGCGGCAGGGGCGGCACATCCTGTCCGGCGGCCTGCTGTATCGCACGAATGATAGCGTTGTAGCCGGTGCAGCGGCAGATGTTCCAGCGATGGGCAGCGTAAATGTCTTCCAGGGTGGGATTCGGGTTTTTCTCCAGCAGGGCGATTGTGGAGAGAATAAAGCCAGGGGTGCAGAAGCCGCACTGTGTCGCCCCCTGGTCAATGTAGGCTTGCTGGACCGGATGCAGCCCCCCGTCTGGGCCTTTGATCCCTTCAATGGTGATGATTTGCGAGCCGTCGGCCCGCTTCATGGGCACCAGGCAGGAGCGCACCGGCTTCCCATCCTGGAGGACCATACACGCGCCGCAGTGGCCGCTGGCACAGCCGTCTTTCGTGCCGGTCAGCCGCAGGTGGTCGCGCAGCACATCCATCAGCGTCGTATGAGGGGACACATGCACCTGATGCTGGACGCCATTCACCATCAGAGTGAAGGTATGTGTTTCCGACATCATCGCTGCTTCTGGCCTCCATTGGGGGTCTCCAGCACTTTTCGACGGGCGGAGCGCCCGACGCCGGCACAGGCTATGCCGACTAGAGACCAGACAGGTAAGGTTGTACTACCAGACGCGTGGAATGTCAAGCGTCCGGGTATGGTCGGGTGTATTCCATATTTGGGGCAGATGTGGTGCACTGACCACGACGAGAACAACGAGAACAGGGGAGAGCAGAGCATGGACGTGGCACAGCAGGAATGGAAAGCCTTTCGGCGGCTATGGAAAGCCGCCCTACAAGCTCAACTCCGGCGTAGGGCAGGTTTCCATACCTGCCGCTCTTCCGCCGCTCTGCGGCGGCTATGGAAAGCCGCCCTACTATCTGACTCACAGCATTGACAGCCGCTCCATCGTCATGTATACTAGAAGTGCAGTATGAGGTCACAGTTCAGGTGTGTGTTGCCCCCGCCCTGTAAGAATTGGTATACCCTTCCCCCATTGGTCAGCTTGCTATTTGATTTGAACCGGGTTATAATCGTGGATACGAAACATTTCACGGGGGAGTATGGATGGAACACGACAATGTCCTCGTCCATGAGGACATGCCAGATGAGTTGGCGGTCGCGCTAGCGCCAACGGAAATCAGCCACCCGGCAGAGGAGGGCAGTGAGGCGGACACGGCCCATACGATGCAGGGCCTGCTGGATGCCAGCGACTATGGCATGAACCTCCCTGCACGCGGGGAGATCCGCCAGGGGACGATCGCGCGTATCTCGCCGACCGAGATCCTGGTGGACATCGGTGCCAAGTCCGAGGGGGTGATCTCCGGCCGCGAACTGGAACGGATTGATGAGGCCACCCGCAGCCGCTTCCAGGTCGGCCAGGAGATCCTGGTTTACGTGGTCAGCCCGGAGGACAAGAACGGGAACATCGTCCTCAGCTACACCCGCGCCCAGGAAGAGCAGGACTGGCGCGATGCCGAACGGCTGCGCGACAGCCAGGAGATTTACCAGGGCGTCGTCGCCGGCTTTAACAAAGGCGGCTTGCTGATCAAGATCGGCAAGGTGCGCGGCTTCATGCCCGCCTCGCAACTTGGCCCAGGCCGACGCAAGGGCCAGAATGAGACCCCTGAGGAGCGCTGGGGGCCCCTGGTGGGCCAGCCCATCCAGGTCAAAGTGATTGAGGTGGACCGCGCCCGCAACCGGCTGATCCTCTCGGAGCGGGCCGCTATCAAGGAGAGCCGCGAGCGGCAGCGCCAGGAGCTTTTGGCCTCCCTGAAAGAGGGGGAGGTCCGCACGGGCCGGGTGATCAGCCTGGCGGACTTCGGCGCGTTTGTGGACCTGGGCGGCGCCGATGGCCTGGTGCACCTGTCGGAGCTTTCGCACAAGCGGGTGAACCACCCCAAAGACCTGCTCAAGGTGGGGCAGGAAGTGCAGGTGCAGGTGTTGAGCGTGGACCGCGAGCGCAAGCGCATCGCCCTGAGCATGAAGCGGCTGGAGGAAGATCCCTGGCAGCGCATCCAGCGTACCTATAAACAGGGCCAGTTGGTGGAGGCGACCATCACCAAGCTGGCCAAGTTCGGCGCCTTCGCCCGCCTGCATGGGGAGGACCCCCCCGTGGAAGGGTTGATCCATATCTCGGAACTCTCTGAGGGTCGCATTGCCCATCCCAAAGAAGTGGTCAAGGAGGGGCAGGTGGTGACCCTGCGGGTGATCCGGGTGGACCCGGAACGCAAGCGTATCGGCTTGAGCTTGAAGAAAGTGGCTTCCCCGGCCTATGCCGACCTGGATTGGCGGCAGGCCATGCAGGCCACAGACGAGGGACACCCGACGACGGACGATAGTTTCACGGAGGCCCCGCCCCCGGACCGTGCCGAGGTGCGCGCCCGCCGGCGTCGCGCCAAGGCGCGGGCGCGGGACAGGGGCGAGGAAGAAGAGTTTGATGAGTAGCGGTTAGCGGTCAGTTTACCGCAGCAGAGACGCGGGGAGCACAGAAAAAGTTCTCTCATTCCTCTGCGTCCCTGCAGCGGACGTGTTGAGGCTGAACGCTAAACCGAGCGGATGCCTAGACGGAGGATGGGACCGTGTCGAATAAAATGGAACGATTCACTCAGCGCGCACGACGCGTGCTGAGTCTGGCCCAGGAAGAGGCGGAGCGATTGCGCTCCAGCTATATCGGGACGGAGCACCTGTTGATCGGCCTGATCCGCGAGGAGGGCGGGGTGGCCGGGCGGGTGCTGCGCGAGTTAGGGCTGGAGCCCCGGCGGGTGACCGACCTGGTGGAGCGCATGGCCGGCCCCGGCCAGCGGGCGCCGTTTAGCAAGATCGATCTGTCGCCGGGGACGAAGCGGGTGCTGGAGCTGTCGGTGGACGAGGCGCGGCGCATGGGCCACCATTACATCGGGACGGAGCACATCCTCTTGGGGTTGGTGCGGCAGAACGAGGGCATCGCCATTGATGTGCTGCGCCACTTCGGCATCACGCCGGAGCAAGTGCGGCGGCAGGTGCGGCAGGTGTTGCAGGAAAGCCCCCTGAGCGCGCGCCCGAAGAAGGAGCGGGCCAAGACGCCGCTGGTGGACCAACTCGCCACGGACCTGACACAACTGGCGGAGGAGGGCAAGCTGGACCCGGTGATCGGGCGGCAGAAGGAAATTGAGCGGGTGATCCAGATTCTGTCGCGGCGGACGAAGAACAACCCGGCGCTGATCGGCGAGCCGGGGGTGGGGAAGACGGCGATTGTAGAGGGGCTGGCGCAGCGGATCGTGCAGAACGAGGTGCCGGAGCCCCTGCAGGGGAAGCGCGTGTTGCAGTTGGATGTCGGCTCGCTGGTGGCGGGGACGATGTACCGCGGCCAGTTTGAAGAGCGCCTCAAGCGCGTCATTGACGAACTCAAGTCCTCGGAAAGCATCCTGTTTATTGATGAGGTGCACATGCTGGTGGGCGCCGGTGCTGCCGGAAGCTCGGTGGACGCAGCCAACATCCTGAAGCCAGCGCTGGCGCGCGGTGAGTTGCAGTGTATCGGCGCCACCACGCTGGATGAGTATCGGAAGTATATTGAGAGCGACGCGGCGTTGGAGCGGCGCTTCCAGCCGGTGTATGTGGATGAGCCGACGGTGGAGGAGACGATAGAGATTCTGCGGGGGATCAAGAGCGCGTATGAGGAGCATCACAAGCTGCACATCACGGATGAGGCCATCCGGGCGGCGGCGCATCTCTCGGCACGGTATGTGCCGGAGCGGTTTTTGCCGGACAAGGCCATAGACCTGATAGATGAGAGCGCCAGCCGGGTGCGGATGTACAAGTCGCCACAGTCGTCCAGCATGCAGCAGATTTATCAGGAGTTAAAGGTGATCCGGGAGGAGAAGGCGCTGGCGATAGAGGAGGCGCGCTACGATGAGGCGGCGGAGTTGCGCGAGCGCGAGGAAGAGTTGCAAGCGAAGCTGGAGCAGATGCGGCTGGGCTGGGACGCGCTGGGAGAGAACGCCCCGAAGGTGACGGCGGACGACATCGCCGAGGTGGTGAGCATGTGGACGGGCATCCCGGTACGGCGGCTGGCGACGGAGGAGACGGAGCGGCTGTTACAAATGGAAGAGTTCCTGCACAAGCGCATCGTGGGGCAGGATGAGGCCATCTCGGCCATCGCCAAGGCGGTGCGGCGGGCCCGGGCGGGGTTGAAGGACCCGCGACGACCGATCGGGAGCTTTATCTTCCTGGGGCCGACGGGCGTAGGGAAGACAGAGTTGACGAAGGCGCTGGCGGAGTTCATGTTCGGCAGCGAGGATGCGCTGGTGCAGTTGGACATGAGCGAGTTCATGGAACGGCACACGGTAAGCCGGCTGGTGGGGGCGCCACCAGGGTATATTGGGTATGAGGACGCAGGGCAGCTAACGGAGGCCCTGCGGCGGCGACCGTACTCTATTGTGGTGTTTGATGAGATAGAGAAGGCGCACCCGGAGGTGTTCAATATGCTGCTCCAGATCATGGAGGAGGGGCACCTTTCGGATGCGCGAGGGCGGCGAGTGGACTTCCGCAACGCGATGATCGTGATGACGAGCAACGTGGGAGCGGAGATGATCAAGCGGCAGACGCAACTGGGCTTTACGGCGCGCCGCGACGAGGAGCAATCAGCGGAGGCGGCGTACCAGGCGATGCGGGAGAAGCTGTTGGAGCAGTTGCGCAAGATCTTCCGCCCGGAGTTTCTCAACCGCGTGGATGGCGTCATCGTCTTCCGCTCCCTGTCCAAGGAGGAGATCACCCAGATCGTGGACCTGGAGCTGGCCAAGGTGCAGGAGCGGCTGAAGGAGCACGCTCTGACGCTGGAGGCCACGCCCGAAGCCAAGCAGAAGCTGGCGGATGAGGGCTACGATCCGGAGTTTGGAGCACGGCCGCTGCGGCGGGTGATCCAGAACCGGGTGGAGGATGCGCTCTCGGACGCGCTGCTGGCGGGGAAGTTCCAGCAGGGAGACACGGTGATCGTGGATGTGGACGAGAGCGGAGCCATCGTGTTGCGACGGAAAGAAGGAAGGGAGGAGCCGGGCGCGCTGGAGGCAGCGCTGGAGGGACCGGTGCTGGCCTGAGGGCGCCCAGGCGGAAGCAAGAAAGCAAAGGGGTGGGGAATGTCCCCACCCCTTTTTGATGTGTTCCGATCAGAGACCCGGCTTCTCGCAGCAGCCGGGTCTCTCTATCTCCCTAAATACGATATAAAAGGTCGTTATTGACAGATTCACTTCAGCTAAAGTAGAATGAGCATAATCAGGCACCGAGTCACCCTGGGCCGGCAATACCATACGACAGATGAAGGACGACAAGCGACGCGCAAAGGAGGGATGATCATGTTTCGCTGGCATCCCCACACCTGGGCCGGGCTGATCCCCAACGGCATCGGCCAGGTCAAACCCAACCATTACCTGGAAATCCTGAAGACAGTCTGGGAGAACCGTGACCAGTTGGGCTACGCCTGGCGCATCTTGCGCGATGGCGTCTGCGATGGCTGTGCCCTGGGCACCAGCGGCCTGCGCGATTGGACCATCCCAGGCATCCATCTGTGCACAGTGCGGCTGAACTTCCTGCGCCTGAATACCATGCCGGCGCTGGACCCGCGTATCCTGGAGGATGTGGACGCCTTAAAAGGCCGTTCCAACCGGGCGTTGCGCGAACTGGGGCGCCTGCCCTACCCCATGCTGCGGCAGCGCGGGGAACGCGGCTTCCGACGCATCTCCTGGGAGGAGGCCCTGGCGCTGATCGCCGGGCGCCTGCGCCAGACCGATCCCCACCGCATGGCCTTTTATCTGACGTCACGGGGGCTGACCAACGAAGTGTACTATGTCGCCCAAAAGGTGGCCCGCTTCCTGGGGACGAACAATATAGATAATTCAGCACGTATCTGCCACGCGCCCAGCACAGTGGCGCTGAAGCAGACGTTGGGCGTGGCCGCCTCCACCTGCTCCTATCAGGACTGGATCGGGGCGGACCTGATCGTGTTCTTCGGCAGCGATGCACCAAACAACCAGCCGGTGACCACCAAGTATCTGTACTATGCGAAAACACAGGGCAGCCGCGTCGCGGTGGTTAACCCGTACCGGGAGCCGGGGCTGGAACGCTATTGGATACCCTCCACGTTTGAAAGCGCGCTGTTTGGGACGCGCCTGGCCGACGACTTCTTCCTGATCCACACGGGTGGAGACATTGCGTTTATCAACGGCGTGCTGAAGCATCTGATCCAGGAGGGCTGGGTGGACCGGGCGTTCATCCAGGACCATACGGCGGGGTTTGAGGCGTTGTGCGCCTCGCTGGAGGCGCAGCCGTTTGAGGCACTGGAGCGAGCCAGCGGGGCGTCACGGGAGGAGATGCTGCGCTTTGCGCAGATGTACGCGGGGGCGCGGAGCGCGGTGTTTGTGTGGAGTATGGGGCTGACGCAACACCGCTTTGGGGTGGAGAATGTGAAGGCGGTGGTCAACCTGGCCCTGGCGCGGGGCATGGTGGGCCGGGAGAAGTGTGGGTTGATGGCCATCCGGGGACACAGCGGCGTGCAGGGTGGCGCGGAGGTGGGCGCGGTCCCCTGGCAGTTCCCCGGCGGAGACCCGGTCAATACGGAGAACGCTCACCGCCTGGAGTCCCTGTGGGGCTTCCCGGTCCCGGACTGGCGCGGGTTGTCGGCGGTGGAGATGATTGAGGCAGCCCACGCCGGGGGGCTTGACGTGTTGTATAGCCTGGGTGGCAATTTCCTGGAGACCCTGCCTGAGCCTGACTTCGTGCGCGAGGCACTGGAGCGCGTGCCCTTGCGCGTCCACCAGGACCTCATCGTCAGCCCGGCGATGCTGGTGGACCCCGCCGAGATAGTGGTACTGCTGCCGGCTGCCACCCGTTATGAGCAACCCGGCGGCGGCACCGAGACCACCACCGAACGCCGCATCATCTTCAGCCCAGAGATCCCCGGTCGTCGCCTCGGCGAGGCGCGCGGCGAGTGGCAGATTTTGATGGATGTGGCCCAGCGGGCCTACCCGGAACGCGCCGGGCTGATCGCTTTCAAGGACGGGGCCGCTATCCGGGCGGAGATCGCTCAGGCAGTGCCTTTCTACGCCGGGATTGAACGCCTGCAACGGAAAGGGGAGGCGGTCCAGTGGGGTGGCGAACGGCTGTGTCAGGGTGGGCGTTTCCCCACAGCGGATGGCCGGGCCTGCTTCACGCCGCTGACGCCGCCCGAAGCCGATCTACCACCGGGGCGATTCTGGCTGAGCACCCGGCGCGGCAAGCAGTTCAACAGTATGCTCTATGGCCCGCGCGACCCGCTCACCGGGGCGCATCGCGATGAGGTGTTCATGAGCGCCGAGGATGCGGCGGCTTTAGGGCTGCGCCAGGGCGATGCGGTTGTGTTACGCTCAGAGGTGGGAACACTGCGAGGGCGAGTGAAGATCGTGCCCATCCGCCCAGGCAACCTCCAGGTCTTCTGGCCCGAGGGGAATGTCTTGATCCGGCGCGGGAGGCGCGATCCGGTATGCGGCATCCCGGACTATAACACGGTGGTAGAAGTGCTGCGTGAGGCATAGGGTGGATTTCCTCCACCCTTTCCCTCCCCTATAAGGGGGAGGGGACGAGGAGGTACCATGCGCAACGGGAATGTGCGCCGTTGGCCGATCCGGCAGGTGAGGGCCAATGGGATGCGGATGCTGGCGGACACAGTGGTGACAGAAGAGCCGCTGGAGATGCGGCTGGCTTTTGAGCAGGCAGGGCAACTTGCGGTCTTGCCGCTGGCGGTGACAATGCGCACGCCGGGGAACGATTTTGAGTTGGTGGCAGGCTTTCTGTACACGGAGGGGCTGATTGAGGGGCCAGAGGCGATTGTGCGCATGAGCTACTGCGCGCCGGGGGAGGAGCAGGCGTACAATGTGGTGCAGGTGCGCTTAAGCCCGGCGGTGCGGCTAGAGGCGCACCGGCTGGCGCGCCATTTTTATATGACGAGCAGTTGTGGGGTATGCGGGAAGGCGGCGATTGAGGCGGTGTTTGTGCAGGGGCATCCGGCGCTGCCGGCGGACGGGCCGAAGCTGGCGGCGGAGACGGTGTGCGCCCTGCCGCAGCGGGTGCGAGAGGCGCAGGCGTTGTTCCAGCGGACGGGAGGGCTGCACGCGGCGGCGATTTTTGATACAGAGGATGAAGGAATGCCGCTGCTTTGGTTGCGGGAGGATGTGGGACGGCACAATAGCGTGGATAAGGTGGTAGGGGCGGCGCTATTGGCCCGGCGGCTGCCCCTGAGTCGGGCGTGCCTGGTGGTCAGCGGGCGGGCGGGGTTTGAGATCGCGCAGAAGGCGCTGCGGGCGGGTATTCCCATTCTGGTGGCGGTGGGGGCGCCCTCCAGCCTGACGTTGGAGTTGGCGGAGGCGGCTGGGATGACGGTGGTGGGTTTCGTGCGGGAGGGGCGCTTCAATGTGTACACGGCGCCCTGGCGCATTGAAGGCCTGCCCACTACGTAGGGTATAACGATGGATACGCCCTCACCCCCTCCCATGCTGCGGGGGTATGCGTATCCCTCTCCTGACAAGTTCTAATTGATTCTAACGGAAATTCGCTATTCGCTTTTACTTATCTGCTTTATACTGTTTTGTAATGACCGGCATCGTAACCGTTACAGGTGGGTCAAGGCTGATAAGGTAAGTTCCTGGAGTTCTTATGGCCGTACTCCGAGCTGCTGTGATTGGCGTGGGCGCGATGGGTCGGCACCACGCGCGTGTGTACACGGAAATGGAGGGCGTGCGCCTGGTAGCGGTGGCCGATCCAGACGAAGCGGCCTGCGTGCCACTGGCCCATCGCTATCACATCCCCATTTATGCCGACTTTTGCGCGATGCTGGACAGGGAACAGCCAGACCTGGTCTCAGTGGCTGTGCCCACCCAGGCACATTACGAGGTGGCAGCGGCGGTGATTGAACGCGGCATCCCCGTGCTGATTGAGAAGCCCATCGCTGCTTCCATGGAAGAGGGTCAACGTCTGATTGAGATGGCCCGCGCCGCCGGTGTGCCGCTGGGTGTGGGGCATATTGAGCGATTTAACCCGGCGATCATAGCGCTGAAGGAGCACCTGGACCGGGGAGAGTTGGGGCGCGTGTTCCAAATGAGCGTGCGGCGCATCGGCCCCTTCCCCACGCGCATTATGGACGTGGGTGTGGTCATTGACCTGGCGACCCACGACCTGGACATCTTATGCTATTTGACCGGCGCCCGTGTCGTGCGCGTCTCCGCCGAGATCGGGCGTCAGCTTCACACCCGCCATGAGGACCTGCTCTGTGCGCTCCTGCGCTTTGAGAACGGCGTCATCGGCCTCTTGCACATCAACTGGCTTTCGCCCACCAAGGTGCGCGAATTGATAGTGAATGGCGAGGGCGGCATGTTCGTCGTGGACTACCTCACCCAGGAGTTGACCCTGTTTAAGAACAGGCCGAACGGGGCCGATTGGGAGACGTTGCGCCTGTTCACCGGTGTGAACGAGGGCGATATGATCCGCTATTACGTGCCGCGCCAGGAGCCCTTGCGCCTGGAGTTGGAGGCCTTCGTCCGCTGCGTGGCACGCGCGCAGCCCTTTCCGGTGAGCGGGGAGGACGGCCTGCGCGCGCTGGCCCTGGCTCTCCGCCTGCTTTCCGCCGCCCAAGCCTAAATCCCCATTGCTATACCCTCTTCTCATGGTTTTCCCGGCAGAAAATCAGGGGGATCCCTGATATACAATGCAACGTTCTGCTCTATAATGCTTACTCGGCGGTGAGCCGTGGGGACGGAAGACGGAGGTTGATCCATCTTCCGTCTTCTACATTCCCCCCAAATAGGGCGTTAGTACTGAACAGCGCCCAGGTCTCAGCAGCAGCAGGCGTTCTAGTACCGAGGGGTGATTTAAACCGGTCCCGCCGCACCCTATACTTCAAACCAGGTAATAACGCATCTTTAACCATTCTCTAACCTTTCTTGGGCGCCTGTCCTTGGGGCTGGGCAGGCGATCCCGCGGGCCTGGTTTGGGGGAACAACAATGAAGATAAACCGCAGCATCACTGCCATCACAGTCGCGCTGGCTTTTGCTGTACTTACCTCTATCATGCTCATCCAGGGCGCGGTCGGCGCTGGCTCTCTACCCACCATCTTACCGGCTCAACCAACGCCTGTCCCCAGCAGCCAGGCGGATGGTACTCCCATACCTATAGAGACGCCTGTAAGCGCCTTGGGCGAATCGGAGGCGCAGGATGCTGTGCCTGTGCCCGATGTCGGGCCGCAGATCATCAACGTCACGCCTGGCCCGGCCAGCGTAGGGCGCTATGAAAAGTTTGAGGTCACCTTCAGTATTACGAACACAACTGCGACCAACTTTTACTTCCCTTATGATCCGGCCCCGCCGCCGGGCCTGCCTGCCGGCACAGGCATAACCGTTGAGGGCCTGTTCTCCAATGACAACTGGGTGACCACGCAGGTGCAACCGGCCTTCTTCTACCAACCCTTCACACGCCAGGTGATCGGCGGCTCTGAGCATCTCTACCCCGCCGGGGACCCCGTCTGGAAGGTGCGCTTCGCGCCGCGCCAGACCGGGACCTGGCGCTACCGCCTGCGGGCGACGGACGCCTCAGGCACAACCTATTACCCGGCCAGCGGCGATCTGACCTTCACCGTCACGTCCTCAACAAATAAGGGCTTCCTCCGCGTCAGCCCTAACGACACCCGCTACTTTGAATTTGACGATGGCACACCTTTCATCCCGCTGGGGTACAACGAAGGCTTTAACGGCGGTAACCAGATGACCCTGGACGCCGAGAACAAGTTCGCCCTCTTCCAGGCCAACGGCATGAACTTCTTCCGCGTCTGGCTCAGCGGATCAAGCGTCGTCGGCGCGGCCTGGATGCCCTGGACCAGCCACCATGTCGGCGCTCAGGGCTACCTCCCCTACACCTCTCTGACCACAGAGGCGGCCTACGGGGGCAGCGACTTCTCCATGAAGCTGGACAGCACCAACCCCTGTATGTTCCAGGGGTCCTTTAACCGCGCCATCTCCGTCCGACCTAACACGACGTACCGCATCCGCGCGCGCGTGCGCACCTCTGGCATCACCGGCCCGGCCCAGGCGGGCTACCCCTACGGCTTCGTCGTCAAGCTGGGGGACTGGCTGGGCACAGACTGCGATAAGCCCTGGACGGGGACAGCCGTCACGGCCTATCGCAACGGCACAGCCGATTGGGCCATTGTCAGCGGGAGCTATACCACCGGCGCCGGCCAGTATTTCCTCCCCAACCTGTACCTGGCGCGGGTGAATGCCACCGGCGGGGCGGCCTATATTGATGAGGTGTGGGTTGAAGAAGACCTGGGCGGCGGGCGCTACGGCCCCAATCTGGTGTCCAAGCCGCGCATGAACCCCCACACCTACTTTGACCAG
Organism: Anaerolineae bacterium; assembly: GCA_034432795.1. GTDB lineage: Bacteria > Chloroflexota > Anaerolineae > DSLN01 > DSLN01 > DAOUBF01. The sequence continues at coordinate 25,874 of DAOUBF010000033.1, forward strand.
CCCGTCTCCTGGGACTGGGACTACATCCTGGATCGGGCGGCGGCCTATGGGGTCTATCTCAAGCTGGTCGTGCTGGAGAAGGATGACTGGACCTATACCCACATCCTCCCCAACGGCACGGTCACGCCCAATGGTGACACCAATAACTTCTACGCCGCGCCCAACACCAAGGTGCGCTGGCTGCATCAGGCCTACTGGCGCTACCTGGCGGCGCGCTGGGGCTATGCCACCAGCGTACATTCGTGGGAATTGCTGAACGAGGGCGATCCGTTCAACGGGAATCACCACAACCTGGCCCAGGCCTTTGGCGCGTACATGCACACCAACGAACCTTCGCGCCATCTGATCACCACCTCCTTCTGGCACTCCTTCCCAGTAGTGGAGTTCTGGGCCAACCCATCTTACCCTGATGTGGATTATGCCGACCTGCACGCCTATATCTCCACCGGGGGCGGCATCTATGACTTCTGGGGCAATGGGATGCAGCCGCCGCTCGCGTTTGAGACTCGCTCCCAGTATGTCTACGGTGGGACAGGGGTCTCTGTGCGTATTCCTGGGAGCAGCCAATTTTCTTCCAATAGCGAACGCGCCATCGCTATCCGGGGGCAGGGGGAGTGGCGCATCAGCATCCGTATGAAAGCCGAGGGCTTCACCGGCGCCTGCCCGGCGGGCGACCCCGCCAGCCTGGCGGGGCCACGCCTCAAATGGCTGCTGGACGGCGGCACATACTGGGGAGGGACGGAAAACGTCGTCCCGCCGAACGCCAGTGGAACCACCTGGCGCTGCAGCGCCCCGGCGGGGACATATGACTGGACCGAATATCGGAGCGACCAACTGCCCGGCGGCGGGCCTGCTCCGGCCGCAGCCCGGCTCATCATCAATGATGCACGTCCCCATGAATTGAGGATCAATTTTGAGAACCCCTTTGGCACCGGCGGGCAGGCCTGGATTGACCACATCGTCATCACCAGCCCCACAGGCGAGGTGCTGCAGATCAACGGCGACTTTGACCTGACACGCATGGACGATGACACGGCCTGGTTCACAGCCGCGCGCAGCCTGCGGGAAGGCGGACGAGCCGCATCGGGGGCAGGGAAGCCCCTGGTGCGCGGCGAAACCGGCATTGACTACCCCGACAACCAGGTGGAGTTGCCCGAACTGGCGCAGGATACGCAGGGGGTGTGGCTGCACAACCTGATCTGGGGGCAGATCAACCCCGGCGGCATGAGCGAGTTATATTGGTGGATAGACAATATCCGTCTATACAATCTATACTACCATTTCAAGGCGTTCAGCCGCTTCATGGCCGGCATTCCGCTGTCAAATGGCCGCTATCAGGACGCAAGGGCGGCGGTGTCAGATAGCCGGCTGCGGGCCTGGGGGCAGATAGACCCGGCCTCGCGTTGGGCGCATCTGTGGATCGCCAATAGCCTGCATACCTGGCGCAATGTCGTGAATGGCAGCCCGATCCCGCCGCTGAGCGGAACGGTCACAGTCCCCGGCTTAACCGGCGGCAGTTACCAGGTAGTGTGGTGGGACACGCTCACGGGGACGCCGACCCTGACACAGACATTGACCGCAGGGGCAAGCGGGCTGGTGCTGACATTGCCTGCGCCGCTGACCAGCGACATCGCTGTGCGCATTGTGCCGGCAACCGGCAGCGCCACCGCGACGCCTACGGCGACACGGACGAACACACCCGTGTCGCCTACAAATACGCCTACCCGAACCAACACCCCTGTGGCAGCGACAAGCACACCCACGCGCACCAACACCCCTGTCCCACCGACGGCCACGCCCACGCGCACCAACACGCCCATGCTGCCCACCGCCACACCGACACGGACGAATACACCTGTCCCGCCCACAGCCACGCCAACACCCAGCGGGCCAACCTCCATCACCCTCCAGGTGACCGGCTCCAACGACGACGTCAACGAAGACGGCTC
>DAOUBF010000034.1:0-10275 GCA_034432795.1 Anaerolineae bacterium
GGTGACGGCGCCTCTGGCGCTCAATCCGCACAAGGGCTCCAGCCTGCGCGGAGGGCTTTTCCATGCCCTGTGGCGCCGCTTCTGCATGAACCAGGCTGCCCGCGTGTGCGCCGAATGCCCGCTCGTCGCTACCTGCCCCGTCGCCCTGCTGGTCAGCACGCTGCGCCCCGAGAGCGAACGCGGGCGCGATGTGCCCCGCCCCTACGCCATCCGACCGCCCCTGGACCCGGCGACGCGCTATCAGCCGGGCGACCGCTTCGCTTTCGGCCTGACGCTGTTCGCCCAGGCGCTCAACCTGTTCCCTTACGTCATCCTGGCGCTGGACGAGATGGGGCGCGCCGGGCTGGGGCTGAAGCTGGCGGAGAACGGCTGGCGGCGGGGGACGTTCCACGTTTGTGCGGTGGAGGCGATCAACCCGCTTACAGGCGAGCGCCAGCCAGTCGTCCGTGCGGGCGAGTCCTTGGTGCGCGTGCCCGATGTGCCGGTCACGCATGCGCAGGTGCTCAGCCGGGTGCACCCTCCGGAGGGGGGCAGGCTCACCCTCCACTTCTTGACACCCACGCGGATTGTGGATCAGAGGGAGTTGGTGAAGCGCCCGCGCTTCCGCCCGCTGTTCCAACGGCTGCTGGAGCGGTTGAGCGCGCTCGCCCGTGAGTTCTCGGATACGCCGCTTGACCTGGATTTTTATCGCCTGGTGAGGGAGGCGGAGGGAGTGCAGCTTGTCGCGGATGAGACGCGTTGGGTGGAGCTGGCGAGCTATTCCACGCGGTTGCGCCGGGCGACGCCCATTGGCGGCTTCGTGGGGCGGGCGACGTATTGGGCGGAGGATTGGGGGCCGTTTCTGCCCTGGCTGGTGTGGGGGCAGTTCACCCAGGTGGGGAAAGACGCAGTGAAAGGGAACGGCTGGTATGAGGTGAGCGATGGCGTTGGTGCGTGAGTTGATCGTGGATCAGTTTGGGGCGATGGTGGGGCTGCACAGTGAGCGGCTGCAGGTGACGCTGAAAAAGGAGGTGATCGCCGAGGCGCCGCTCATCGGGCTGGAGCAGGTGGTGATCAGCGGGCGGGGGATCAGCCTGTCGGCGAATGCGATTGCGGCCTGCTGTGAGCAGGGCATCCCGATCCACTTTCTCTCGTCACGTGGGCAGCCGTACGCGGCGTTGTATTCCGCCGGGCTGACGGGGACGGTACAGACGCGTCGGGCGCAGCTTCTGGCGTATGGGGATGGGCGGGGGCTGGCGCTGGCGCGGGCGTTCGCTGAGGGGAAAATCAGGAACCAGTCGAATCTGCTGAAGTATATGGCGAAGTATCGCAAGGAGACGGACGCGGCGTTGTACCGTGAGCTGCGGCTGGTGGCCGGGGAGGTGCTGTCGCATGTGATTGACCTGGACCGGCTGAAGGGGGGATGCATTGACGAGGTGCGCGAGCAGGTGCTGTCGGTGGAGGGGCGGGCGGCGCAGAAGTATTGGGCGGCTGTGAAGCGGGTGGTGCCGGCGGAGTTGGGCTGGCCGGGGCGGGAGGGGCGCGGAGCACGCGATGCGTTGAATTCGGCCTTGAATTACGGCTATGGGATTCTGTATGGGCAGGTGGAGCGGGCGCTGGTGCTGGCGGGGCTGGACCCGTATGCCGGGTTTATCCATGCGGACCGTCCGGGGAAGCCCAGCCTGGTGCTGGACGTGATTGAGGAGTTCCGCCAGCCGGTGGTGGACCGGACGGTGCTGGGGTTGGTAAATAAGGGGGTGGCGCTGGAGCAGGATGAGGAGGGGCGGTTGACGGAGGGGACGCGGCGGATGCTGGCAGAGCGGGTGTTGGGGCGGCTGGAGGAGAGCACGGAGCGGTATGAGGGGAAGCGCCATACGCTGCGGGTGATCTTGCAGATGCAGGCGCGGCATCTGGCGACGTATGTGCGCGGTGACCGCGAGCGGTATGAGCCGTTCGTGGCGGGGTGGTAGGGCCACTTCAGGAGGGTAAACTGTATGGGGAAACCGCTCGTGCTGGAATTACACGATATCGCCAAACTCTGGCGCATTACGGATGAGATAAGAGTTCATCTGGGGCTGGAAAGTCCAGGTTCACAGGGTGCGATTGGCTTGCTGCCCCAAAAGCTGGGGTTACCTGGGCCAACGACGAATAGCTGGCGCGGGATCGTTGAGCATCATCGCGGTCGCGGGCCGGCGGCACTGGCCTCGGACATTTTCCTGTTGGTGGTGGCCGATCACGCCGGCTCTAATCTGTCCAGGGGAGCCCGCCGCACGGAACGGGGGTTGCGGGTGGGCGCGGGTAAGGAGCCTTTGCCATTTCTAGAGGTCGATCAGTTGCCGGATGAGCTGTACTCGGGCCGGATCAACCGGGCCACGGGGACGATCGCTCAGGGAACGAATCGGCCCTACGAATTGGTGCGTGAAGGCACGGTGTTCCGGGGCAGGTTGATGGTCTTGGAACGGGATGACGTGAGGGGATGGGAGTTTGGAAAGGCGCGCTATCCGTCGGGTGGGGATCGGACGCCGGATCAGTGGTTAGCGTCGGGCGAGTGGGATGCACAACGCATCCTTGATGAACTGGTGATCCGGCGGCTGGAAGCAATCACGATGATCGGTGGTTACCGGTCAAAAGGGTTTGGTGCGATCAAGGTAACGGTCCGTCGAGGATAGCGGTGTGGTGTCTGGTGGTGTACGATATCCCGGATGACCGGGTGCGGACGAAGGTGGCCGATATTTGCCTGGATTATGGGCTGGAGCGGATTCAGTATTCGGCGTTCCTGGGCGATTTGCAGCGGACGCACCAGGAGGAGTTGTTGCTGAAGGTGAAGAAGCGGTTGGGGAAGCGGCCAGGGAATGTGCAGATTTTCCCGTTATGTGAGAAGGACTGGCGGGCGCGGTTGGTGTTGATCAATCCCTGAGGTGGGGCGGTGTTTCGGGTGACGGATTTGAAGCAGTTTGTGTATTGTGCGCGTGTTGTGTATTATACGTACTGTTTGCCGCTGTTGCGACCGGTGACGTTCAAGATGGCAGCGGGGGTGGAGGCGCACGAGCGGGCGGAGGGGCTGGAGCAGCGGCGCAGTTTGCGGGTGTATGGGTTGGCGGCGGGGCAGCGCTACTTTGATGTGGCGCTGGAGAGTGAGGCGTTGGGGCTAAGGGGGAAGGTGGATATGGTGGTGGTGATGGCAGATGGTGAGGTGATTCCGGTGGAGTATAAGGATTCGCCGGGGCGGGTGGGGCGGAATTTGGAGTTGCAGTTGGCGGCGTATGGGTTGATGTTGGAGGAGATGGGTTGGGGACGTGTGGAGCGAGGTTTTCTGTATTTTATTCCAGCGCGGCGGGCGCGGGAGGTGAGGTTGACGGAGGAGATGAAGGGGGAGGTACGGGCGATGTGTGTGGCGATGGGGGAGATGGTGGAGCGGGAGCACATGCCGCCGCCGACGCTGTATCGGGCGCGGTGTCGGGCGTGTGAGTTTCGTCGTTTCTGTAATGATATTGAGTTGTAAGGGGTAGTTTCGCAAATGGGGCGTGATTTTGAGCAGATTAGGATTTGCGATTGGGGTGCTTGATAATGGGTAGATGGAGTGCCGAGGAGATGAAAAAGGACGTGTTGTGCGCCTCTGAGAGGCACGATTGGCTTAGAATAGGTCATTTTGGACCTTTTGCTGTGTTTGAGGTACGGGTGGTAGCGATGGTTCGATCCGAGGGTAGGATACTGAAAGCGCTGGTCGCAGCGTAGACCGCCTCACAGACTGTCTCGGTAGCGATGGTTCGATCCGAGGGTAGGATACTGAAAGTTGTAGCCAGGTAGACATCATCCTACCCTCGGATTTGGGGCGATAACTGATCTGGCAACTGAAATCGCAAGTGTAGGAATGCAGCGGCGTTGTGCCCCCACAGGCAGACATGGGGTCTGCCCCTGCGGTTAGGTGTCCACCGACGTGAGGGCTGCTAAACACAAAAGGGAAGCGAAAACAGGCGAGCGCTATGGGGCGGTTGATCCTCCTGAACAAGCCTTACCGAGTGCTCTGCCAGTTTGAGGATGAAGAGGGACGAGCCACCCTGGCCGATTATGTTCCACTGCCCGATGTCTATCCCGCCGGGCGGTTGGATTATGAGAGCGAGGGGTTGGTCCTGCTGACCGATGTGGGCTGGCTGCAACACTGGATCACCCACCCCCGCCATAAGCTGCCCAAGGTCTATTGGGTACAGGTAGAAGGCATCCCTACTCCGGAGGCGCTCCAGCAGTTGGCGCAAGGTGTGGTGGTCAAAGGGGAGCGCACCCGGCCAGCGCGAGTGCGGTTCATAGAGCCACCCCCGGTCTGGCCGCGCAACCCGCCGATCCGGGAGCGCAAGAGCGTTCCCACAAGTTGGCTGGAGATCACCCTCACCGAGGGCCGTAAACGGCAGGTGCGCCATATGACTGCGGCGGTCGGTTATCCCACCCTGCGCCTGATCCGCTGGGCGATTGGCCCCTGGCAATTGGGTACCCTCCAGCCCGGTGAGTGGCGGGAGGTGCCTTGCCCACAGAATGTCCAGGAGTTGCTCCGGTTGCTGCAGTCTCGCCGGGGCTAAGGCTGGGAGCAATCGTGGCAGCAGGTCGCCGTCAGGCTGCCACAGCCTCTCGCAACTCTCGGAACAGGCGCACCAGGTCTTCCATCTGGTAGTGGGCGTTGAGGCCGCTGGGGTTGGGCAGCACCCATAGCCGGGATGCGCCGATGCTCTCCACCTGGGGGCCGAGGCCGGCCTGAGGGCGCCCGAAGGCAGTCCGATAGGCCCCAATGCCCAGCACGGCCAACACACGCGGTTGGTAGTGCTTAACTTTCTCCTCCAGATGCTGTGCCCCCACGATAAGCTCTTGCGGCGAGAGATCATCCGCCGAGGCCGTTGCCCGTGCGACGATGTTGGTGATCCCGTAGCCGTATGTGAGCAGTTCTCGCTCCTCAAAAGGGGAGAGCCGGCGCGGGGTGAAACCTGCGGCGTGCAGGGCCGGCCAGAAGCGGTTGCCGGGCCGGGCGAAGTGATGCCCCACCGCGCCGGAGTACAAGCCCGGATTGATGCCGCAGAACAGTACCCTGAGGCCAGGGGCAATCACGTCCGGCACCGTCTTGCCCACTGCGGCAGCGATCTCTGTACGGGTCGGCTTATACGGGCGCACGGCTTGTCAGAAATGCCTGGATAGCGCGCAAGACCTGTTCCAGGGCCTGGAGTGATCGCCACAGGTCGCCTTCTATCTCCAGGCTGTGGTCTGCACCGTCAATCACGAGCGTCTCACCGCCGGTGGCTGCCCGGACTTCGGCCAGGGAAGCCGGATCGTAGTGCCCGTCGGCACTGCCGATCACGAAGAGCGAGCGCGCCTTGCTCTGGCGGATTTGAACGCGCAGCCGCTCATTGCGCAGGAGCGGGGTCAGCCAGATGGCCTGCGCCCCGGCCAGTTGGGGGTCGGCGGTGAGCAGGTGACCCATCGCCAGTGTGCCCAACGACTTGCCCACGAGCGTGACCTGCCGGTAGGGGCGCCGGGCCAGGGCTGTGTGACAGGCTGCGGTGACATCGGTGATGAACCAGCGCTCGCGCTCCGCTTCTGAAAGCGCCCGAAAGCCAGGCCGTTGATCATAGGTGTACTCTACCCACAGCACGTCCGCGCCCATAGAGAGCAGCAGGCGCGTAGGATAGTAGAGGAGCGGCATATGGCAGGTGTAGCGGACGCCTGGCAGGATGATGGCGATGTGGTCGGTCTCCCCCCCTTGCTGGAAGAAGGTGTTGGGCACAGGTTCGCCCTGATAACCGCTGATCTGAAGTGTCGTGGTAGATACCTTCATAGGATTCATTGTGGAATAGTCCTGATCTCCTCCTCGGTCAGTCTGTACAACGCGGACACCAGCCGATCATCGTGCGGTCGGTGACCTCAATCCGCGCTTGGAGGACGGCCTTGAGCGAGGTAGTCCTTCAAGCGGGCCAGCACGCCTGCTTTCACCCGCTCGGCCTCTTGCCAAGCCTTCTGGGCGGTCACAAGATCGGCGACCTCTTCGCCTGGATAGCGGAACTCCACCCCGAAGGGGGTAAGCATTACGGCTGGAGCTAATTCCTCCCTTAGGGAAGGGTCCACTTGGGCGGCGAGTTCAATGAGCTGCTCAATCCGGTGAGTCTTGGGAAAGGGGATTTGGTATCTGACGAGAAAGGCTTTGAGGAACTTCTCAGCAGCTTGTTGAGCATGGAAAGCTGCGGTGAAATAATCCTCTTGTCCCAGCGTCAGCAAATGCGCCGAGGCGCGCAGGTCTCCCTCTGCCTTGCGTAGCCAGTCTTGGACAAAATCCCAAATGACCTGCTCACGTGTCCGCGTCATATTGGCTCTTTCCCCAGTGGTAGGCAGGATAGGCCAGCCCGCCGACGACATCCTTAGTCTCTTCGAACTCCTCAGGGTCCATAAAGACGAGTTGTATGGGCAGGGCGAATGCCTGGCTCAACTCAACGCTTTCTCTCCAACGCTCTTGAGGCGAGGGTGGATCAGGCATGACGACAAGGAAATCCAGATCACTGCCTTCATGAGGCTGGCCATAGGCGTAAGAGCCGAAGAGGATAACTTTCTGCGGGTGAAAGCGTGCGACAATCTGCCGGACGATCTGGCGGATTACTGTAGGTGTGACGGGTACTCTAACTTGAGCCATCGCCGTTCATAATCATACAGCAAAATCAGTGACCTTGCATTACCCTATCCCCCTCTTCCACTATCCTGATCTTCTCCTCTGTCAGCCCATACAGCGTGTACACCAGCCGATCGTCGTGTGGCCGGTGACATCAGCCTGCTGCTGGAGGGCAGCCTTCTCGTGCGGCGTTTTGGCGGCGGCCAGGCGCTTGCGCAGCACCGGCATCTGCTCCACTAACGCCACCCTATGATATGGGTCGTGCTGGGGGTCAAGCCGCTTTGGCCGGCTGATAGTGGAGCACCATCAACTGCTCAGCGCGTAGCGCCAGCATCGCGTATGTACGCCCCTCATCGTCGCTGAATTCAACCTCAAACACGCCGGGGCTCAGGATTTCAACAACCGTCCCCACCTGTCCGCGTTGGAGGCCTCGCTGCGGCAGGTCCTCGGTCAGTGCGACCACATCCAGAAGCTCTATCTTGCGGCTCATCTTGAATTTTCCTCCTTAGAGGACATAGCAACTCGTCAGCCTGGGGAAATCCTCTCCACGGCGGACGATCCAGCTACTGCGGACCATTGCCTGTCCGGCAGGCCCGTTCATCGGGAAGTCTACCACATATCGCTGCCCATAGCTATCTTGTTCGGTGGGCGTTGCGTCGTACGTTCGCGCCGCAGCCAGAAGCGCATCGCGTAGTTTCTCGGCGTGATCGGCGGTCAGGCCGAGTGTGGTAGCAAACACGCGGGCCTTATGGCGGCCACGGGGATGCTTGAAGCTCAGGCAATAATCACGAAGCTTGGCGATGTCCACCACAGCCCGTTCGGGATTCGGCAGCTTCACGTAGCCGTCGCCTCCTCTCCCACTCCGATCTCCTCCTCGGTCAGCCCATACAGCGCATACACCAGCCGATCATCGTGCAGTCGGTGACATCGGTCTGCGTCTGGAGGGCGGCTTTCGCGTGCGGCGTTTTGGCGGCGGCCAGGCGCTTGCGCAGCGCCGGCATCTGCTCCACTAACGCCACCCCCTGGTCGTGCCGTGCTGCGCTCAAGCCGCAACTTGGTAGATGACGGGCCGATACTTGGGTTGTGGAATAGGCTTGTTCTCGGCACGGGCAGCTTCAAGCCAGGCGGCTTTCGCGATCTGGACTTGCCTAAGCGCCTCTTCTGGCGTCTCGCCGAATGCGGAGCAGGCCTCCAGGTCGGGGATGTCGGCGATATATCCACCATCTTCTTCGCTGTAGAAGATATTGATGTGATAGTCCTTCATGGCTTACCTCACGATAGCTCATCTTTCAATAGCAAGTTATACCGCTCAACCAGGCGTAGAAACTGTCGGATCTGGTAAGGCTTCGCTTTGCCCCCACGTTCTGAAGATTCACCAATTCCGGCACGTCCGGGTGAACGAAAATATGGTGACTGCCACTCACCTGAGACAAGCGGAACCCAAACGCCTCGACCAGGGCCACCATATCGCTGAAGCGGATGTTCTTAGAGCCGGCTAAGGCTTTCGCAAGTGTCTGGCGTGGCTTCATCGGGTGACCTGGTCTGCCTGGTTCCCAGTTGGAGCAACTCTGCTCATCTTCCAGTTTACCATATTCTCATCCGGCTGTTGCCTCCTCCACAACCCTGACCGAGGAGGTCAGCCCATACAGCGTGTACGCCGGCCGATCAATCTGGCGGTCGGTGACCTCAGCCTGCTGTTGGAGAGCGGTCTTCGCGTGCGGCGTTTTGGCGACGACCAGGCACTTGTGCAACGCCACCATCTGGTCGTGCCGCGCTTTGTCGGCCAGTGATACGGAGGGGAAAGACCAAACTATCGCGTCCAGTTCTCGATGCGTAATCCGCTGACGCGCTCGAAATCGGTGTCGGTTGTCACCAAGACTGCACCGACCGAAAGAGCGGTCGCAGCAATCCACAGGTCATTCTCATCGAGTGGTGTGCCTTGGCGCTCAGACTCCCGTTTCACAAGTGCATACTGATCGCCAACCGCTTCCGGCAGAGAGAGACAGGGAAGCTGAACAAACAATCGCCCGGCTTCGGCCTCTAGATCTCTGCGCCGCTTGCCTGCGGGCAGGCGTGCCAGTCCGTAGAGCACTTCCCCGCGCGTGATCGTGCAGATAGCAGCCTGGTCGGATGGGATGAGCGCGACTAACCAGGCACGCATTCTTGGGTCGCGGCGCATGAGCGCGCTGAACGCCGAGGTATCCAGGAGATAGTTCACGCCCCGGTGTCCTCTCGGTCAAAGATGCCCTGAAATCGCACAGGCTGCTGGCCCTCTTCGATAGCTCGGAGAAGCGCGTCAACATCTTCAGGCGTGCAGTAGGGCGGCGTGTCAAATACGGCTAGAAGCGCCTGAGGCGAACCCTTCAGGGTGCCCTTGGCGGCCAACTCGGCCTCCTGCCGCGCCTTCACGACAACCTCCACCTCTGTGCCTTCGGGTAGAGCGACCTGTTCTTCAAGTTCAATGACTTTCCCTTTGACGATGCCCTTATAAGTCAACATCCGGCTGACCTCCCCTCTGCCGTACCGACTCTATCATACCGCAAAATCGCGCCCGGCGCACTACCGCGTCCCTTCCTCCACAATCGTGATCTCCTCCTCGGTCAACCCATGCAGCGCGTACACTGACCTATCCATCTGCTGGTCGGTGACATCGGTCTGCGTCTGGAGGGCGGCTTTCGCGTGCGGCGTTTTGGCAGCGGCGGGCTACTGGCGCAACGCCCACATGCGCTCTACCACCCAAGGGGTCAGCGAGCGTCACATCTCACCACCCCTCTATCTGAAGACCCTCGATCTCTCTGAAATGATCATCGCGCGTGGCCAGCTTTAAGCCATGCTGGAGCGCGATTGCAGCAATCCAGATGTCATTCTCAGGCAGAGGGCGTCCCTTCTCGCGCAGTTTATGCTTGATCTCACCGTATCTCCGAGCGGTTTCAATGTCAACCCCCAGTATGGTGCTGTGGGCGGCGAAGTCATCTATGCGGTCAAGATTGGCCTTTACGTGCCCTGATTTGCGCGCACCGAAGTAAAGTTCGCCCAGCACCGTGCTGGCGATAAAGACCTCGTCCGCTTGCTTTAGGCCCTCGGTGACGCTCTTGTCGTGTTCAAACAAGCCAATGACGATATTGGTATCCAGCAAGAATCTACCACTCATCGTCTACACGCTCGCAGCCTGACTCAATCGCCTCGCGTATCTGTCGCAAATCATCCTCAGGGATTGTGCCAGCAAACTTCAAGAGTTGTGAACCGGACACCCCCTTCGGCTGGGAAAGCGCAAGTGCCTGAGCGAAATCAAGGACGCGGCGCTGCAGTTCCTCGGGTAACATATCAAGTTGTTTTAGAAGTTTCTCCTTGATCGGTGTTGAGATCATACTGCCTCCTATCACAGCCTCTCAGCGCATATAATACACCCAAATGGAACGCGACGTACTATAACGTCTCCTCCACAATCGCGATCTCCTCCTCGGTCAGCCCATACAACGTGTACACCAGCCGATCAATCTGGCGGTCAGTGACCTCAATCTGCGTCTGGAGGACGGTCTTCTCGTGCGGCGTTTTGGCGGCGGCGAGTTGCTTATGCAGGGCCAACATGCGCTCCACCAGCGCCACTATCTGGTCGTGCCGCGCTTTGTCGGCGGGGTCGGAGACGTTGATGGGGCGAA
>DAOUBF010000035.1:0-49419 GCA_034432795.1 Anaerolineae bacterium
CCAGCCCCTCCAGAGGCTCGCGCTGCCCCTCATCCCCCACATTGAGGGAGGTCTCAAAGCCTGACCCCGAAATGACGGCGCGCAGGCGGCGTCCGGGCTACGCACAAACACCCTCTTGACATGGCCATAGCCCAGGTGCTATTACTGGAGATAGCCCTAACGCCACGATGGAAGGCCGAGTTACGGGTAATTCCTGGCTTCACATCGTGCGAAGAGACTATGTACGAAGCCCATTTCGGCCTGCGCGAACGGCCCTTTAGCACCAGCCCCGACCCGCGCTTTCTCTTCCTGACGGCACAACACCAGGAAGCCCTGGCCAAGTGCCAGGCGGTCATCGAAAGCCGCATGGGCGCCTCGGCCATCTACGGCGACATCGGCGCAGGCAAGACGACCCTGGCCAGAAGGCTGCTGGACCTGTATTCCCTGCCCTCCGAGGAGCGACAGAAGGGCCCCGGCTACAACCTGGCCTATCTGGTCCACCCCACCTACCCCACCCCCTTCCAGTTCGTGCGCCAGGTCCTGTTTGAGTTCGGACTCACCCAGCCCAGGCGCTCCCTGTCAGACCACCTGACCGAGCTTCAGGCGTTTCTTCAGACCGAGCACGAGGCGGGCAAGATCAACGTGCTCATCGTGGATGAGGCCCACAGGTTCACCCCACCCCTCCTGGAGATCATCCGCCAGCTCCTGAACTTTGAAGCCTCGGACGCCAAGTACCTCCAGGTGGCCCTGTTCGGCGAGACCGAACTGGCCACCAGGCTGGACAAAAACCCGGCGCTCAAGGACAGGATTGCCAGCTTCGGGGCGCTCACCTCGCTTCGCCGCGACGATGTGGAGGCGCTGATCGCCTTTCGCTGGAAGGTGGCGGGGGGTGAGACCCACCCCTTCACGCCGCAGGCGGTGGACCGCATCTACGCCTACTCCCAGGGGCTGCCCCGGCGCATCTGCAAGCTGTGCGACGCTGCCCTGATTCGCGCCTATGCCCACGACTTGCCAAGCGTTGATGCAGGACTTGTAGAGGTCGCGGCTGAGGAACTCAGGCTCACCCAGCCTCCCCCTTCCGCCAGGCCGGCGAGGGAGCCCAGGACACACCATGAACGACAACAGCCCACCGGTTGAAGGAAGCACGCGCATCCCGCCGCCCGGCACGATGGCCTACGCCCAGTGGAAGCGGCGCCAGGAACTCAGCGGGCAGCGGCCGGAAACCCAGGAAACCAGGGAACCCGCCCGCCAGCAAACCGGCCAGGCGCCCGGCCAGCAGGCTGTGCCGCCAGTTGGCCAGCAAACCAGGCAGAGGGCTGCCCGCCCCGCCAGAAGGCCCGTTGGGGGTCCGGTCGTCGCTGAATCGGTCCTGACGAAGCGGCTCAAGCCGCTGGCGGACGAGGCGCCCACCCGCAAGGCCACCTTTCTGGTCACCCCCGATGAGGCTGAGATATTGGAGGAACTCAAGCTGCAACTGCGCCGGCGCTACCAGCTCAAGGCCACGAAAAACGACATCGTGCGGGCGGCCATCCGGCTGGTGGGCCGGGACTTTGCCCAAAACCAGGAAACCAGCTTCCTGGCCCGGAAGCTGAAGGGGAAGTAAGCCAGCCAGATACATGGCTGGCCGGCGGGACATCAGGGCATGGAAAACGAAGAGACGCGTCTGAGGCGCAACACCATCGTCATTCGTGACCCGCTCCTGAAGCGGGGGTTCACCATTGTGCCGAACCTTCTGTTTGCCCTGAAGGGGCTGTCGCATGGGGCGCGCCTGACCTATGTGCTGCTGCTCAAGTACGCCTGGCGCGAGGGGGCGTGCTATCCCGGCCTGGCGCGCCTGGCGGCGGAACTGGAGGTGGAGCGGAAGAGCGTGATCCGCTACACCAAAGAGCTGGCCCGGCGCGGGCTGATCACGGTGAAGCGGCGCGGGCTGTCCCTGACCAACGTGTACTACATCAACCGGCTGCCTGTGGATGTGGCTGAAAATGGCGCGACTGAAGCTGAAGTCCCCTCCAGGGGACTTCAAGAGGTCCCACCGATGGGACTCACGGAAGTCCCGCCCGGGGGACATGAAGAAGATGCAGTGAAGAAGATGCAAAACGGCGTTAAGGACGTCGCTGATGAAGCACAGCAGGCACCTGATGGGGGAGCGGGGTCTGGCCGGACCGTCAAGCCCGCCGGTCAGGTCCGCTATCTGGTGGGTGAAATCCTGAAGGTCTGCCAGGACGAGGGGAGCAGGACATACTACACGCACGTGGCCAGGGCGCTCCCGGACGAGGTCATCTTCCGGTTTCTGGCGGAGATCAAGGCCGATGCCACCGTGCGCAACCGGGGCGCCGTCTTTACCAGCAAAGTGAAAGAGTACCTGGCCCAGAGGCGCGGGCGTGCCGGATGATAACGAACGCCTCTCTGGGATGGGCGGAGCGAGAGAGTGACCAGGCGAGACCGTACACTGCTTCAACTTTCAAATCCCAGCCCGCGCTCTCTCAAAGACACCCAGGCGTCCTTGCCCACGATGATGTGGTCGGCCAGGGTGAGTTCCAAGAGTTTGGCGATGTGGTGGGCATGCCGGGTGACGGCGATGTCTTCGGGCGAAGGCGTCGGGTCGCCGCTGGGATGGATGTGGCCCAGAACCAGGCCGGCGGCGTTCCAGCGGATGGCCTCGCGAAACAACTCCACCGGGCGCACGGAGATGGCGTTGAGCGTGCCGCGATACACCATGACCTCGTGCGTCACCCGCATCCGGGTGTTGAGTAAGAGCGCCCACAGTTCCTCCTGGTCAAAGGCCTCAAAGGGGGCGAAGACCCGCTCCAGGAAGTAGGCGGCGGCCAGGGCGGGGGAGGCCAGGGTGTGCACGCCCCGCACCTCGCGCACGAACCGCGCCTGGGGCAACTCTGGTCCCCAGCCCAGGCCGCCGAAGTCCTTCGGCGTGACATCCAGGGGTGGGCCGTCAAAGCGAAGCTGGTAGATGCGCTCCTTCACAGGAAGAGTGTAGCACATCGGTAACCCGTATGTCTGCTGCCCCAGGTCAAGAAGCCTGACCTTCAACCCCGTCACCCGGCGCCCCCGGGGCGAACTCACCCTCGCCGCCTACGCGCTCAGCCCGGACAACCAGGCGCGGTGGGTGGGCTTCGCTGCTGTGGATGCCCCCGCGGACACTTGTAGCTCTTCTTTTCTCCTATCGTTCGATCCGACGACAACACTGGCGTGGGCCCAAAAAGCCAGCGCGATGATTGTGTGTGCGCTAAGACGCTTTGCTTGCATGGACGCAGAAAAGGGCTTGACTGCCTGCCCCAAATGTGCTACTCTGTACACATGTGGGCATTATACCCAGGAGGGGTGAATGCGCGAGCGCGAACCCATGACGCAAACCATGAACGCCACGGCTGTGCGCCAGGCGTGGAGCAAGCTGCTCAATCAGGTCTTCCGCAGGGAGACCCGGGTCATCGTGGAGAAGAGCGGCATCCCGGTGGCTGCGATCATCTCCGCCGAGGACCTGGAGCGGCTGAACCGGTTGGAGAAGGAACGCCGGCGTGACCTTGCCATCCTGGACGAGAGCCAGGCAGCCTTCCAGGATGTGCCGCCGGAGGAGGTCGAGCGGGAGATTGCTCAAGCGATCGCTCAAGTCCGGGCCGAGAACCGCCGTAAGCCAAAGAGCGCCCAGAAGCCGTGATTACGGCGGTGTTTGACACCAACGTTTTGGCGTCGGGCTTGACCATCCGGGGGGGTGTCCCAGACCGGTTGTTGCGGGCCTGGCTGAGCGACCAGTTTGAACTGGTCGTCTCCGAGCATATCCTGACTGAACTGGAACGCACCTTCCACAAGCCGTACTTTCGGGCGCGCCTGACGTCACGGCAGATCGCCCGGAACCTTGCGCTCCTGCGGCGCCGGGCGAGCATCGTCACTGTCACGGCTGTAGTGCAGGGCGTGGCAACCCAGCCCGAGGACGATTGGGTGCTGGCTGCGGCGGTGAGCTTCCAGGCCGATTACCTGGTCACGGGTGACAAGAAGTTGCAACAGTTGGGCGCGTACCAGGGCGTCGCTATCATGAGCCCCCGCGCGTTCCTGGCGATCCTGACCGGGCCGGCACCATGACCCAAGAAGGACAACCGCTTCCACTCAGGCTCAAGCTCAAGGTCGCGGTGGCACTGGACTACCCCGAGGCCTCGGAGGTCCTGGTGAGCTTCCCTGACGAGTGGGAGGTCGTGAGGTAGATCAAGCGGGGGGAGAGGACCCTGTACGTCGCCGGCCTGCCGATAAGCCGGGAGCGGCCCGAACACGACCGTTTCTACGGGCTGCCAGCGGAGAGCAATCTGAAACTCACCTCGTACCGGCTGTATAAGCTGTTTCTGCCCTGGCGGCAGCCTAGCCTCCTGGTGGGCTGGGACGCCGAGAGCGGCACTGGCCGGGTGCTCAGGATGGGCGATGTCGGCCTGGATAAAATGGTCTCACTCATGATGCGCTCCGCATTCCTATCCCCAAACTCTCCACAGTGGCCACACCATAACTCAGGTCCCCTCAGGGATATGGTCAGAACAGCTCCCGCAATTTAATGGTCAGAGAACTATTGCGCACACAGGTTGTTATTTCCCACATATCTACCTTATCTTCGTCATAAGGCCAAAATATGGGGAGTTCAATATGCATCTTACAAGTCTAGCGGGTAAGATTTCGCCCGTATTTACGTCATATGAGCAGTGCACGCCCAAATGCAGCGTCCACTGTGTTATCGGCCCAGGCCGCGTTAGCACATTGACTTTGACTGCCAAATAATGGCGAGGAGGTGAGATCAGGCATGGCCAAGAACACAGGCCAAGGCTACCGCCGTGGGGCTGTCCGGAACCGCAGCCAGGTTCGTAACCCGAAGACCGGTGTCTGGACGAAGCGGGACAAGGAGACCGGACGGTTCGTCGATGGTAAGGCCGACGACGTGCCCTTCAAAGGCGTGCGGCGCGAAGACCGGAATCAGAACTAGCTTGTGGGTCGGTAGGGGCGTCCTCTGACTGTTCGCCCATTCATGGATGGATCCGGAGGGAGAGGATAGTTTGGACCAAGTATTGCTTGCTTTGGGGTCCGCCGTCATAGGTGGGTTGGTGAGCGGCGTATTAACAATCCTGGCAGCTTTTGCCGCGGCTGGGTGGCAACTGCGGAAGACCGCTGTTTCTGCACGAGACGCTCATCTTCGGTATCTGCGCTCCGAGTTCGAATACAACCGCGCGATTCTCAACGACCTGTTTGTCTATACCAACCCAGGCCCCCCCATTGAACACGCCTGGTCCCCGGCAGAACGTCTGGCAACTTCTCTTCTTGTCGAAGGCTGGGATAACTTGGTAAGAGCCGGTGTATTGGTCTTAGTAAAGAGGGAGCACCAGCAGATATTGAGCCAGGCCACTTTAGCTTTGCGTGACGTTCGCCGTGTTATCGAGGAGGTCGCCGCGCTGTGGCCTCGCATCATCGAGTGGGAAGCTTATGACAAAGCACCAGGGCAGGGGGTGGCAAGGCAGCAGACACAGAAGACTCGCATCATCGAGTGGGAAGCTTATGACAAAGCACAGGGCACGCCCTCTCTCGCCAGTGTCCGTCTCCTTCTCGCTTCTCGCCAGCCTGAAGTAAAAAACAGAGTCCAATTGGCCATTGAGCGGACAGACGAGGCTATCCAACTTTTGCGGGCCCTTGTCCCGGATAACTAGGGGGATGAACGACTGACTGCTTCTTTGTGTTGCCTCTGCGCCAGGAAGATATGGAGACGAAGCGTCCCGGTGACAGCCTGGGCGTCGGCGACGTCACGCTTGATCTGTGACACACAGATGCGTCATCCGCAGAGGGCACGAGAAGCGCTTAATGCCGAAACAGTTCAGGCTGCTCGAAGCCTTCATGCGCCGTCCTACAAGGTGCTCAGTCAGCGTTTCCTGATGTGGCGTGTCTGGCAAACGGATTACTTCGGCAATACTCACACATTGGAAGCCCACATTTACTGGTCGCGCCAGATCATCGCGGACCATTCGGTAGACCCTGCTGCCTGCGCACGGTCTCTGGAACTGGTTATTGCTTCTTCGCCGAGGAAGCGATTGAGAAGCCCTAAGAGACAGCGAGAGGTGGTGAAATACCTGTGGCGCCTCCAGAAACGCGCTACGAGTCTCTAGATGTGTCGGCTGCTATCGCCTGGGCATCACAGAAAGAAGCTGGGGCGGGCGAAACACAAGGCCGGGGCCGCCTAGCCCTTAAACCCCAGACCGCACTCGCGCAAAGACACCCAGGCGCCCTTTCCCACGATGATGTGGTCGGCCAGGGTGAGTTCCTCACGTATCCCCTTTATTCCCCCCATCCTGACGTCATAGGCTGACTTGCGGATAGAGATATGCTACAGTGGAGAAAGGGTGGAGGAGGGGCAGGCTGCTCCACCATCCATATGGCCGAAAATGGGCAGGGTCACTATCCCTAAGTCCGATTACCTGAAAGCAGGGCAACTGTTTCATTGGGCCACGGCAGCGCATTACCGGGTGTGGTTTACCGGGTGCGCTGCGCGGCGGCATAAGCGCACCGAGGTGGTGCTCCCCCGCCTGGTGAACGAGGGGAAGCTCGTGGCGCGCAGGTTCGGCAGGCGCCTGGTCTACACTGTGCCCAGACGGTGCCGGGGAACAGCCCCCCATATTGAGCACGGCCTGGCCTGCACCGAAGGGCTGGTGCGATTCTGGCGGGCGTGGATGGCAGGCCTGGTTGTGCCGGAGCGCTTCTTCCGCGGCCTGGGCTGCGTCCCGGAGTGGGGCATCCTCTACCCCACCGGCGTGCTCCTTCTGTACGAGTTCTCCACCGCGAGCCACTTCGCCCACGCCGGCCTGATCAAGGGCAAGCTGGCCAAGTATCGCGCCCACCTGGCCGGTATTGAGGCACGGTTCCAGGCGAAGGGACTGGTCGCGTTTGTGCTGGACGTGCCCAGAGCAGCGGTGGCGCGCTTTGTGCAGCGCCTGGCGCCAGCGGGTGAGCCCTTCTTCTTTACCGACTACGCCACGTTCCTGCGCGTGCCACCAGGAGAACAACTCGCTGCCCCTATCTATCTGTGGGGCGAGGACGCGCAGGCGTATGCGCTAAAGGAGAGCCATGGACCTGAGCCGGATTAAGACACTCTTGTTCGGCCCCATCCCGCGCTTCCCTCAACTGGTGACCAGCCCGAAAGGGGACGACCTGCCGCCAGAGGGCCTGACGATGGGCACGCTCTACATCGGCCGCCAGGGCACCGGCAAGACCTCCGGCCTGGCCCGGCACTTGGTCGCCTCCTTCAAGCGCTACCCCGACCGCGCCCTGTTCGTGCTGGACTGGTCCGGCTCCATCACCGACCACCTCCTCAGGCTCATACTGTGCGAACCGCCTGAGGCGCGCGAGGGGCTGTTGAAGCGCGTGGTGTACGACGCCATGGGCCACCCGGAGTGGGTCATCCCCCTGCCCGAATTCTCGGAGCACTACGGCACGAGCTTTGAGGAGCAGGTGCAGCGCGTCAGCCAGAACCTGGTCAAACTGGCACCGGAGTTGGTGAAAGACGCGCCGTTCCTGGCGGGGTTGGGGCTGCGCGAGATCGCCCCGCAGCTCGGGCGGCTGCTCGTGGCTATCCGGAACGAGCACGGAGAGACCTGGCAGATCACCGAAGCCAGGAACCTCCTGACGGACATGGGGCTGTTGCGGGAGAAGCTCAACACCTTCGGCTTCCAGGCGCCGCAGGCCAAGTGGTTTTTGGAGCGGCTGTACCTGAACCTGGCGCCGAACGAGCGGGAACTGCGCAGCTACGCGCTGGTGGCGCTGTTGGGCGCGATTGAGCCCAGGGAGATCAGGGCAAGGATCGGCTTCTACCGGCCGGGCTGGACGCCGAAGGAGGCGATTGCGCGCGGGCAGATGGTGATCGTGGACGGCGCACGGCTGATCAATCGCCAGGCCGCCCAACACTACCTGTTCACGCAGGTCTATTCCCTCATCATGGCCGAGATCAACAAGCGCCGGCCCGGCGACCTCAGGGACAGGCCGGTCTCGCTGGTCATGGACGAGGTGTACAGCCTGCTCTCCATCCCCGGCATGGCGAAGGAGGTGGGGATGCTGTCGCCCTTGTATCGCAGCCGGAAGCTGCAACTCTACCTCGTGCTTCAGGCCTTATCGCAGCTCGCGCCCGGCTTGAGGCAGCAGATCTGGTCCATCGGCAACATCGTCTGTTTCGCGGTCTCCAACGTGGATGAAGCCTACGAACTGGCCCAGCAACTGTTCCACTACGAACCCAAGAGCGTCAAGCTGGAGGCCAGGACGGAGACCCAGCAGCCGGTGCTGGAGCCCGACCGGGGGCAGTATCTCGCCATCGCCAATTGGATACAGCGGCTCAACCACCGGGAGTGCATCGTCCGGCGCTACCGGAGCGAACAGGTATTGGACCCCTACATCCACCACGTCGCTCGCACCCGCGAGAACCCGGCGGTTACTGTGCCCGAAGAGGCGGTCATGGAATTGAAGGAGGAACTGCTCAAAGAGCGCGGGGTGCGGGTGCGAGAAGCGTTGGAGGTCATCAACGAGCGCACCCCGGTGGAGACGGTGAAGCGACCGCCAAAGGTCGCACCGTAATTTGGCAGGCCGTTGTCAATGGAGTGATCCATCGCGTTGTTGGGCCGGGGATTCGTCCAAACATACCCCTTTTCCCACCTCCTTCATTTGCGAAAGCAGTTTCCGGGATGGCAACCAGGTTAGCATGAGAATGGGGATCAGGCCCGGCCTCAGTCCTTCAGTGACTCCTTCGGTCTCTTCTTCGGTAACCTCTTCGGTCACACTGAAGGGCGTTCATCCGCATCCCGAGCACGGCCTGCCCCACATATGCCGCAGAACACCGCTTGTGAAGCCAAATCCCAGATATTACGCCGTGAGCCCCTGTCAGATGCAGCGCCCGGGCCGACCCCGACTACCTCCAAATCAGGCTTCTTCCAGCCGCCTTAATGCCTCCACAATCTCCGGATCGGCCTCCTGCCCGGATCTCTCGCCGAGCCGAGCGGCTTCCTGATAGGAGTGTTTCGCTTCCTGAAACCTCCCCTGGCGCTCCTGGATCACGCCGAGCCTCTTCAGGCCAGAGAGCGCTTTCTGCAGATTCCCCAGATCAACCAGGACGTCCACGTAGCGGCGGAGATAGCCCTCGGCTGTGCCAAGGTCGCCTTCGTGTTGCGCCACTTCCGCTAAACCCTCCAGAATTACGACAACCTCCGTCAGGCTGCCGTGACGCTCAAACAGGGGCAGAGCAGCCAGGAAGTGTGTTCTCGCCTCACCCCATTTCTCCTGCTCAAAGGCCAGCGTGGCCAGAAGCCGGGAGAGATGCCCCTGCCTCTCCGGTGCTTTCGTTTCCTCAACCAGGGCCCGGCACCCTTTAATGTGGCGTTCCGCTGGAATGCGCTCACTCATATCTTCCACGCCAGGAAGCGGCCCGGCCGGTTTGCGACGGTCAGCGTTTGGGCGGAGACCCTGCCGGTGTTCTACCTTCCCGCCTGGAGGGAGGCCCTGCCTGAGGTCTTCTACACCCCGGCCAGCCTGGTGGAGGAGAAGGCCATGCGAGGCATCCGAGCGGTCGTGGAACACCCGGAACTCCAGGGCCTGCCACTTGAGCCCGCCCCACCGGGGAGCACGCGCCTCATCTGCGTCGCCACGCCCATCGTGCCCAGGCCGGATTTCCAACTGCGAGCCCGGCGGATCGATC
The DNA here is from genome assembly GCA_034432795.1 of Anaerolineae bacterium. Lineage (GTDB taxonomy): Bacteria > Chloroflexota > Anaerolineae > DSLN01 > DSLN01 > DAOUBF01. The sequence goes on from DAOUBF010000035.1 coordinate 9,686, forward strand.
AGGCGCTGGAGGCCTGGCGGGCCAGGACTGACCCCGACCTCTCTATCCAGTACGCCAGCATCGCCGCGCCCATGCCCCCGGACACACAAGAGGCGCCGATATTTGTCGTCCTCCTGCAGCCCCTCAAGGCGACAACGGAGGAGGTGGACGCCCTGGCGCTGGGCGCCCCGGCCGTGCCTGAGTTTCTCTCCGGCCCCAGGCGGCCACGCCAGATCGCGGCTCGCGCCGCAAAAAAGGTTCACGGAGGTAAAGCGACATGAACACCGACGTCTTTGATGTCAAGCCGGAGCGCTGGATCGCCACCGGCGAAGCGGTTCGCCCGGCCAGCCCGGCTGGCCGGGGAGGGTGGGCCGCAGCCGGTATGGTCCTGGTCATCCTGGCTGTTTCGGCTTGTGCTTATCTGGCTGGGTCCCGTAATGTGGGCCCGGTGCGCGAGCGGGTTGAGAGCCTGAACGCGCAACTCGCGGACCTCCAGAGGCAGTTGAGCGCGCTCAAAGCGCAACAGAGCGCAGCAACGCCCCGGCCGGCCTGCCGTTCGGCAGCGGACTGGTTAGAGACGATCACGGGGCAGGAGCGGGCAGCGCAGTGGCAGGTTGCCGCGACGAACGCCCAGACCGCGCTCCAGGCGCCGGGGCTGTGCGCCAACGACCGCACCATCCTGGCCCAGAAGGCCGTGGCCGATGGGCTGGAGGCGCTGTTTGCGGAACGGTTCGCCCCTGACGACCTGGTGGCGCAACACCAGTCGGTGGCCCGCTACCAGGGCCTCCAGCGCCTGGCGCAGGCATATAACGTGCCCTTCCCCAGCGCCCGCCAGGTGGCCGGCCGCGCCTATCAGGTCGGCCAGTTTCTTTTGGCGAAGCGGGCCTTTGAGGAGGCGCTGGAGCATGGCGAGGTCACGACATCTGACCAGGCGCAGGTCCAGTTCTACTACAGCACGCTGTACAACCTGGGCGCGTGGTGGGCGGAGACCACCAGCGGCGCTACCCGCAGCGAGGGGCTGGGGCTCCTGGCCGCCGCCAACCTAATTGACCGGCGGTATCGGGTCGGCAACGGGCTGGCCTGGGCGAAGCTGCGAGAACTCTTGGGTCCGGACGAGAGCCGGTGGCCGGCGCCAGCGGCGACGCCGCTCCTGGACAGCACGAAATAGGAAGGGGATATGTCTCGTCGCAGCTTTGAAGATGACGTCTCCGGTGCGGCTGCGGGTCTGGCCGCGCTCATCACGCTGATCGTGATGGCGGTCATCCTGGCCTTCCTGGTCGCCATGGCCACCGAGATCGTCCGCATCTACCAGACCCGGGCCTTCCAGCCGACCAGGATAGCACGCATTCTCTGGATCGCCCTGGCCTGCCTGCTGGGTGTGTGGCTGCTCGCCGGGTTATTGGCGCTCAATCCCGCGTTCGCTCCACTATCCGCTTACCTGGCGAGTTGGGGTTTCCTGGCCTACTGCATTGTCGTGGAGGTCTGCGACGGGGTGGCGGGGGCGCAGGAGGCGCCCGCGCTGGAGCCAAACGCGGCGGGCCTGCTGGAGCCAGCGCCAGCAGGGTTGCCCTGGCGCGGTCGCCGCAGCGCGAGCCTGGAAGACCTGATGGGGGAGGGGGTGGTCTTGGGTGAAGCTGTCAGGTAATGGCCGCGCCCAGGTGCTGGCGAACGCCGCCCGGGCCACACACCTGTGGGTCATCGGCCAGCCGGGCACAGGCAAGTCCAAGCTCCTGGAGGCGCTGATCCTCCAGGACATCCTGGCCGGGCGCGGCGTGGGGGTGATTGACCCGCATGGGGACCTGTTCCGCAACCTGGTCTGCCACCTGGCGGCGTGGGCTACCCACCAACCGGGGCTGGCCGAGCGGGTCATCCTCGTGGACCCCTGCCAGGACAAAAGGGTGGTGAGCCTCAATCCCCTGCAGGCCCTCAGTGGCTTCTCCTAGGAACGCCTGGCGCTGTTCCTGACGGATGTGGTGGTGAAGGTCTGGAAGCTGGACCCGGCCAGCACCCCACGACTGGTCTGGCTGCTCACGAATAGCTTCCTGGCGCTGGCGGAGCTGGGGCTGACGCTTCCCGACCTGCCCCGCCTGCTCCTGGACACAGCCTGGCGTGCGCAGCTTCTCCCCCGCCTCCGGCACGAAGGCGTGCGCGCCTTCTTCGCCTTCCAGTTTCCCAAGAGCGAGGGCGCGGTCCACCAGTGGGTCACGCCCGTGCTTAACAAGATCGGCGGGCTGGTGTTCGACCGCGATATGCGCCTGATGCTGGCGGGGAAGCCCACCTTCACCTTCCGCGAGGTGCTGGACCAGGGGCTGGTGCTCCTGGTCAATCTGAGCAAAGGGGTGTTGGGGGAGGGGAGTAGCGCGCTTTTGGGGGCCTTCATCGTCGCGCACCTGCAGAAGGCGGCGCTGGCCCGCGCCGACACGGAGAAGCGCGCGCCCTACTACCTGTACCTGGACGAGTTCCAGCACTACACGACGGACAACATCCAGGACATCCTGTCAGAGTCGCGCAAGTACGGCCTGTCCTTACAGCTCTGCCACCAATATCTGGACCAGCTCTCGCCCGACCTGTACAGCGCGGTGCTGAACACGACCGGCACAATTGTGTGCTTTCGCGTCGGTTATCACGATGCCTGCCAACTGGTCAAAGAGGTCTTCCCTTCCCGCGACTTCCTGGCTTCTTCTACACCGCTGGAGACCCTCCTGGGGCCATTCGGGCCGTGGCTGCCCCTGGGGGCGGGAGGGCACAGCGAGCCTCTGGGTTGGGAGGGGCTGGCGCATCTGCTCGCCAATCAGGCGCCGCGCGAGTTCTGGGTGAGGCGGCGGGGGCCGTACCTGCCCATCCAGCAGCGCACCCTGGATATACCGGACCCCGTCCTCACCCCGGCGCTTGAGGCCCGCCTGCGTGAGCTTCTGGATGCGTCAGGGGCGCGCTATGGCCGGTTGAAGGGGGATGTCCAGCGCGAGTTGGCCGGGAACCCGCCAGGGCCGGAGCCGGATACATCCGGCGAAGGGCGGGCTGAGGGCCAGCGCGACGACGGGGCGGGATTCGCTCCCGTGCCGTGGTGGGGGAACTGATGGGTGCCGGGAGGGCAGACTCCAGGCCAGCCGCCCTGCGGCCCCAGGCGCCGCCCCCGCTGCGTTTCCAGGTGCGGGATGGGGCGATTCTGCAGGCCATCTATGTTTATGACGGCGTGCTGGCCAGGCGGCACATCAAGGGGCTGTTCTGGCCGCAGGCGACTTGGCGGGCTATGGAGATGCGCCTGTCACGGCTGCGCCAACAGGGCTATCTGGACTGGCCAAACCAGGCGCAACGGCGGACGAGGCCCATCCCGGAGCCGGTCTGCTGGCTGGGCTGGAGAGGGGCGCTGTGGATCGCAGGCCAACAGGGCTGTGACGTCCCGCCGCCTGAGATGCCCAACGAGGCACAGCTTCGCGAGTTTGAGCGCCGGTTGCGCCGACAGGGTATCCACTGGCTGCGCGAGCCGCGTTGGAGCCAGGTCAAGCATGACCTGGCGGTGGTGGACGTCCGGCTGGCGGTGGAGCGGTCGGTGAGGGCGCTGCCCTCGCTCACGTTGGAGGGCTGGATACCGGAAAGCGCGTTTCGGAGGGACATGGATGTGGTGGAGTATGTCGCCATGACGCGGGATCAGGGGGTGAAGCGAGGGAGGAGAGGGGTATGCCCGGACGGCTACTTCGTGATCGCCGACAGGGAGCGCGAGCGGGCGGGGCTGCCGGCGCGGCTGCGCTTTCTGCTGGAACTGGACGAAGCCACACATACCCACCCCAGTTTCGGCAGCGAAAAGGCGGGGCCGGGGTGGGCGTATCTGAACAGCCCCCAGTACCAGGCACGGTTTGGCGACAAGGCTGGCCGCTGGCTGGTGGTGACCACGAGCCAGGTGAGATTGAGGGGGCTGATGCACGAGACCCAGCAGGCGATTGGCACAGGCGCCAGGGTTTTCCTGTTCACCACGTTTGAGCAGGTGACGACTCAGAATGTATTCACCGCGCCCATCTGGTGGCAGGTGGGGCGGGAGGGGCCGGGCGCGCTTTTGGCGGGTGGCGAGGTGTTCAGACTGGCCGATGGATAGTGGATGCTGAGGGGAGGTAGAGGCGCAGGGTAAAATTTACGGAGAGCGTGGGCTATCCGAGAGCGCTTCAGGAACTTTCCCGGATGCTCGGCTCAATCCTATGATCTCAAAGGTTCGGGGGGAGGGGGTCTCAGGCGGCGTCGTACAATGCCGCTTTTGCGACGCATGGCAGAGATAGTGGAGCATGATGGCGGGTAGCCTGAAGGCTCAAGGCGGAAACGATGGATAAGGTAGGAGCATACCTCACGGCAGCACGCGTAGCTGCCCTAGTGGAGACGCGAACATGGACGAAATCATGACCATCCCTGAGGTAGCCAGGTATCTGAAGATAAGCAAGAGCAAGCTGTACTGGCTGGTACAGACGCAGCAAATCCCCCATATCAAGATAGGGCGCAATGTGCGGGTCAGGCAGAGCGACCTTGAGCGCTGGATTGAGGCGCAGAAGTACGACGTGCCGCAAGCCTGAACATGCCGCGCCCCCAGCGCGCCTGGACGGCAGCCAGTCAGTGACTATAATAACGGACGTAGATGGAGGGGGAATCCGGTTTCTCCGTTTGCACCTTAACAACGAGAGGAACGAGCGATGCCGAAGAAACGTTCTTCAGGCGAGGGTTCGATCTTTCAGCGCAAAGATGGGCGCTGGGTTGCGGCCATCACCTTACCCAATGGGAAGAAGAAGACCAAGTACGCCAAGACCCAGAGGGAGGCCCGTCAGTGGCTGTTTGACATGCGCAGAGCCAAAGAGGAGGGACTGCTTCTGGATGTCAAGAGAATCACCGTCGGCCAGTTCTTAGACCGATGGGTTCAGGACGTTGTAGCGCACACCTTACGCCCAACGTCGCGCCAGGGCTACGAGGAGGTCATCAGAAACCACGTCAAGCCAGCCTTAGGGCACGTGCTTCTCACAGAACTGCGGGGCGATCACCTGCAGCGCCTGTACGCCAGAGGGCTGGAAGAGGGGTACAGCAGCACGAGTGTACGGCACTGGCACACCGTCCTCCACCGAGCGCTGCGCTATGCGGTGAAGTCGCGCCTGGTGGTTCGTAATGTTGCAGACGACGCCGAGCCGCCCAGGCCGAAACCGACCGAAATACAGGTTCTCACGCCAGAGCAGGTCCGTAAGCTTCTGGAAACGAGCCGCGAGGACAGGTTCTACGCCCTGTTTGCGCTCGCAGTCTCAACAGGCATGCGGAAGGCCGAAATCCTGGGACTAAGGTGGCAGGACGTGAACTTAGAGAAGGGAGAAGTACGCATCACCAGGGCGCTTCACCGGCTCAGAGACGGCACGGTTGTTATCCAAGAGCCTAAGACCGCCAAAGGTCGGCGCGTCATCCCCTTAACGCCCCTTGTGCTCTCGGCGCTTAGGGAACACCGCAAGCGGCAGCTTGAGCAAAGGCTAAAGCGTGGTAAGTGGGCAGAGCCGGACCTCGTGTTCACGACGCGAAACGGGACGCCCATCAACCCAGGCAGCCTGACGTTCGCGTTTCACCGAGCCTTGAAGCGCGCTGGGCTGCCCAAAATGCGGTTTCACGACCTGCGGCATACGGCAGCGACTCTACTTCTGACCGAGGGTGTGCACCCCAAAGTCGTCCAGGAGATGCTCGGCCATGCGACAATTCACATGACGATGGACAGGTATTCACACATGCTGCCGCACCTTCAGGTAGAGGCGGCGACCAAGATGAGCAAGGTGCTGGGGGGTTGACACCTATCTTGACACCTACCAGGAAAAGACGCCCTGGATACAATGGAGAGGATGGGCCTGACTACCGCCAAATACAGGGTACGATAGGACAACGTGTTAAGATATAGGGGTAATGGATTTAATGGACGGCGAAAACTGACCCTTGCGCCTTTCATCACTTTCAGGTACAATGACTGCCGACGTTAGGAAGGGAGACGCACTTCGTTATGAAGGTCGTATTGACGCAGGATATGCCTAAGCTGGGCCGCGCCGGCGAGGTCAAAAAAGTGGCCGACGGCTACGCCCGAAACTATCTCATCCCGCACGGGTTCGCCATCCCCGCCACGCCTGCCGCCTTGAAGCAGGTGGAAGAGATCAAGCGCCGCGTGGCCAAAGAGCAAGAACGCCTGGCCGCCGAACTGGCTCAAGTGGCTGCGCGCATCCAGGGCATGACCCTGACCTTCCATGCCCGTGCCGCCGAGAGCGGCAAGCTCTACGGCTCCATTACGCCCGCCCAGATCGTGGAGGCCCTGGCCGAACAGACCGGCGTTGAAATTGATCGGCGCAAGGTGGAGAGCGAGCCACTGCGTGAACTGGGGACGCATACAGTCAGAATCCGCCTCGCCCCTGACCTGCAGCCAGAGATCACCGTGGTGATCCTGCGCGAGGGCGAGGAGGCCCCGGCACCGACGTCAACCGAAACCACCGCGCCGGCACAGCCGGCGCTTTCAGCGGCGCCAACGCCTGAAGCCGAGGCGCTGGAACAGCCAGAGGGAACAGCAGCGTGAACCTGTATGACTCCGAGCCGGAAGGCTATGAACCGGAGGGCGAAGATAGCCCGCTGATCCAATACCTCGTCGCTACGGTCGGTTGTGCCGTCTGCGGCCAATCGTACACCGCCAAGGACATTGACATCTTGGACCATCGCGGTGACGCCTGGATCATTATGCTGGCCTGCCCGCACTGCGGCACGCGGGGGCTGGTCCTGGCAATGGTCACGGACCGGGAGCAGCCGCGTGTGATCAGCGAACTGGACGAGGAGGAACTGGAAAGCTTCGCCGATTTACCGCCGATCAGCGACGATGACGTGTTGGATTGGCACGAATTCCTGCGCAATTACGCAGGCGATTTGCATGGCCTGCTGAAGGCCACCGACTAGCGATCCGTTGCCTGTGCCCGTCCGCTGCGTGGGGTGACGTGCCCGCAGAGGGCGGGTGATTAGATCATACCTATGCGCGAACTGGGGCAGATCCTGCAGGAAGCTCGCGAAGCCAAAGGGGTTACGCTAGAAGAAGTTGAGAGCGCCACCCACATGCGGGTCAAGTTTCTGCGGGCGCTGGAGCAGGGCCAGCCGGAGGTCTTCCTTACGCCCCTGCAACTGCGCGGCTTCCTGCGCAACTACGCTACCTACCTGGGCCTGGACCCTGAACCCCTGCTGGAACGCTATATCCTGACCAACGGGAGCAAGCCGGTCCAGGTCCAGCCGGGTACGAATGGCGAGTGGCGGGTGCTGTTCCGCCATCCCGCCGACATCTCACGCCACCGCCCCTCCCTGCTGTCCTGGGACCTGCTCATTAGCATTATCATCCTGGCCGCCGTCGCTGGCTTCGTCCTGTGGTACGGCAGCCAACTGCTCAACGGCACAATGCCCAATCTCCCCTTCAACCTGGACGCGCTGGGACTGGCGCCGGCGGCCACTGCCACGAGCGCCCCCTTCCCGGCAGGGGCAGCACCTCAGCCCACCGCCGAAAGCCTGCCCACCGCCTCGCCTTCCGCCGAGCCGGGCCAGGAGGCCACCAACCCACCTGCAGCGTCTATCCCACCGGGCGTGGCCCAACTGGATGTCACCGCCACCGAGCGCACCTGGGTGCGTGTCACAGTGGACGGCGCAGTCGCCTTTGAGGGCCTGTTAATGCCAGAAGAACACAGAACCTGGCAGGGGCAGCAAAGCATCCAGCTTTTGACCGGCAACGCCGCCGGCCTGACCGTCTCCTTTAACGGTCGCCCCCTCGGAACGCTGGGCGCGCGCGGCCAGGTGGTCCAGCGCACCTGGGCGCCCGCCGGTGAGGTCGCCCCTACAGCCACGCCCGCGCGCTAACCCGCCACCCACACCCAGACCAGGATATAAGGATGACCGGGAGATGAACACTCGCCAACGCTTCTATTTGCTTTCCCTGGGCTGCGCCAAGAACACGGTAGACTCCGAAAGCATGGCGCAACTTCTGGCCGCCGCCGGTTATCGCAGCGTGACCTCACCAGACCGCGCCGAGGTGATGATCGTGAATACCTGTGGTTTTATTGGCCCGGCGCGCCAGGAGTCGCTCAACGCCCTGCGCGAACTGGCCGAGGCCAAGCGCCCCGGCCAGTTGCTTATCGCTGCAGGCTGTCTGCCCGCCCGCGTCGGTATGGCCCTCGCCCAGGAGGTCCCCGCCCTCGACGGTATCCTCAGCACGCGCCGCTGGATGGACATCGTGGACCTGATTGCCCGGCTGCGCCAGCGCCCCCGGCCCGAACCCATCTACGAACTGCCGGAGGCCGGCGTTATCGGCAGCGACGAGCGCGATGTACTCCGTGCAGCCGTCCAGGGGGCCAGCGCCTACCTCAAGATCGCCGATGGCTGTCGCCGCCCCTGCGCCTTTTGCAGCATCCCGCTGATCAAGGGCACAATGGTCAGCCGCCCGCCGGAGACCATCGTCGCCGAGGCCCGGCAACTCGTCGCCCTGGGCGTGAAGGAGATCATCCTCATCGCCCAAGACACGACGGACTACGGCCACGACCTGGGGATCAAAGATGGGCTGGCATATCTGATTGACCGCATCATTGAGGCCGCGCCGGAGGTCCGCTGGCTGCGCATCCTGTACGCCTACCCCGGCTACGTCACACCGCGCCTGATTGAGACTATGGCCCGCTATCCCCAGGTGTGCCACTACCTGGACATCCCGCTCCAGCACGGCCACCCACAGACACTGCGCCGGATGCGCCGCCCCAGCAACATTGAGTGGGTCTACCGCACCCTGGCCCGCCTGCGCGAAGCCATGCCCGACATCGCCATCCGCACCACCTTCATCGTGGGCTACCCTGGCGAAACCGAGGCGGAATTCCAGGCGCTGCTTGATTTCATGCGCGACCTGCGCTTTGACCGCGTGGGCTGCTTCACCTATTCCTACGAGCCGGGGACGCCCTCGGCGGACCTCCCGGACCAAATCCCAGAAGAGGTCAAAGAGGAACGGCGCGAACGGCTGATGGCGCTACAACAATCCATCTCACTGGCCTGCAACCAGGCCCAGGTGGGCCGCACGCTGGACGTGCTCATTGAGGGGTACGGTAAGGGGATCAGCATCGGCCGGACCTACCGCGACGCGCCGGAGATTGACGGCCTGGTGCTTATCCCCGGCAGGCTGCCGGTGGGCGAGATGCTGCCGGTGCGCATTACCGGCGCAACCACCTACGATCTCATCGGCACAGTGGAGGCACAGAGCGCAGGGGCAGGTGACACCAGGAACGGCAGGGCAGCATCACCGGCGATAGAGCCATCCGCCGGGACAATGTCAATGTAAACCGGGCTTCAGCCCGGTACTGGGTTCGCCCCGCCAGCCCGATTTGACCCTCCATCCCACCAAAGGAGCAAAGCGATGAGCAGCCTATATCCAGCCTACAAGGCGGATGAGAAGTTTAACGACGCGCAACTGAGGGCCTTTATCCAGGACATCCTCGCCACCCTGACCAGGCGGAAGTCGGCCAGCTCTCTGCTCTCCTATGAGGAGATCCGCTCGCATCTTAAGACATTGGAGGAGCGCCCTCGCGGCACCCAGCTTATCCCCATTGACCAGATCGTGGGCAGCGTAGGGCGCTACCGCGACTTCACCCGCGAGTTTTTGCCCCGCCGCGGCGCCAACCGCGAGCGTTGGAAGCAATTGGATGTGGCCATCAACCGCCTGCAAGACATCCCCCCCATTGAGGTCTATAAGATCGGTGACGTGTACTTTGTCAAGGACGGCAACCATCGTGTCTCTGTGGCCCGCGCCAATGGCTTCACGCACATTGAGGCCATCGTCACCGAGGTCCGCACCCGCGTCCCCTTCACGCCCGACATGGACCCGCAGGAGTTCATCCTGCGCGAGGAATACGCCGCCTTCTTGGAACGCACCCACCTGGATAAACTGCGACCGGAGCAGCACATCGTCTTCAGTACACCGGGGCGCTACGCCGAACTGCTGGATCATATCTCCGTCCATCGCTACTATCTGGGGATAGAGCAGAACCGCGAGATCCCTTACGAGGAAGCTGTCACCAGTTGGTACGATAACGTCTACAAGCCCGCCGTGGAGGTCATCCGCCGCCGGGGGATTCTGCGCTATTTTCCGGGGCGCACCGAGGCCGACCTCTACGTCTGGGTCATTAAGTACCTGGGATATCTGCGCGAAGCCTACGATAACAGTGCCGACCTGGACCAAGCCGCAGACGAACTGATTGAACTGGCAGAACTGGCAGAAGAAGTGACAGAAAAATCGCTGCCAGGCAAGGTAGTTGAGCCTCTGGTTAATGTGGTCAACGTGATTAAAGAGAAGGTGGAGGAACTGGCGGGCGCGGAGAAAGCCGGGGAACAACACCCATCTACACAATCACAGGATGAAGAATAGCCCCCGTTCCCATTAGGAAAACGGGGGTGCTCTGTTATAAACAGAGGGGAAAGGCGTTCCACGTTGGTGGACGCCCGGCAGCACGTCCACCAGGTGCGACGCCCAGCCGCCCGCCCAAGCCGCCCCGAATCTGAAATGCACCTGTGCATTTCAGTTCTATAGCGGGGTGTAGGCCGGATTTCCCTCCCCAGCGTAGGGCAGGTTTCCATACCTGCCCTGCTGCGGCGGCTATGGAAAGCCGCCCTACAGGCCTATACCTGCTGCCTGGCTCCCCGGCGTAGGGCAGGTTTCTATACCTGCCGCTCTACCGCGCTGCGGCGGCTATGGGAAGCCGCCCCACAGGCTCGCCATAGAATTGAAATACACCTAAATGCACCCCCAACTTGACTATCAGGGGCTTGACAGTATACTTAGGCCCTGGACCAGCACATTGTGCCCCCCGGTGCAACCCAGATCAAGTCAAAGGAGGAATCCTATGAGAACGCGATTATATCTTATCCTGGCCCTGATCCTGGCGATCAGCCTGAGCGCGACCGCCCAGGGGGCCAGGAACGGGGACCAAGGCTCAGGGAACGATGCCCCCTCCCCCGCCTTCCAGCCCCCGCTCTCGGACAAGATTGACCCCGATGTCCTGGAACGCCTGAAGCAGGACGGCCAGGCCGATGTCCTGGTCCTGATGAGCGAGCAAGCCGACACCAGCGGCGCCAACACCCTCAAGACCAAAGAGGAAAAAGGTTGGTACGTGTACACCCAGCTTACCGAGGTCGCCAAGCGCACACAGGCCGACCTGCTCACCAGCCTGCGCGCCCAGAACATCCCCTACCAGTCCTTCTGGGTCTATAACATGGTCCATCTCAGCGCGCCCGCCGACGTCATCGCCGCCATCGCCAGCCGCTCAGAGGTCCAGCGTATCGTCCTCAACCAGGAGACCCAACTGGATGTCATTATCAGTCCGCCCCCGCCTCTCACCGAGCGCCTCTCCACCGTAGAGTGGAACATCGCCTGGATCAACGCCGATGATGTGTGGAATCAATTCGGCGTCACCGGCACAGGCGCAGTCGTCGGCGACCTGGACACCGGTGTGCAATGGGACCACCCCGCCCTCAAGCCCAACTATCGCGGTTGGAACGGCGTCACCGCCGACCATAACTACAACTGGAAGGACGCCATCAGCAATCAACCTGCCCCCTATGACGGTCACGGGCACGGCACGCACACCACCGGCACCGCCATCGGCGGCGATGGGCCTGGCCCCTTCCCCAATGACATCGGCGTGGCCCCAGGAGCCAGGTGGATGGCCTGTAAGAACATGACCAACAGCGGCAGCGGCTCCACGGCCACGTTCACCGCCTGCTTCCAGTTTGCCCTGGCTCCCACCGATCTGAACGGCCAGAACCCCCGTCCCGACCTGGCCCCGGACGTGGTTAACAACTCCTGGGGATACGCTGGCGGCAACAACTCCGTCTTCTACACCATCATCCAGAATCTGCGCAACGCGGGCATCTTCGTGGAGGTCTCGGCGGGGAACGAAGGCCCCGGCTGCGCCACGCTGCGCTCGCCAGGCGACTACAATAATGTGTTCACCACCGGCGCCACCGGCAATCGCACCGAGACCATCGCCAGCTATAGCAGCCGCGGCCCTTCGGACCTGTACCCCAGCATCATCAAGCCGGATGTGGTGGCGCCAGGCTCTAACATCAACTCCTCGTTGCCCGGCAACACCTATTCGGGCGAGACCTGGAGCGGGACGAGCATGGCCGGGCCGCACGTGACCGGTCTGGTGGCGCTGATCATTTCGGCCAACCCCAGCCTGCGCGGCCAGGTCGCCCAGATTGAGAACATCATCCGCAACACCGCCTTCCCCACCGCCGTCACGGCCTGCAACACCAGCGGCGTGCCCAATAACGTCTACGGCTGGGGGCGCATTGACGCGCTGGCGGCGGTCCAGGCGGTCATGACCACGCCGACGCCCACACCCCCACCCGGCCCATCGCCGACGCCGACCTCCACGCCCACGCCGGCACCCACGAATACCCCTGCTCCGCCCACGCCCACGCCCGCCGGCCGTTGTGCCAGCATCCCGCCCGATCCCTTCGGCTATCGTTGCGATGATACGGTGAGCCGGACATGGATCAACGGCACGACCAACACCGGCCTCACCGGCGATGACCAGACCGTTGTGCTGAGCCTGCCCTTCAGCTTCAACTTCTACGGCACGAACTACACCTCGGTCAAGGTCAGCTCCAACGGCAACCTGCACTTCGGCCGCAGGAACACCGCCTACGCCAACGCCTGTCTCCCCGGCTCCACCTCCGGCCCCGCAGCGATGATCGCGCCGTTCTGGGATGACCTGTATCTACCGGCAGGGGGCGCGGTGTACTACGCGGTGACAGGCGCGGCGCCGAACCGGGTGTTCACCGTGGAGTGGCGCAATGTGCCGCACTATCCCGGCACCCCGTCCGGGGCAACGTTTGAGGTGCAACTGGTGGAGGGGAGCAACGACATCTATGTCCTGTACCAGGACGTGGATTTCGGCAACGCCTCGTACAACGACGGTGCTTCGGCGACGGTGGGCATCCGTAACAACAATTACACGAGCGCGCTGCAATATAGCTGCAACCAGGCCGTCCTCGCCGCTGGCCGTGTGATCCGCTTCTATCGCTAGCGGGCCGGCAATTGCACTGGCCCCCAGTACCGGGCTTTAGCATCCGTAGGGGCACGGCGCCGCCGTGCCCCTACGCCGCACCGTTTACGGTGCGGCGGCAATGAATTCAGGATATGGGGCAGCGGGGATAAAGCTCCAGCCTCGCCCAACGGCGCCGTTTACGGTGCGGTGGCCACGAATTGAGGACACGAGGCAACGAATTCAGGATATGGGGAACTCCACCGTAAACGGTGGCGCTTCGGCCACCTGCATCTCACAGCCAAACACCTCGCCGAATGCCGCGATCACGGCGGGGATCACCTCATCCACCGTCACCGGCCTGCCCAGCACGCGCTCAAGCGAGGTTACCCCCCGGTCGGGGATGCCGCAGGGAATGATACCCGCGAAATAACTCAAATCGGGGCAGACGTTCAGCGCGAAGCCATGGCTGGAGATGCCCCGCGCATTGACCCTGACGCCAATAGCGGCGATCTTCTCCCCGCCAACCCACACGCCGGTATAGCCGGCCACGCGCTCCCCCCGCACGCCGAACGTCGCCAACGCCCGAATGATCACCTCCTCTATATCGCGGAGGTAGCGCACATAATCCGCCTGGGGGATGCGGTCGCGCCCATCTTGGGGGCTGAGGGCAGCCAGCGCATAAGGGACCAGAATGATCGGATAGCCGACGAGTTGCCCCGGCCCGTGATAGGTGATGTCGCCGCCTCGATCCACCCAATGGACGGAGACGCCCCGCGCCTGGCGTTCGGCCTGGTCCATCAACAGGTGTTCCAGCTTGCCGCTGCGCCCCAATGTGTACGTGTGTGGATGTTCCAGGAGGAGGAGCGTGTCGCCGATGCGCCCCTCGGCGCGCTCAGCGACCAGCCGCTTTTGCAGCGCCCAGGCTTCAGCATAGTCCACCAGGCCCAGGCGGATCACGGTGCAAATGGACATACTCTTCTCCCTATCACGACGGAGGACGGAAGACGAATGAGCCTCCGTCTTCCGTCCTCCGTCATCCCCTGCGCCAGCGCGGGCCTTGAGGCGTATCCTCAACGATCAGGCCCCGCGCCGCGAGTTCGGCGCGCAGGCGGTCGGCGGTGGCCCAATCGCGGGCTTTGCGGGCAGCCTCGCGCTGTTCAATCAGCGCCCGTTCCTCCTCGGTCAATTCCACCGGCGCGGCAGGCGGGACCTCCGCCAGCTTCAGCCCCAAAACGCGGTCAAAATCCAGGATCAGCGCCAGTTTGTCCTGCGGTGGCAGGTCCGACTTCTCCACATCCCAGACCACCGTCAGCGCTGTCGGCAGCGACAGATCGTCATTGATCTCGGCCAGGAAGGCGTTGGCATATTTCTCGCGCTCAGCCCGCCATTGTCCATCGTCCATCGTCCGCCGTTCGCCTGCGGCCTGCTTCCACTCCGCCACGTTGCGGCGCAGCCGTTCCAGGCGGGCCTGGGCCGCTCGCAGGCTCTCCCAGGTGACGTTCATATGGGCGCGATACACCACGCCCAGGCACAACAGACGATAGGCCAGAGGCTCAATGCCTTCAGCGGCCAGGTCCTTGAGGTGCAGCACGTTGCCTGTGGACTTGGCCATCTTGCGCCCCTCGGCGAGCACATGGGCACCATGCATCCAATAGCGCACAAAGGGCAACCCGGTCGCCCCCTCGCTCTGAGCGATCTCGTTCTCGTGGTGCGGGAAGATCAGGTCCTCGCCGCCGGTATGGATGTCAAGCTGCGGCCCCAGGTACTCCATAGACATGGCCGAGCACTCAATGTGCCAGCCCGGATACCCCGGCCCCCAGGGGCTTTCCCACACCAGCGTTTGCCCCGGCTTCGCCCCCCGCCACAGGGCGAAATCCGCCGGGTCATCCTTGGCCTCATCCACGTCAATGCGGTAGCCTGCGCGCAGTTCATCCAGGCTATGGCCGGAGAGCTTGCCATAGCCGGGGAAGGCGCTCACATCAAAGAAGACCGACCCCGCACGCGCATAGGCCAGCCCTTTCTCCATCAGCTTCTGGATGAGCGCCAGCATCTGCGGCACATGCTCGCTGGCCTTGGGGTAGCGGTGCGCCGGCTGGATATTCATCGCCGCCACATCGGCCAGGAATGCCTGGGTGTAATGTTCGGCGATCTCCTGGGGGGTCTTGCGTTCCAGCCGCGCCGCCGCCAGCACCCGATCCTCGCCGGCCTCAATCCCCAGGGCGCTCTCATCCGCCAGGTGGCCAATGTCCGTGATATTCATGATCTGGGTGACCTGATAGCCGTTGTACTCCAACACGCGGCGGATCAGGTCGGCCATGAGGAAGCTACGCAGGTTGCCGATATGGACGTAACGATACACCGTCGGGCCGCACGAGTACATCCTCACCTGGCCCGGCGTCAGGGGCGAAAAGACCTCTTTGCGTCTGCCGAGTGAATTGAAGAATTGAATCTCCGCCACCGCTGTTCTCCTTTGCGCCCCTAATGATACATGACGCATTATGGAAGGTCAAGGCGATCATGCTATACTTCTCCCCCACCCAATATCAGGCTTGGCTCAGTACCGGGCTTTAGCCCGGTTAGTTAGGACGATGCACCTATGCGCAATGTTTTAAACAGCCTGCGTCGCACGGATAAGTTCAGCCTGGGCGGCGGGAAAATGGTCCTCTGGGCGCCGGAATTCCCCCTGTGGGCCGAACGCGCCCTCGGCTTCTGGGACCACGCCTGCTTCCTGGAGCACCGCGTGGAGCCGCTGTTCACCATCACGCTCCTGGATGAGCGGCTGCGCCCCCGGGAATTTGCCCCCAGTACCGGCGACTGGACCCCGGCGCGGCGGCTGGACATCGGCACACTCAAAGGGACGGGGATTGAGGTGCTTCAGGAGCGCACGCTGACCGACGACGATGTGCTGGTGGCTCGCCTCAGCCTGACGAACCATCAAGCGCAACCGACCCAACTGTTTGCCGTCGTCTGGACCGCGCAGGTCACCGGCCCGGAGACGACCGGCCCCTGGCTGGGCCAGCCGCGCATTGAGGGCGGGCGCATCGCCTTCACGCGCCGGACGGCAGGGGGCGCCGATGCTGCCCCCGCCCATTACGCCGTTGCCATCGGTGCCGACCGGCTGCCCCGCTCCTGGGCGATTAACCTCTCCGACTTCGCCGCAGGCCGGGCCAACTATCCGCGTTGGGAGCTGACGCCTTTCTCCGAGAAGATGACGACAAACGGCCTGCCCCGCGACCGCCATATCCGGGGCGGTCCCTGGGAGAGCCGCGCCAACGCCGTGATCTTCTTCGGCCTGGACTACCCCCTCAGGCTTCAGCCGGGCCAGACGACAACGTTCACCGTCGGCTGCGCCATCGCACCCACCAAGCGCGAGGCCGACCTGGCACTGGACCACACGCTCAGCCTGCGCGACCCCCTCACCCTCAGCACCGCCGCCTGGGAGGAATGGTTCGCCGCTGTGCCCCAATTCGCCTGCTCCGACCCCTATCTGGAACGGGCCTACTGGTATCGCTGGTTCGGCCTGCGCCTGAACGCTATAGACACCGAAGGCCGCTTTAACCTGCCCCACCCCTGCATCTACGAGGGCGTCAACGCTGGCTGGTTTCGCCACGCCATCAGCTACAGCGCCCAGGCACACATCCGCGAACTGCGCTGGCGCCACGATCCAGCGCTGGCCCAGGGCAGCCTGCTCAACTTCATCGCCCACCAGCGCGAAGACGGCAGCTTCCCCGGCGTGATCCTCACCGGCGCCCAGGCCAGCCTGCCAGGCCTGATTTACCACGCCGACTGGGGCGGCGCGGTCCAGGCGCTCCACGCCATCCACCCCGACCCGGCCTTCCTCCAGCAGGTCTACGAGCCGCTCTCGCGCTACGCCGCCTACTTCCAGCGCGAGCGCGATCCAGAGGGCTGGGGGCTGTTTGATGTGCGCAACCAGGCCGAGACCGGCCAGGAGTATAACAGCCGCTATCTATTCGCCGATCCCCAGGCCGACCAATGGGGGCAATTCCGGCTCAAGGGTGTGGACGCTACCGTGTACATCTACGCGCTTTTCCAGGCGCTCGCCTGGATGGCCATTGAGGTGGGCCGCCCGGATGAGGCTGAGCGCTGGGCGGAGGCGGCCGCCAGGACCCGGGCCGCCGTGCAAACGCGCCTGTGGGATGCCCAGGCCGCCTGGTTCTGCGACGTGCATCCGGTCACCGGCGAACGCTCGCCCGCCCGCCCTGCCACCGGCTTCTACCCCTTCATGACCGACCTGGCCGGGCCAGAGCACCTGCCCGCCCTGACGCGCCACCTGCTCAACCCCGATGCCTTCTGGACGCCCTATCCCGTGCCCTCGGCGGCGCTCAACGCGCCCCTCTCCAGCGCCTTCGGTGAGTGGAAAGGCAAGCGCATGAACTGCCCCTGGAACGGGCGCAGTTGGCTCATGACCAACAGCCACGTCTGTCAGGCCTTCGCCCAGGCCGCCCAACGCCTGGCCCCAGAACTGCGCCCCCAGGCCGCCGAGCTGATCCGCCGCTGCATCCTGGAAACCTTCCTGGACGGCGACCCGGCCCGCCCCACCTCCTATGAATACTACAACCCGCTGACCGGCCAGCCGCCCTTCTTTCGCGGCACGGATGACTATATGCACTCGTGGGTCGCCGATCTCATCCTCCAATTCGTCGCCGGCCTCCAGCCCAGCGTGGACGGCTCACAGCTTGTTGTGGACCCCTTGCCCTTCGGCCTGGAGCACTTTACAGTGGAAGCTGCCCGTATCGCCGGGCAGCGCGTGGACGTGACCTGGCGGGCCGGCCAGGGCCTGCGCCTGTTTGTGGAGGGCCGCCTGGCCGCGCACAGCGACCGCTTAGAGCGGATAATCAGCGGGCGGTCCTCATCATGACAAGCGCTTATCCGAACGACTGGCTATCGGCGACCGCCGACTGGAAAAAGCGCCGGCGGTAGATCAGGAGCGTCAGGATGCCCAGGCTCACCCCGAACCACAGTGTGCAGAAGCGGATGATCAGCGTCGCCGCCACTGCAATATCCTGGCTGGGGATAACCAGCGCCAGCATCAGGCCGGTGATGCTCAGATCAGCAGCGCCCAGCCCGCCAGGCAGCGCCGTCACCGCGCCGGTCAGCGTGGCAATCGCCAGGATGAAGACCCCCTTCTGCAATAGCGTGAGATCGGGTGGGAAGGCCGGGCCTAACCCCAGGCCGCTCAAGACCAGATAGAAAGCGATGGATTCGCCGCTCCAGGAGAGCACGCCGATGGCAATGCCCAGCGCCAGATTGCGCCACTTAAGAAGCTGGTAGCTGCTCTCATAGAAGTTGCGCAACGGCGCGATGAACCGCCGCACAAACGGCAATCGCCCGGCCCAATCCAGCAGCCGTAAGCTGAGCGGGCGGACCTGGACAATGATCACCCCGCCTATCATCAGGGCCACCAGCGCGATGACAAACGGCCAGGCCGGGCGGTACAGCGTTACGCCGATCAGCGCCAGGATCACCGTAGCGAACCCATCCGTCAGCCGCTCGGCCATGACAACGGGTGCGGCGCTGCTGATGGCCACCCCATGCATCTGCTTGAGGGCATAGGCTTTGAACAGTTCGCCCAGCTTGCCCGGCGTCATCGCCATCGTGAAGCCAGCGACGAAGACGATGGCACTATCGCGCAGGCGCATGTTTTTAACGCCGATTTGCCCCAGATAATAGTGCCACTTGAAAAAACGCAGGATATAGTTGTAAGCTGTCAGGGCCAGGATGGGGGGGAGATAAGCCCAGGTGAAGTCGGCCAGGACCTGGCTCAGCCTGGAGACATCGGCGATCAGCGCCAGGACAACCAGGACCAGGAAGCCGAAGAGGAACGAGACGATCAACCGATTGCGCAGGTGAGCCATAAGCGATCAGCGGTCAGCCAGAAGCTATCCACCAGGGGCAGGCACTGACCACCGATCGCTGACGGCTGACCGCCAATGAGCGGAGAGGGTGGGATTTGAACCCACGAGGCATTTCTGCCTACCCGCTTTCGAGGCGGGCGCACTCGACCAGGCTATGCGACCTCTCCGAGAATAGACCACATATTCCAGGAGCCGGGTTACCGGCCCAGGACGGATTATAACATAAGCTGATCGCTGCGACAAGGGCGTTGGGGCATTTTGCGGTGCATTGGTTTTCAGTATCGTGTGGCATGCGTGGTCTGCTGGCTGGTGTCCCTTGAGAAAAGTGGATAATAGAGGCCAAAGCTATATTGTATGTACCACTTTACCTGTAGGGCAGAGCTTCCATCTGCACCACCCCCTGAAGCGCCGCGTACTCCGGGTCTTTGTGAAGCAGGATGGCCTGATGTTGAATGGCGATGGCCGCGATAATGGAGTCGGCCAGGGAGAGACGGTGTGTGGCCTTCAGACGTGCTGCGGTCAGCAGGATGGCTTCATCCACTTCCCAGACAAACGTTGCATCCAGCCGTTTAAGCAAGGCATAACGAATAAGCGCCTCTTTTTCCCCAAGTTCGCGTTGAGTGATGTACATCACCTCAAGCAGGGAAAGCCAGGGGATAAGGATGGGATGCTGTTCAAGCACCTCACGCACTCGCACTGCACCTTCTTCTTGTTCAATAAAGGTCATCAGCGCGGACGAATCAAGCACAAAAGGATCACGATCCGCCATTCTCTTTGGCCCGATCTCTGGCGCGTTCTTCCAGCAACTTGCGTGTTAATCCCTGCCCTTTGCCGCGCCCATAGAGCGCCGCAAGGGGATCGGCGGGGAGAGGTACAACGCGGATCGTTCCCCCATCATCAATCCATACCAGATGATCACCCTCTTTGATATTGTAGCGCTCCCGAATAGCCGCCGGGACAACCGTTTGCCCACGTCGTGATAGGGTGGTTTCCATATGCGCCTCCGAAACAAGTTTTCCCCATTATACAAGACATTCCACCATTTTACAAGTCAAAAATGGAGATTGACTTGTACAGGCTTCTAACGAGTTCAGCCTGACGGGCGAATCCGGCATCGGAAAGACGCGGGCTGATTAACATTGTGTTATAACATAAGCTGATCAACATAAGCTGATCGCGGCGACAAGGGCACGAGGGCATGGGTTCTAAACCCCTCTGCGCATGACGGCGCTGCCCTAATTTGAAGATGATGTTGCGCTCAGCGGTTGCCGAAGAACAGCGCCCACCAGGCTTCCCAGGGCGCCGGGGTAAGTGTGGGCGGCGGTGTAGGCACAGCCTCTGGTGTCGGGGGCAGGGCCAGCGGCACGACCAGGACCTCGCCTGGCTTCACCATCTTGGCCTCGTAGCGCGCCCACCGCTCCACATAGGCATCGCTCTGCACGGCCTCTATCTGCGCGAGAAGCTCGGCCTGGTACGCCTGCGCTGTAGCCACCTCCTGGCGCAGAGCCTCCTCGTCCGCCACGATGCGCCGGTTCAGCGCCAGCCGCCGGTTGAAATCTGCGGTGAGAAACAGCCCCACCAGGAGAACCAGGATGATGATGAGTTGAGGCCCGGAGAGCCAGAAGCGTCGCTCAAACGCAGCATGCGTGCGGGGGGCGGTCTCATCAGTCGTCATGGGCGAAACATTAAATTACAAAACGTAAAACGTCATGGGGCCATGACGTTTCACGCTTCACGCATCACAGGCCAGTGCCGAAGGTGGGATTTGAACCCACACGGGGGTAATCCCCACTGCGCCCTGAACGCAGCGCGTCTGCCAGTTCCGCCACTTCGGCCTGCGCTATGTATTCTACTCAACCCTCCCAAATTTGTCAACCCCGCCGCCCCGACTGGCTGATCACCACCCGCCTGCGCACGACGTACCAGTCCGCGATGTTACGGAAGCGATCGCTGGGCGCGTTCAGCGGCCTGATCTGGACGCCCCCCACCTTCTCATCCACCGCATAGGTATAGACCGGATAGTAGAGCAACAAGGCCGGCACCTGCTCGGCGAACAAGGTTTGAAAGCGCTGGTAGAGCGCCGCCCGCTGTGCCTGGTCGGTCGCCTGCCGCGCCTGCTCCACGATCTCGCTCAGTGTGCGGCTCTTCAGCCCGGCATAATTCTGCCCGTGCTCAATCTGGCTCTCATGCCAGAAGACGTATGGGTCCGGGTCGCCGGGGACCTCCAGGTCCACCAGGATCGCCTGGAAGCGCCGTTCGGCCAGGACAGTGTGAAATTCGCCTGGGGGGATGACCTGGACGCTGGCCGCGATGCCCAGGTTGCGCCATTGGTGGACGATCTCCTCGGCCAGCGCCCGATGCAACGGATCATCCGCCACCGACAGGGTAAACACCATCTCATTGCCATCCCGCTGCCGCATCCGCCCCTGGGTCTGTATAGACCCGGCGTCCTGGCCTTCCACCTCACCACTGTTCCTGGGGAACCTCCAACCGACCTCGTTGAGCAGCGCCGCCGCCTGCTCCGGATCATAAGGATATGCCGGCACGCCGGGATCATAGGCCCAACTGCCTGGCAAGATCGGGCTGTTGGCCACAGCGCCCTGCCCATCCAGCACACGGTCAATCAATGCCTGGCGGTCCAGCCCATAGAGTAACGCCTGGCGCACCCGCCGGTCCTGGAAGAAGGCCACGTTGGGGTCATCCAGCCGCAGAAAGATCAGTGTTATCTCCGAGGACAGCGCCGAGAACAGGTTCAGATGCGGCTCGGCACGCACACGGGCCAGATCGGAAGGCAAGACCTGACCAATGCCCTGAATCTCGCCCGCCTGATAAGCCGCCACCACACTGGCATGGTCCGGGTAGAAGCGAAAGGTTATCTTGCTCAGATAAGGGCGGCGACCGGAATAGGTGGGGTTGGCACTCAAGGTGATCTGGCTGATGTGCCCACCAGCGTTGACCACCTCCTCCACCACAAACGGGCCGGTGCCAATCGGCCTGGTATTAAAAGGATGCCCCGGTAGCTCGGAGGCTGACACGCCTTTGAGGATGTGCTGCGGCAGGAGGCCAATGGTCAGGTAATCCAGGAAAGGGGCAAACGGCTCCGGGATAGTGAACCGGACCACATCGGAGCGGAGCGCCTCCACCTTCACCTGTCGCCAGAGTTGGGCGATGTCCGCCGGGCCGGTGTAGCCGGGGTCTTGCAGCAGATCAACCGTGAACAGGACATCGTCGGCGGTGAAAGGTACACCATCCTGCCAGCGCACATCCGTGCGCAGCGTGACGGTATAGACACGCCCATCCGGCGAGATCTCCCAACGCGAGGCCAGGTCAGGCGCGGGCTTGCCGCCCACATCCAGGCGTACCAGCCCATTAAAGATCAAAGACACCAGGTCACGGTCTACATCGTTGTACGCGCTGAGCAGGGGGTTAAGGTATTGGGGTGAGCCAGCCAGCCCTTCAATGTAGATACCGCCCTCCGCCGGCACGAGGATCGTCGTCAGGCCAATCGCCTGATAGACCAAAACGATAACAAGCAAGGCCACTCCTAGGGTGATCAAGAGCGCCTGCCAGCGGATGTGAATGGACATGGATTGACGACGATAGGCGAAAGACGATGAACGCTGGGCAGTGGACAAATAGGGCTATCGTCTACCGTCCACTGTCCATCGTCACCCTGAGATTTTGGCGTTGATCAGCGCGACGATGAAGAAGGCCACCGCCAGGCCGATGGTGATGTTGAAGAGCAACTTCTCCACGCCCCGGCGGGTCTTCACAATGCCAGAATCACCGCCGAACACAGCCCCCAGGCCGGAACCGCGCACCTGGAGCAGAACGGCCACAGTCAGGGCGATTGAGAGAATGATTTGCGCCAGATTAACGAAGTCACGCACAGGACAACCTCTCCCCCCCAGGGTAGGAGGCATTATACCCGATCCCGGTCATTTAAGCAAGAGCACATTCTTCACAATGCACATCAATTCAAGGGCCACATTATGATCAAGGCTCCCGTCTCGTTACCCCTGGGACGCGATCAAACTCCGTGTCAAATGAAACGATCTCATCCAGCCTCAGGCGTCTCATCAGGACCGCGTGATAGGCATCCGCAAAGGGAAGATTAAGATCAACGTACAAGTCAAATACCTTGCGGAGATGCCGCTTGCCGGGAAGTATGATCCCAGGCAGTTCTATCAAAGGGAGGAGGGCATCCCGAATCTTTGCTTTGGGCTGGTGATAGTGCCGCTGGAGCGTGAAGACAGCTTCAAAAACGACCGTGTCGGCGATACGTGCCTTGAGTTCCCCCCGCTCAATGCGGGCCAGGTAGGCAGTCGCTTTAGGCGATTGCTCTGGATGGTCCTGAAGCAGGTGGCGAAGAAGGATGTTGGTATCCAGAAACGAGGTCGCCATCTACACCTGCGCCCGTTCTGCGCCCTCACGAGCGATCGCCTGCTCCGCAGCCTGGCGAAGTTCTTCGGCTGATAGGGCCGGCTGGTCCGTCTTGAGTGCCCCGGCAGTACGCTCCACGACGCTTATAGCGCTGGTGAGCCGAACCTGGTCACCCTCAATGATAAAGGCAACTTTATCGCCACGACCAACGCCGAGGAGCCGACGGATTTCAGCGGGAATGGTCACCTGCCCTTTGCTGGTTACAGTTGAGATCGCTTCTTTCATAGCCCCTCTAAAAGTCAGTAAAGGTAATACTTATCTATCATATTCCTTACTTAACTTACTGTCAAGAAGTAAGGCGCGATGGATGTGTACCTTATGGAAGTCGCGCCCGAGGGGAGTGCATTTCGCATTGGGGACAGCCAGACGATTCATGAACATTGGCTTTTTAACAGGGAGAGGGAATAGGCGTCACCCCCTCCCTGCCCCTCCCCCCTCTGTGGGGGAGGGTTGGGGTGGGGAGGGGTAACCCGCCGGGCCATCTGCCTGAATCCGACATACACCCCCGGTGGAGACAGAATTGACCGCTGGCCCGTGCCCGGTTATAATCGCGCCTGAGTGACCTTGATCCCTGGAGAACCTGTCCTGAGCGTAGCGAAGGATAATCCGTTGAGTACCTTATGAACCTGAGCCGCTTTGAGGAACTGGCCGAGCGCCTGATTGAAGGCTCACTGACCCGTCTGTTCCTCGGCCAACTGCAACCACGTGCCATCGCCGTCCAACTGGCCCGCGCCCTGGAAGACGCCGCCAATGCGCCCAGGCCACCCTTCCTGGCCGAAGAAGAGGGGGCAGTTCCCAACGCCTATCTCGTCAAGCTGCACCCGGAGGACTATACCGACATCGCCGAGCGCCGCGCCGAGATTGAGGCGGCCCTGGCCGGGCATATCCTGGAACTCGCCCGTCAAGGCGGGCTGACCCTGGCAGGGATGCCCCACGTGACGTTGCAGCCAGATAGCGCCGTACCCAGGCTCTCGGCTGTGGTTCACGTTGATCTGGACGATGCAGATACCCGCTTCCACACCCAGGCCTTTGAACGCCAGGAACTGGCGCCTGAGCCGCCGTCGCGACCAGCCTGGCTGATTGTGGACGGGCGGCGCAACGTGCCCCTGACGAAACCCCTGATCACCCTGGGCAGGCGGCTGGACAACGACATCATCCTGGACGACCCCCGCGTCTCCCGCCAGCACGCTCAACTGCGTTACCGCTATGGGCACTACGTCCTCTACGATCTGGGCAGCAGCGGTGGCACACGCGTCAACGGTGTCCCGGTCCAGGAATGCCTCCTGCAATCGGGCGACGTCATCTCCCTGGCGGGCGTGGAAGTGATCTACATTGAAGATGAGGACCTGGCCCAGCGTCCATCCGCCGGACAGGACACCACCCCTGGCCCTCCCGTTGTCGGCCCCCCCTCTGCTCCTGAAGCCTCCCCCTGAGAGCGCCACCCCCGTTCAGGGGAGAAAGACCTGACGTTATGCCTCCCGAACGCAGTTTGTCTCCCTCCCCGGCTTATGCTAAGATAAGGTTATGGGCGTTGAATTGGTCCGGCGGCGCAAAAGCCTGGAGGAGCGTCAGCGCGAACGCCAGCGGGAGCGGCTGATCTTTTTCACTGTGCTCCTCTGGGTGGCGCTCTTCCTGGCAGGCTGGGCGGCGTTGCCGCGTGCCCTGCGCGCCCTCCCGCCGCGCTACGTGGCTCGCCTGCCTGAGCCGATCCAGGCGTTGGTGCGCGAGCCAGCGGATAGCCGCGTGCCCACGCCGGCCATCCCGATTGCCAGCCAGGCCGATCTCTTACGCCTGATGACCTCGCTCTCCGTGGCGACGCCGACCCACACGGTGACGCCTCGCCCCACCCCCGGCGACCACGTTGGCGGGGGGACATCGCCGGACATGAAACCGCCCGCGCCAGACACTGCCACGCCTCAGCCGCCCCCGCCGCCTACCGCCACGCCGACCGAAGCCCCCAACGGCTTCCGGTTGACCGGCTTCCGCCTGGTCTATCAGACCTGGAACAACTGCGGGCCGGCGACGCTTACAGTCAACCTGAGCTACTACGGCTGGACGGGCACCCAGGCCGATGCTGCCGCCGTCCTCAAACCCGACCGCGAGGATAAGAACGTCAGCCCCGATGAGATGGCCGCATTTGCCCGCTCGGTTCTCGGCCTCCAGGCCATTGTGCGCGTGAACGGCACGCTGGATCGCCTCAAAGCCCTCCTGCGCGCGGGCATCCCGGTAATCGTAGAAAGCGGCTACGACCCCGACCCGGAGACGTTGGGCTGGATGGGGCACTACCTGTTGGCTATCGGCTACGATGATGCCCAGGGGCACCTTATCGTGCATGATGTCTATCAGGGCGGCGGGGACAAAGGCGATGGCGTGCCTGACCCTTACGAGAACTTTGACAGGTTCTGGCGCCACTTCAACCGCACCTACATCATCGTATACCGACCCGATCAGGCGCAGACCGTTGCCGACATCCTGGGCACCGATATGGACGATACGGCCATGTACACGGCCGCGCTGGCGCGGGCGCAGGCTGAGGCGGCGGCCGACCCCAAAGACGCCTTCGCCTGGTTCAATATCGGCTCCAGCCTGGTGGGGCTGGGCCGCTATGAGGAGGCCGCCGCCGCCTATGACCAGGCGCGCATCTTGGGCCTGCCCTGGCGCATGCTGTGGTATCAGTTTGGCCCGTTTGAAGCCTACTACCGCGTTGGCCGCTACGACGATGTGCTGGCGCTGGCTCAGGCCAACCTGCGGGTGACACCCTATGTGGAGGAGACGTTCTACTATAAAGGGCTGGTGTACCAGGCGCAGGGTGACCTGAACGCCGCCCGTGAGAACTTCCAGCTCGCGCTGCGCTACAACCCGAACTTCTATCGGGCCAGCGCAGCGCTGGCTGCCTTGCCCCCCGGATAACCCCTGTGCAGGCACGCCGTCTGGCCGGTTCAACCGCCATTGTGATGTTGGCCTTTGGCCTGGACAAGGTCATCGGTCTGGCCCGCCAGGCGATCATCGGCCACGCCTTCGGCACGGGCAGCGAACTGGATGCTTACTACGCCGCTTTCAACGTCCCCGATCTGCTGTTCACGCTGATCTCCGGCGGCGCTCTGGCCACCGCTTTCCTGCCGGTCCTGGCCACCTACCTGGCCCAAGACGACCGCATAGCGGCCTGGCGGTTGGTCAGCACGGTCATCAACGCTGCCTTTGCCCTGACGCTGCTCATCGCCATAATCGTGGCCGTTCTCGCGCCTGCGCTGGTGCGCACCCTTGTCGCGCCGGGCTTCACGCCTGAGAATCAGGTCCTCACCGCCAACCTGATGCGCCTGATCCTGATTTCCACAGTGATCTTCGCGGTCAGCGGGTTGCTCATGACAGTGTTGCACGCACACCAGCATTTCCTCCTGCCCGCGCTGGCGCCGCTCCTGTACGACATGGGCGTCATCGGCGGGGCGCTGTTCCTGGTGCCGCGTTGGGGCGTGTACGGCCTGGCGATAGGCGTGATCGCCGGAGCGTTGCTCCACCTGGGCATCCAACTGCCGGGGCTGCTGCACTACCATGTCCGCTGGTTCCCGCTGCTCAACCTGCGCCATCCGGGGCTGATCCGGGTGGCGGCGCTGCTGGGGCCGCGTGTGCTGGGGCTGGCGGTGGTGAAGATCAACCTGCTGATCACCACCAACCTGGCCTCGCGGCTGGGCGAGGGCGCGGTCTCTGCGCTCAACTACGGCTGGATCCTGATGCAGGTGCCCGAGACGATCTTCGGCACGGCGATTGCGACGGTGGTCTTCCCCACGCTGGCCGACCGGGCCGCGCGCGGCGACCGGGATGGGTTGCGCCTGGCGGCGACAGCGACCCTGCGCGTCATCCTGGCCCTGACCATCCCGGCGGCGGTGGGGCTGATCGTCCTGGGCTATCCGCTCATCCAACTATTCCTGGAGCGGGGCGAGTTCGGCCCGGAGTCCACACAGGCGGTCTATTGGGCATTGATCTTTTACGCCCCTGGGGTGATCGTGCACGCCGCGCTGGAGGTGGTGGCGCGGCTGTTCTACGCCCAGCAGGACACCCGCACGCCGTTCCTGGTCGCCTCGGCCTCCATGCTGGTCAACGTGCTCCTGGCGCTCACTCTAATGGGGCCACTGAGCTACGGCGGGCTGGCGCTGGCGAACTCGCTGGCTGTGGGGCTGGAGGTGGGGCTGCTGCTTCTGATCGCCCGGCAGCGGCTATCGGGCATTGAAGGGGCGCGGCTGGTGCGCACGGGCCTGCGCTCACTGCTGGGAGCTGGTGCGATGGCCCTGGCCATTGTGGCCGTTGTGGGACGGCTGGCAGAGGCCAGGCCCATTCTGGTAGGGCTGGGCGGCACGGCCATGGGGACCTTGGTCTATCTGGCAGTCATCCTGGCACTGGGGTCAGAAGAGGTGCGTGCCTTGCCCCAACTGGTGCGGCAACGCAGGGTCATGTGATGCTGATCGGGATTGACGCCAGCCGGACTACGCGAGCAGTGCGCACGGGCACGGAAGGCTATGCGCTGCACCTGATCCGGGCGCTGTTGCGCCTGGATGGCGCCCATCGTTATCGGCTGTATTTCAATCAGGCCCCACCCCCCGGTCTGTTTCCCGAAGGCGCATATGAGGCGCGCCTGATCCCCTTCCCCCGCCTGTGGACACATGTCCGGCTGGCTATTGAGGTGACCCGGCATCCGGTGGATGTGCTATTTGTCCCGGCGCACGTCCTGCCGCTGGTCAGCGCCGGGCGCAGCGTCGTCACAGTGCATGACCTGGGCTACCTGGCCTTTCCACAGGCGCACCGCCCGCTGGACCGGCTTTACCTGGACCTCTCCACACGCTGGAACGTCACTCGTGCCACGCGTGTCCTGGCCGATTCGGAGGCCACGCGGCGCGACCTGATCGCCCGCTACCGCGCCCCGGCGGAGAAGATTGAGGTGGCCTACCCCGGCTGGGATGAGGCCCTCTGGCGGCCTGCACCGCAGGCGCAGATCGCCGCCGTCAAAGCGCGCTACGGCATCGCAGGCGATTATATCCTCTACCTGGGCACGTTGCAGCCGCGCAAGAACCTGGTGCGCCTGGTGCGGGCCTTTGCCCGGCTGCTGGGCAGCGGCTTGGCGCGGGCTGAAAACAGGCTACAATTGGTTCTGGCCGGCCAGGCGGGCTGGCTCGCCCAGGAGGTGTTTGAGGCGGTGCGGCGGCTGGGGTTAGGGTCCGCCGTGGTGTTCACCGGCTATGTCGCCGATGGGGAGGCGGTGGCGCTGATGAGCGGGGCGCAGGCGTTCGTCTTCCCCTCGCTTTACGAGGGGTTCGGCTTTCCGGTGCTGGAGGCGATGGCCTGTGGCGTGCCCGTGGTGTGCTCCAACGCCTCGTCGCTCCCCGAAGTGGCTGGCGAGGCCGCGCTCCTGGTGGACCCGATGGATGTGGACGCGCTGGCCCAGGCCATCCAGCGCATTCTGACGGACGCGGCCCTGCGCGAGAGGCTGGTTGCGCACGGCTATCGTCAGATCACGTGCTTCTCCTGGGAACGCTGCGCCCGCCAGGTCAAAGACGTTTTGGAGGCCGTAGGGCGTCCATAGGGCACGTATGCCTATCCCGCGTCGCATCCTGGTCGTCAAGCTGGCCGATCTGGGGGACGTGATCACGTCAGGCCCGGCGCTGCGGGCATTGCGCACGACTTTCCCCCATGCCCGCATCGTCGCCCTGGTCACGGCAGCGACTGTGCCGGTTCTGGCGGGTTCGCCCTATGTAGATGGCGTCCTCACCTTTGACAAGTTCGCCTATGACCGCCCCCTGAGCGCGCTGCACCCCGCCAATCTCCTGGCGGCGGTGCGCCTGGCCTGGGAATTGCGCCGTCAACGCTTTGATACCGTCGTCATCCTGCACCACCTGACCACGCGCTGGGGGGCGCTCAAATACGCTGCGCTGGCCTTCGCCACAGGGGCCCGCCGCCGCCTGGGGCTGGACAATGGCCGGGGCTGGTTCCTGACGCACCGGGTCAAAGACGGCGGTTTCGGCGCCCAGCACGAGGTGGAGTATGCGCTGGAGGTGGTAGGGCTGTTGGGCGCGCACACGGATGACCCCCGGCTGGAGGTCCCCATCTCCCCCGTCGACGCTGCTTACGCCAGAGAGGTGCTCGGGCCGGATGGCCCGCGCCCTCTCGTCGCCATTCACCCTGGCTCCGGCGGCTGGAGCCTGGCCCGCCGCTGGGAGCCTGGCGGATTCGCCGCCGTCGCCGATGCGCTGGCAGAACGCTATGGGGCACGCATTGTGCTGGTGGGCACGGCCTCTGATGACGTAGACCAGGTAGCAGACGCGATGCGCACGATGCCGCTCAATCTGGCGGGCCGCACGACCATCGGGCAACTCGCGGCGGTGCTGCGCCACTGCGACCTGTTCATCGGGGCGGACTCCGGTGTGATGCACGTGGCGGCGGCTGCCGGGACGCCGACGGTGGCCATCTTCGGCCCGACGAACCCGCTGGCCTGGGGCCCCTGGTTGCCGCCGGAACGCTATCGCATTGTGCGCAGCGCGCCCCTGTGCAGCCCCTGCGCCTACACGGACACCGGCCTGGGCCAGCCCCAGGGCTGCCCCGAACGCACATGTATGCGCATGGTCACGGTGAAGCAGGTTCTGGCAGCAGCGGAGGCCCTACTGGCAGGGGGGGAGAGCCTGGAGTATGAAGCACAGCATGGGGAGCGAACGACCCAGGTGGCGCGGCCAGTTGGGCTATGGGACCATGTGACCCTGGATCAGGCGATGGAGCGCATCCAGCACTTCATTGAAGGGGGACAGACGCGGCAGGTGGTGTTGGTGAGCCTGGATAGCGTTATCGCCTCCAGGCGCGATCCTATCCTGTTCCAGGTGCTGCGGCGCGCTGCGCTCCGGCTCGCCATAGGGCCTGAGCTTCCCCCTTCGTCACGCCCGCCCGGTCAGCCGCCCCCGGTCGTGCTGGATGCGCGGGACCTAGTGGAGGAGGTCGCTGCGCGGGCAGCGGCGGCGGGCTGGCGGCTGTTTCTCCTGGGCACCAGGCCAGAGGGCGTGGCCGGGGCGGCGGGCGCGCTGGCCGAACGTCATCCGGGGCTGGTGATCGCCGGGACGCACGCTGGCTCCCCTGCCGGCGAGGAAGAGGACGCGATTGTAGAGGCGATCCGGCAGGCGCAGCCGACCCTCCTGCTGGTAGGCTTCGGCGTGCCAGAGCAGGAGAAATGGATCGCGCGCAACCTGCCGCGCTTAGATGTCCCGGTAGCTATCGGCGTCGGGGCCGCGCTGGAGCGTATGGCGGGCGGGAGCATGTCCCCGTCGTTCACCGCCGACCTGCGCAGCCGCCTGGGCCATTTGCGAGCACTGATTGGGCTGGCCGTCAATGTAGGGCCGGGCGGGCGTTAGCTTCAATACCTCGCCGCGGCTTTCGCTGAAAGCACAGGACGGTGTTATAATCTCTCCGTATGGACATCCGGCCTATCCAGGAAGTAGCCCGTCAGGCTCACCTGTTTTTCACCGATCACGCTGTGCGACAAATGGCCAAACGCTTATCTCTTATTGGATTGAGAAGCCAACATGAAAATGATCGCCACCTATCGGGCGGAGCGTGGCGAACCCGAAGAGCCCATGGATTTATGGCTGGGAGGCGTGCCTCTAAAGACAGTTCCTGGGAGGAGAGATTGAAATGAAACCCTTAGAAGTTGAAATACCGGACAAACTGGCTGAAGAACTTGATGCAATCGTGAAGGCGGGTTGGTTCAGCAGCGAAGCCGAAGTTGTACGTTGGGCGCTCTTGGAGTTTGTGCGTCGCTATCACTTTGAGTTGCTTGAACGGTTTCAGCGTGAGGATATTGCCTGGGCGCTTAAGCAGAAGGAAGCCAGCACGTGAGGCGCATTGTCTCAGATAGTGGCCCCTTGCTGCATCTCAGCGAAGCGCAGGCCCTTGACCTGTTGGCGCTGATAGGCGAAATCCATATCCCGAAGGCTGTAGATGTCGAGATGGCGCGGTACGATGCTTCCTGGCAAATGCAGCGACCGATATGGATCAACGTAGATGTGCTAGTAGCACCCTATGGGGAAGATGCAACCGCATGGCGACAGGCTGGATTACTGGATATAGGGGAGGCTGAAGCGATTGCCTTGACGCGACAGCTTGAGGCTGATTGGTTATTGACAGATGATGCGGCGGCGCGCTTATTCGCTCAATCGTTAGGGTTAGAGGCGCATGGTTCTTTGGGCGTCGTGATCTGGGCAGCCGCCGCAGGCCATCTCTCTCATGCCGAGGCGGAAGCGGCATTAAACGGGTTAGCGCAGTCATCGCTGTGGATCTCGGCACGGGTACTCTCAGAGGCCAGGGCAGCATTGGAGCAGTTATTCTCAACGTGATAGGTATTGCATCTGAGCAGATTTCAGGAGCGCATTGAGAGGGGATATGCTCGTGTTACTCTCCGTTCAATCCGTTCCCCGAATCCGTTGACAGCCACCCCAGGAAAGGAGCCCCATGCCTGACGAACCCTTGAAGATCGGGCTGATTGTGGGACGCGAGTGGTCATGGCCTCCTGCCTTTATTGAAGAGGTCAACCGGCGCAACGAGGGCGTTATTGCCGAGTATGTCAAGCTCGGCGGCACGCGCATGAACGAGCCTTGCCCCTACCGCGTCATTGTGGACCGCATCTCCCACGAAGTGCCCTACTACCGCACCTATCTCAAAAACGCCGTCCTGCAAGGCACTTATGTCATCAACGACCCCTTCATGTGGTCGGCGGACGATAAGTTCTTTGAGGCCTCGCTCGCGGATAAGCTGGGCGTGGCCCATCCCAAGACCATCGTCCTCCCCAACAAGGACTACGTGGAGGGCATCGTCCCCACCGAATCGCTACGCAACCTGATCTACCCGCTGGACTGGCAGGCCATCGCCGATTATGTGGGCCTGCCCGCCATCCTCAAGGATGCCTGGGGCGGCGGCTGGAAACAGGTGTACCGCGTCAACTCGGTGGAGGAGTTGATCTGGCGCTACGATCAGACCGGGCGGCTGACCATGATCCTCCAGGAGTTGATTGAGTGGGATCACTACGTGCGCTGTATCTGTCTGGGGCGTGAAAAGGTCCTGCCCATCAAGTACGACCCCATCAACCGGCGCTATCTCGTGGAGCACGAGCACCTGACGCCGGAGCTGGGAGAGCGCATCGTCAACGATGCCCTCAAGCTCAACCGGGCGCTCGGCTATGACATGAACACGATTGAGTTCGCCATCCGCGATGGCGTGCCCTACGCCATTGACTTCATGAACCCTGCGCCGGATTTTGACATCTATTCGCTGACGCCGCACTACTTTGAATGGGTGGTCAAGGAAATGGCCGACCTGACCATCAGCATCGCCAAGAGCGGGCGGAGGATGGGTGAGCATTACCTCTGGGCTAAGGCCGTGGACGCCGAGCAGAAGGCCAGGAGCCGCAAAGGACATCGGGGGAGAAAAGCCCCCGCCGGGGCAAGGTAGAAGGGGGACGGCCATGGACGCGATGTTGGAGCAGATCATTGAGGATTACCATGACCTGCTCACGCCCCAGGTGGCCCAGGAGACCTGGGAGCGACTGGTGGAGGGGATGACGGCGCGCCGGATCGGGTTCGGCGACCGCCTGCTGTGCACCGTGCTCAGGCCGCGCTTCCTCACGCGGGAGCAGTATGAATGGATTGAGGAGGAATGCCGGTGGCTACTCCGCGCCTTCGCCACAGCCTACCAGGCGCTCCTGCACGACGCCAGCCTGCGGGCCCAACTGGCCCTGACCCAGGCGGAGGAACAACTGCTCGCCCTGGACCCGGGGTTTGAGCCGCCCACCGTGAGCAGCCGCCTGGATTGCTTTATCACACCGGACGGCGGCTTTCAGAGCGTGGAGTATAACGCGGAAACGCCCGCCGGGATCGCTTACGCAGACGCGCTATCGCAACTGTTCCTGGAGTTGCCCGTCATGCAGGATTTCCAACGGCGCTACCGCCTCCAGGCGCTTAACATCCGCCCGTACCAACTGGAGGCCATGCTGGCGGCCTGGCGCGCCTGGGGCGGGCAGGGCCTGCCGCGTATCGGCATCATTGACTGGGTGGGCGTGCCCACAACCAATGAGTTTCTCCTGTTTCAGGAATTCTTCGCCCAGCACGGGCTGGAAGCGATCATCGCCTCGCCGGAGGAACTGGAGTATAGCGGCGGCAAGCTGCGCGCACGCGGGCAGGTGATTGACTTCCTCTACAAGCGCGTGCTGGCGAGCGAACTTCTGGAGAAGTACGGGCTGGACCAGCCAATTGTGCGGGCGCTGCGTGACCGTGCGGTGTGCATGGGCAACGGTTTCCGCGCCAAGTTGCTGCACAAGAAATCCATCCACGCCTTCCTCACGGATGAACGCAATGCCCACCTGTTCAGCGCCGAGGAGCAGGCGGCGATTGCGCGCCACATCCCCTGGACGCGGAAGGTGGAGGAGCGCAAAACGCTCTATCACGGCCAGACCATTGACCTGCTGCCGTTCATCGCCGAGCACCGCGAGCGGCTGGTCCTGAAGCCGAACGATGAGTATGGGGGGAAGGGCGTAGTCATCGGCTGGGAGACGGACGATGCCGCCTGGGGGCAGGCAGTGCGGGACGCGCTGAATGAGCCGACGGTCGTGCAGGAGCGGGTGCCGGTGGCCACCGAGCCTTATGCGGCCTTCGCCGATGGGACAGTAGACATTAGCCCGCGCCTGGTGGACCTGGACCCCTATTTCTTCTCCGGCCAGACGGTCTATGGGATGTTGACACGGCTCTCTACGGTCGCCTTGCTGAATGTGACCGCCGGAGGCGGCTCGGTGGTGCCCACGTTCATCGTGGAGTAGCGCCATGCCCTCAATAGAGATGCGACAAATGTCATATAAAAAATGTGATAAGTGTCACTGACATGGAGGGGGAATTCAGTAGTAAGATGTCTGGTGGAAGCATGAGCCAGGCCCCCCTTCCCCGGCCGGTTCATCGCGACTCCTCCTTTGGCGACCGCTCCCACCGGGGACTCCCCACTCCGGTGGGAGCCGCTTTTAAGCCAGGGCGCTATGGGGGCACCGCCCGGAGATGATTTAAGATCAAAGCGCCTCAGGCCATTGACATGGGCAGTGTATCTCCGTATTGTGGGGTCTGATCTCGTATGAAGTCCGCTACGCTGGTCCTGGAAGACGGCACGCTATTCCACGGGGCCGCCTTTGGCGCGGCAGCGGATGCCGTCTTTGAACTCGTCTTCAATACGGCCATGACGGGATACCAGGAGATCCTCACCGACCCGTCGTATCGCGGTCAAGGGGTCCTGTTCACCGCCCCCCACATCGGCAATGTGGGCATCAACCCAGAGGATATGGAATCGGAGAGGCCGCAGGTGTCGGCGGTGGTCGTGCGTGCGCTCAGCCCGGTCGTATCCAACTGGCGGGCGACGCAGCCGCTGGGGGACTGGCTGGCCGCGCACGGCGTGCCGGGGATTAGCGAGGTGGATACACGCTATCTGACGCGCAGGCTGCGCGACGGCGGCACATTGCGCGCGGCGCTATCTACGCGGGGGACCTCTGCAGAGGACCTGGTGGAGATGGCCCGCGCCTGGCCTGGGCTGGATGGCATAGATATGGTGAAGCAGGTCACCTGCGCCGCGCCTTACGCATGGACCGGCGATAGGGCGCAGCCCTGGGTGCAGGTCGCCGATGTCCATGCTGAGGTCGGCGGTGAACGGCCACGGGTGGTCGTATATGACTTTGGGGTCAAGCGGAACATCATTCGGCATCTGGCGGCGCACGGCGCGCGGGTGACGGTACTGCCCGCCACCGCCCCGGCGGAGCAGGCGCTGACACTCCAGCCGCACGGCGTCCTACTCTCCAATGGGCCGGGCGATCCCGCCGGGCTGCCCTACGCCGTGGAGACGACGCGCCGGCTGATTGAGAGCGGCGTGCCCACGCTGGGCATCTGTCTGGGGCATCAATTGATCGGCCTGGCGCTGGGCGGGCGGACGCGGCGGCTCAAGTTCGGCCATCACGGCGGCAACCACCCGGTCAAAGACCTGCGCAGCGGGCAGGTGTGGATCACCGCCCAGAATCACAACTACCACGTGGACATGGAGACCCTGCCCAGGAACGTGGAGATCACGCACATCAGCCTGAACGACGGCTCGCTGGAGGGCCTGGCCTTGCGCGACAGGCCAGTGTTCAGCGTGCAGTTTCACCCGGAGGCCAGCCCCGGCCCGCACGACGCGCACGGTGTGTTTGCCGCGTTCTTCCGCCTTATGGAGGATTTCTGGTCGGATGTGGCGCCTGAGTAATTCTTCAGCGCGGAGCACGCTGCCCCCACCCCAGCCCTCTCCTACAGAGGGGAGAGGGAGCACGCCTGTTCCCTCCCCCTGGATGGGGGAGGGGCAGGGAGGGGATAACAGTGCTGTGACGCCATATCTCTCTACGCTGAATTGAGCACTTATGCCCCGCAGGACGGATATCCACTCGGTCTTTGTCATCGGCTCCGGCCCGATTGTGATCGGGCAGGCGGCAGAGTTTGACTACTCCGGCACCCAGGCGATTAAGGCGCTGCGGGCGGAGGGCTTCCGTGTCATCCTGGTCAACTCCAACCCTGCCACGATCATGACCGATCCGGAGCTGGCCGATGCGACCTACATTGAACCGCTGATCCCGGAGGCCCTGGAAGCGATCATCGCGCAGGAGCGCCCGGATGCGCTCTTGCCCACAGTGGGCGGGCAGACCGGCCTGAACCTGGCGCAGGCCCTGGCCGAATGCGGCGTGCTGGAACGCTATGGCGTCAGGCTGATCGGCGCCTCGCTCCAGGCAATCCGCATGGCCGAGGACCGCGCCCTGTTCCGCCAGACCATGCTGGCGCACGGCATCCCCGTGCCGCAGGGCGGCGCGGCCGCTTCGCCGGCCGAAGCACGGCGGCTGGCCGAGGCCATCGGCTACCCACTCATCGTGCGCTCGTCGTTTGCGCTGGGGGGGACAGGGGCGAGTTGGGTGAGCGGGCCGGAACAGTTAGATGAGGCGGTGGAGAAAGCATTAAATGCCTCGCCGGTGCGCCAGGCCTGGCTGGAAGAGTCGGTCCTGGGATGGAAGGAATACGAGTTGGAGGTGATGCGCGACCGCGCCGATAACTTCGTGGTCGTGTGCAGCATTGAGAACCTGGACCCCATGGGAGTGCACACGGGCGATAGCATCACCGTGGCGCCGGCGCAGACCCTGACCGACCGTGAGTATCAGGTGCTGCGCGACCTGGCGCGGCGGGTGATGAGCGCGGTGGGCGTGGAGACCGGCGGGGCTAACGTGCAGTTCGCGGTTCACCCCAGGGATGGGCGGGCGCTGGTGATTGAGATGAACCCGCGCGTGTCGCGCTCCTCAGCGCTGGCCTCCAAAGCCACCGGCTTCGCTATCGCCAAGGTGGCCACGCTGGTGGCGGTGGGCTACACGCTGGATGAGATCACCAACGACATCACCCGACAGACAAAGGCCTCGTTTGAACCCTCGCTGGATTACGTCGTGGTCAAGATCCCGCGTTGGGCGTTTGAGAAGCTGCCTGGTGCGGACCGCACACTAGGCCCGCAGATGAAATCGGTGGGCGAGGTCATGGCGCTGGGGCGAACCTTCGTAGAGGCGCTGCACAAGGCGGTGCAGTCGCTGGAGATCGGCGTGGATGCGCTGGATGGCTCCGGGGAGAAGAGCGTTCAGGTGGGGCGGCTACGCCCGCTGGAGGCGCTGGCCGTGCCTGGGCCGACGCGCCTGTTTGACGTGTATTGTGCCCTGCAGAGCGGTGTCTCCCCCGAAGCCATCGCCCAGGCCACCGGCTATGACCCCTGGTTCCTGGCGCAGATGGCCGAGGTGGTGGGGTTGGAGCGGGAGATCAGAGATTGGAGATTTGAACCCATCTCTAATCTCCAATCTCTACTCTGGCGGGCGAAGCGGGCGGGGATCGCGGATAGCCGCATTGCGCGGCTGCTCACGACCCCGGAACGGCCGATGAGCGCGCTGGAGGTGCGGGCGTTGCGAAAACAGATGGGCATCCTGCCCACCTTTCTGCGCGTGGATACGTGCGCGGCGGAGTTTGAAGCCCAGACGCCGTACCTGTACAGCACGTATGAGACAGAGGACGAGGCGCAGCCGACCGAGAGGCGCAAGGTCCTCATCCTGGGCAGCGGGCCGAACCGCATCGGGCAGGGGATTGAGTTTGATTATTGCTGCTGCCAGGCGGTGTTTGCCCTGCGCGAGCTGGGCTACGAGACGATCATGGTGAATTGCAACCCGGAGACGGTCTCCACGGATTACGACACCGCCGACCGGCTGTACTTTGAGCCGCTGACATTGGAGCATGTACTCAATGTCGTGGAACGGGAGCAGCCCCAGGGCGTGATCGTGCAGTTGGGCGGGCAAACGCCGCTCAATTTGGCGCAGGCGCTGGCTGCGGCGGGTGTGCCCATCATCGGCACCTCGCCGGAGGCGATTGACCTGGCGGAGGACCGCCAGCGGTTTGCGCAGTTGCTGCGCGAACTGGATATTCCCCAGCCAGAGCACGGTATCGCGCACGAACTGGAAGAGGCCCGCGCCATCGCCCGGCAGTTGGGCTATCCCCTGCTGGTGCGGCCTTCCTATGTCCTCGGCGGGCGGGCCATGCGCATCGTGGAGGACGATGCGCAACTGGAGAGCGTGCTGGAAGAGGCCATGGCCGCGGCGCCGGGGCAGCCGCTCCTGGTAGACCGCTTCCTGGAGGATGCCTATGAAGCCGATGTGGACGCGCTGTGTGACGGCGAGCGGGTGGTGATCGGCGCGATCATGCAGCACATTGAGGAGGCGGGCGTCCATTCGGGCGATTCGGCCTGCGTGCTGCCGCCCTATCGCATCAGCGCCTACCATCTGGAGACGATACGTGAGTATGTGGAGCAGTTGGGGCTGGCGCTTGGGGTGCGCGGGCTGATGAATGTGCAGTTTGCTATCAGGGACGATATTGTGTACGTGCTAGAGGTCAACCCGCGCGCCTCACGGACGGTGCCATATGCCAGCAAGGCCACAGGTGTGCCTTTGGCGCGGCTGGCGACGAAGGTGATGGTCGGACAGTCGCTGGCGGAATTGGGCTTCATCGCGGAGCCGAAGGTGGACGGCTTCTTCGTGAAGGAGGCGGTGTTGCCGTTTAAGAAGCTGCCGGGGAGCGACGCGGTGCTGGGGCCGGAGATGCGCAGTACGGGCGAGGTCATGGGTCATGCCTCCAACTTCGGCCACGCCTTCGCCAAGTCGCAGCTTGCCGCCGGGGCCGGGCTGCCCCTGGAGGGCAACGCGCTCATCAGTGTGAACGACTATGATAAGGGGGCGGCCCTGAAGATCGCCCGCGATTTATGGCGGATGGGGTTCGGGCTGTACGCCACGCCGGGGACGGCGGAGTTTCTGCGCCGGGTGGGATTGCCGGTAGAGGCGGTCAACAAGGTGTCGCAAGGCTCGCCGCATGTGGTGGACCTGATCCGGGCAGGGCAGGTGCATCTCATCCTGAACACGCCGCGCGGGCCACACGCGCACTCCGATGGGGCGCAGATCCGGCAGGCAGCGCTGGCCATGGACGTGCCGCTGCTCACCACGCTCTCGGCGGCAGCGGCGGCGGTAGCGGGGATCCGGGCACTACGGGCGAAGGCGCTTAAGTACCGGAGCCTGCAGGCGCATTTCGGTGGGTAGGCTCTAGCCCCTTCTCAGGCTGCGATGGCCAGCGGTTTGGCTTTGGTCGTGGGTTCAGGCACCGGCTGGTTGGTCTCTTTGAGAGCCTGGATATACAACTCTATAGCCTCTTTCATGAGCTTTTCGGTCTCTTCAAGGGTGTCGGCTGCGGCAATGCAGCCGGGAAGGTCGGGGACGTAAGCGGAGTAATTTTTGCCGGTCCATTCGTAGATGACTACGTATTCCTTCATGGTTCATCCTCCAGTTCAGCCTGTTTCCAGATGCTCTTCAACGTGCCTGGGGCGACCTCTTTGCCAGGATGCCCGGCGACTACGACGATCCCCTTCTTGGTTGGATGTTTGAGTACACGATGGCTGCCTCGGATACGGGCCACATACCAGCCATCTTCCTCCAATCGCCTCAATACATCCCGCACCTTCATTATCGCTTCGGAAGCCATATTACTATATGAGCCAGCCGGATGGCAAATCGGGCGTGGATTGGGCGGGCGGTGTGGCGGGGATCCGGGCGCTACGGGCGAAAGCGCTCACGTACCGGATCACCCCTCCCCCCTCTCGCTAGGTTGGGAAGGAGGGGGCAAATCTCCTGCTGTTGCTGTAGGGGCGCACGGCTGTGCGCCCCTACAGACGCGATTTCAATCACATGGCTGCCCCCATGTGAAATGCACTCTGGCGAGGCTGTCAGCGAAGCGGAGGAAACGGATGGATGTTCTTATTCATG
>DAOUBF010000036.1:0-12555 GCA_034432795.1 Anaerolineae bacterium
AAAGGCTGTAGCCGCTCCCATTGTGCATCGGTTAGCTCATGCCTATGTTGTTTTGGACTCATACCTCCTATTCTACAGCATTTTGCAGACAGGGCCTAGTTGAAGAGCATGAACAAGAATTTCTGGAGGCATGGCATGAATACTTTGGTGATTGAGCGTCAGGCTCGTGCTCAAACGGTAAACGTCACGGATGAGGAGCTCATTATTGAACTGGATGATGGTCGGACGATTAGTGTGCCTTTAGTGTGGTTCCCACGACTGCTCCATGGGACACAGGAAGAACGGGCAAACTGGAGGCTCATCGGGGGTGGCGAAGGCATACACTGGCCTGACTTGGATGAGGATGTTGAAGTCAGGCATTTATTGGCGGGGATTCCGTCCCAAGAGAGTTCTGGTTCTTTGCAGCGGTGGCTTCAAGCACGAAAGCAGAGGGGCAGGAAAGAGGGGTAAATCTGCCTAACACCGTGTGCATCCGACGCCGTTCCGTTGCGCTGCGCTGCGCTCGGCGCAGGTGAAGCGCAGGCCGTTGGGCGTCCATTCCTTCGGGCGGGATATTGCTATAGACCACTTGCTGGAGCGGACGCAGCCAGGGCGCGGTTTGAAGTCCGGTGTAGACTTGCCGCGCCGCTCAACTCGCAACCGTTGTGCGGCTTTGCTAGAGACAAAGAGAGATGTTATCATAGAAACATGGTATGATGGATGAACTCAGGATTCAAGATCCTCAGTGAGATCAGGGACATCGAAACCATTGCATCAGGTCGAGGCGTATACATCCGACGCTACCTGGAGCGTACTTACAGCCGAGGACGCTGGCGGAAGATGAAAGGCATAGCCACTGTGGAACTTGCGGATGGGACGATATGTGAGGCCGAAATCCATTGGTACGAAGCCCACGGTATAGGTCGTAAAGAGTTCAAGATCAAGAGGGTAATAAAATGAGTGAATTTGTTCTCTGTATCAGCAATGAGGAGAATCAGGCAAGCCTGATTGTGGGCAAAGTCTATCGTAGGTTGCCGGACCCGGAAGCAGAGTCACACAATATGCTCCGCATCGTAGATGAAGACTTGTCGGAGCCAGACGGGTATCTCTATCCAGCATCTATGTTTGTGCCTGTGGAACTGCCTGAGGAAGCGAAGCAGGCGTTGATGGCGGTGAAGGCTGAGCAGTAGGTGTGCTGGTTAGAGCTATCTGGAGGGATTGTCCCTACAATGAGGAAGCCGCCTAACATCTCGCTGCAGCCGACCCGCCTCTGCTGCGCTGCGCGGCTGACACAGGCCGCCAGGCGAGCACACCCCTCCCTCCCCCGGACGAAGGAGGGAACACCTTCCCCCGCTGGAGAGCAACCCGCAGCTAGAGCGGCGCCCCATGTGAAGTGCGCCCCCGCATTGCCCCCCAGTTGACAGCTTGCGCTCTCCAGGCTATGATCCAGCCTCGGCATTCCACACTCTCACTTTGCCGGCCGTCCCCACCCCTGTCGGCAATGAAATAAGGTTAGAAAGGATTAAGGATGAGCACCCAACTGATGCGGACCCTGCGAGTACGCCAGATGCTCCTGCTTGGGCTGGGCCTGGCGCTTCTCCTAGGGCTGGGCCTGGGCCTGCCAGCATTCGCCCGGCAGGCGGGACAACAGACGATGGAGAAGATTGAAGCTGACGTCCTCGCCCGGCTCGCGGAGAAGGGCGAAGCGGATGTCCTCGTCCTGATGCAGGAGCAGGCCGATACGAGCGGCGCACAGGCGCTCGCTACCAAGTCGGAGAAGGGCTGGTACGTTTACAATAAGCTGACCGAGGTCGCCCAACGCACCCAGGCCGACCTGCTGGCCAGCCTGCGCGCTCAGAACGTTCGCCATAAGTCCTTCTGGATTTATAACATGGTTGAGGTGGTCGGGAACGCGGATGTCATCACGGCCATTGCCGCACGCCCTGACGTGCAGCGCATCATCCTCAACCATGAGGTCCATCTTGAGGCCCCCATTATCAGCCCCCCTCCGCCCGGCGTGGAGCGCACCTCCACGGTGGAGTGGAACGTCGCCTGGATCAACGCCGATGACGTGTGGACGCAATTCGGCGTCACCGGCGCAGGCGCGGTCGTCGGCGACCTGGATACGGGCGTGCAATGGGACCACCCCGCGCTTAAGCCCAATTATCGCGGCTGGGATGGCGTGAGCGCCGACCACAACTACAACTGGTGGGACGCTATTAGCCACCAACTCGTCCCCTACGATGACCATGGTCACGGCACGCACACCACCGGCACCGCCATCGGCGGCGATGGGCCTGGCCCCTTCCCCAACGACATCGGCGTGGCCCCAGGAGCCAGGTGGATGGCCTGTAAGAATATGAACAGCGGTGGTAGTGGTTCCACCGCCACCTTCACCGAATGTTTCCAGTTTGCCCTGGCCCCCACTGACCTGAACGGCCAGAACCCCCGCCCCGACCTGGCCCCGGACGTGGTGAATAACTCCTGGGGATACTTTGGCGGCAACAACGCCGTTTTCCGCACGATCATCCAGAACCTGCGCAACGCGGGCATCTTCGTGGAGGTCTCGGCAGGGAACGAAGGCCCCGGCTGCGCCACGCTGCGCTCGCCAGGCGACTACGATAACGTGTTCACCACCGGCGCCACCGGTAACCGCACCGAGGCTATCGCCAACTACAGCAGCCGCGGCCCTTCGGACCTGTACCCCAGCATCATCAAGCCAGATATAGTTGCACCGGGGACAAACATCAACTCCTCGTTGCCCGGCAACACCTATTCGGGGGAGACCTGGAGCGGGACGAGCATGGCCGGGCCACATGTTGTCGGCACAGTGGCGTTGATCATCTCATACAACCCCAGCCTCCGGGGGCAGGTGGCGCAGATTGAGGATGTCATCCGCAACACCGCCCGACCGACCGCAGTGACCGCCTGCGGTACGAGCGGCGTGCCCAACAACGTCTATGGCTGGGGGCGCGTGGATGCCTTCAATGCGGTGAGTTCGCTTCCAGCGCCGGGCGGCGGGCGGCTGGTTGGGCGCGTCACCGATGCCAACAATGGCAACCCCATCTCTGGCGCCGCCATCCAGGCACGGCATCAGGTGACGGACACGATCGTGTACAACGTCGGCACGAACGCGGGCGGGTACTATACCATGACGGCGATGATTGAGGGCATGTACACGATCACGGCGACCAAGTTCGCTTACCTGACGCAGATTATCCCCAATGTCCAGGTTATCTCCGGCACGACGACAATACGGGACATCCAATTGCAGCCTGCGCCCAGCTACGCTCTATGGGGCACGGTCACCGTCGCCGGCACTGGCCAGCCGGTCTCGGCGACGATCAGCTTCAGCGGCGGCCCGGCGACGATCTACACCGACCCTGCCACCGGCTACTACACGACGACGTTGCCTGCAGGCACGTATCAGATGACGG
Organism: Anaerolineae bacterium; assembly: GCA_034432795.1. GTDB lineage: Bacteria > Chloroflexota > Anaerolineae > DSLN01 > DSLN01 > DAOUBF01. The sequence goes on from DAOUBF010000036.1 coordinate 3,417, forward strand.
TGACGCCCGCCGGGCGCTGCCTAAGCTCAGAGACGCGCCAGGTGACGGTCCCACCGGCGCACGAGGAGAACTTTGAGCTGCCGCCGCGCACCGATCCCTTCGGCTACGCCTGTGACAACGAGACGACCCGCCCCTGGATCACGGCCACGATGAATACAGGCATCACTCAAGATGACCAGGTAGTGACCCTGCCTATTGGTTTCAGCTTTAGCTTCTACGGCAGCAACTACACGAATGTGACCGTCAGTTCCAATGGCAACCTGCAGTTCACGACGAACAACACGGCCTACAGCAACACCTGCCCATTGCCCGACCCGACGTTGGGCCGTATGATCGCCCCCTTCTGGGATGACCTGTATCCGCCTGGTGGCGGGGGCATCTATTATAGCCTGACCGGTAGTGCCCCCAATCGTGTCTTCACCGTGGAGTGGCGCAATATTGAGCACTACCCTGGCACGGCCTCTGGCGTGACGTTTGAGGTGCAGTTAGAGGAGACGACCAACGAGATCTACGTGCTCTATCAGGACACGAGCTTCGGGAGCGGGGAGGATGACGGTGCCTCAGCCTCGGTCGGTATCCAGAACGGCAGCATCGCCTTCCAGTATAGCTGTAACGAGGCGGTGCTCTATCCTGCGCTGAATATCCACTGGTTCCGCCCGTCGCAGGTGACGCCGACCCCTACCCGGACACCCTCACCGACGCCGACAGCGACACCCACGCCGACGCCAACAGCAACACCCGCGCCGGGCAACCCATACCTCTATCTACCTCTTATCCTGCGTGGGCCATAAGGCATCACGGGGTTGGGATGGGCTTCGTCTCATCCCAACCCCCTTTCTTACCGCTCCCTGCCCCGATCCGTACACGGCCCTCCGCTCTCCCAATAGCGGATCAGCATGCCCTGCTACTCACCGAGGCTGGCTGGCACCTGATACACCGCCACCTGGCCCTGCTGAAACACAGGGTCGCCCAGGCGGGTCCTGAACTTACCCAGCCCGCCGGGGCCATACGTCCCCTGCTCCACCGGCCCCACCACGATGTAGGCCACGTTGTACCGCTTGAGCAATGCCACCACCTCGTTCCAGTTGGAGGACTGGTAAATGGTGCGGACATCCTGCTCGCGGCTGCCCAACTTATCGGCGCTGCCCCGCCACTGCACCTCATGGAAGGGCCAGCCCAGCACCGTGGGGTAGCCCGCGTGTTGCGAGAAGTAAGGGCCGGCGAACTGAGGATCGTAAGAGGGGCGCACTGCCTCCAGCACGACCGGCGTCCCAGGCTCTCGCGCCTGCATCCAGCGGATCGCCTCCATATAATCCGGGTGCAGCTTCTCAAAAAAGGCCAGGCCATTGAGCGTCGGCTCCCCGGCGAAATTGCCCGCCCGATCCGGGATGGCCTTGATGGGGTAAACCAGGGCCATGAGCAGCGAGGCCGCCGTCACCAGCCCGAACGCCAGGCGCCCCACCCCTTGCAAACGCTGGCTCAGCAGGTAGATGGCGAACGCCGCCGCCACCGCATACAGCACCCAGCCCTGATAGTAGAACTTGAACACGGTGTTGATGCGATAGCCGAAGTTATCGCGGATGTAAACAAAATCCGGCGCCAGCGTCAACAGCGCACCTGCCCCTGCCAGGAGCAGCCCGAACAAGACCACCGGCGGCCAGGTGGCCTCCCAAGACCGGGCCTTCGCCCTTCGCCCCTGGGCCTCCGCCCGCCGATACGCCCCAATCAGCCCGATCACCAGGCTGATCAGACCCAGCAGGGTGAGGAGCAGCCAGGGGTTCCTGAGGCGCAAGGCCACAAACTGTGAGACGATGGCGCCCAGCCCGCCTGCCTGCCGGATGAATTCCTGCGCCTGGGGCGCCCTGACCGCCAGCACTGCGGCGAACAGGAGCAGAGCCAGCAGGCCCCCCAGGACCACACCCCCCGCCGCCAGGATGGCCCGCAACGACAGGCGCCCCGCCCGCGCCGCGTCTACCGCCAGGACAGCAAGCAGGTTGCCGATGGGCACCAGGAACACGCCGAACATGACCAGGTACTGGGGCAGCCGCGTGACGTTATAGACCGTCGGCAACAGGCCGCTCGCCTGGGTCTGGAAGCCAATATAGAAGGGCAGGTACAGCAGGAGGCCCGCCAGCCCAAGGACTGCGCCCAGGCCAATGACATCCGCCGCCAGCCAGTTCCACAGGAACCCCGATGAACTCCTGGGAACGCGGAGGGTCCCCCTGGCTTCCCCTGAGTTCCCCCAGGTTCCTGCGAATTGGGGAGAGGTCAGACGGGCCAGCGCATAGCCGCCGATGAGGACAAACCAGGTGATGGGGAAGTCCCAGGTGTTCAGGAAGGCCAGCCCACCCAGGACAATAGCGTACACCAACAGGTCCAACCCGCCCAGGCGGAACGCGCGCCTGAGCACTACCTTCAGGGACAGGGCTGATTCGCCTTCAGCCGCGTCCTCCGAGGCGCACGCCGTGCGCAGGAACAGGTTCAGCCCCAGGCCCAGCGCCAGCAAGACGAAGGGCAGCGCCAGGACATGGGGATGCATGTCGCCCAGGAGGAAGCTAAAGAAGGGGAACTCATCAATCGCCTCCTGGTCGCTGCTCCCATCCGGGCCATAATCGTGGATCACCCGTGAGGCCCGCCACCACCACCAGCCGCCCCGCGGCGGCCACGACGGCTGCGCGGGCGGCGGCACATTGATCTCCTGGATGTCCAGCCACTGCCAGAACGCAGCGCTCCCTACGCCTTGATTGTGCAATACCTCCAGCGTGCCTTCCCAGTTGCCCACGCCCACCAGCAACAGCGCCCCCAGCAGCCCGAACACAATGGACACAGCTTCTGTTTTCCGTCTTTCGTTCTCCGCCCTTTGCCTCATCGCCGAGGCGACCAGGTTGACCACCACGCTAAAGCCCCCGATCGCCGTCAGCGCAAACAGGAGCGCAATGGCCAGGTTGAATCCGACCGCGCTGGGGACGCCGGTCAGCCGGATCAACATAGAGACGAGCACATAGCCGAAATAGTAATAGCTGATGGCAAAGCCGCTCATCCAGGGGTCAAGCGGCGGGAAGGCCGGGCTGCGCAGGATGGCGTTGAGAAAGGCGAACTCCATAGGCTTCTCTGTGGCCGCGATGTCCGGGTTATACGCCTTGAAATAGGCCCAGAAGGCGAAGGCCACCAGAAACAGGCCCTCCGTCGCCAGGACCAGCGCCCGATGGGAGCGCAGCCATTCCCGCACCCCCTGGCCCTCCTCTTTCGCCTGGCGGCTATACCACCACAGCCCGACAGCGAAGACCAGCGCCATGGCGGCCACGACGCCGCCCGCAGTGTTACGCATAAAGCCCAGGCTGGTCAGCAGCCAGAAGACGTAGCCGCTCAGCAACAGCCCCAATGGCTTGGCCAGCGCATAGCCCCGGTCGGGCAGCCAGCGTAAGAGGCGAAAGGCCAGCGGCAGGCCCACCAGCCCGAACACCTCCATAACCAGCCACCAGCGGATGAAGGCCAACAGATCGCTGCTCATACTCCCCTATAGATACTGCACCATGAATGGTGCGGCTTCAACGCGCTCTTTCCTGTCACTCCCCAGGAAGCCTCACCTCATAAATCTTCACCTGCGGATTCTGATAGACCAACCGCAACTCGGCCATCTGGTCAAACTTGGCCAGGCCCGCCGTACCGTAAATAGCCCGCTCCTCCGGGCCGACATACACATAGCGCACGCGATAGCGCTTGAGGAACTCCAACGCCTGCTGCGCATCGTAGACCGTGTAGAAGTCGTGGACCTGCTGCTCACGCTGATCGATCCACTCCCCTGGCGTGCCACCTGGCACGAGCGAACGTTGCTGCTTCTGGTGCCAGTCCCACCCCATCACGGCGGGCAGGCCCGTGTTGATGGAGACGCGGTTGCCGTAGTGATATAGGGGCGCGTTCGGGCCGGGGTAGCCCGACGCGGCCTCCACGATCACCGGCGACCCCTGGATATTCTCCTGCATCCAGCGGATGGCGTCGTAGTCGCCTCGCAGCGAGAACGGCCCCGTGCCCTCATCGTACTGCGCCCCCTGCATATAGGCCATGCCGTTCAGCGTCGGTGGGATGTCCCTCGGCGCGAAGCGGTCCTCCCACTTGGCCCGTGTCGCCTGGATGGGGTAAAGCGCGGCACAGAAGAGCAGGACGCCCAGCGCCAGCCGCCACGCCTGGCGCAGCCGGGGTGCCCAGGCCCGCGAACTCTGCCACAGCCACACCAGAGCCACGCCGGAGGTCACGGCAAGCATGATCCACACCTGCATATAGAGCTTGAACACAGTGTTCATGCGGCCAATGTCCAGGCCCTTGGGCACCACGACCTCCACGACGAAGGTGAGCGCCAAAGCCACAGCGACCAGCGCGCTGATAATGCGCCGCTCAGCCTCAATGCCGGGCCGCAGCGTCAACAGCCCGGCCAGGAGGATCAGGGGCAACACCAAGGGCGTGATGAGCACAGGATAGGTCTGCTCCACCTTTGACCAGAACGAGGTCTCCGGAACGAGCAGGAGTAGCGCCACCCCCAAAAGGAGCGCGGCGCCGACCGGGCCCCACCAGGCGCGCAGCCGCTCCAGATCGTCGCGCCCCAGGCCGCGCAGCCAGCCGATGGCCTCATGCAGCATCCAGGAGACCAGGATGAACAGGAATACCCCGTTCAGGATCAGGTAGGCCCAGATGGGCGTCTTGGACCCCTGCCAGGGCTCCAACTCAACCCGGCCTGAGGCCAGCGCCCGCCGATAGGGCAGGAACAGCGCGTAGCTCAGAACCGCCACGATAGCAGCCAGGGCCACGCCGCGAGCCACTGCTCTCAGCGTCAGGCGGCCCTCGTGCTCAATCTCGCCCAGGACCACCGCCGCCATCGCCAGGGCCAGGTAAGTGTAGTAGTCCCAGGCGTTGGTAGGCCACATCACACCGGCGCCGAGCGCCAGCAGGCCCAACGACAGCGCCAACGGCCAGAGGTGCATCCACTGCTGGCGCAGCCCGGCCCACAGGTCCACCGTCGGCTCCAGCCCCACAGCGGCTTCTACCCCCAGCCCATTCGCCCGTTGCGCCTCTCCCATCCCCTCTTCAACCACAGGCGACGCAGAGGCGACCGCTGCCGTGCCTGCCAGGCCCGCTTCTGATGCAGAGGCTTCGGGCGCGAGCAGCGTCTCCGCTGTAGGATATACCCCCTCGACGCCGCTCTCAACGCGGCCCGCTGGGGGCGTTCCCTGGCTCCCATCTTCCACAACCCAGGACGTCCCCAGGGTCGCAGCGCTGCGCTCAGACGCAGACCGTCGCCTGTCCTGAATCCAGGATAGCCCCAGCGCGAACGACAGAAGCGCCAGCGACATGGCAAACATATGCGCGTGCATGTCGGCATACAGGAAGGTGAAGTAGGGGAACTCGGTGATCGGCCCGGCTTCGCCCTCCGCAGGCGGGATCACCCGCGTCGCGTTCCAGTACCACCAGTTGGTCGCAATCGGCAGCCTCTCGCCCTCCAACACCCTGGTGATACCCGTGAGCGTCCGGTCCACCGCCGGGATGGTGTTACACACGAACGCCTGAAAGCCGGGGATGGCGCTCTTGAAGGTGCAGGGCGCGTTATCCGCAGGCGCCAGCGCCATGAAGCCTTTTTCAATGATCAGGTGGATCTCCCCCAGATTGCCCAGCACCATAAGCAGCAGCGCCGCCATAACGCCGGTGGCATAGGGCGTGCGCCGCAGGAGGGAGAATAGGCGGGCAAGGACAGTCCCTCCGTCTTCCGTCCTCCGTCCTTCATCATCACGGACGGCAGCCCGTTGCCTGCCGACCACCAGGTTGTAGGCGATGCCGAAGCCGCCCAGCGCCGTCAGTGAGAACAGCATCGGCAGGATCAGGTTATAGGCATAGGCCGGGACCAGGCCCAGGAGCTTGGTGATGACGGCGGCGATCACGTAGCCGAAGTAGTAATAATTGATATAACCGCCCGCAAACCAGGGATCGTAGGGCGGGAACCAGGTCGTCTTCAGGATGGCGTTGAAGTAGGCGAAGTTCATGGGCTTCTCGCCGCCGAACGCCGGGTGCCATAGCTCCGGGTTGCCCAGCCGGACGAAGATGAAGAACAGGTAGAAGAGGAAGAACAACCCCTCCACAAACAGGATATGCTGCCGCTGGGCGCGCACAAAGGCGACGATCTCCTCGCGCCGCGCCCGCACGATCACCGCTGCCACCGCGCCCAGGATCAGCACCATGAGGAGGAGCGTGCCGCGCGTGAACGGTAGGAGGCGCAGGCTCCCGGCCACCCAGGCGCCATAGGCCAGGAGCAGGAGCGCCAGAATCTTGCTGAAGACGTAGCCACGGTCGGCCAGCCCGCGCATGGCGATGAAGGCGATAGGGAAGGCCAGTCCGCCCAGGATCAGGACGGTCAGCCACCAGACGGCCATAGCCAGCGGCTCAAACTGCACCAGCAGGCTCTCCCAACTGAACATCTCCGACCAGGTGCCGCCCGCTTCATTGCGCTGCCGGGCCCGCTCATCTAGCATGAGTTGCGTGGTTGAGCGCCGCCCCACCTCCCGCGCCGGGGTCTTGATCACCTGCGCCGGGTCAAAGCTGTACAGGAAAGCGCGCACTGCCTCGTGGTTGTAGCGCTCCGGGTTCTTGCGGAAAATCCACACCGGCGGGTGGTCGTACACGCTGAAAGCCTCATCCGCGCCCAACTCGCTCACATACGGCCCGATCACCGGCGGCCGGCCCCAGGCGAGTTCGGCGCTGATGTCCGAGATGATCAGTGGGCCGAGGTTGGGCAGGGAGTGGAATACACCGACCAGGTCAAAGCCCAACTCGCCGGAGAACAGCTTCTCATAGTAGGCAATGGTCATGGGCCAGCGTTCGGGGATGCGCACCACCGACCACACCACGCGCTGGCTGGACATGACAATATAGTCGGCCTGATCCAGGACCTGAAGCATGTTCTCTCGCTTGGGCGGGTCCTCCTCCCAATACAGTTGGAGGTTGACGCCGTTGTACATCATGCTATAGGGGTCACGCCCATCCATGCGCAGCGGCAGCCAGTCATCCCAGTCCGTTTCCGCCGCGATCACGCTGGTGGAGGCCATCACCGGCCCGCCGTCCAGCACCTCGGTGATCAGGTAGTACGTGGTGTCCGCCGCCAGCGTTGGCGCGTTGGGGAATTGGAACGCATAGGCCTGGCCGCGTTCATCCCGCCCTGTGTTCATCACCGCGGTGATCTGGGCCTCGTCCATCACCTGTATCCCGCCGGGGTCCGTCGCCAGCTTCACCCGGATCGTCCTGGGCGTGGGGTCGCGGTTGGTGGCCATGAGGTAGTTGAAGCGCACGCCGGTGAGCGTTGCCGGGCCATCCAACTGAAATTGGGCCACGTGAGGGGAGCCTGGGATCAGGTTGACCACCGTGCCCATAGTCATCTGATACTCGCGGGCGCGGCCCTCCGACGTTTGCAGCAGGAGCGAAGCCACCGAGGGGATGTTTTCGTACATCCAGATGGAGGCAGCCTCGCGGCTCACCGGGCGGGTGTAGATCTGGATGAAGGCCACAGCCCACAGGAACGTCCCACCGAGCACACCAACCATCGCCAGCGCAGCAAGACGGGGGGCGGGGGACGGAAGACGGAACGCTGAGATCATCCGTCTTCCGTCTTCTGTCCTCTGTTGGGCCATGTCCCACAGCTTCACCAGCCCCCACGCGGCCATGAGGACCAGGAAGGGGTAGATCGGCAGGAAGTAGCGCATGGTGTGGCTCCAGCTCCGCGCCGCCACAAAGAAATACCCGCCGATCCAGATCACCGTCAGGATGTGGCTGCGCCACTCCTGCTGCGCCCGTGTATTCATATGGAGCGCGGCGAAGTATCTGCGCAGCGAAGCCAGAGAGCGGATGATCGCCCAGAGCCAGGCGCCCCAGGCGGCCAGCCCCAGGGGCAGCCCCAGACCCCACAGCACAATATTCTTCCAGGGGTCAAAGTACATGATGCGGCCCGCCCACTGGATGCCCGGCGGTGATTCGCGCTCCCCGCTGAGTTGCCCGGCGATCTCCTCCATATTCGCCAGCCACTTGGGGTTAAGCTGGATGCCCAGGAAGCCCGGCCCGGTGAAGGCGTAAGGCTGGCCGATGCGGAAGACGATCAGCGCCAGCAGCATGGCGACAATGAACAGATTGGCGGTGCGCAGCACGACCAACTCGCGGAATTCCGCATCCGTGCGCAGGCGGGGCAGGAACTTGAGCGCGTGCATGGCTGCCGCCAGCCCGATGATTCCGCCCAGCACGGCCACGTTCACGCGCGAAGCCACCGCCATACCCATGAGGATGCCCGCCAATACGTAATCCCACCAGCGCCCTTCGTCGGCGATGCGCACGGCAAAGTACATCGTCGCCACCACGAAGGTCGTGCTCATAGCGTCCACCGTGTAAAAGTGCGCCTGTTGGATGGGGAAGACGGCGATGGCGTACAGGAACGCAGCCAGCAGCCCGATACGCCGATCATACAGCCGCCGCCCGATGAAGAAGACCAGGACCAGGCTCAGCAGGTCGGCGATGGCGGACAGGCTGCGCCCCAGCAGGAAGATGTGATCATAATCGCTGTAGATGTCAAAGGCGCACAGGCCCTTCAGCCAGCCGGTGGTGCAGGCCGAATCCAGCCAGCCCGCCGTATAGCGCACGATAAATACCGGCAGTGTGCCATAGACAAAGAAGCCGAAGCCCTTGTTATGCGGGTTGAGCGGCGAGGCATCGGTGTTGAAGTACTCCGCCAGGTTGGCCGGCGGCTGGATGGCGCTCCCCACCATCGTCAGGAAGCGCTCATCGGGGTGCAGGTGCTGGCTGTTGTCCCAGTTCTGATTAAGGAAGCGAAAATAAGCGCCCAGGAGCAGCACGGCCAGCAGACCGATAACTGTTAACCGCTCGGCGGAGAGGCCCAGTTCCACCAGGAACGAGCGCACCCCCTCCCCTATCTTCCCTCCAAAACCGGCAGAGGGCAGGGGCAGCGTCTCTGCCTGGCTTACAGGCCCGCGACGGGGGACAAGCGGCGTTTTTGAAACACCCGACTCCGATTCACGCATCCTGTCATCCTCTCTGACGACTGACTACAATCTGTTTCAAACATGGGCCGAAGCCCTCACTGTGTCACCCCCCACCC
>DAOUBF010000037.1:0-8261 GCA_034432795.1 Anaerolineae bacterium
CGGTTTCGGCGCTTCTGCCGGGGGCGTATGGGGGGCAGCGCTTCCGCAGCACTTACATCCCGCACTACTACCAGATGCCGCATCCGCCTGGCACGCCCACCCCGCCGCCGTTGCCCACGCCGCCCCCAGAGACGTGGACGCCACCCCCGACGCTGGTCTCGCCCCTGACGACGCCCACACCCTGAACTGGCGTCGTGGTAGGGGCAGCGGCGGCGCCGTGCCCGTACGGTCAGGCTGTCCGCAAGAAGCGGCGCTCAATCAGATCGGCCAGGCCGGTGATGTCATCCAGACCGAACTGGGGTACGGGCAGGTCCAGGGGGTGATCGGTGGCAACGGCCAATAGTTCGGAGGGATCACAGATGAGCGTGGTGCTGCGCGCGGCCCGCGATACTTCTATCTTGGGTTTGCCTGCCCATTTATAGCCTTCGGTCAGGACAATATCCACGCCGTCGGCGAACAGCGCCACCACCTCGTCCAACGACGGCTCGCGCTCCACGCGACGCACCAGCCCGATCTTGCCCGGCGAAGCGATGGCCACAGCCTCCGCCCCCGCCTGGGCCATGCGCCAGGTGTCCTTGCCCGGCACGTCAAACTCAAAGTCGGCGTGGGCGTGGTGTTTGACGATGCCCACGCGATAGCCCCGCCGCCGCAGCTCCGGGATCAGTTTCTCCAACAATGTCGTCTTGCCGCTGTTGGATTTGCCCACGATGGATACGATAGGAGGCATGGCCGAAATTATAATTATAACGGGGCCGGAGGTAGCCGCAAGTGGACAGCCGGGGTATAATAGAGTTATCTCTCAGGAAAGGAGGGGGTGGTATGGGCACGGCAGGCCGTGTTCCCCATACCGCGAGGCTTATGGAGGTCACCATTTTTGGCCGCAACCTGGATGTGACGCCTCACATGCGCGATTACATTGAAAAGAAGTTCCGCCGCCTGGAGCGCCATCTCCCGGCGACGGTGGAGGCGCGTATGGACCTGGCTGTAGAGAGCACGCGCAGCGCCGATAGCCGCCAGATCGCCCAGTTGACCGTGCGCACCGAGCGCGGCATCATCCTGCGAGCCGAGGAACGCAGCGGGGATATGTTCGCTTCCATTGATGCGGTCATGGATAAAATCGCCCGGCAGATTGAGCAGTATAAGAGCCGGCGGGTGGCGCGGCGGCGCGGCGCGGCAGTGGCATCGGCTCAGACGGCTGTCGCCCCAGACCTGGAGGCGGAGGCCCTGGCAGAAGACCTGGAAGGAGAAGAGGAGGCCCGTTCCCCGCAGATCGTGCGGCGCAAGCGCTTTATCGTCCAGCCCATGACGGAGGAGGAAGCGATTGAACAACTGGAGTTGTTGGGCCATGATTTCTTCCTGTTCTACAACCCGGATGTGGCGCAGATCAACGTTGTGTATCGGCGCAAAGAGGGGGGATATGGCCTGCTTCAGCCTGAACTAGGCTGATGGGTGGGGGCGCGATACATCGCGCCCCTATGGCTATGCTGGCGGCACTCTCAGATCAGAGATGGCAAAGCAGTTGACGCGAAATGTGGCGATTTCAACCGGCGGCGGAGACGCCCCCGGCCTGAACGCGGTGATCCGCGCGGTGGTCAAGTCGGCCAGTTATGTGCACGGCTGGCGCGTGTATGGCATCCGCGATGGCTTTGACGGGTTGTTGAATGGCGAGCCGCTGGTGGAGTTGACCCCGGCGTCTGTGCGCGGGATTTTGCCGCGTGGCGGCACGATCCTGGGCACAAGCAGTCGCGGCAATCCCTTCGCCCGCAAGGTCATCGTGGACGGCCAAGAGGTCATCGTGGACCAGGCGCAGATGATGCTGGACCGGCTGGATGAACTGGGGATTGAAGGGATGATCCTGGTGGGGGGCGAGGGGACTATGGGCATCGCTGCCGACCTGATCCGCATGGGGGCGCAGGTGGTGGGCGTGCCCAAGACGATTGATAACGACCTGCCCGGCACGGATGTGACCTTCGGCTTTGACACTGCGCTGCACACCGCGACCGATGCCATTGACAAGCTGCATACCACCGCCGAGGCGCACCACCGGGTGATGGTGTGCGAGGTCATGGGCCGCCATGCCGGGTGGATCGCGCTCAATGCGGGCCTGGCCGGTGGCGCGGACGTCATCCTCATCCCGGAGATCCCCTTCAGCATTGAGCGGGTGTGTGCTAAGGTGGAGGAGCGCAACGCACGCGGGGCGAATTTCAGCATTATCGTTGTGGCCGAAGGCGCGTTCCCCATCGGCGGCAGGCCCATGTACCGCGCCTATGGCGTCTCCGGCACGGCGTCGCGCCTGGGCGGGATCGGTCGCTGGGTGGCCGATGCCATCGCCGAGCGCTGCTCTGTAGAGGTACGCTCCATTGTCCTGGGCCATTTGCAGCGCGGTGGCTCGCCCAGCCCATATGACCGCATCCTGGCGACGCGGCTGGGGGCGGCGGCGATGCGGTTGGTGGCGCAACGCAAATGGGGGCGCATGGTGGCCCTGCGCGGGACAGAGATCGTGGATGTCCCCATCCTGGAGGTGGCCGCTGCGGGGATGAAGCAAGTGGACCCAGAGGGGGAGTTGGTGCGCACGGCCCGCGACCTGGGCATTGAGTTGGGCGCCCCGCCCCCGGAGCAGGAAGCCCTGGCCCAGGATCCTCAACAGGAATGGGTAGGCGGGGAACAGGGGTAAAAGAGGAGCAACCGGGCTGAAGTCCGGTGCTGGGAAGCCCGGTACGGGGTTTGTGCTACATGCGCAGTCATCAACCACAAGACTAATCCGTGAGTACTTAATCGCCCCTGGCCCAATGGCACGCGTCATTGCCCTGATCGCCTTGCTCGCCCTGCCGGCCCTGGCTCTCCTCGCCGGCCAGGGGCACAGTGCGCCTGCGCCCGTGCCGGGGGTGATCGTCATCAACGAAGTGGAGTACGATCCGATCCAGGCGGGGAACGATACGGATTGGGAATGGCTTGAGCTTTACAATACCACCAACAATCCTATCACGCTAAGCGGCTGGCGTATCGGCGATAACGGCGGCGAGGACACCATCCCCACCATTATTAACCTGCCGCCGCATGGCTATGCGGTGGTGGCCGCGAGTACGGCCTTCTTTCAGAATTACCCCAACTTCAGCGGCACGATTGTGTTTTTGAATTCGCCCATCGGCAACGGCCTGTCCAACAGCGGCGACCGGCTGATCCTGCGGGATGGCAGCGGCGCGGTGATTGATGCGCTGTCTTACGGCAACGACACCGCTATCTTCAACTGCAACGGCTACCCCTGTCATGGCGTGGCGCCGGGCCACTCGCTGGAACGGGAGCCACCCGGCCACGATACGGACAGCCCTGCCGATTTTGTGGACCGCTTCCCGCCCTCGCCGGGCGCCGCCCCTCTCCCGGCCACACCCACCCCCAGCCCCACCCCGGCCCCGCGCCTGCTTCTCACCGGCCTGGTGTACAAGGCCTATGGCACAGGCGAGTGGGGCGAGGCCGTGCGGCTAATGAATGCAGGCGGGGCGACGGCGAACCTGGAGGGCGTCCAGATCACAGACGGGGAGAGTACAGCGGTGTTTCCGGCGGCGACATTGGGGCCGGGCCAGGCGATCTGGTTGGCGCGGGCAGCCACGGCCTTCCGCTACGATTTCGGCTTTGCCCCGGCGTTTGAGTACGGGCCGGATAGCGACCCGACTGTGCCGAACATGCTGGGCGGCGCCCCCGCCTTCGCCGACAGTGGCGATGAGGTTCAGGTGCGCGATCCCGGCGGGGCGCCCCTGGACACGCTGGTGTACAAGGCGGGGAACACACAGACGGCGGGCTGGACCGGGCCGGCTGTGTGGCCCTGGCAACCGACGAGCAGCTTCGCCGAGGAGGGGCAGGTCCTCTACCGCAAGCTGGACGAGGCCACAGGCCTGCCTGTCCCCGATACCAACACGGCAGCCGACTGGGCGCAGGACCCCTATGACCCTATCGGCGGCAAGCGTGTGCAGTACCCCGGCTGGGACCTGGAGGCGTTCTTCTCCACCGTCCAGGTGACCGCCACCGGTGTGCTGACCATCGCCGTGGCCCCCGACAATGCTTATGAGGCCGTGCTGGCGCAGATCAACGCGGCTACGACGCGGTTGGATATGGTCAGCTATATCCTGACGAATGCGGGACTGGTGGATGCCCTGCGGAGCAAGGCCCAACAGGGCGTGGCAGTGCGGGTGCTGTTGGAGGGCGAGCCGACGGGGGGCGTGGAGGACCAGGAGCGTTGGGCCTGCCAGCAGATTGAGGGCGCCGGGGGCGAATGCTGGTTCATGTTCAACGACCCCACACAAGGCGCATATGACCGCTACACCTACCAGCACGCCAAGTTCATCCTGGTGGATGGGCAGCGGCTGATCCTGGGGTCGGAGAATTTCACCTGGGAGAGCCTGCCGGGCGACCCGAAGGAGGACGGCACTTATGGCCGGCGTGGGGCATTGATCATGACGGAGGCGCCAGCGGTGGTGGCCCGCGCCCAAGCCGTGTTCGCCGCCGACCTGGACCCAGAGCACCATCACGACCTGATCGGCTGGGAGCCCTATTACACGGCCACCTATGGCCTGCCGCCGCCGGGCTTCACGCCGGTGTACACCTCTGGCGGCACGTTCTACCCGGTGCAGCAGAGGTATCCCTTGACCGTGCAGGGCACGTTCCAACTGGAACTGATCCAGTCGCCGGAGAACAGCCTGCAGGCGAACACGGGGCTGTTGGCGCTGATCAGCCGGGCCGGGCCAGGGGATACGCTCCTGGTGGAGCAGCTTGTGGAGGCCAAATATTGGGGCGCGGTAGCGTCCAACCCGGCAGACGACCCCAACCCCTGGCTGGAGGCGCTGCTGGATGCCGCCCGGCGCGGGGCGCGCGTGCGTATCCTCCTGGACCGCCTGTACGATGACCCAACAGACCTGCGAGGGAATGCCGCCACCCGCGACTATGTAAACGGGATCGCCCAGGCGGAGGGGCTGGACCTGGAGGCGCGGCTGGGGAACCCCACGGGGCTGGGGATTCACAACAAGATGGTGCTGGCGCAGATCGGGGGACGGGGGATGGTGCATATCGGCAGCCTGAACGGGAGCGAACTCTCGGCCAAGGGCAACCGTGAACTGGCCCTCCAGGCGCAATCCGATGCCGCTTACGCCTACCTGAAGACGATCTTTGACTACGACTGGGGGACGGCCACGCCGCCGCTGTACCTGCCGCTGGTGGTCAACGACACGCGCACGCCGGTGTCCTATATGCTGGTGAGCGAGGTGGTGTACGACCCGCCGGGGGGCGAGGGGGCGGAGTGGGTGGAGTTGCACAACCCCACCCAGGCGCCCATAGACCTGTCCGAGTATAAGCTGGGGGACGCGCAGGTGCGGGGGGCGTTTGAGGGCATGTTCAAGTTCCCGGCGGGGACCGTTCTCGGCCCGCGGGGTGTGCTGGTGGTGGCCCAGAGCGCGGTGGCCTTTTCCCAGATATATGGTCTGTCCCCTGATTTTGAGTTCACCAACACCAGCCCGACTGTGCCTGATATGATCCCCTATATTGCCTGGAGCAACGGCCAGTTCGCCCTGGCAAACAACGGGGATGAGGTGCTGTTGCTCAATGAGGCGGATCAGGCCGTAGATGTGCTCGTCTATGGCGATGGCAGTTATCCGGGGGTCGTGCCGCACGGGTTAATCCCCACAGGGCATTCCCTGGAGCGCTATCCCTCCTGGTGGGATACGGACAACTGTGCCCTGGACTTCCGCGACCGCTTCCCGCCGGGGCCGGGCAGTCTGCCGTAGTGAGATGATAGATGACAGACAAAGGAGGAGGCGGATGTCCTTTTTCAATGTCAATTCGTTCGCGATTTTGAGTGTGTTTACGCTGGCCGGGGTGGCTGTTGTCCTGGTGGCGGTTCGTGCGCCGCGCCCGGCCTGGTTGCTGTGGATCGGGCTGGCCCTGGCCTTCGTGGCCATCAACCTGGCGCTGCGCACGGGCGCGAGTACGCTGGATACGCCGGAGAAGGTGGAGGCGGCCCTGCGCGGCGGCAAGCCCACCCTGGTGGAGTTCTACTCCGACCTTTGAGTGGCCTGCCTGGCACAGAGGCCTATCGTGGATAGGCTTGCATGAGGAACTCTACAGCATACAACGCGGCCTCAGCCTGTGACGCGTGACCCCTGGGGAGAGAAGTCGATTGTGGACAGGTGGGCCTCAGCACGTCCACCCTGCCCGCTACCTGCGCTACCTGGAGGGAGTGGGGAAGCACCCTTGACAAGCCGTCTGGGGTAATGCTAGAATCGGTTGCGCTTCGGTTAAGAAACGCCCAGCGGCGTGTGGGCGCCCTGGGCAGTGGCCAGCCTGGCCGGAGCAGGCTGACAGCAGCGATTATACCGCCATTGCAGCCCCCTGGTCAAGCTGGCCAGGGGGTTTTTTATCAGGAGGGCACGCATGTACATGTTGGATCCACGCGATAGCGTCCAAAGTCATGAGTGGACGCTGGAGAACATCGACCTGAAAGAGGCGGACGAGGTCATTGGGGGAGTGCTCAATTTTTCTCCAGAAATCACCGAGGTGGCGGGCGCCACCGGCGTGTTTGAGCGCCGGGCGGTGCCGGGACGGCTGGCGATTTATCGGCAGATAGAGAGCTATACAGGGCTGGGCAACTACGTGGAGATTCAGCTGTGGCCGGCCGGGGACAGGCACACCTGTATGCGTATCCTGCAACCCCATGCTACCCCCGAGGAAGAGAGAAGGTACGCCGCCCGATTCCGTCTCACAGGCGACGACGGCCCGTGTGACCTGAGTACGTGCCCCTGGCATCTCCGGGTCGCCCTGGCCCAGCACCTGGGGAAGTTGAGAACCCTGCTGTTTGGTGAGTTCTGCGTCGCTTTTATCCGAGACCTGGAGAAGGTGGGTGTGATTTGTAGAGGGGATGGGGGTGAAATACAGTGGCTGGAAGAGCAAGGCCGTATTTCCTTCTGGGATCCCTGGTGGGTGCCCCCCGCCTATGTGCCAGAGGAGGGGCGCTGGGTCATCGTAATCGGGGATACGCCCCTGGACGTGACGCCAGTGATGAGCGCATTCTCCTGGAGCCCGCGCCCAGACGGGCTGGAGCCTGAGTGGCCTTCTCCCACCGGGCCGACCATGGCCAGGAACAGGCCGGGAAGGCCTGGCCTTCCGCCCAATGAACTGATCTACCGGCTGGCGCAGGCGCAGCGGGCCGAGGAAATCAAGGCCCGCCATCCAGACATGACATGGAAGGAAATCGCCCGTGAGATTGGCTGGACTAAGGGAACGAGCAAGGCAGGCGTGAAGCTGTTAGAGGATGCACGCCACAGGCTGGAGCGCGCCCGCAAGAGTCCCGACTGGGAGAGACTGGCTCCAAAAATTCAGGAGCGCCTGGCGAGTTTGAGGGAAGGAAAAGAACTGATCCGCCACTAGCCCCTTTTTCCTTCCTTCGGGGTAGGTTAACATAGCCCAGGTCATCCATGGATGACCTGGGCTATTTATTTGGGGGGTACGATATGGGAACCCGTCTGATGGTGACATTGATGCAGGACGAAGCCGCTGCGCTAGCGCGGCTGGCGTATGCCGAACTGCGCGACCCACGCGAACAATTGCGCCTGCTATTGCGCCAGGAACTCATCCGGCGTGGGCTATTAGCCTCCGAGATGGACCTGGTCGCCGGGCCGGGTAGGACGGACGGCGAGGAGTGGAGCAGGCCCACTGAAGCGCAGCCCGCCGGGGGGACGGCGGGCAGGAACGCAGCGACAGGTGGGCCGGCGTCCACTCCAAATGATATCCCGCCGCCGTGCCAGACGCAAATCGTGCGCGACTACCATCCCGATCCGGCGGCCTGCGTTCAGGCGATCCTGGTGCTTCTGGCCGAGGCGCTGCGTGCGGGTGCGCCGGCAGAGCGCCAGGCGGCGCACCGGGTGCTTGACCAGGCGCTGGCCGGCGGCGCTCCGGCTGGCGCCGCCGGCGCGGGAGGTGCGCCATGACCGCTGAGCGGGTGTGCCAGGTCATTCGTGAGGGCCTGCGTTGCGGGCAGCCGCGCTGCCCCTGTGCCCGACCTGGCCCGAATCAGCTGACCCACTGCCCCGCACATGACGACCGGCACCCTTCGCTGGGTGTGACCCTCAGGGAGGGCAGGGTGCTGGTCCATTGTTATTCCGGCTGCACCCAGGACGCCGTCATCGCTGCGCTGCGCCAGCGTGGGCTGTGGCCTGATCGTGGGGGTGATCCTACCCGGCGGTCAGCCCGTGACGCCGTGAACCTGCACGTGGGCGGCT
>DAOUBF010000038.1:0-26567 GCA_034432795.1 Anaerolineae bacterium
AGGCCGAAGGCCGTCAACAGAAACACACCAAGCAGCACCAGCAGCCTGCGCCAGGCGCGGCGCTGTGGCCAGGCCAAGAAGGCGAAGTACAGCACGGCCATGTAGGCTACGTACATGGCCGATTGGGGATGTCCCGCCAGGATAGCCACGCCCAGGCCCAGGCCAGCGCCAAGCGCCAGAGATAGAGGATGGGGGCTTGCGGTCAATGACCTGTGTAATAAAAGCAGAATCAGAGGCAGCCAGATGTCGGTTTCCAGGATAGCCAGTTGCAACGGCGGGTAACCGGTGAGATACCCGCTATAGGCGAAGGTCAGGCCGGCGATAAGCCCGGCCGGCCGGCTGCCGGTCAGATGGCGCACATAAGCGTAAGTGAAGGCGCTGGCCAGGAAGATATGGGCAATGACTTCCCACTCCAGGGCAATGAAAGGGAAACTGCCGCCTGTGATGAGCAGGGCCAGCCAGACGGTGAGCAGACTGAGAGGGTAGAAGATAGCCGATTGGGGATCGGCCAGGAAGGGGTGGCCGCCGTAGGCGTAGGGGTTCCACAGGGGCAGCCGCCCGGCCCACCACTCCTGGGCTTCAAAGCGGGTGAATCCGTAGAACTGATAAACAAAGTCGCCGGGGGGGAAAGTGGCCCGGTCAGCCGGATTAGGAGCGATCAGTCGCCAATGGAAGAGGAGCGCCAGCGCCGCCAGAAGGGCCATCATCATGGCATCGGGTAGCCAGGAAAGTGACCTCCATCGCATGAGGTTGTGGTATAGCCCAAAGCGGAATAGACGTCAAGTAGGGACGGATCGTGGGTGTATTTCACAATTGGCCCTATACGCTAATTGCGTTATACTTGGGCCTATGCGGCCAGCCGTGTTCATAGACCGCGATGGGGTCATCTGCCACAACCGGGCCGATTATGTGAAAAGTTGGGACGAATTTGCTTTTTTGCCCGGCGCATTGGAGGCCCTTGCCCGCCTGGCCGGTTCGCCTTTCGCTATCGTCATCATCACAAATCAATCCGGGATCAATCGCGGCAGGGTCACGCTGGAGGCTGTTGAAGACATCCACCGGCGTATGCTCCGGGCAATTGAGCAGGCCGGTGGGCGGGTGGATGCCATCTACCTCTGCCCCCACCGGCCCGATGAGGGGTGCACCTGTCGCAAGCCGCTCCCCGGCCTGCTCCACCGGGCCGCTGCCGAACTGGGGCTGGACCTGGCCCAATCCTATCTCATTGGCGACGCCCTGGAGGACATCCAGGCTGCCTGCGCTGCCGGTTGCCAGCCCTATCTCGTCCTCACCGGGCGCGGCATGGCCCACCGCGCCCAGGCAGAGCACGCTCTGCCTGGGCGTTTCCAGGTGGTGCGCGACCTGGACGAGGCGGTAGAGGCGATTCTACGTCTCACGCCTCCGCCACTAATGCCTCTGGCTCGGTGAACAGGAACGCGTCGTGATAGTAGTGGACGAGCAGAATGGAGAGAATGGCGATGTAGCCATACACCTCGGCGGCACCGGGCTTGCCCGCGTGCAGATTCGGCCAGATCAGGTTGGCCCCAAGGAACAGCAGCCCTGAGATGGGCAGCATCGCCATGCACACCAGGTAGAACTTCCACCAGCCACTCGTATCCCGATCAAAGAGTGCCTGGACCAGGCCGCGCCGTTGGCCGCTCTTCTTTTCAGCCAGCCGGTTGGCGTACCAGGTCAGTGCCAAGTACTGGAACGAGTGCCAGGTGTTAATGCCCTGGAAGGCCGTGTCCATGTTAGAGAAGGATGGCGTGATGAACATTAACACCACCGTGACGCCGATCAGGGCCAGCTTGGGGATGTTGACATAACCGGCGCGGTATTCCAGGTACGTCTTCACAATGAAGGCGATGAGCGAGAGCGCGAACGCCGCTGACACCAGGTAGGCGATCCAGGTCTGGCCGCGCAGTAACTCCGAGACCTTCAAGGTGACCTCGCCGATGGTGAACTCGCCGCGTACCATCTTCCATACGGCGATGGGGTACAGGCTGGTGAGGATGACGGCGTAGTCAATCAGGCGCGAGGGCAGAGAGAGCGCCACCCGCGCCTTGACGTTGTAGGCCTCTGCCAGCCAGATGATCTGCTGCAAGGCGTGCAGCGAGGCCAGCCCGAAGAACAGCGTCAACAGCCAGACATAGGTCTCGTAGCTGCTCACCGCCATGAAGATCACAGCGGTTGGAATAAGCAGGGACGAGGCAATGAACGCCGGCCGCCGCTTCACGAAGTCGGGGTCCAGCACGGTGCGCGTAAAGGTGGCGTACATGTGAGGCCCACCCACGAACAGCGACACCAGCAGGTTGATCAGCAGGCGGGCCGTGTCCGTTCCCCCCAGCAGCAGGTAGATAGAGTAAGGGATGGCTGCGGTGAAGACGCTAAAGGTGATGAAGGTCAGGTCCCAGTTGCGACTGCGCAACCAGGGACTGAGGGCCCGCATTCCTGACCGGGCGCCGAATACATCCAGGGTCGTTGTGGTCATAATAGGTCTCCTTTCTCTGATTTCTCTCAAATAAAATTAAGACCGAAAACCAGGGACCGAAGACCGTGCCTATCCGCGTCCTGGTCCGTGTATCCGTGTCTTAATCTATGTTGTGCCCCCACAGCCGCCGGAAGCGGCTGGCCAACCAGCGCCGGAGCGCGTGCTGCGGCCAGAACACGGTGGCGAAGGCCAGCCCGCCGGGGATCAGGTAGAAGTAATAGGTCAGAAAGCGCCAGACCACCCAGATCGCCTCGCGGGGCGTGCCTTCCAGGAAGTCGCCGAAGACGGTGCCGAAGGCCAGTTCCGCCGTGCCCGCGCCGCCCGGTGTCGGGCTGATCAGCAGCAGGCCCTGGTACACCACCTGACGCACGATCAGGTTGAACTGCTGGGCGATGCGCAAGGGCCGGTAGGCGCTGATCAACGAGTTCAGCATGGCGTAGCGCGTCGTCCACATCAGGCCGGTCAGCGCCATCGCCCCGGCGATCTGGCGCGGGCCCATATGGCGCAATGCCTCTCGCCCCTGTTCCCACTCGCGCAGCAGGATGTCCTGCCAGCGTCGCAGCGGCCCGTACCGGACCAGCCGGTCAAAGAAATGCCCCACGCGGTGCCGTAACAAATACAACACCGCGATCAGCGCCAGGATGCTCACCACCGCCGGACGCAGGTCGGGGTCCGAGAACGAGGCCACTGCCAGCGTAGTGATGTTCCAGGCGCCATCCATGAGCACGGCGGCGGCGGCCACGCTGGTGGCGGCCCCCCACCCCATCCCTGTGCGGGCGAAATACACCACCACCATAGGCATGCCGCCGGAGCCGCCCAGGCTGACCGCATTGGCGAACTCGGCCACGACGAAGCCCACCACCGCCGGGCGCAAGCCGGTGCGTGCGGCGATGGCGTAGCGCCCGCCCCCGGCCAGGATATGGATGGTGAGAAAGAGCAGGGCCGGGATGAGCGCGCTGAGCGTGAGCTGGCGCAGGCCCCCGGCCTGTGTCGCCGCCCACACCGCATATCCCACCGCTGCTACGCTGATCAGGGCCGCAATCGGGGGCCAGATGCGTCGCAGGAACTGCCTCAGCCCGGCAAGCGGCTCCGGATCGGGCCGCGCCTCGGACTCAGGTCCGGCGATGGGGGGATCGCTCATCCGCGCCGTTCCGGCCTTTGGGCATGGGCATTAGAGCTGCGGGGCCACGGAGTGTGTCTTGACCGGCTGGGTGCCATTCGTCCCCGGCCCGATCAACCCCATCGCCTGTCCCACCTCGCTCAAGATAGCCAGCACGCGGTCCAGTTGTTCCCGCGTGTGCGTGGCCATGTAGCTGGTGCGCAGTCGGCTTGTGCCGGGCGGCACAGCGGGCGAGACGACTGCATTGGTATAGACGCCGGCCTCAAATAGCATCTTCCAGGTGAAGAAGGTGGTCATATCATCACCGATGATGATCGGGATGATGGGGGTCGTGCTGGGCCCGGTGTTAAAGCCCATGGCGATCAGCCGGGCGCGCACATACTCCGCGTTGTCCCACAGCCGCTGGATATGCTCCGGCTCGTTCTCAATCACATCCAGCGCGGCCAGGACGGCGGCGATATTGCTGGGCGGCATACTGGCGCTGAAGATCAGCGAGCGGGCATGGTGCTGAATGTAATGGATCACCTCCTCATCGCCTGCGATGAACCCCCCCAGCGAGGCGAACGATTTACTGAACGTGCCCATGATCAGGTCCACCTGGTCGGTCAGGCCGAAGTGGGCCGCCGTGCCGCGCCCACCGGGGCCCATGACGCCCAGGCCATGCGCATCGTCCACCATGAGCCGGGCGCCGTAGCGTTGGCACAGTGCCACGATCTCCGGCAAGGGGGCCAGGTCGCCGCCCATGCTGAAGACGCCGTCCACGACGACCAGGATGCCCTGGTTGGGGTTGACCGACTGCAACTGGCGTTCCAGCGCCTCCATGTCGTTATGGGGGAAGCGCTTGGTCTGGCCCAGCGACATCTGGCACCCATCCACGATGCTGGCGTGGTCCTCTTTATCCGTGATCACCACATCGCCGCGACCGACCAGCGATGAGATTGTCCCCAGATTGACCTGATAGCCGGTGCTGAACACCAGCGCGGCTTCTTTGCCCACGAAGGCCGCCAGCCGTTGCTCCAGTTCGCGGTGCAGCACCAGGGTGCCGTTCAAGAAGCGAGAGCCGGTACAACTCGTGCCATAGCGTGCTATGGCCTCCATCGCCGCCTGGCGGACATGCGGGTGGGTAGTCAGGCCCAGGTAGTTATTGGAGCCGATCATGATGATACGGCGGCCATTGACCACGACCTCCGTGCCCTCCGACTCCTCCAGTGGGATGAAGTAAGGGTAGAAGCCGGCGGCCTGCGCCTGGCGGGCTTCGGTGAAATTGCGGCACTTGTCAAACAGGTCCATGAGTCTCTCTCCTTGCTAACAGTCCTTTGCCGGGCTTAGAAGCCAAACAGGCCCAGCAAGAACCAAATGATCACCACGAGATTGAGGCCGAGCAGGGTGGGAACCTGCAACCAGCCGGTGACATCCAGCGCACGCTGGCCACGGGCATCGCGCAGCCGCTTCCCGGTGGGAAAGGCCACTAACGCCGGTAGCCAGGTGTTCAGGCTGAGCCAGGCCACCAGCCAGCGCCACACGAGCAGCAGGCTAAGGATGAGCAGGGGCACGACGAACACCCACCAGGGCACGACGCGCCGCCAGCAGGCCAGCACGAACATGGCGATACCGCTGGCCAGCAACGTGTACATCAACACGCGGGCCGGGCGTGGCCCGATGAAGACGGCGGTGGTGCGAATGCCCGCCCGGCGGTCGGTCTCCAGGTCGTGCAACTCGTTGTAGAACTGGCCGTACATGGAGACCAGCATCAGCGCGGCCAGCACCGGCCAGACGACATGCCAGGCCTCCCCGCCCAACGCCAGATAGGTCAGGACGAATTGCTGGCCGGCCAGCCCCCAGCTATGCTCCAGCAGGTCAACGATGGGCATGGCCTTGAGCCGGATGGAGCGCCAGGAGTAGGCCCAGGCCAGGACCAGGCTGACCAGGGAGATAGCGAACACGGCCCAGCCCAACAGCGCCGACAGCCCCAGCGCGCTGCCGCCCAGGACGCTGGCGATCGCCAGCCCGGCGCGGCGTGAGAGGCGCCCGGCAGCGATGGGGTTACGGCGGCGTTTCAATGGATGCAGCGCGTCGGCGGGCGCGTCTTCCACCTCGTTGACGACGAAGCCGAAGCCCGCCGCCAGCATGTTGACCAGCAGGATGACCAGCAGGCGCCAATCCAGCCGGGCGCCTGCCAGCCGCGCCGCCGCCAGTGTGGTCAGCAGGATAAAATGGGCGAATTCAGGGAAACGCACCAGCCGAAAACCATCCAGCAACACCCTCCGCCAGGGTTGGGGCGCCATGATGTGCCTCCTTGTCGGGTTAAGCGTGAAACGTGGGGCGTGCGGGGCGCGTTGCGCGCTCTACGCTCCAGGTTTTGCGTTCCACGCTGTGGATGACGGTTCGGGCGATATCCAATGCGGCGTCGGGCCGTGCCAGCCGCTGGCACTGGCGGCGCATCCGCAGCAGGGTCTCCTGATCGCCGGCCAGCCAGTCGGCGAGCGTCGCGGCAATGGCAGAGGGCTGCGGCGTGTACACCCCCAGGCCGTTCTCCACGACGTACGTGACGTTCCCCTCCTCTTGCCCCAGGATATAACTAAACAGGAGAATAGGCAAGCCCATCGCCATGGCTTCGGCGATTGTTCCCGGCCCGGCTTTGGTAACGATGCAATCGCTCGCGGCCATCCAGGCGGGCATATCTTCCACGAAGCCTTCTACGCGGACCGGCAGGTGCCAGGGCCGTTGGCTGAGACGCCGTCGCAAAGCTGCATTCCGCCCACAAATTATAACCAACTGGGCCGTCAAAGGTTGCGCGTCAATCGCGGCGGCGACCTCTTCAACGGGGCCAACGCCATCGCCGCCGCTCACCAGGAGGATGGTGGGTAGGTCGGGGCGCAGGCCGAGCTTGGCCCGTGCCGCGCTGCGGTCGTTCGTCAGCGCATAGATGCGCAGATACTCGCGGAAACGCACGTCAATCGGCTGGCCCAGCACATGGACGCGCTCCCTTGCCAGGCCGAATTCGTAGGCCGCTTGGGCGGCTGCGGGCGTGGGCACGATACAGGCGTCCACCTCCGGATAGAACCAGGTGGGGAACATGCTGACCAGGTCGGTGACCACGGTGACAAAGGGGGCGGTGAAGCCCATCTGGCGCAGCAGGCGACAGGGCGTGCGCACCATCAGGGGGTGCACCGAGATCACAGCGTCGGGCCGGTAGCGGGCGTAGCAGCGTTGCACGCCGGGGCCGAAGAGCACATCCAGCGCCTTGAGGAGCGCTTTCGTCACCGGGCGGCGCGTGCCCAGATGCCAGATGGCACCATAGACAGGGTGCATGTATTGCACCATGGGCGTGTAGGTGCGGCGGATGCCGGTGAGCGGCCAGGGCAGATAATCGGCCATCAGGTCGGCGATGATGGTGTTGACCCGGTCGCCATAGAGCTGATGGAAGGCGCCGGCGATGGCCTTCGCTGCGGCGCGGTGCCCGCCGCCGACATCGGACATGAGGAAGAGTATGTTCAGCGGCGCGCTTCGGCTCACCATAGGGGTGCATTATAGCATGAATGTTGGAAATCGGCGAAACAGGGACAGGCCGTAACAAACGGGGTGCCCGAATATGCCACTGTGAACGGTGGAGGGCGCACGGCCATATGCCTCTACAGGCCGCACCGTAAACGGTGCGGTGTTGCCTTCACAAATTTGGAGCACCCCACCGTCAACGGTGGGCGTAAGGGGCCTACAGTGTAGAGGCAGGCATAAGGCCAGCCCTGCCCCTCCCCCTTGCGGGGGAGGGTTGGGGTGGGGGGGGGTAACCCGCCGGGCACCCAGTATCGGGCTTCAGCCGGGTTGCCCCGAATCTCCATGCCTCAACCCCCCATCTTGACGTCTTGCCCTTCCTTCGCTACGATCAGCGAACTGATGCATCCATCCACCAGACCCATCGCAATTGTCGGCAATGGCGTGGCCGGGCTGATCGCCTTTGCCACGCTGCGCTTCCTGGGCGCACCGACAACTCAGATCGCGGTTTATGGCGATCACGCCGATCCGCTGGCCCATCTGCGGGCCTACACCGCTGCTGTGCGGCAGGTGGATATGCGTTCCGAGAGCGGCGGACACCTGTTGCCCACCGACTTCCCCGGCTTCGCCACACTCCTGCTCCTGCGTCGCGGCGCAATCTGGCCCTGGCTGGCTGCGCTGTTTGACGCCTACCACCCGGCGCTAAGCGATGTCCTCGCCCAGGGCAACCGGCTGCGCCAGCAGACCGCGCTGGAGGAGAGCCTGGTTCTGGCGCGGGTGGGGCGGCTGGAGCGCCGGGAGGGGCATTTCGTCCTGTGGGATGAGGCGGGGCGCCGGTTGGGCGAGCACCGGCACGTTCTCCTGGCCTTGGGCCATCCCGGCCTGGCCTGGCCCGCTGCCGTGTTGGCCGTCCGGGATGATCCCGCCCTGGGGCCGCGCATCCACCATGCCTATCAGCCGAAGGCGTATCAGGCGGGGGAGACTGTGGCTGTGGTGGGGGCCGGGCTGGGCGCGGCCCACGAGTGGCTGAACGCGCTGGCCGCTGGCGCTTACGTGTACGCTGTGTGGCGCCAGCCGCCGCTCCACCAGCCGCTCAATGCCCCGCGCTGCCTGTTCAATGCTGCCGGGTTGGATGACTACCGCCGCCTGCCTCCGGAGGGGCGACTGGCTGTGCTGCATCAAATCGGCCTGGGCTCCTATCCCTGGCGCCTGGGGTGGGAGCGGCAATTGTGGTGGGCGCGCCGCCAAGGGCGGTTATGCGAATGCGCCGGTGAACTCCAGGCCGTGCGTGCCCATGAGGGCCGCCTGGCGCTGGCTCTGACAGATGTCGCCGGGGAGAACGGTGGGCAGAAGACGTTGATCGTTGACCGTTTAGTGGCGGCGACCGGGTTTATCGGCGAGGCCTGCGCTCATCCTCTCATTGCCCAACTGGTCGCCGATTACGCCCTGCCGCTGGTCGCCGGTCACCTGGCTGTCGCCGACGATATGACCCTCCCCCCCTTGAGCCGCCCCGATTCGGTCCTGGCGGTCTCCGGCATGTTGGCGCGCTGGGCCTATCCGGCGGCGGATAGCTTTGCCGGGATGAAAGTGGCTGCCCGCGCCTTTGCGCGGCAGGTGCTCACGCCCGCACCGTTGCGGCAACGGCTGGCGAACTGGTGGCGGCTGGTCACCGACCGGCCTTTGAGGGCTTGAGCCATGTGCTTCACCTGGAAGGGCCGCCTGACGGCCCGGCTGATCAGTCTGACAGGCCCGGCGCTGGCCGCGCTGGCCTTCTGGCTGGCCACCGGCCAGGCCGACTATTGGGTGCTGTTCGGCTTCATGGCCGTAGTGGGCCTGGCGTTGGACGTGACGCTGTACAATATGCTGATCGGCTACCAGCCGCGCTGGCTCACGCTGGGGCTGGGCGCGGGCGAGTACCTCATCCTGCGTGAGGTGGTCATGTGGCCCTGGCCCGCCCCGCTTATCGTGCGCCTGTTTGAGCACGAGGCTGCCTGGTTCTACGTGTGTGGCTGGCTCCTGGCCCAGGTGATCCTCCACGCTGTGATGCCCGTGCTCTGGCTGAGCTGGGGCGATGATGGCGGCGAACTGCGCTCATCCATCGTCCATCGTCCATCGTCCGTCGTTCGTGGCTGGCGCTGGGGCACGCTGGCCCAACGACGGCAGGCGTTCGCCCTGGCGCTCCTGGGCCTGGGGCTGGCCGCGCTCCCCACGCTGGTGGGGGCCTGGACCTGCCCGCCGGGCCTGCGCTACACGGGCCTGCTGGTCAACACGGCCTCCCACCTGTCGCTGTTGGCCGGCCTGACGCGCTGGCTGGGCTACAGCAGCGGCCCCAGCGGGGGGCTGGCCGAATGGGTGCGCGCCTGGCCGGAGTTCCTGGACGCCTCCGGCGACCTCCCTCTGATCCCCATCTATCATGCTGCTCGTGCTGTGACCGGCCTGCTGGCGCTGGCCGGGGCATATAGCCTGGTGCAGCGACTGACGACGGACGGCCGGCCGCAGGCGACGGATGGCCTATGGCGGGCGTGCGCTCTGATGTACGCCCTGCTGTTGCCCGCACTGATCGCGGCCACACCGCTGACCCTGTTGCTCCTAGCCGTGATCCTGTTCGGGCTGGCGGCGTTGCCGCTGCCATCTATGAGCATCCGGCAGTGGGTCGTGGCCAGCAGATGGTCGGCCTTGCGCCCGCTTCTCCTGGCGGGGCTGGCAGCGCCGGGGCTGGCCGTCTGGCTGGTGGCCTGGGCCGGGCTGGCCCGCTCGCCGGTCGCTTATCTGGACGAGGGCGAATGGCAGGCACTGGCCTGGCTGCACCAGAGCACAGCCACGGACGCGCCCGTCGTAGCCGATCCGCGCCTGGCGCCGCTGGTCACCGCGCTGGCCGGGCGCCCCACGCTTCCCGCGCCTGACCCTGGCCGGTCGGTTTATGTCCTGGGCCGGGACGCGGCCTGCGCGCGCGGTGGGGTCAGCTTCCAGAGCCGCTCCGTATGTATATGGTGGCTCTTGCCGGAGCAGGATTGACGGGAGCCCCATCCCGCACTAGAATTTGAGTAGCGGAACTATGGAACTATGCATGCTGAAGCCATGCTTCAGCCATCCACATCTATGAGGACAATCATATGCCTGATTCCTGGCGCTTTGATACCCTTGCCATCCACGCGGGCCAGCCGCCCGATCCTGCGACGGGCGCTATCATGGTCCCCATCTATCAAACCTCCACCTATGTTCAGGAGGGGCTAGGGAAGCACAAAGGCTATGAGTATTCGCGCACGGGCAACCCCACGCGCACCGCGCTGGAGGTCTGCCTGGCGGCGCTGGAGGGCGTTGATCTGGGGCAGGCGACCTACGGCCTGGCCTTCGCCTCCGGCATGGCGGCCATAGATACGGTGTTGCGCCTGGTCGGGCCGGGCGAGCATGTCCTGGTCGGCGATGATGTCTACGGCGGCACCTATCGCCTGTTCCAGCGCGTCCTGGCGGCCTACGGTATCGCTTTTGACTACGTGGATATGGGCGACCTGGACGCCGTGGCCGCAGCGTTGCGCCCCGAAACGCGCCTCCTCTGGTTGGAGACGCCCACCAACCCGTTGCTCAAGGTCGCCGACATCGCCGCCATCGCCGAGCTGGTGCGGCAGCGCGAACGTAGCGGCGGCTTCAGGCAGCGTCCCTACATCGCTGTAGATAACACTTTCGCCACGCCTTATCTCCAGCGGCCCCTGGCCCTGGGCGCCGACATCGTGGTCCACAGCACGACGAAGTACCTGGGCGGCCATTCGGACGTTGTGGGTGGGGCGGTGGTAACGACGGACGCCGAAGTGTATGAGCGGCTGAAGTTTCTGCAAAACGCCGTCGGCGCGGTGCCGGGGCCGATGGACTGCTGGCTGGTGCTGCGTGGGGTCAAGACGCTGAGCCTGCGGATGGAGCGGCATTGCGCCAACGCCCGCCGCATCGCCGCCATGCTGGCCGAACACCCGGCGGTAGAGCGCGTGCTCTACCCTGGCCTGCCCACGCACCCCGGCCATGAGGTGGCGCGGCGGCAGATGCGCGATTTCGGCGGGATGATCTCGTTCATCGTCAAGGGCGGGCTGGAGGCGGCGAAGCGCGTCGTCACCCGCACGAAACTCTTCGCCCTGGCCGAATCCCTGGGCGGCGTGGAATCCCTGATTGAGCTTCCCGCGCTGATGACGCACGCCTCCGTCGCCGACTCGCCCCTTCGGGTGGAGGTCGGGCTGATCCGCCTCTCGGTGGGAATTGAGGACGGGGAGGACCTGCTGGACGATTTGAGGCAGGCGTTAGCGTGAAAGGTCAAACGTCATCATCAGGTTTGACGTCTCACATTTGGCGGAAAGCGGACTGGCAGCCGTGCGCATTTTGATGATCTCTAAAGCCTGCCTGGTCGGGGCTTACCAGCGCAAGCTGGAGGAGTTGGCCCGGCTGCCCGACGTGGACCTGACGGTGATTGTGCCGCCGAGCTGGCGCGATGAGCGCGGCGTGCAGACGTTGGAACGGGCCTATACCCAGGGCTATCACCTGGTGGTGCAGCCGATTGCCTTCAACGGCCAGTTCCACCTGCACTTCTACCCCGGTCTGGGCCGCTGGATGCGCCAAATCCACCCCGACATCGTCCATGTGGACGAAGAGCCGTACAACCTGGCGACCGTCCAGGCGATGGCGCTGGCCCGGCGCGCCGGTGCGCGGACGCTGTTCTTCTCCTGGCAGAACCTGAACCGCCGTTACCCTCTCCCCTTCCGCTGGTTTGAGTGCGCTGTCCTGCGCTGGGCCGATTACGCCATCGTGGGGAACGCGGATGCGGCGGAGGTGTGGCGGGCCAAGGGCTATCGCGGCCCGATACGGGTGATCCCCCAATTCGGTGTAGACCCGGAGGTGTTCCGGCCCGGCCCCGATAGTCGCCAGCCGGGGCGCGGCTTCATCGCCGGCTATGTGGGCCGCCTGGTGGAAGAAAAGGGCGTGGACGTGCTGTTACGGGCGGCGGCAGAAATGCCGGGGATATGGCGGCTGGTCATTCTGGGGGATGGGCCAGCGAAGCCCGGCCTGATGGCTCTGGCACGCGAACTGGGTATTGCCGACCGGGTGAGCTTTGACGCGCTCATCCCCTCGCTGCGCATGCCCGCCTACTACCGCCAGCTTGACGCCCTGGTGTTGCCCTCGCGCAGCCGACCCAACTGGAAAGAGCAGTTTGGCCGGGTGCTGATTGAGGCGATGGCCTGCGGCGTGCCGGTCATCGGCTCCACCTGTGGCGAGATCCCCAACGTCATCGGCGACGCTGGGCTGCTCTTCCCCGAGGACGATGTGGCTGCGTTGCGCCAGGCATTGCTCCGCCTGATGCGCGATGAGGGCTTGCGCGCCGACCTGGCCGCACGGGGCCGCGCCCGTGTCCTGGCCCACTACACCCAGGCGCAGGTCGCCCAACAGACCTGGGAAGTTTACCGCGAGCTTATGGGGTGGCCTCCAGTTGCTCAATCAACTGGCGCAACTGCGCGAAGTCCGGCAGGCTCTCCAACATACGGTTGTTGATGAAAAGCGTGGGCGTGCGGTCCACACCGCGTGCCTGGCCCTGTTGGGTCTCCTGCTCCACCACTTGCTTATAGCGACGGGAGTCCAGGCAGGTGTTGAAGGCCGCTGTATCCAGGCCCAGGTCGGCGGCGAACTTCTTCAAGCGCGACAGGCTGAAGCCGCCCTGGTTCTCACCGCGCTGGTTGGCGAAGAGCATATCCGCGTAGTCCCAGAAGCGGCCCTGCTCGTTGGCGCACTCCGCAGCCTCAGCAGCGTCCTGCGACTCCGGCCCCAGGAAGGCCATGTGCCGGAAGATATAGCGCACCTTGCCCGTGCCGGTCTTCAGGTAGGTCTCCTCAAGCTGGCGGATGACCTCGGTGGCGTATCTGGCGCAGAAGGGGCACTGGAAATCCGCGTATTCCTCAATGACCACAGGGGCGTCTGGCGGCCCCATGGTTTTGCCCTGGGCATAGGGGCGCGGCTGGGGGGCGATCACCTTCGTCTGTTGTTGCAGGCTGAAGGCAATCAGGAAGAGGGCGCCCAGCACGGCCACGCCGATGATCACATAGAGCATCTGGCGACGGGCCCGTGCCTCGCGCCGCGCACGGATTTTCTCACGCCTGACCTGGCTGGAAGCCATCTCTATCTTACCTCCCTTATCTAAGTGCTGAGAGTCTGACTACAACAACTTATTTCAAAATAGGCGGGCATCCTCACCCCCCACCCCAACCCTCCCCCGTAAGGAGGGGAGGGAATATGACCCTCACCCCTTATCCCCTCTCCCACGCTGCGGGAGAGGGGAAGTTCCTTCCCCCTAGACGGGGGAGGGGGAGGGAGGGGGTGACACGCTGTGCTCAGGGTGATAGTTTGGAAACAGGCTCCACTTGACCGCTGACGGCTGAATCGCTGCTCTCAGCCTGCTCCCAACGATGCGCCAGGAGGAAGAAACTCGCCAGGCCCCCGAAGAGCACGCCTCCTAAGGCCACGAGCAGTATCTTCTGGGCGATGCTGACACGGGGCCAGACCTCCAGGCCGATAAAACGCTCAGGGCGGATGGTGCAGGTGTAGGTGAGCCTGGTCGCTCCCTCTAATAACTGAGAGACCGAGGTCCCAGCCGGGATCCAGAACGGGCCAATTTGGTGATCCACCTCATCTTCGTTGCGGATGACCAGGGTGTCACCGACAACGAACACGAAGCTGGCCGGGATGGAGGGAACCGCCTCACCGGTCGCCACCCGCTGGGCTGTGCCAGGTGGGATGACCAGTTCCACGCGCTGGGGAGGGCGGTCGTTCGCTTCCGGCAGGACCGCCCAGACCAGGGCATTCAGGCCCAGGCTGAGGAGCAGCCCCGCGCCGAAAACCACCCCCACCCAGTATCGGGCTACCCAGTACCGGGATTCATCCCGGTTGGTTGGCAGCCAGCGCCGCAGCCTCCATCCTCCGATGCTGGCTCTCATGGCTGGCGCACCTCTACTGTAAGGGTCACCTCTCCACCTTTAGCGAAGTGGAGGGTCAGCGGGAAATGGTCGCCGGGCTTCAAGTCGCGCTTCAAGCCGATAAGCATGAGATGACCATTGCCGGGCTGGAGGGCCACCTGCCCGTGCGCCGGGACCTCAAGCTGGGAGACCGGCTGCATATGCATGACGTCGCCCTCCATATGCATCTCGTGAAACTCCACCGTCTGAGCCACTTCGGTGTGAGCGGAGGCCAGGGCGTCGGCCATGTGCCCGCCGTTCACTATAGTCAGATAAACGGCAGCGGTGCCCCCTGCTGTCGCGGGCCAGACCCAGGCGCCTTCAATACGCAACTCCCCGGCGATCACCATTGGGCCAGCGGCTGGAGCTTCATGCTCGTGGGCGGACTCCCCCTGCATATGCTCCTCATGCGCAGGCTCTTCCTGAGGGCCTAATGTCGGCAGCAAGGGCGTGGCGGCGTAACCGGCGCCATAAGAAACCAGGCCAATGATAAGGGCCAGGGCCAGGGCTTCACCGGCCGGACGGAGAGGTGGCTGGCTGCTCGCCCCTATGAGCTGTCCCTGCGCGGCCAGCATCACCAGGGAGAGGACGCCGATCAATTCGCTGGCCTTGCATACCAGGCCGCTGGCGTTGACAGGCTCCGGCCCGTGCCCGAAGGGCGCCGGCAATACCCGCGTGACGGCCCACAGGACGATCAGGCCCCCCGCCAGGGCCAGGCCCAGGCGATAGCGCCGGGGTGTCGGGCGGCGCCAGAACGTCAGCGCCCAGAGGATTTCAGCGACCCCCGCCAGGACAAAGAAGACCCCGTGCGCCGGGGCATGGGCGTAATGTTCCGGCGCGACCGCCAGGTGAATCAACCCGGCCAGGATAATCGCTGTTACGGGGATGTAACGTGTCACTTTCTCGCCTCTAAAAGGTGTTTCAGATCAGCTACGATGTCCTGCACCTGTGCATCGGCGGGATAGGTCAGTACCAGACGCCCCTGGCGGTCAATCACATAGAGGCGGGCGGTATGGGTGACCAGATACCCGGCGGCGGAGCCGACCTCCTCCTTTTTAACATACACACCAAAGGCCGGATACACCGCCGCGACCGCCTCGGCCTGGCCGGTAAGCCCCACGAACGCGGGGTTGAAATGGCTGAGGAACTGCTTGAGCACGGCGGGCGTGTCCCGCTCCGGGTCCACGCTGATGAAGAGCACCTGAACAGCTTTCGCCTCGTCCTCCAGCGCCTGCATCACCTGGTTCAGCCGGGCCAGGGTGGTGGGGCAGACATCCGGGCAGTGCGTGTAGCCGAAGAAAAGCACAACCAGTTTGCCGCGATAATCGCTCAAGCGCACCGGTTGCCCGTCCTGATCGGTCAGGGTGAAATCGGCGACGGGGCGGACCGGCTCAAATTGCGTGCCGTGGAAGGTGTAGGGCTGGGGGAAGGCCCCCGCCGCCCAGGTGGCGGCCAGGGCGATCAGGGCCAGCGCCAGCAGACCGATCACGATCAGGGGGATGAGCCAGCGGCGACCCCCCCGGCCAGCAATGCTTTCAGGCATCATCTCTCTTACTTAGATCAACGCCCGCACCTGCCCGATGGACAGGAGGAAGATCAGGGTAATGGTGATCGCTGAGGCCACGCACCAGGGGCAGATGGCCCGGATAATGAATACCTCCAAATAGGTCAGGTAGCCGGAGAAGAGCACGCCGAATAAGGCCAGGCCGAATACGGCCAGGGCCGCCATCTCCGCCCCAGGCCCCCCCCGCAGGACGATCAGCGCCGCGCCGAAGAGGGCAGCATAGGCGAGCAGCCCCAGTAGCGCCACAGGGATACCGGCGATCTGCGAGTACGGGCCAGTGTTCACGCGCTCACAGTCGCCCAGCCCGGCGCAATAGGGCTTCGCCTGGGCGATGTGGACGTAGGTGAGGTAGCCGGCGATCAGGATGCCCAGGGCGCTGAGGATCAGGATAGCGGTCCAGATGGTCCGCCCCCTGCTGGAGGCCCAGGGGGCCTCCTGAACCATCTCGGTTGCGGTCTGGTTTAGTTCCTGTTCCATGCCGCCGTTATTATATCATAAAGCAGATACGGCGGGTAGAGAAACCCGCCCCACAAAAGCCTGCCAGAGCGGGCCTTGATTGGGGGGTGACAAATGTCACCTTGCAGTCAGGCGTAGTGTACCTTGTCAGCAGGTCGGGTATCGGTTAAACTATATTCCTGGGGGAGAAAGGTGAAGCGTCTACGCATCTTGCTGGTAGATGACCACGAGGTGGTGCGCCTGGGGCTGAAGACCCTGCTGGAGCGCCATCCCGATTTTGAGGTGGTCGCCGAGGCGGGCACGGCTGCCGAGGCGGTGGCCAAGGCATTGCACCATAAGCCCGACGTGGTGGTGATGGACATTCGCCTGCCGGGCGAGAGCGGTATTGACGCCTGTCGCCAGATTACCGAGAGGCTGCCCGACGCCAAAGTGATTATGCTCACCAGTTACGCCGAGGATGAGATGCTGTTCGCGGCCATCCGCGCCGGTGCAGCGGGCTATGTGCTCAAACAGATCGGCGGCGATGAGTTGGTCCGGGCGATTGAGACGGTGGGGCGCGGCGAAGCCCTGATCGCGCCCAGCCTGATCAAGCGCGTCCTGGCCGAGGTGCGGCGGGCTGCCCAACGCGAGGAGGCCGCGGCCTTCGCCGACCTGACCCTGCAGGAGCGCCAGGTGCTGGCGCTGATCGCCGAGGGCAAGACCAACCGCGAGATTGCGCAGGCGCTGTTCCTGGGGGAGGGCACGGTGCGGAACTATGTGAGCAGTATCCTGTCCAAGCTGAATGTCTCCAACCGCGCCGAGGCCGCCGCTTACGCTATTGAACACAATTTAAAGGACTATCTGACGTCGTAGCAACGCAGCCTTTCAGATGGCTCCCACCTCAGCGCCGGGCCTCCCAGTACCGGGCTTTGGCCTGGTTTTCCCCCCCGCCCCAACCCTCCCCCTGGCTGGGGGGAGGGTTGGGGCGGGGGTGAGGCTCTTTGCCGGACTGCATAGAAATGCACCCCCGGTGTAGCGGCGACCTGTCAAAAGATGTAAAATTCGGGTATACTTAATGGGGATAATCCAGATGAAAGCGATACCCAACGGATGTAAAAAAGAGGTAAGGCAATGCTATGGCTTTAGCTGAGATCACCGTCACCCCCCTGGCGACGTATCGGAATGCCTCTCCCTACCCGTTCTGCCCCGGTTGTGGGCACGGTTTCATTCTTGATCACCTCAACAAGGCCCTGGTTCAGCTTCAACTAGATCCGCGTAAAGTCGTTCTGGTCACCGACATCGGCTGCGTGGGCCTGTCGGACCAATACTTTGAGACGAACGCGTTTCATGGCCTGCACGGGCGTTCAGTAGCTTATGCCACAGGCATCAAGCTGGCCCGGCCTGAGTTGAAGGTGATTGTGCTGATGGGCGATGGGGGCTGTGGCATCGGCGGGCATCACCTGATCAACGCGGCCCGGCGCAATATCGGCGTCACCGTCCTGGTGTTCAACAACTTCAACTTCGGCATGACCGGCGGCGAGCACTCGGTCACCACCCCGCACGGCGCGATCACAGCCACGACCCGCGCTGGCAATCTGGAACGCCCCCTGGACATCTGCGCCACCGTCGCGGTCAATGGCGCGGGGTTCGTCTATCGCGGCACGTCCTTTGATAAGGACCTGCCCGACCGCATCGCCGAGGCGATTGCCTTTGAGGGCTTCAGCCTGCTGGACATCTGGGAACTGTGCACGGCCTACTACGTCCCCAACAACGACTTCTCCAAGACGGCGTTGATGATGACCCTGACGGGGCTGCAACTGCCCACCGGCGTCATCCATCGCGAGGAGCGCGTGGAATACGCCACCGCGTATCGGGAGGTCTATGCCGGGGAATTGGGTAAGCCCACCCTGCCGCTGCGGGCGATCACGCCGAAGTATACGGCGAAGCTGGATCGCAAGTTCCACATCGTGGTCGCTGGCTCGGCGGGGGG
Organism: Anaerolineae bacterium; assembly: GCA_034432795.1. Taxonomy (GTDB): domain Bacteria; phylum Chloroflexota; class Anaerolineae; order DSLN01; family DSLN01; genus DAOUBF01. The sequence continues at coordinate 18,070 of DAOUBF010000038.1, forward strand.
CAAGGTGCGCTCGGCGGCGCGCTTCATCGGTACGGGCGGCATCTACGCCGGGCTGTGGGCCACCCAGCAGGACGATTACCCCACGACGGTCATGTCCGGCCACTCGGTCTCGGAGATCATCCTCAGCCCGACAGAGATCACCTATACGGGCATCCGCAAGCCTGATGCGCTCATCTTGCTGTCGCAGGATGGCTACAAGAAGGTAACGCACCACCTGCCGCGCATGACCCCCGATGACTGGCTGTTCGTGACGCCGGAATTTGCTGACGTGGCCTGCGCTGCACGCAAGATCGTGCTGGATTTCGCCGCTGCGGGCGTGCGCGCCTCGCGCAAGAACACGGCGTTGATCGCTATCGCCGCCGCCATGCGCGCCCTTGATCTTTACCCGTTTGAGGCCTTTGAGGAGGCGGTCCGCGCTGGCAGCAAGGGCGCTTATCTGGAGGAGAACCTGGAGGCGCTGGCCGAAAGTAACAGGCTATGGGAACGTATGGGGAACTCAGAGGAACTTTAGGAGACCCGATGGATTCCTGGAGGTCCTCTGAAGTGCCTGCGAAACATGAAAGCGAGGATATGCTATGACTGAAGTGCAGAAGACAGAACTGATCCTATCCAAGGGGTTGGACAATATCGTCGTCGCCCAGACAGCGTTGAGTTCCATTGACGGATACAACGGTATCCTGACCTATCGGGGGATCAATATTCACGAACTGGCCGGGCGGGCGACGTATGAAGAGGTGGTGCACCTCTTGTGGTATGGCAAGCTGCCCACGCGGGCCGAACTGGACACCCTCAAACAAACCCTGGCCGCGAACCGTGAATTGCCGGGCGATGTCATTGACATGATCCGCAAGTTCCCGCGCACCGCCGTACCGATGGAGGTGCTGCGCACGGTAGTCTCGGCGCTCTCTATGTACGATCCGGAGGCGGAGGACATTTCCCGCGAGGCCACACAACGCAAGGCCGTCCGGCTCACGGCGAAGTTCCCCACCATTGTCGCCGTCTACGACCGCCTGCGCAACGATAAAGAGCCGGTCGCGCCAGACCCGGCGATGGGCCATGCGGCCAACACGCTGTACATGTTGAAAGGCTACCGGCCTGAGGAGATTCATGCGAAGGCGCTGGATACCTATTTTGTCCTCCTGGCCGATCACGGGCTGAACGCCTCCACCTTCACGGCGCGCGCCGTGGTGTCCACGCTGGCCGATCTGCACTCGGCGATCACCGCGGCGCTGGCCTCACTCAAAGGCCCGCTGCACGGCGGCGCAAACGAGGCCACCATGCGCATGTTCCTGGACATCGGCGAACTGGACAGGGTGGAGGGCTGGATCGCTAACGCCTTTGCCCAGAAGCGCAAGATCATGGGCTTTGGCCATCGCGTGTATCGCACCGGTGACCCGCGCGCCTTCCATCTGCAGCGCATGGCGAAGGAACTGGGGGAGTATGTGGGGGATACGCGCTGGTACGAGATGTCGTTGCGCGTGGAGAAGGCGGTCCAATCCCATCGCGAACTGTACCCTAATGTGGACTTCTTCTCAGCGCCGGTGCTATATTATTGCGGCATCCCCATTGACTTGTTCACGCCGATGTTCGCCTGCAGCCGCATCGCCGGCTGGAGCGCGCATGTCCTGGAGCAATACGCTGACAACCGCCTGATGCGCCCGCAGTCCGAGTACATTGGGCCGAAGGAGAACCATTTCATCCCGATTGAGGAGCGCGGTTGATCCTGAGCATAGCAAAAGGATCAGGATGACAGTAATTCCAGGATGGCCATATTCCGTATCGGCACGTCCGGCTGGCATTACAGGCACTGGCGGGGCGTCTTCTACCCGCCTGATCTCCCCACGGCGGCCTGGCTGGGCTATTACGCCGCCGAGTTCGGAACGGTAGAGATCAACAATAGCTTCTATCGCCTGCCCAGCGAAGCTACGTTTGAAGCCTGGCGCGATCAAGCCCCGCCAGGCTTCATCTTTGCGGTGAAGGCCAGCCGTTTCCTCACCCATATGAAGAAGCTGAAAGATGCAGAGGAGCCGCTAGCGAACATCCTGGGGCGCGCCCGATTGCTGGGCGAGCACCTCGGCCCGATCCTCTATCAGCTTCCCCCGTACTGGGGGCGCGACCTGGCGCGGCTGGAGGCCTTTCTGCGCCTGCTGCCTCCGGACCTGGAGCATGTGTTTGAGTTCCGCGATCCGAGCTGGCTGGTCGCGGAGACGTTTGAGCTATTGCGGCGCTACGGCGCCGGGCTGTGCATCTACGATCTGCCCGGCTACACCTCGCCGCTTCAGGTCACAGCGCCCTTTGCCTATATCCGCTTCCATAGTTCAACGGATCTCTACGGCGGTGAATACGGGGAGGAGCACCTGCGCCCCTGGGCCGAGCGCATCCGCGCGCTGGGGGCGCAGGCCGAGACGGTCTACATCTACTTCAACAACGACGCCTTCGGCTATGCCGTGTCGGATGCGCGCATTCTGCGTCGGCTCCTGGCAGCCTGACCCCTTTTGGCGTATATGCCTATCCGGCATTGCTCGCCGGATACGGATGCTGTATACTCTTCTGGTGACAGCATGGGTCACAAAAGGAGTGTAGCGATGGATATTATCTTACAAGCCGAGGCACCCCCGTTGCGTCGGGATGCGTCAGGGGCGCTCCGTGTGGGCCGCTCCCGCGTTTTGTTAGAGTTGGTGATTCGTGCCTTTGAGGATGGTGCCACGCCAGAAGCGATTGCTCAACGCTATTCCACTGTGACACTGGCCGATGTTTATGCTGTCATCGCTTATTACTTGCGCCATCGTGAAGATATTGAAGCCTACCTCGCAGGCCGTGAGCAACGGGCGCAGGAGGTTCGCCAACGCATTGAGGGCCAGCAAGGCGACCTCGCAGCCTTACGAGGTCGCCTGCTCGCACGCCAGCGCGCGGCCTCAGAATGACCTATGCTGCGTCTGTTGAGCGACGAGAACTTCAATGGGGATATTGTGCGCGGGTTATTGCTCCGTCGCCCTAACCTGAACCTGCTTCGTGTCCAGGACATTGGGTTAGGGGAGGCTGATGACCCCACTATCCTGGAGTGGGCTGCTGCAAACAACCGTATTGTGTTGACCCATGACCGGGCAACGATGCCAGACTTCGCCTATGCACGGGTCGTCGCTGGGCAGCCAATGCCCGGCGTCTTCGTCTTTGATGATCGCATGCCGGTTCGCCAAGCTATTGAAGAGAATTATTGCTTATTGAGGATGGCAGCGAACAGGCAGAGTGGGCTGGCCTCGTGGTCTATCTGCCTTTGTAAATGTCACCTGACCCTAGCGGGGGGTGAGAACCGGGCTGAAGCCCGATACTGGGCAGTAGGGGCACCCGGATATTGCCTTAATCCAATGTCTTCAGGAAGGCCAGCAGATCCTCCAGATCGGCCTCGGTCATGGTCCAGCGGGGCATGGGCCAGTTGAGCGGCTCCCCCGCCGGGTCAATGCCTTGCGTGATCGCCCGCTTGATCGTCTCGTCGGTATAGGGCGGATGCCTCTCGCCTTCGGCGTGCTCCGCTGCGGTGAGCGTCTTATAGCGGATGTCCGGGGCCACAAAGCTGCCCATCATCATGCGCACGCGCCCGCCACGCCCGTCGGGGCCGTGACAGTTCGCGCAGGCCATCATCCCCACCATCGGCCCCATACCCATATCGGCGGTGATCAGGCTGCCGCGCTGGCTGGTGGCGGTGAAGTAGATTTGCTCGCCGTTGGAACGGAACTGCGGCCGGGTCAGCCCACCAATGGCGATGAGGCCGAGAGCGCCGATGACGATCAGCGCCAGGGCAGTCAGCGGGAGCGCCCGGTTCATGGCCTCATCCCTCCAGGTCGCGCTTCATTTGCTCAAACTGCTCTTTGGTGATCTCACCCCTGGCGTAGCGCATCTTCAAGATATCCAGCGGCGAGGGGCCAGTCGTGGCGCCGGAGGTGGGTGAGGCACCCGCCAGGCTACGCACCAGCCACACGACCAGGAGCACGCCGCCAGCGATGATCAGCGCCCAAAACACGAGCATAAGGATCGCGCCAAGCGGACTGAAGAAGCCGCCAAAGTTGCCCATCATGCCGCCCATGTTGCCCATCATCCCGCCCATGCCGAAGCCGCCCCATCCCATCATGCCAATGCCACCGAACAAGACGACGAGCAGCACCACGATGAGGATAATGGCGACGATTGCCCCGATGTTCTGCATCTTATTCACCTCCTTGTGCCTAAATGTACCACGACGATGTGAAGATTTGATGAATGCCGTGTGTGATCTCTATAGAGATTATAGGGGAATTAAAGGTTATCGGCCACCAGATGACCCGTGTCGCTCCACAGTGGCTAATGGCTGGTCAGTTTCAGGCCGCCGTAAAGCTGTTGCGCCCGCTGTCGCCAATACCAGGCCCGCTCCGGTCGGGCGGAGTGGGCGCGCAAGTCCGCCCATTCGTCATAGACCATCGCCAGCACCAGCTTGTCCCCCAGCCGCCGGGCGATGCGTAGCGCCGCCCGCAACTGCCGGGCAGCTTTCAGGCACTCACCAGAGCGCAGTGCGGCCCGTCCCAACATCCGGCGGGCATGAGCGGCATGCCGCCAGTGATCGATCTCGCCCGCCAGTTCCAGGGCATGTTGGGCCGCCGCCTCAGCCGCCGGAATGTCCCCACGCACAAGCTGCGCCTCGGCCAGCATCCAGTGCGCCTCGGCCACCAACTCCTGAGCGTCGATGGCCCTGGCCTGGCGGATGCTTTCGCTGAGTGCCTGGACCGCGCCCTCGCCATCGCCCTGGAGCGCCTTGAGATGGCCCAGGTTGCTGCGGTTGACGACTTGCTGATAGACGCTTTCAGCGCGTTCGGCCGCGTGCAGGCTGGCTGTGAAGTAGGCCACCGCCTGCGTGAAGTCGCCGCGATCCTTCATGATCTGGCCCAGGTTGCTTAGCACGATGGCCTCGCCGGCCAGGTCGCCCGCCTCGCGTCGCATGGCCAGGGCGCGCTCAAAGTGCTCAATGGCCTGATCCCACTGGCCTTGAGCCACCGCCAGCACCCCCAGGTTGGAGTACGCCGCAGCCATGCCAGCCGGGTCGCCGATCTCACGGCGCAAGGCCAGGCTGCGCTCGCTTAAGGCGACCGCCTGGGCCAGGTCGCCGGTGGTGTAGGCCAGGCCGCCCAACAGGTTGCAGGCGGCGGCAATAGCATTCAGGTCTGCCAACTCCTCGGCGGCCTGGAGTGCAGCCAATGCCGCCGTTTGCGCCGCCTCTGTGTGTCCCTGCCGGAAGAGCATCCAGCCCAACGTCAGTTCAATCTGGGCGCGTTCCAGGCGGGAGGCATCGCTTTCCTCCTCGCTGGCCTGGCCCAGGCTGGCGCGCGCCAGGGCCAGTTCGGCCAGCGCCCGCTCCATTTCCCCGCTGCGTTCAGCGCTCTTGGCCAATCGTCGGTGCAGCCCAGCGCGCAGGTGGGGCGCGACGGCTTCGGCCAGCCCCGATGTGCGCAGGGTCTCCAACTCGGCCAATGCGCCCCGGTGATCGCCGGTGGCGGCTAAGGCATCGCTCAGGCCTATGTGGATCGCCCAACGATCCGCTGCCGAGACATTGGGGACACGCTCCAACAGGGCTTTGGCCTGGGCGAAGGCGGCGGCTGCGGCTTCGTTGGCGTAACTGTCGGCGGCCCTGCGCCCGGCGATCAGCAGGTAGGGCAGGGCACGTTCGGGCAGGTCGGCCTGGACAAAGTGATGGGCCAGGGCCTCGGCATAGCGTTCCACCTGGTCACCGGCCAGCCGCTCCAACACCTCGCCCGCCAGGCGATGCCAACGTGCTCGCCGCCGCTTACTCAACGACTCATAGATGGCCTCTTGCATCAGCCCATGGCGGAAACGGTAGCGCCCAGGCAGGTCAGTGGGCACAATCAAGCCATGCTCACATAGCGCTGCCAGATCCGCCGCCGAGACCTCCTCGCCAAGCATCTGCTCCAGCAGGTAAGCGTCAAATGGCAGGCCCAGTACCGCCGCCGCTTCAGCCAGACGTTGCTGGCTGGCGGGCAGGCGATCCAGTCGTGAGAGGACCAGGGCGCTGATGGAACGGGGCACAGCCGGCGACGCTCTCTCCCCTGCCGCCAACAACATGACCATCTCTTCCAGAAAGAGGGGGTTGCCCTCCGCGCGGGCGATAATGCGCTGGCGCAGTGCCGCGCTCAGGGGCGGGTTAGACCCCGCGCCGCTGCGGCCCTCTGCCACTTCGTCAACGCCCGGCAGGGCCTCCCTGCCATCGCCTATCAGGTGATGGAGCAATTGTTCAATATGCTGGGCGGGGAGTGGCTGGAGCATGAGGTGGAGCACCCGCCCAGGGCACATCCGGGCGGCCACCGTTGGGATGCGGTTGTGCGGGCCAGGCTCTTCTGGGCGCATCAGACAGCATACCAGAAGTGGCGCCTGCTTAATGACCCCTAACAGGAAGAACAGTGCATCTATAGAGGCCGGGTCCAGCCAGTGAGCATCTTCAAAGATGATCGCCAGGGGCTGCCTGGCTGCCTCGGTCAGCAACAGCCTCCGCAGGGCAATGAACATTTGCTGCCGGATCTGAGCGGCATCCAGCCGCTCCAGCCAGCCGGATGCGCCTGCGGTCAACTGCCCCAAGAGATGCAGAAGCCCTTCCCGAATCGCCTCCGGTGCATCGGGTGGCAGATGGGCATCCAGCCGCGCCCGCACCTCATAGGTGGGTGTGTTGGGAGTGATGTCCAGCAGGTCTTGCACCAGTTCGGTCAGTGCGGCGTAAGCGATGCCCTGCGTGTGGGCATAGGCGTGAGCGGTGACAACTTTGAAGGACGGTGAGGTGAGTGGCAAGCCCTGATCCACTGTCTGGCGCCCATGACCGCGAAGCACGTCATTCACCAGCCGGGACTTGCCGATCCCGGCCTCGCCCTGCACAAGGACGACATGGCCGATACCGGTCTCAACCGTGAGGGTCATGATCTGGCGGAGCGCGGCGGCCTCGGCGTCGCGCCCTACAAGCGGGGCGGGCTGACCACTGGCCAGCCGCAGGCCGCGCCGGGAGAGAGCGGCGCGGATCAGCCGATAGGGGCATTCATCGCCGGAGAAGCCGTCATGTGGCAGCGGCTCAAAGTCGAACAGGCGCATGGTGGCCTGGCGAATGGATGGGGTGACCAGGATGTGCCCCGGTGCGGCGATTCGCACCAGCCGCTCAGCCGCCTGGAGCGAGGCCCCGATGACGATCTGATCGTCCACAATGACCGGCCCGCCCGCAACCGCCTGGGCAACCGCCAATCTCCCCTGCGCCAGGCGCTGGTTAATCTCATCCAGCGCCGTGTGTAAGGCCAGCCCGGCCCGCAAGGCCCGCTCCGCCGCATCCTCTTGCGCGACCGGCGCGCCAAACACCAGATTGAACCCATTGGGGAGCGTTTGGGCTGTCCCCCCAAAGCGGGCCGCAGCATCTAAGAGTATGGGCAGGGCTTGTTGAAATAGCTCATCATCGTGTGCACTCTCCGCAGGCCCGCTGCCCGCCGAGAAGGTAAGTCGCACCGCCAGCACCGCCGCCTCCCGCCAGCGATGTTCCGCGAAGGGTGAGCGCCGGGTGACAGCCCAGGCCATCTCTTCGTCCTCCATCCTGCGTCCGCCGTCCAATTCGCGCAGCATGGCCTGGACCTGGTGCAATGGCCGAGCAGCTTCCTGGCGGGCGAACAGGTCGCGTGCTGCCTCCAGTTTGGCCCGCGCCTGCGCGCGCCAGGTGGCAACATCCCCATCGCCCGCCCGCGCCCGGTCAAAGAACAGCCGCCCCTGTTCGTACAGCGTGAGCGCCAGTAGATAGGGATCATCCATCTGACCACAGGCAGCCAGGCTCTGTTCCAGTTCAGCCTCGGCCTCGGCCCACTCGCCACGTATACGATGCACGGCAGCCAGGGTACGGTATACATTTGCCTGGTGTTCAACGCTGTGTATGTCCAGGGCTATCTCTAGTGCGCGCTTCCCCGCGGCCAGGGCCATATCCGTATCCTTACGAGCCAGGTACAGGCGGGCGCGAAGTTCATGCGCCTCGGCCAGTTGCGCCTGGCTGGATATTCCCTCGGCTAGGCGCAGCGCTTCGGCCAGGGCGGCCTCGGCCTGGGCCAGCTTGCCTTGTTCCAGATAGACTTGCGTCAGGTTGAGCTGTCCATAGATGATACCGAGAACGTCGTTCATGCGTCGGGCAAGGGCCAGCCCGCGCTGCAGGTAGTTCTCCGCCCGATCGAACTGGCCGAGGCGGAAGTAGCACAGGCCAAGGTTGCCGAGTGCGGTGCGCAGGCGATCAACGTCGCCGATGTCCTCGGACAGGCGGATGGCCCGCTCCAATAAGCGCAAGGCTTCATCGCGCTGCCCCTGCAACCATAAAAGGATGCCCAGGTTAGAAGAAGAATTGGCCACATCTGCCATATAGCCCATCGCCTCGCGCAGAGCCAGCGCCCGGCGCGTATAGTGGAGCGCACCGGCGCGGTCACCCGTCTGGAAGCAGATGCCGCCCAGGA
>DAOUBF010000039.1:0-26097 GCA_034432795.1 Anaerolineae bacterium
ATATTATCACAGGATCGGCAAGCTGTCAAGGGGCATACAGGGTCGGGGGCATTTCAATTTTGGGGCAACTGTCAGCGGTCACCCCCTCCCTGCCCCTCCCCATCCAGGGGGAGGGAACTCACCCCCTCCCCCCTGGCGGGGGAGGGTTGGGGTGGGGGGGTAATCAACAGGGTCATCTGCCCCAAATCTGATATACACCCTACAGGGTCAACGGTCAGGTTGCCAGCGCGATTACCTGTGCAGCCGCCGCCAGGCGAGGATCAGGCCCATGCCGATCAGCGAGGCCACCAGGCCGGTGAGGCCAGCCTCTGGGCCGAAGGCGCCGCCGGTGATCAGGTCCGGGCCGCTCTCTATCTGCCGGATCAGGGTCAGGCTTTCCGTGCCGCTCACCGGGAAGCCCAAGAGCGTGCCCTGAAAGAAGTTCCAGCCGAAGTGCAGGCCGATCGGCAGCCACAGGCGGCGTGTGACGACGTAGCCCAGGGCCAGGAATATCCCGGCGATAACCAGGTTCAGCGTGGACACCCAACTGGCGTTGGGATTAGAGGCGTGCAGCAGGCCAAAGATGACGGAGGAGATCAGCACGGCCAGCCCCAGGGGCAGCCCCTCGGCCAGGGTCTGCAGGATGTAGCCCCGCACCATGAGTTCCTCGGTGAGGGCTACGGCGATATAGAGACCCAGCCCCAGTGCCAGGGCCTTAACGGCGTTGAGGGCGCCCTCCTGCCAGGCGAAGCCCACGATCTGCACCCAGCCCAGGCCGGCTTCCAGGGCGAAGATGGCCAGCATCAGCCCGGCGCCCAGAGCCACGCCGAAGAGCATCTCCGCCCCCCAGCCCGGCGGGCGCTGAAACCCCAGGTCGGCGAAGGCAGCCCTGGTGAGGAAGCGTTGCGCCAGCCAGGTGGCCAGCCAGATGCCGGGGTAAGACAGGGCAGTGGCGAACAGCGGGGGCAAAGCGCCTGGCGGCAGAGCGAACAGCGCGCAGAACGTGATCGGCAGGCCGATCGCCAGGCTACAGATGAGGATAAGGAGGGCGTAAGCCAGGAGGCGCCAGCCGGAACGCAGCCGGCCATCGCGCACGAAGAGGCGCTGCAACTTAGGCATGGACCTCCACCCGCCTTAGGATGCGGTCCCTTCCTTCAAAGTTCCCGGCAACAGCGCGTACCAGGCCGTCGCCCGCACCACCTCATCCAGCGGCACCTGGTCCAGCACTGTGTGCGCGTATATCTCATCCCCCGGCCCGAAGCCGATGCTGGGGATGCCGGCCTTGCCCATCCAGTACGTACCGTTCGTGGAGAAGTTCCATTTGCCTGTCGGGGGCGGGTCACCCCACAGCCGCTGCCAGGTCGCCTGGCCCGCCTGCACCAGCGGGTGGCTCTCCTCCAGCGCCCAGGCCGGGAAATACTTGTCCACCGGGAACACAAATCCCGTATAGCTGGGGCTGTCATAGAACAACATCTCCACGTGGATAGAGGGATCGTTCGGTGGCAGGAGCGCCTGCACTTGGGCGATGGCCTCCTCCTTCGTCTCGCCAAAGGTCACACGCCGGTCAATCGTGATGGTGCACTCGTCCGGCACCGCGTTGATGGAGGGCGTGCGGCACTCAATGGAGCTGACCGTGATCGTCCCCTTGCCCAGGAAGGGGTCTTCCTTCAACTGCGCGTCCAGGTCACGCACGCCGGCGATCACCGGTAGCATCTTGTAGATGGCGTTGTCGCCCAGCCAGTTGGAGGCGGCATGAGCCGAGCGCCCTTTTGCCACGACCTTCATCTCCACCCGGCCTTTATGTCCGCGATACACCTGCAGCTTCGTCGGCTCGCCGATGACCACGAAATCGGGCCGGATGCCCTCCACCTCCACCAGCACGTTAGGGGCCAGGCCGTCGCACCACTCCTCCATGTTGCCGAAGTAGTACGCGGTAAAGCCCTGCAACAGCCCCAGGTCGCGGGCCAGGGCCAGGCCATACACCATGCCGGGCGTGGACCCCTTCTCGTCGCACGCGCCCCGCGCATACAGGATGCCGTTCTCCACCTTGCCCTGAAATGGGTCCCAGGCCCAGGCCGCCGGGTCGCCCACGCCGACGGTATCAATATGGCTGTCGTAGAGCAGGACTCGCCGCGCCCCGCTGGCGGCAGGGCCGCCCTCTATCCGCCCCAGGATGTTGCCCATGCGGTCAAAGCGCACCTCGTCGTAGCCCAGCGCGCGCATCTCCTGGACGATACGTTCGCCCACCGGGCCGATCTGCCCGTCAACGCTGGGGATGGCACAAATCTCGCGCAAGAAAGCGATAATGTGCTCGCGCTGGGCCTCAACGCGCCTGTGGAGTTCAGCCACAATGTCGTTCATTCGTTCTCTACCCTCCAACAACTATCGCCCGGCTCAGCCGGTTATGCCGCTCAATCACCGGCCCCATATCCACCGTGACGATCTGGCCTTCCGACACGACGATACGCCCGTTAATCACGACCACCTCGGCCTGCTGGGGCGCGCAGAACAGCAGCGCAGCCACCGGATCGTGCAGCGCCCCGGCGTAAGCCAGCCGGTCCAGGCGGAAGGCGGCGAAATCGGCGGCCCGTCCCGGCGTCAACGCGCCGATGTCGTCGCGCCCCAGCACCGCCGCCCCGCCCAACGTGGCCAACTCCAACGCCTGGCGCGCAGTCAACGCGCCTGGATCGCCGGTCACACGCTGCAAAAGCAATGCCTGCCGGGCCTCGGCCAGCAAATGCGAACTGTCGTTACTGGCGCTGCCGTCCACGCCCAGGCCGACGCGGACGCCGGCGGCGCGCATCGCCTGCACCGGCGCGATACCGGAGCCCAGGCGCATGTTGGAGGTGGGGCAGTGGGCCACGCCGGTGCCCGTCCGTGCCAGCAAAGCGATCTCCTGCGGGTTCACATGGACGCTGTGCGCCCACCACACATCGTCGCCCGTCCAGCCCAGGTCGGCGGCATACGCTGCCGGTCGCTGCCCGAAGCGCTCCAGGCAAAAGCGCTCCTCGTCCAGCGTCTCCGCCAGATGGGTGTGGAGATGAAGGCCATAGGCACGGGCCATCTCCGCCGAGGCCCGCATCAGGGTCGGCGTGACCGAGAAAGGCGAGCAGGGCGCGATCACAATGCGCGTCATGGCATACGGCCTGGGGTCATGATAAGCCTCAATCACGCGCCGGCAATCGGCCAGGATGGCCTTCTCATCCTGCACCACACTATCCGGTGGCAGGCCGCCCTGGGATTCGCCCAGCGACATAGAGCCTCGGCTGGCGTGGAAGCGCACGCCCAGTTCCTGCGCCGCGCGGATCTCATCGTCCAGCGCGACATCGTTAGGAAAGAGATAGAGATGGTCGCTGGCCGTCGTGCAACCGGAGAGCACCAGCTCAGCCAGACCGACCAGCGCGCTGACATAGACCGCCTCACCGGTCAACCGCGCCCAGATCGGGTAAAGCGTCTTCAGCCAGGTGAACAGGTCGGCGTTCTGCGCGGCGGGGACGGCCCGCGTCAGCGTCTGGTACAGGTGGTGGTGCGTGTTGATCAGGCCGGGGAGGACAATATGGCCGCGCAGGTCCAGGACCTGGTCAGCCGTATCGGGCAGGTCTGCCGTTGCGCCCACCGCGGCAATCACCCCATCGCGGGCGAACAGCCCGCCATCGGCGATCTCACGGCGCTGGTCGTCCATCGTCACCAGAATGTCCGCGTGGCGTGCAAGTAGCGTGGTCATTTCTGTTGAGTGTAGCATAAAGCGCCCGAATGTGCGACTTTGGGCGCAGCATTTAGCGACTTTAGTCCGATTCCGTTCCCCCTGATGGCGTGCTATAATGTCTTAGGGCAGTGGTCGTTGTGGTTGGACTCCTCTCGCGCTTGAGCCTGGTTCAACGTTTCCTGTTGCTCAGCCTGATCATCCTGATCGGTGCGGGCGTCGCTGTCGGCTGGTGGATGAACAAGGAGATCACCGAGGGCATCCTGCACCGCACCTCTGTGGTCAGCAGCCTGTATGTGGATGCGATCGTTGAACCGCATCTCCAGGGCCTGAAGGCGGGCAACCCTCTGCCTGAAGAGCAGGCCGAGATGCTCAACGCGCTGATGCAGGACATCGCCTCAAGCGACTATATCGTCCTGCTCAAAATCTGGGCGCCGGACGGCACGGTGGTGTACAGCACCCTGCCGGAACTGATCGGCCAGCGTTTCCCCATCAAGCCCGAACTGGCGCGTTCGCTGGCGGGCGAGGTCACTTCCGACATCACCGACCTCAGCGATGAGGAGAACATCGTGGAACGGGCGCGGTACACAGAGCTTCTGGAGACCTATGCGCCCCTCTACGACCGGCGCACCGGCGCAATCATCGGCGCCTCGGAGTTTTATCAGACGACGGACGAGTTACGCGCCCAACTCGCCGCAGCGCAACGCCGCACCTGGCTGGCCGTGGTCCTGGGCGTGGCGGTGATCTTCGGCTCACTGGCCAGCCTGGTCAAGACCGCCAGCGACACCATTCGCAGCCAGCAGGCCCGGCTGTGGCAAACGGTGGAGGAGTTGCGGGCGCTCCAGTCCATCACCGATTCCGCCCTCTCCACGCTGAGCGCACGTGACCTGCCCGGTGCCTTGCTGGACCGGGTCTGCGAGGCCATCGGCACGGAGGCAGGCGCCCTGCTGCTGTTTGACGAGCAGGGCGCTCTGGTCACCCAGGCGGTGCGCGGCGCGCCCTCCGGCGAGGACCTCCCGCCGGTGAGCTATCCGGGAGGCTGGAGCGGCCTGATCCTGAGCAATGAGGGGGCTACCCAGGTGCCCGATCTGGGCAGCGTGCCTGAACTCGCCGACGATCACAGCCGCGCGCGTGGGTTGCGTTCCATTCTGGGCGCCCCCTTGCGCGCCCGTGGCGAAGTCCTGGGCCTGGCCTATGTGGGCACGCGCACCCCGCGCAGCTACCGTCCCCAGGAGATGCGCCTGTTAGAGGTGCTGTGCGAGCGGGCTGCGCTGTTCATCCAGAACCGCCTGCTGGATGAGCGCGTGCGCAAGGCCGCCGCCCGCACCACCGAGATCAACGAGAAGCTGCTGCGGCGCATCGGCCACGACCTGCACGATGGCCCGGCACAGGACCTGGCGCTGGCGCTGCTGCGTATTGATGCCCTGCGCGATGCCTCCAGCGATCCGGACAGCGCCGACGACTTCGCCATCGTCAAATCGGCGCTGGAAAGCTCCTTGCGCGAGATTCGCGCTATCTCTGCTGGCCTGCGCCTGCCGGAGCTTCAGACGTTGACCCTGGTGGAGGTGGCTACCAAGGCCGTCCGCGACCATGAGCGCAAGACCGGCACGGGGGTGGTTTTGGAGGCCGAGGCGGACCGATTTGCACACGAGCCGGCCTATCACTCTGTCTCGCTCCCGATTAAAATTACGCTGTATCGCGTGATTCAGGAGGCACTGAACAATAGCTATCGCCACGCGCCGGGGGCCGCGCGCCGGGTGCGGCTGTGGCCGGAGGGCGACTTCGTGAACCTGGAGGTCAGCGACGACGGCCCCGGCTTTGACCTGGCCCGGCTGGATGGCGACTCGCATCTGCCCAGCGGTCATCTGGGCATGGCGGGTATGCGCGAGCGTGTCAAGCTCTTGGGGGGCAGTTTCCAGGTGATCTCTTCGGCGCAAAGTGGCACGCAGGTGCGGGCACGTATCCCCTTGAAAGGATGGGAAGAATGAGCGAGCCGATCCGCGTTCTTGTGGTAGATGATCATCCTCTGTTCCGTCAGGGCGTGATCCAGTCGCTGAACAAGGCGGGCGACATCACCGTCGTGGGCGAGGCCCAGGATGGCCGCGAGGCGGTGCGTAAGGCGATTGACCTGTTGCCGGACGTGATCCTGCTGGACATCTCCATGCCGGGGGGCAGTGGGCTGGAGGCGGTGCGCGCCCTGAGCGACGCCGTGCCGGTGAGCCGCATCATCATGCTGACCGTCTCGGAGGACGAGGACACGTTGCTCGCGGCGCTGAAGGCGGGGGCGCGCGGCTACTTGCTGAAAGGCGTGTCTGGGGAGGAACTCCAGCGGGTGGTGCGGGCGGTGTATAACGGCGAGGTATACGTGGCGCCGGCGATGGCCAGCAGCTTGCTGCTGGAGATGGCCCGGCCCCGTTCGGCGGCGAGCCAGGCGCAACAGGGCAGCGGGCTGGACGAGTTAACCGAGCGCGAGCGCGAGATTTTGGAACTGGTGGCGCGGGGGCACACCAATCGCGAGATCGGCCAGAAGCTGTTCCTGAGCGAGAAGACGGTCAAGCACTACATGACGAACATCCTGCAGAAGCTGCAGGTGCGCAGCCGGGTGGAGGCGGCGCTGCTGGCCCAGCGCCAGGGCCTGGGCGAGCGGCGGTAGCCGCTTGCCGTTGCCCCCAGCCCACCGGTATAATGGTGGCGTGCCCGCAGTCAGTGTGCCCATCCTGGCGTTCAGCTACTGGCTCCATCTTATCGCCACGATTGTGTGGATCGGCGGCCTGGCGCTTACGGCGCTCGTCGTATGGCCTGTGGCGCAGCGGACACTGGAGGCGCCACAACTCGCTGCGTTGATGGAGGCGCTTCACCGGCGCTTCACGCCCCTCGCTTACCTCAGCCTGGGTGTGCTCATCGTCACCGGCATGATCCAGCTTGTCGGCGACAAGAACTACATGGGCGCACTCCAGTTCACCAACACCTGGTCACAGGTCATCCTGGTCAAACACCTGTGCGTCGGCGCGATGATCGCCATCTCTGTGTATATGAATTTGTCGCTGGAGCCTGCACTGCGACGGCTGGCGCTATTGGAAACCCGCCAGCCCCAGACGGTCGCCGGCGCCATCGCGGCGTTGCGGCAGCGCCGCGCCCGCCTGACGCAGATCAACTTCGCCTGTGGCCTTCTCGTGCTCCTGTTGACCGCAGTCGCAACTGCGTTATAATGACATGACGTCAACACCATCCAGACTGTAGGGGCGCAGCGCACTGCGCCCCTACGCTGAACGCCTATGGTCACGATTGATGGCTCTTACGGAGAAGGTGGCGGACAAATCCTGCGCACCAGCCTGGCGCTGGCGGCGCTGACCGGTCGGCCACTGCGCATGGAGAATATCCGCGCCGGGCGCAAGAACCCCGGCCTGGCCGCTCAACACCTCACCGCCGTTCGCGCCGCTGCCCAGGTGTGCCAGGCCGAGGTGGAGGGCGACGCCCTGGGGTCGCGTACGCTTATCTTCCGCCCCACTGCGCCCCCCCAACCCGGTGAATACACCTTTGATGTGCGCGAGGCCCGCCAGGGGGGTAGCGCTGGCGCGGTGAGCCTGGTCTTTCAAACGATCCACCTGCCCCTGTCTCACGCCGACGGCGAGAGCCGGGTGGTATTGCGCGGCGGCACCCATGTGCCCTGGAGCCCGCCGGTGCATTACCTCATGCATGTCTACCTGCCCACCCTGGCCCGGCTCGGCTACCAGGCCCGCCTGACCCTGCGCCAGTGGGGCTGGTACCCCGTCGGCGGGGGTGAGGTCCACGCGCATATCCAGGGGAGGACGACAGATGACGGGCAGCAGATGGCAGTGGATTGGACGCAGCGCGGCGACCTGAAGCGCGTCTGGGGCATCGCAGCGGTGTCCAACCTCCCCGCCCATATCCCACAGCGCATGGCGGACCGGGCGCGCAAGTTGCTGGAACGTGAGGGCATCCGCGCCTCTATGGAACCGCGCTGTGAGGGCGGACCGGGGATCGGCGCGGGCATCTTTCTCTTCGCCGAGTATGAGCACGCGGTCGCGGGCTTCTCTGCGCTCGGTGAAAAGGGCAAGCCTGCGGAGAAAGTGGCGGAGGAAGCCTGCCGCGACCTGCTGGCGCATTGGGCCAGCGGCCAGGCGCTGGACATGCACCTGGCCGACCAGGTCGTCCTGCCTCTGGCCCTATTGGGTCGGCCAGCGACCTTCACGACGTGCCGCATTACCGCGCATCTTTTGACTGTCCTCCACGTGGTGCAATGCTTCCTGGACATTCGCTGCCGGGTTGAAGGCCAGGAGGGTGAACCGGGGCAGGTATGGATGGAGTAAAGATACAATGACCCTCTCATGAACGGAATGGGTGACCGGTGTTTGAAATCGTCTTTCTAGGGACCTCAGCCTCAGCTCCCTCCGTCCATCGCGGCCTGTCGGCCCAGGTGGTGCTCTACAATGAATACCGCTTCCTGATTGATTGTGGGGAGGGCACACAACGCCAAATCCTCAAGTCGGGTCTGGGCTTCAAGCGCCTGGACCGCGTCTTGCTGACGCACGGCCATCTGGACCATATCCTGGGGCTGGGCGGGTTGCTCTCCACCTTCAGCCGCTGGGAGACGATTGACCGGCTGGAAATCTGGGGCGGGCGCTGGACGTTGGAACGGGTGCACGATCTGGTGTATCGGGTGGTGCTGCGCGGGGCGCGCCCGCCGTTTGAGCTTTCCTTCCATGAAATCCAGCCCGGCGTGATCTTTGAGGATGAGACCTTTCAGGTGATCGCCTTCCCGGTCACGCACCGCGGCGCGGATTGCTTCGGCTTCTGCTTCGCGGAGAAGGCCCGCCGTCCCTTCCTGGCGGATGTGGCCGAGGCGTTGGGCGTCCCACGCGGGCCGGAACGGCGCCTGCTGGTCGCCGGCCAGCCCATCACCCTGGCGGATGGGCGCGTCATCCACCCCGACCAGGTGCTTGGCCCGCCCGTCCCCGGTGTCCGGCTCGTGCATGTGGGCGACGCGGGTCGGACAGATGACCTGGTGGAGGTAGTGCGCGAGGCCGATGCGCTGGTGATTGAAGCCACCTACCTGGAGGTGGAAGCGGACATGGCCCGCGAGTTCGGCCATCTGACGGCGGCGCAGGCGGCCCGCCTGGCGCGGGACGCCGGGGTGCGGCAGCTCATCCTGACCCATATCTCACGCCGTTACCGCGAGGCCGAGGTGCAGGCCGAGGCCGAGGCCATCTTCCCCCATGTCATCGTCGCCCGCGACTTTGACCACTTCCGGATCACGCGCGCCGGCACGCAGCGCGTGGAAGAGCAAAAATAGGCTTCATGTGGGGTGCGGAAGCAGGGCTTCCGCACCCAGGCTGAGGATAACCCGTATTGGGCTTCCCAGTACCGGGCTTCAGCCCGGCTCGGGAGAGGGGATAACTGCCGCCTCCGTCGGCAGGGGCACGTCGTCTGCCTCTGAAGTCTCGGCCGGAGGAGGAGAGTCCACCATCTGAGGGATAGCGACATAAAAGGTGCTGCCCCGGCCCGGCTCGCTCTCCACCCAGACCTGCCCCCCATGCGCTTCCACGATCTCGCGCACAATCGCCAGGCCCAACCCTGTGCCGCCGTATTTGCGCGTGGTGGTCCCGTCCACCTGATAGAAGCGCTCAAAGATGCGGGTGTGCTGGTCACGCGGGATGCCGATACCCTCATCCTGCACCTCGGCGATGACCATGCTGGTGGTAGAATCGCTGCGTAGGCGCACCCACACATTGCCCCCATTGGGGCTGAACTTGATGGCATTAGAGAGCAGGTTGTCAAACACCTGGCTCAACTGTCCGGCGTCGCCCCAGACCGGCGCCAGGTCGGGTGCGAACTCGCTATGGAGCACGATGCCGGCCTTGCGTGCCGCCTCCCGCGCCCCATCCAGCGAGGCCTGCGCGATCTTCTCCAATTGCACCCTGCCGAGATCGGCCAGGCCCGACTTGATACGATGGAAGGTGGTGATCTGGTTCACCAGGCTGGTGAGCGTCTCCGCTTTAGCGGTCACGATGCTCAGCGCCTTGTGCTGCTCCTCCGACAACGGCCCTAACTCACCGTGAAGTAGCAGGTCCAGATAGGCGCGGATGAAGACCAGCGGCGTACGTAGCTCATGCGAGACATTCTGCATGAACTGCGATTTAAGCCGGTCCATCTCCTTCAATTCCAGGTTGGCGCGTTCCAACTCCATCGCATGGAGCTGAACCTCCTGGTACAGGCGGGCGTTCTCAATGGCGATAGCGGCATAGTCGGCCAGGGCCATCAGCAAGGACTCATCATCCTGGGTAAAGCCGTGCCGCGCCTTCTGCTGATCGACGGACAATACACCGATCACCCGCCCTTTCAGTTTGACAGGCACATGCAACAGGGCGCGGACGAAATAGCCCGTCTTGAGCTTGAAATCGCGCTGCGTTCCATGGCCGGCCAGACGCTGGGGCTGGCCTGTGCGCACCACAGTGCCGACGAGCGTGTCTTGCACGGGCACGCGCATGAGGACGGCGCTCTTATCGCCCAGGTTCTTCCCGGCTCGCAAAATAAGCTCATCCGTGCGCTCATCCAGGAGCATCAGGAAGCCTTCTTCGGCGTGCGTCAGATAGACGGCGGCCTCCACGATGCGCGTGAGCAACGTGTCCAGGTCCAGCAGGGAAGTAACTTCCTGGCCGATGCGCGCCAGGACGGAGAGCCGCTGCACCTGGCGTTCCAGGTGCTGGGTCAGCCGTTGCTTCTCGCGGCGCAGGCGCGTCTCGGTGAGCGCCCGCTCCACAGCGCGGAGCACGTCGGCGGCCTCGGCGGGCTTGATCAGGTAGTCACGCGCCCCCAGGCGGAAGGCTTCCACCGCCAGTGATTCAGAGCCGAAGGCCGTCATCAAGATCACAGGCGTGTGGGGCGATTCGCTCATGATCGTGCGCAGCACTTCCAGGCCGTTCTGGTCGGGCAACTGGGCATCCAGCAAAACCAGGTCGGGTGAGGACTGGCGAAACGCCTTCAGCCCATCCTGCGCTCGGTAAGCCACCAACGTCTGATAGCCACCCTCCTTGAGGACAACCCCGCTGAGGTAATCGGCGACAGGGTGGCTATCGTCAATCACCAGGATTTTCTCGCCTGCCATATAGAGTCCCTAATGCAGTAGCTCTCGCCTTGGCGGGCTTAAGCCCGAAGGGTCGCCTTGCCTGGCGCGCAGGGTGGCCTGGATGCGCCGGGCGAGCACATCACCCCGCAAGAAGAGCTTCCCCAGGAAACCATCCGCGCCGATTTCACGGGCCTTCTCTTTGTTCTCCGGGCTGTCGTAGGCCGTGAGAAAGATCACCGGAATATCGGCGATTTCCCGAATGCGCTGGTAGACAGCAAAGCCATCCAGGTCGCGCATCATAATATCCAGGAGGATAATGTCGGGCCGTTCGTTCTGCACCGCCTGGACCGCGTCCTGACCGCCAAACACCAGGCGGGTATCGTAGCCATAGCGGCGCAGGATCAGGCGCAATAATTCCGCCATCTCGCGATCATCATCTACCACCAGCACAATCGCCATGCATACCCCCTCACCTCAGGCACAAGGTTTATACAATCACGGTGCAATCCCTGTGCCCGACGCCTATTGCCAGACACCCCCTCCCAGCCTACAAACAGGATGTGCTAATCCCTTTTTAACACTTTGGCAATACTCTAACAATAACGCGCTTGTACTATTGCGCCTGCAGGGGTGATGCATATGTCGCCCCGACCTCCCTCCCCCATCTAGGGGGAGGGCCAGGGAGGGGTGACATTGCCCCCCACCCCAACCCTCCCCCACAGAGGGGGGAGGGGGCTATACCTGTTTCCTCCCCCGTCAAGGGGGAGGGATAGGGAGGGGGTGACTCCCCCCCACTCCAGCCCTCCCCTACAGAGGGGGGAAGAGTGCACCCCCTGGCGGGGCAGGGGGTGGGGGTAGGTCGGCCAGGCGCTGCGTTTTTCAAGCCCTTGGCGGTATAATTAGGGTAACACCTTCAATGGAGGGAGTGAAGACAACCATGCAGACCCGCAAGCTGGGATACACGGACCTCTATCTGACGACGATCGGTTTCGGCGCCTGGGCCATCGGCGGCGGCGATTGGGAGTGGGGCTGGGGCCCCCAGGACGACCGCGACTCTATTGCGGCGATTCACAAGGCGCTTGACCTGGGCATCAACTGGATTGATACCGCCGCCGTCTATGGGCTGGGCCATTCCGAGGAGATCGTAGGGCGCGCCATTCGTGGCCGCCGCGATCAGGTAATTATCGCCACCAAATGCGGCCTGGTGTGGGAGCCTGGCGCTCGTCGGGCCACCAACCGGCTTAAAGCCTGGAGCGTGCGCCAGGAGGCGGAGAACAGCCTGCGCCGGTTGGGGGTGGATGTGATTGACCTCTACCAGATTCATTGGCCCGTCCCTGACGCCGACATTGAGGAAGCCTGGGCCGAGATCGCCCGCCTGATTGAGGAGGGCAAAGTCCGCTACGGGGGCGTCTCCAATTTCAGCGTAAGCCAGCTTAAGCGCGTCCAGGCCATCCACCCCGTCGCCTCGCTTCAGCCCCCTTACCACCTGTTGGATCGGGAAGTGGAGAAGGAACTGCTGGCCTACTGCGCGGCCAATAACATTGGCGTGGTGGCCTACAGCCCGATGGCCTCTGGCCTGCTCACGGGCAAGTACACCCGCGAGCGCATCGCGGCCATGCCGCCCGAAGACTGGCGCCACCGCAGCCGGCATTTCCGCGAGCCGGAGTTGAGCGCGAACCTGGCCCTCATTGAGAAGTTGAAGGTCATCGCGGAGCGTCATGGCCGCCCCCTGGGCCAGCTCGCTGTGGCCTGGGTGCTGCGCCGCCCGGAGGTCACCTCGGCCATTGTGGGCGCCCGCAACCCAGCGCAGATCGCCGAGATCGCCCCGGCGGGCGACTGGCAACTCCCGGAGGAAGACATCCGCGAGATTGAGGCGCTGCTGGCCGAGCGCGAGGCTATGTTGGCCGGGCAGATAGCCTAACAGTGAGGTGCTCCGAATTGGGGGAGGAACACCACACTGCTTGCGGTGTGGTATAGGGGCACAGCGCGCTATGCTCCTACCTTCCTGGCGGGGATAAACTGCACAACCTTTCTATCCCTCCTTCATAAGTTCTTCACACTCTTGCGCTAAGATAAGGATGGAACATGGGAAGGACAACTTCCGAGACCATGCATGAAGGAGGGATACACACAATGAACAAGTTCTGGAAGGTACTGGGAATCACTGCTATCGCTGGCGCACTGTTGCTCGCTGGCACCGGGTTTGTTGTGGCGCAGACCACGACCCCACCGGCCCCGCAAACGGCGACCCCGCAGGCGCCCTGGGGGCCAGGGTGGATGATGGGTGGTATGATGGGCTGGGGTGGCTTCCGCTGGGCCGGCCCGCAGAACTCCCTGATCGCAGTTGCCGCCGAGGCTCTGGGCCTGACGCCTCAAGAGTTGATCGCCGAGTTGCAGGCGGGCAAGACTATTGCCGACGTGGCCGAGGAGCAGGGCGTCGCCCTGGAGACCATCGTGGACGCCTTCCTGGCGCCACGTGAAGAGGCTCTCCAGGCAGCGGTGGAGGCCGGTCGCCTGACGCAGGAGCAGGCCGACGCGCTTCTGGCGCAGATACGCGAGCATGTCCGCACCCGGCTGACGGCAACCTGGATGTTCGGGCAGGGCTATGGGCCGGGCTTCGTGGATGAGAACGGCAACGGCATCTGCGATCATATGGAGTCCGGCAGTTGGGGCTTTGGCCTGGGCACGGGCCGCTTCGGGCCGATGGGGCGCGGCATGATGGGGCGCGGCTGGAGCCAGTAAGGTAAGCGGTTGACAGACAGCAGGGGCAATCCCAAAGGTTGCCCCTGCTACGCTTTGCTTCTGGATGGGAGAGAGGTTGCCCCCTCCCTTACCCTCCCCCGTCAAGGGGGAGGGACCAGGGGTAAACCGATCCTCCTATCTGGGCTATAATAGAGCCATGAGTAAGACGATCCTGGTTGTAGATGATGAGCCGCATCTGGTGGCGACGGTCAGGGCCTATCTGGAAAACGCGGGATACCGCGTGGTGACTGCGCCGAATGGCCGCCAGGCGTTGTTTGTCGCCCGCCATGAGAAGCCCGACCTGATTGTGCTGGACCTGATGATGCCGGAGATGGACGGCTGGGAATTCACCCGGCTGTTCCGCAGGGAGAGTGACGCGCCCATTATCATGCTCACCGCCCGTGTGGAGGACACCGACAAGGTGCTGGGGCTGGAGTTGGGCGCCGACGATTACGTGACCAAGCCCTTCAGCCCACGCGAGCTTGTCGCCCGCGTCCGTGCTGTACTGCGCCGGACCTCCGTGGAGCCTGCGCTCCCCGACATCCTGCGAGCGGGCGGTATCGTCCTGAACCGCTCCGCGCATACGGTGACGGTGGAGGGCCGACCGGTGGACCTGACGCCGACCGAGTTTGACCTGCTGGCCACGTTCATGTCTGAGCCGGGGCGGGCCTTCACCCGGCTGGAGCTGTTGGAGCGCGTCCAGGGGGTGAGCTACGAGGGCTACGAGCGCACTATTGACGCGCATATCAAGAATCTCCGCGCCAAGATTGAGCCGGACCCCAAATCGCCTCGCTATATCACCACCGTTTACGGCGTGGGCTATCGCTTTGAGGGAGACCATGAGCCGTAGCCATTTCCCTATCGGCGGCCTGGGGCTGAAGCTGATCGCGGCCTTCCTCCTGGTGATCGTCGTCGGTGTGGCCGCCACCGCCATCCTCGCCAATCAGGCCACCACCAGCGAATTCCGCCTGTATATGTTTCGCGGCGGGATGGGCAGCGCGGGTCAGGTCCGTGCGGCGCTGACCGAATACTACGCCCAGCGGGGGAGTTGGGCTGGCGTGGAGGCGGTGTTTGAGGCGGACATGGGGCAAATGGGCATGATGGGCCGGTTTGGCCGTGGGCCGATAGGCCCGATGATGGGCGCGACGATGATGGGCAGCGACCTGGCCCTGGCCGATGCCTCTGGCCGCATCGTCTATTCACCCCAGGGGCGCGCCGGCCAGCAGGCTTCAGCCGCCGAGCTTGAGAATGGCCTGCCCATCCTGGTGAACGGCCGGCGGGTGGGCACTCTCCTGGGCAGTGCGCTGCCTCTGACCGCGCAGGACCAGGCCTTCCTGGATCAGGTAAACCGCGCCATTCTGGTCTCCGGCCTGATCGCGGGCGGGCTGGCTCTTATTTTGGGGGCGGTCCTGGCGGCGAGCATCACCGCGCCGTTGCGCCGCCTGAGGGCGGCGGCGGAGGCCATCGCCCAGGGCAGGCTGGACCAGCGCGTGCCCCCTGGCCCGCCGGACGAGATCGGCGCGTTGAGCGCCGCCTTCAACCGCATGGCCGAGGGCCTGGCCCAGGCAGAGGAACTGCGCCGCCGTATGGTCGCGGACATCGCCCACGAACTGCGCACACCGCTCAGCGTCATCCAGGCGCAGGTGGAGGCCCTGCTGGATGGCGTGTTCCCCGCCGACGCCGAGCACATCCGCCCGATCCATGAGGAGACGTTGCTTTTGCGCCGGCTGGTGGACGACCTGCGCACGCTGGCCCTGGCCGACGCCGGGCAACTCCAGCTTGAGCGGGCGCCGACGGATGTGGCCGGGCTGGTGCAGCGCGCCGTCTCCCGCTTCCAGCCGCAGGCGCTGGAGAAGGGCGTGACGCTCACCGCCGAAGTAGCCCCCGACCTGCCCACCCTCAAGCTGGATGCGCAACGCATGGATCAGGTCCTGGGCATCTTGCTGGATAATGCGCTGCGCTATACCCCGGCCGGCGGGCGCGTTTGCGTGCGCGTGGAGAAGAGAGGGCAGGACGGGCGGCTGCGCCTGAGTGTGAGCGACACCGGCCCCGGCATCCCCACCGAGGATTTGCCCCATGTGTTTGACCGCTTCTGGCGCGGCGAGAAATCGCGCTCGCGTGCAGGGGGCGGCTCTGGCCTGGGCCTGGCCATCGCCAAACAACTCGTTGAGGCGCACGGCGGGCGCATCTGGGCCGAAAGCACGCCCGGCCAGGGCAGCACGTTTTTCATGGAGTTGCCTGTCCCAAAGGTGTAACCTGAAGCAGACCGGGGCATCTAAGTGAGTGATAGCAGAACCTTAATGCTTAATGAAGGAGAGTGGATGCATGGCCTTACTCACTAACACTATCCGCCGCAGCGTACAGGAGATGTTCGCCGACCTGCGCCGCCCGGTACGGCTGGTGATGTTTACGCAGGAGGTGGAGTGCGAGTTTTGCGCCGAGACGCGCCAGCTCGTAGAGGAACTGGCGACGCTCTCGGACAAGATCAGCGCGGAAGTGCACGATTTTGTCCAGGAGGCCGAATTGGCCCGGTCGTATGGCGTGGATAAAATCCCGGCGATTGTCCTCCTCGGCGACGGCCAGGACTATGGCGTGCGCTTCTACGGCATCCCCGCCGGCTACGAGTTCACCTCGCTGGTGGAGGCCATCCGCCTGGTGTCCAGCGGTGACCCTCAATTGAAGGCGAGCACGATGGAGACGCTGAAGAACCTGGACCGGGACGTGCACATCCAGGTCTTCGTCACGCCCACCTGCCCTTACTGCCCGCAGGCGGTGTACCTGGCCCACCGCATGGCGGTGGCCAGCCCGCGCGTCCGCGCCGACATGGTGGAGGTGACCGAATTCCCGCACCTGGCCGTGCGCTATCAGGTCATGGGCGTGCCGCGCACGGTCATTAATGAGACGGTGCACATTGAAGGGGCGGCGCCGGAGCCTGTCGTATTGAACAAACTGCTTCAGGCGGTGAGTGAAAATGGTCGCGGAAATCCCGGTACAAGATAAACCCCAAACGGAAGGCCAGGCCACCCCGGTGGGCAAAGGGGAAGCCGCGGTAGTCTGGCGCGGCGGGCTGCAATTTGAGGGCATCGCGCCAAGCGGCCATCGCCTGATGCTGGACTCTGCCCCAGAAGTGGGCGGGGCGGATGCGGGCCTGCGCCCGATGGAGTTGGTGTTGCTGGCGCTGGCCGGCTGCACGGCGATGGATGTGATCTCTATCCTGCGCAAGAAGCGCCAGGAGGTGACCGGCTTTGAGGTGCGTGTCCGCAGCGAGCGCGCCCAGGAGCACCCCAAAATCTATACCCACATCGCGCTGGAATACATCGTGCGCGGTCGGAATATCTCGCCGGAGGCGGTGGCGCGGGCCATCACGCTTTCCAAGGAGAAGTACTGCCCCGTCCACGCCATGCTGCACTCCAGCGTACCGATTGAGTGCGGCTTCCGCATTGAAGAGGATGGGGGACAGAAGACGGAAGACAGATGTTAATCTGTCCTCCGTCCTTCGTCTTCCGTCCTCTTGGCATCTCCCCAGCTTATGATTACAATGCTGGGGAGGCATGGACCTTCCTGGCATCGCCACACTTGCCCTGCTGGGCATCGCCATCGCGCTGTTCATCAGCGGGCGGCTGCGCGCTGACCTGGTCGCGCTGCTTGTCCTGGTGACCCTGGCGGTCACCGGCATCATCACGCCTCAGGAGGCGTTTTCGGGCTTCAGCCGCTCCGCCGTCATCACCATCCTGGCGATCTTCATCCTCACCGGCGGGCTGTACCGCACCGGGGCCACGCGCACGCTGGGCCGCAGCCTGTTGCGCCTGGCAGGCGGGCGCACGGGCCGCCGCCTGGTGGTGATCATCATGCTGGCAGGGGCGACCCTCTCCCTGCTCATGAACAACATTGCCGCTGCCGCGGTGCTTCTCCCCGCCGTCATGGGCATCTCGCGGCAGACGCGCATCCCGCCTTCCAAGTTGCTCATCCCCCTGGCCTACGCCACGTTGCTGGGCGGTATGGCCACGTTGCTGACCACAGTGAACATCCTGGTGAGCACGGGCCTGCGCGATCAGGGGCTGGCGCCTTTCGGCCTGTTTGATTTCGCGCTGGTGGGCGTGCCCATCGCGCTGGCAGGCATTGTATATATGGCCCTGCTGGGCCTGAATCTGTTGCCGGAGCGCAGCACGACGGAGCACCTGGCCCGGCTGCGCCGGATGCGCACCGACCTGGCCGAACTGTACGGCCTGCGCGAGAACCTGTTTGAGGTGCGCGTTCGCCCTGATTCGCCCCTGGGGGGACGCCGCCTGGCCGAGAGCGGGCTGAGTGAGCGCTTGAAACTCAACGTCGTGGCCGTGATCCGCGACGGCAACCGCCAGCTTGCCCCCTCCCCCAACATGGTCTTGCAGCCGGATGACACCCTGCTGGTGGAAGGGCCGTCAGGGGTCGTCGGTGAACTGACCCGACACGGCCTGATCCTGGCGAAGGAACCGGGGGCCGAGGGGGAGGAGTTAACCTCGGATGAGGTGGTGCTGACCGAGGTCGCCCTCAGCCCCCACGCCGATGTCATCGGGAAAACGCTGAAAGACATCCGCTTCCGCGAGAAGTTCGGCCTGAGCGTCCTGGCGATCTGGCGCGAAGGCCAGCCGTTGCGCGTCGGGCTGAGCGACATCCCCCTGCACTTCGGCGATGCGCTGCTCGTGCAGGGGCGGCGCGAGCGCCTGGATGTGTTGCGCACCGACCCGGACTTCCTGGTCTTAGAAGAAGGTGATGCGGAGGGGATCAGGCCGGGCAAGGCCCTGGTCTCTGTGGTCATCATGGGCCTGGCCCTGGCGCTGGCGGCGCTAAACGTCCTGCCGCTGGCCGAGGCCACGCTGGCCGGCGCGGTGCTCATGGTGTTGAGTGGCTGCCTGACGATGGATGAGGTTTACCAGTCCATTGAGTGGTCGGCGATTTTCCTCATCGCCGGGATACTGCCCCTGGGCATTGCCATGACTAAGACGGGCGCCGCGGCGCAACTCAGCGCATGGCTGATCGGCCCGTTGGCTCCCCTTGGGCCTCTGGCAGTGGTCGCCGGCCTGTTTGCGCTGACCGCCGGGCTGACCCAGGTGATGTCAGGGGTGGCGACGGTGGTGGTAATGACGCCCATCGCCTTAAGCGCCGCAGCGGGCCTGCACGCCAATCCCCACGCCTTCGCCATGGCGGTGGCGCTGGCCGGTTCAACCGCTTTCCTCACACCGATGGGTCACCCGGTCAATGTGCTGGTGATGGGGCCGGGCGGCTATAGCTTCCGCGATTATGTCCGGGTCGGTTTGCCGCTGACCGTGCTGACCTTCATCGTCATGCTGATCGTCCTGCCGATTGCCTGGCCCTTGGGCGGTTAGTTCACCCCCACCCTAACCTTCCCCCGCACAGGGACAAACGGTCTAAAAGCGGGAGCGCAGCGCGTTGCGCCCCTACCGTATGATCTGGATGGCCGTGCCCTCCAGATCATAGATCGCTGCCTCGCCTGTGGCCGTGTCATAGAGGGCATAAGTGGCGGGGACGTCTCCCTTTCTCGGATGCCAGCCCATGATCGTCCCAGGGTTGATCTTGAGTGCCGTGCCCTCACGGTCCCGTTTCAACTCATAGTCATGGTTGTGGCCATAGCAGACGACATCGTGCTCCCCGGCAGCAGCCACCAGCCGCCCCACATCGTCAAAATGATGGACGAAGATGCGCTTGCCGCCCAGCAGCAGGCTGGCGGACTCCCCATGCACCTGGATGGTGTCTCGCCTGGACAACGCATTCAGGGTAATGCGGTAGCGGTCGCCGTCGTTGTTGCCGAACACGATGTGGATCGCGCCCTGGAAGCCTGAGGCCAGTTCATTGACGATGAAGGGGGAGCACAGGTCGCCACAGCAAATCAGGGCCTCCACGCCCTGCAACCGGCTCAGCGCAGCGCGCAGGTTGGGGATATGGTCATGCATGTCGGATAGAATAGCGATTCGCATCTGATCAACTCCTTATTTTCTTGATCCCTGTCGCCGTCCCAGAACCGGGCTTTAGCCCGGTTGTTGACGGTGTGAAATCATCCGTTGAGTACCGTTTGCAAAGGGAGGGCAGACCCCAGAAACCTCCGTCCTCCTATCCTGGGAACAGGACCTCTTTGATCTCCGGCGCGTAGCGTGCGGCCATGTCGCTGGTGAGGGTGTTTGTGCGGCAGATTTCGGCGTAAAGCTGGCCGCTGCGCCGCAGGATACGCACCTGTGTTTGTGGGTCCAGCGCAAATAGGCCAAAGCGCAACGACCAGCCATCGGCCCACTCAAAGTTGTCCACCAGCGTCCAATGATAATAGCCCATGATGGGCCAGTTCAGGTTAAGGGCGTGCCACACTTGAAGGAGATGGGTGAGAAGGAAGCGCGGGCGGCGGCTATCGTCGGCGTCGGGCACGCCGTTCTCGGTGATGTAAATGGGCAGGCGCGTGGGGGCCAGCCGCTGGAGGCAGCGAAACAGCCCCTGCGGGTAGATTTCGCCATAGTCGCCGTCGCCCACCTCGGCCCCCGGCGTGGGGAAGTTGCGCCCGAAGGCATGGCGGGCCTGGCGCAGGTCAAAGGCCACCCGGTCGCGCACGTAATAGTTCAGGCCGATAAAGTCCAGAGTCCCGGCGGCCTTGGGGATGAAGCGGCTGCGCCTGAAGGGGAAGACCAGCCGCCCGTTCACCAGCGCCTCCAGGAAGGCGAGGTTAAAGAAACGGTCCTGAAAGCGGGCTGCAGCGCGGTCCAGAGGGGAGCCAGGGCGGGCCGGGTCAAACACGCGCATGTTGTGGGCGACGCCCACGCGCGCACCCGGTTGCAGTTCATGGATCGTCTCATAGGCCAGCGCATGGGCGCGCACCATATTGGTCAGCACCTCAAAGGCCAGCCCCATACTGCGCTTGCCCGGCGGCCAGCGGCCCTCCATATACCCCAGCAGAGCGTAAATCACGGGTTCGTTGAGGGTGCACCAGCAATCCGTGTAGTCGCCCAGGGCCTGGACCACCTTGCGCACGTAGCGCTCAAAGCGCCTGACGGTCTCCGCCGATGTCCAGCCGCCTTCCATGAGCAACCAGAGGGGGTTGGTGAAGTGGTGCAGCGTGACCATCGGTTCAATGTTGCGGCGGCGCAACTCGCGCAACATCTGGCGGTAGCGGTCCAGGGCGGCCTCATCCCACTGGTCCGGCTCCGGCTCCACGCGGCTCCACTCAATGGACAGGCGCAGCGCGTTCTGGCCCATCGCCGCCGCACGGTCAAAATCGGCCTCGGCCTGCGCCCACCAATTGCAGGCCAGGCCCGCCGTGCTGCCATCACGGATGCGGCCCGGGGTCTGCTCCCAGGCCCACCAGTCGTTATTGGTGTTGTGGCCCTCCACCTGGTAGGAGGACACCGCTGTGCCCCAACGGAAATCGCGCGGAAAGTGCAGTGTCGCCTCGGCCATACCTGCATTGTACAAGGGGATAGTGCTCTTGTCTATCTTGCCGTTCTATCGGTTCCCCCCACCCAGTACCGGGCTTCAGCCCGGTTGGGGGGAGACACTTCCCTCCCCTGGATGGGGGAGGGAGAGAGAGGGGGTGACTCTGCCCCCTACCCTGGGCCTGGGGGTTTTTCGCTCGCTCTGCTCGCTCAGGCTAGCAAAGACCACCGGAGTACTATGGTCAGCCGGGGCGAGATGCCGTAAGATGGTGACGGGGATAAGCGCCCGATGAGCATACGAAGCCTTCTCGCCTGGGCCGTCGCCTTCGCGGTTCTGCTGACCGCTGCCTGCAATACCCTGCCCCCCCTCCCCGCCGCCCTTGTCGCACCCGCCGATCCAGACAGAACGCCGCCCGACTGGCCTTACGCCCAAGGCAAAACGCTCGGCCCTATAGACGCACCGGTGGTCATTGAGGAATACGCCGATTTTCAATGCCCCTGGTGCGCCAAATTCGCCACCGGCGCGCTCCACGATCTGGAGGACACCTACATAAGACCAGGCACAGGACAGGTGCGCTTTATCTTTCGCCACATGGCCGTCCTGGGCCCGGCCTCGCAGACCGCCGCCGAGGCCGCTGAATGCGCCAATGAACAGGGGCAGTTCTGGCCCTATGCCGACCAACTGTATGCCAAGCAGCGCACGCCCGGCCTCCTCAGCCCCAACGGCCTGAAACAACTCGCTGCCGACATCGGCCTGGATACAGCGGCGTTCAACGCCTGTCTGGACTCGCGGCGCTACCAGCAGGTCGTGGAACAGGAGACCCGGCAGGGACAGGCACGGGGCGTCCGCTATACGCCCACATTCATCGTCAACGGCCAGGTGCTTGTAGGCGCCGTCAGCCTTGCTCAACTCAGCCGGCTGATTGCGTCGGGGAGCGGCGACTGACGCCATCCGTGAAGCAACGCGGGCAGTTCCTGCAGCGCCTGCCCCAGCCGTGTCCCATGCCAGGTGATCAGGCTGCCATCCACCAGCAGAATCCGCCCATTCCGCACCGCCGGGACCTGGGTATAGTTTGCAAAGGCGGCCATGTCCGCTTCAGTAAATGCATACGGCTCGCTGGGCAACAGGATCAGGTCGGGTGCAAGCGCGGCCATTTCGTCCAGCGTCACGCGCGGATAGCGCGTATCGCGCCCGGCGTAGCGGGGGTCAGCGGAGGGCGGTATTCGCCCCAGGTCAGCCGCCAGGGGATAGCGGCGCCGGCGCCCGGCGAAGATGTTGGCCGCGCCGCAGGTCGCCAGCAGGTCATGGGCATAGGTCTCGGCGTTGAAGGTCATCCAGGGGTCGCGCCAGATCGGGCAGAAGACGCGCACAGGGGGGACCTGCCTGGCCCAGGCCAGCGTCTGTTCATAGAGACGCTCCAGCGCCGCGATGCGCGGCGCTGCGTCCTCCTCAACCCCAGCCCAACGCGCCAATTCCCAGAGCAGGTCAAGCGCCTGACGCACCGTGCGGGGGAAGCTGACAAGAACCCGGACGCCCGCTGCCTGGAGCGCGGCCACGTCCGCCGGACGGTTCTCCTCCTGGTTGGTGATGACCAGATCAGGCTTCAACGCCAGGATACGGGCGATGTCCGGGTTCTTCGTGCCGCCAACGGCGGGGACGGCGTTTACCTGTGGCGCGGGATGGACGCAGTACACCGTCCGGCCGACCACTTTATGGCCCGCGCCCAGGTCAAACAGGCTCTCCGTGACGCTGGGGACGAGCGAGACGATGCGCTCAACACCCATATTGGATCACGGGATCAACAAGACTTTCCCCTTTGTCCTGCGCTCTTCCAGGTAGCGATGCGCCTGGGCAGCTTCGGCCAGGGGAAACACCTGGTCAATACGCACCTTAAGCTGGCCGTTCGCCAGCCAGGTGAACAGGTCGTTGGCCCGCCACAGGAGTTCGGCGCGGTCGGCGATATAAGGCCCCAGGCTGGGACGGGTCAGGAAGAGCGATCCTTTGACGTTTAGAATCTGGGGGTCAAGGGGGGGCACCCGCCCGCTGGACTGGCCGAAGAGGACCATCATGCCGCGTGGCCTCAGGCAATTCAGGCTCTTGTCAAAGGTGGCCTGACCCACCGAGTCATACACCACATCCACCCCCCTGCCACCGGTCAGCCGCTTTACCTCGGCTTCAAAGTCGGCCTCCGTGTACACAATGACCTCATCCGCGCCCGATTCTCGCGCCAGGCGGGCCTTCTCCTCGGTGGAGACCGTGCCGATGACGC
This sequence comes from Anaerolineae bacterium, assembly GCA_034432795.1. GTDB lineage: Bacteria > Chloroflexota > Anaerolineae > DSLN01 > DSLN01 > DAOUBF01. Next base: position 23,191 of record DAOUBF010000039.1, read on the forward strand.
GCGCGCCGCGCTGCTTGGCTATCTGCACCAGGAGATGGCCGACGCCTCCGGCAGCGGCATGAACCAGCGCCACATCACCCGGCTTAAGGGGGTACGTGCTGTGGGTCAGGTAGTGCGCCGTCAGCCCCTGGAGCATGACCGCCGCTGCCTGGCGGATGTCCACGCCCTCCGGCACACGCACCAGCTTCCAGGCCGGAACGACAGCGTATTCGGCATAGGCCCCCTGGTGCGAGGCATAGACCACCCGGTCGCCCGGCTCAAGGGCCTCTACGCCCGGCCCAACTGCATCCACCACCCCGGCGGCCTCGCCGCCGAGGATGAGGGGCAAGGGCAGGGGATACTGCCCGGTGCGCTGGTAAATATCAATGAAGTTGACACCGCTGGCCTGGATTTTCACGCGGGCCTCCCCTGGCCCCGGCTCCGGCAGGGGCACCTCCTCCAGCCGCAGCACCTCCAGGCCGCCATACTCATGGATACGAACCGCTCGCATAGACTGACCTCCTGACACTCAGGCAATGGGAAGATACAGATACAGGCAGAGTGTGCCCTGCCATGCGCTTACTTTATCAGGTAAATAGATGGCATTGGATCACCGCACCGTTTACGGTGCGGCGTAAAGGCACGGTGTGCCGCGCCCTTACACTGCAGCAGAGCATTATAACAAAAATAGTGATGAGGGGAAATCCCCAGCGTATGGCAGGGCATCGGTCTAATTCAAAGGTGCGTTCCCCCTATCTGGGAAGGGGATAGCCAAATGCATCGGTGGGGAGGAGGGGAGGGGCAGGTCCGGGACCTGCCCCTCCCAGCTACCGGCTAGCGAATGGCGAAGACGATTTGCACCTGGGCGTTGAACTCCAGTTCGCCCGGCTGCACCGGCACCGGTGCGCTGCCGGGTGCAGCCATAGCCACATCCTGACGATACAAGATCGGCGGCGGGCTGACTGTCTCGCTGATAGAGAGCACGTCGCCGAGCTGGACGCCGGCTTTCGCTGCCAGCGCCTGGGCGCGCGCCCTGGCGTCCTCAACCGCGTTCTCCTCGGCCTGGAGTTGCAGCCGGTTGGGATTGGCCACGCCGAAGCTGATGCCATAGACCTGATTCGCCCCGGCGCTCACAACGGCATCCAGGACTGCGCCCACCTTCTCCAGGTCGCGCACGGTCACGCGCACCATGTTGGAGGCGACGTACTGAATGGGCCTGAGCAGTTCACCGTTCGGCCCGCGCTGCTGGTCAGCATAGAGGCTGAAGTTCGCCGTCTGAATATCCTGATCGGCGATGCCCGCGTTCTTGAGCGCGGCCAGGACGGCGTTCATGCGCTGTGTGTTCTCGCTCACCGCCGCCTCCGCCGACTCGTTTCGGGTTTCTACCCCCACCTGAACAATGGCCATATCAGGCCGGGCCGTGACCTTACCGTTGCCCACGACGGTGATGGCGCGAGGCGGGGCCTCGGCGGGGGCCTGGACCGCGCCGGTTGAGGCGTTGGCCACGCCCCGCCATGCCCATCCGACCACGCCTGCCAGGAGCAGCGCCGGGATGAGCGCCAAAACGATCCAACGACTTGTGTTTGACATGGTTTTATCTCCTCCGTACTCCTTAACTCTACTCTATCCCATAGACGCCCGTCCTGGCGTATAAGTTCCCGTTCCGCTCTGTTGCAAACAGAGGCGAAAGGTGTGCCACATTGGGGATAGGGAGGACTCCACCGTTTACGGTGCGGTGGGCCAATGCCATCTGTTTATGGCTGTCTTCGCAATAGAGCGCCCCGTTCTCTCCGCTGTTCAAGGGGTCAATCTCACCTCTACCGAGGCCAGGTGCACGATGCCGCCATCGCGCGGGCTGGTGTCATAGACGACAATGCGGCCCGGCCCGGCGGCGGTGATACGGTAGGTGAGGGTGAAGCTGAACGGGCCGCGCTGCCCGGCGTCGGCCTGGATGATGGTGGAGCCGGTGGCAATGACGTTGCCCATCTCGTCCTGGATCATGGCGTTCAGGTGTTGCTCAAACGTGGGTGCGGCCTCGCCGGTGATGGTCACAGTGGGCGTCAGGCTGGCGCCGGGCGCGGGGGAGTGGATGACAACGGCCTCCAGAGGTGAACCGCTGTCAGCGATGCCTGGCGTGGCTTCGCCTGAGGGTTTGAGCCGCACTTCTACCGAGTTCAGGTGAGTGATGCTGCCATCGCGGGCGCTCACGCTGTAGATGATAATGCGGCCGGGCTGCTCACTGTCCACGCGGAAGGGGACATCGGCGCGGTAGCGCCCGCGCTGGCCGGTATCGGCCTCAATCTGCGCCGCGCCCTGGCCGACGACGTTACCTTCTGCGTCCAGGATGTGGATGCTCAACGATTGCTCAAAGGTTGGGTCGGCTTCGCCCTCAATATGGACCGGGCTGACGACGCCCGCCGCGACCTTCGGCTCGGCGATCACAATCGCCTCAACGATAGGGCCTGGGCCGCCCTCGGTTGGGGATGGGAGCGGCGTCCCTACCGGGGCGGTTGTGACACTGATGGGCTGGGGTGTGTGCGTTGGCGGCGGCTGAGGCGTCGCAGCTTGTGTCGGCGCCGGTGGGCTGGCCGTTGGCCGGGCGGCCGGGCCGCACCCGGCCAGGACAAGACCCAGCGCCAGGATGAGGGCAGATAACGCGCGTACCATGCTTTTCTCTCTCCTCCTTACTTCGGTGCAGATGGATAGTATAATCCCAAAAAAGACGGATGACCACAGGGGGTTGTTCCCGATCCCCGGGTGTATTCCATATTGGGGGCCGCCCTGCGGTTGACTGCCAGCAGGCGTCCCGTGAGGGGAACCGCGCCTGACAGGCCGGGGGCCGGGCGCCCCCCGACATGGGATGGGCAAGGCGGGATAGAATAGCCTGTAGGGCGGCTTTCCATAGCCGCCAAAGAGCGGCAGCCGTAT
>DAOUBF010000040.1:0-94218 GCA_034432795.1 Anaerolineae bacterium
CAGGCGGTGTAGGCCTCGGTGGGCGTCATCGTGCCGGGAATGACGATCACGTCGTTCTCTCTGGCGATCTGCACCACCTCCGGCGTGAAGATGGGGCTGACGATAAAGCGCGCACCCGCCTCCAGCACCGCCCTGGCATCCTGGGCCGTGAGCACAGTGCCCGCGCCGACGACCGCCTGCGGCACCTGCGCGGCGATGCGTTGGATCGCCGCCAGCGCGCCAGGTGTGGTCAGCGTGACCTCAATGGCGCGGATGCCACCGGCAACCAGCGCGGCAGCGACCTGAGGATAATAATCCGACCGGTCGGCGCGCAGGATGCCCACTACGCCAGGCCCTGTAATGGCTGCGAACGTTGCATTGCGTTGTGACATTCGTATCCCTCCGTAATTCAGTGTGAGGGCGCACGGCCCTGTGTCCCTATATCAATCCTGAGCCGCCCCAGCACAACCGGCTCCCCCATTGGTTGCCCATCTGAAAGCGGCTCTAAATTCAGGGTCAGATTATACTCACCCGGTTGTATGTCCCATGGTATGGGAACCCGAAAGCGATTCAAGAAGATCAAGGCCGCTGAATCACCCGTCCGCCAGTACTTTGCCGGATAGGCCACCTCCTCATGAATGAACTCGGCCTCCCCATAGGTATCCTGGAGGAATAGCCGAGTGATATAGGGCCGATCCGGCTCGCGCAGGAAGCGCCATTGTACCTTCACCTCTATTGCCCCGCCTGTCTGAGCGACGCCAAGCATATCTGTCGCTTGCACCTCGGCGAGGTCCAGGATACGCCCTAGTGGGCCAGGCTCTGTCGGAAGGGCAGCCGCCGCCAGCAATTCATCGGCCTGTAGCTTGAACAAACGAGCGGTCCATCCCTCGCCTGGTATCCTATAGCGGCTCTGTTCGTAGGGGGCAAAGTGGTCCAACAAGAAATGGGTGGCCCACGCCGTCTCGTCAGTGGTCAGGTACCATACTGAGCCTGCGTCGGGCAGAGCAGGGAGAAGGTTTCGGTCTTCAAAGAAGCGGACATCCACTCTTTGCCTCTGGAGTACCCGGTAGAGCACATTGGCAGCATCGCCATGACCACCGACCCATATTGGCTCCGTCCCGGCCTGTTGGAGGGTCAGCCTAACCACGGCCAGCGTATGGCTCAGGGGAAGGCCGTAGTCGGCCTTTAACCAATACTCATGCAGGACTGTGAAGAACACAGCCGCCGCGACCAGTTGCGTGCTGACTATCAGGCTGACTATAGCATAGGTGATGCCCCCAACGGTTGAGGCAGAGACGGCGACGGGCCACAGTCTGGCTATAACTGATTGTATCTTGGCTGCCCCAGCCTCCAGACCGAGGGCTACCAGAATGAACGGTCCGGGCAGTGTGACCAAATAATAGAAGGGGTACACCATCACAAAGCTCCCGGACTTGATCGGCGGCGCTAAAAACAACAGCGGCAGGGCGATCCAGACCAACAAGAGGAGATAGCCTACCCACCCCGACTCACGCCGTTGAACTATGCGTTGAAGGGCGACCAGGGCGCCCAAGGCGAAGGCCAGCAACATCAACATATCTATCAGCACAAAGAAACCCTGGGTAGTATCTAACATACGGCCACCTTGCGTGGCGTAACTCTGATAACCACGATGGGTGAGCAGATAGAAAAACGGCTTGATCCTCCCCCAATCAATCAGCGGGCCAGAGCCAATTAACCATCCTGATACGTCTTCGCCTGCTGGGCGTGATGCCAACACCCGCGATAGACCAGGTACTACTGCGGTTAACAAATAAGGAGCAAAAGTAGCGGCAAAGGTCACAACAGCGGTCAAGAGCATACGGGGTGCCCGCCACATTCGCCCGGCTACGACAGCTATCCCCGCCGTGACCAGATGGACCATTCCGCTGAGATGCACCTGTGCTATAGCTGAGAGGCTAAGGCCCAACATGCCCCCTGGCACCATCTCCATGACAGCGGGGGACACACGGCTGGGTGCCCCGATGGGCTGCTCCAATCTGCAGGCCCTAAATAAGTTCCACATCAACAACAGCGTGAAAAACGGTATATCCGCGTTCAGCCATGTCCGGCGGCCATAAACCACTGCCCACGGGTTAACAGCAAAAAGGAGTGTAGTTATCAGGGCCGTGCGTCGTCCAAAGAATGACCGAACAAACAGGTACGTCAGCGCAACGGTTAGGGTGTTGAGTGCAGCGATAAAGGCGGTAACGCCTACCTCATTCGCCCCTAGCGCAAGTGGGAGCGCCAACAGGTAGACCGACACCGAACCATTGTTCACGCCCAATGAGGAAATTACCCCACGAAGCGGGAGTTCCCCGAAGTGGAGGAGCCGGAAGGCAAGCGACACGATCATCTCGTCGTCGCCACGGTATTGGGCATAGTCTATCCGATATAGGCGGAGCGTTGCAGCCAGCAGCACGACTAGGAGAGGGGCAGCCCTTTCCAGCCAGCGACGGAAGGCTTCGGACGATGGCCGTCTGGTCCACTGTGGAAGAAGCTTCGTGGGTGTCACCTATATCTCTCCGTACAGCCTGCAGGGAACATGGCAACGCCGTGCCTTAGGGAACATGGCGGCGCCTCGCCCTTACCGGCCCAGCGCCAGCACAGCCAGCATCTCGTCGTGAATGCGCCCGTTGGAGGCGACAATGGAGGGGATCAGCGCCTGGCTCAGATTGAGACCGGGCCGCCCCTGGGCATCGGTCACGCGCCCGCCCGCCTCCTCCACCAGAAGCGCCCCCGCCGCCACGTCCCAGGCGTGAAGCTTCAATTCCCAAAAGCCATCCAGGCGGCCACAGGCGACATAGGCCAGGTCAAGCGTGGCGGCGCCGGGGCGGCGCACGCCTTGCGCACGCAGAATGAAGTGGGCAAAATGGTCCAGGTTGTTCTCCGGGCTGGTCCACACATCGTAGGGGAAGCCGGTGGCCAGCAGGCTGCGTCGCAGCGCATCGGTGGCGGAGACATGGATGGGCACGCCATTTAATGCCGCGCCAGCACCCCGCCGGGCGGTAAAACACTCCTGGCGCAGCGGGTCATACACCACGCCCACCTCAGTGCGGCCCTGGTAGAGCGCGGCCAGCGACACGGCGAAGATGGGGAAGCCATGTGCGTAGTTGGTCGTCCCATCCAGCGGGTCCACCAGCCAGGCCCAACCGCTCTCTGCCTGTCCACTCTCGCCGCCCTCTTCGGCGTAGATGAAATGGTCAGGAAAGGCCTGGCGCAGTGCGGCAATGATCAGCCTCTCCGAGGCCTGGTCCCACTCTGTCACCAGGTCAATGTCGCCCTTGTAGCCAACGCTCTGAACCGTGCCCCAACCCTGGCGCAATACTTCCCCGGCACGGCGGGCAATGTGTACCGCTGTCCTCAAAATCGCTTCTGTATCCATATTCTCAGAACTGTGTTCCTGGTGGTCTCCTGACGGGAATGTAACTATAGGGCAAGAGAGGAGGAGAGGCAAACTGGCCCATCAGCGGAACCACCTCGCCCACAGCGCAGCGATGTCGTGGCTGGCGATGTCTTCGGCCTGACGCAGGAAATCGTCGGTCGTTATCATGCGGTAACGGTACCGGGTCTGCAGGCGTTGCAGCAGCGCGAAGAAGCGCTCATCGCCGAGCGTCTGGCGCAATTCGTCCAGGAACAGGGCGCCATGATAATACACCGTCCGGCGGTAAGCCACCCAGTTGGAGAACAGCAGCGCGCTGCTGTCCACCGGCGGATCGCCCGGCCCGCGCAGCCCATAGTCGGCTTTCCAAGCCTCTAACAGGCGAGCCGCGCCCTGGGCATCGCCGGCGTATTGCAAATACAGGACGGCAGCATAGCTGGCCAGGGCCTCGTCCAGCCAGGGTTCGTCCACGCTGGCGTTGCCGACCAGGTTGTACCACCACTGGTGGGCGATCTCGTGCGCGCTCAGGTAGCGGTATTGTTCAAATGGCCCGCGCACACGCCGATCATAGTCCACATACACCATCCCCGAAAATTCGTAGCCGCCGATGCCCACAGCGGCCTCCACCAGGTCAAACTCGGTGTAGGGGTAGGGGCCAAAGCGGGCCACATAAGCTTTGAACGCCGCCGCCATCATCTTGAGGGCCTCGTCCGGCGCGGTAGCCGCTGCCCTGGCCGGTAAGGTGTACAGGCGCAGCCTGACGCCATCCACCTGCGTCTCCCGCTGCTCAAAGCGGTCGCTCATGGCCAGGGCGAACTCCCGCGCCGGGCCGCTGACGATATGCCAGGTGCTCTGCCCGGCCCTGTCCTGCCATTCCAGGGCTGTGCCTGTGGAGACCACCTCATAGCCGGAGGGCACGATCAGCCTGACATCGTACAGGCTCGTCTCCGCCCACATGGCATCGCCGACAGCGGGGACGGGGGGTGTCTGCCAGCCATCCTGGTATGGCGCGAGCAGGGGATACCAGCCCGCCAGCGACAGCGATTCCCGCGAACGGCTGAAGATGCCATAGCCCTGCCCCGATCCCGCCGGCACTTGGGCGCGAAAAGCCAGGCTGAGGGTAATCGTCTGGCCGGGCTGGAGCGGCTGGAGCAGGGGCGCGCGCAGCACAGTGCGGCCCTGGGCCAGGGTGGTCTGGAGTGAGCGGCCATTCTGGGCCACATTTGCCACGCTCAGGCTGCCACCGCCATAGATCGCCTGGGCGTTGGGCAGCAGGCGAAAGACGAGTTCGGTGAGCGGCTGGGCGCCGCGATGGGTGTATTGTACGCTCATCTGGCCGGTGACCTGGCCGGTTCTGGGGTCAACGGACGCCTGGATGAAATAGCGCGGCGCCTGGGCCAGTCCGTTCAACTCCGCACGAAAGCGCGGCCGGAGCGCGGCCCCTTGCTGCTCCAGGGGGGTGGCGGGGGGCGGGACTGGAGCCGTTGGCGCGGCGGTGGGGGGGTCGGTGGCGATAGCCGCAGGGCCGGGCAGAGGCTGGGCGGCCAGGCCGATGGCGATGATCGCAACCAGGGTGATGCCCCCCAGACCTGCCAGGAGGAGGCAGGGCAGCCTTATCGTGCGTTTCTTTCGCATGCTGGCATCCTCGGCAGGCCCGTTCACCGACCTAGGCGCTGCGGTCGTGGCGCTAAGGTGACGGTCACCTGTTGGCGTTGACCCTCCCGCAGGATCGTCAGGGTGAGCGGGTCGCCCGGACGCTTGAAGGCCACAGCCACCAGCAAATCGCTGAAGTCCCGAATGGGTCGGCCATCGGCCTCAATGATCACATCGCCGCCGACGGGGACCTCAAGGCCGTTCACCACGCGGCTGCCCGTACTCCCGCGCAGGCCCGCCCGGTCCGCCGGGCTGCCCTGGATGACGCTATCAATATAGGCGCCTTGCTGCGTCTCCAGGCGATTCGCCCGCATAATGAACAGGTTAACGCTCGTGCCCTGGATGCCCAGCCAGGGCCAGTCATACGCCCCGCGTTCAATCAGCGCGGGCACGACCAGGCGGACGACGTTGGAGGGGATGGCGAAGCCCACACCGGCACTGGCAGGGGAGCCGCCTGTGGCGATCTGGGCATTCACGCCGATGACCTCGCCCCGCAGGTTGAGCAGCGGGCCGCCGGAATTGCCGGGGTTGATCGCGGCGTCCGTCTGGATGGCCTGGGGGATGGTGAAGGGTGTCTCCGAGGGGATCATCCGGCCGACGGCGCTGACGATGCCGACGGTCATGCTGCCGCTCAGCCCAAAGGGGTTGCCAATGGCCACCACCCATTCGCCCACCTGGACCTGATCGGAATCGCCCAAGGGCAGGGGATGAGCGCCTTCGGCCAGGCGGTCCACCTGAATGACGGCCAGGTCACTGTCGTCATCCGTGCCCACGATGCGGGCCTCGGCTTCTATGGCGTTATAAAAGATGACCGTGACCTGGGTGGCGCCGGCGACGACGTGGTTGTTGGTGACGATATGGCCGGCATTGTCCAGGATGAACCCGGAGCCGGCGGCGCTGCCGCTGATCGGCCCGCGCTCAATATGGACCTGGATGCTGACGACGCCGGGGTTCAGTTGTTTATACAGGTTCACCAGCAGGTCTGGGCTGAAGCCCGGCGGCGCCGGTTGGCTCTGGCCAGGCGGGGGGAGTGTCCATGTGGGAGCGGCCCGCGTCTCCGGCGCGGAGGTCGTGGCCACGGGAGGAGCGCCTTCGGGTTGCGCCTGGCCACCTGGGTTGAGTGCCAGGCATCCGCTCAGCATAGCGATCAGCCATGCCAGGAGCACCCCAGCACAAACCCTACGAAGCATAGACAGGAAACGTCCCTTCATGTGCTTTCACCTGTACGGATAGCCGTTATCTCCGGTCGGGCAGGATCGCCTGCCCACACGCCACCGTGATCATACACCAGATCGCGAATTGGGGGGAAAGTGGCACACCGTGACCACCCCTTACATGCATTCCCCTGCCCAGTACCGGGCTTCAGCCCGGTTGTAAAACTGATTCTTCTGGAGGAGAGAGCGGCCTCTTGTCACCCCCGCCCATTGCGCATATAATCCTTCCCGATGCCGATCCTGGATGCGCGCAAGCTGGATTTTATGAGCCATAGCGCCGCACAAACCCACCGTCTGGGCGTCCGTCTGGGAGAACTGTTGCGCCCCGGCGATCTGATCTGCCTGTCCGGGGAACTGGGCACGGGCAAGACGACCTTCGCCGCCGGTGTGGGGCGCGGCTGGGGGGTGACGCAACCGCTGACCAGCCCCACCTTCATCCTGGTCAATGAGTATCCCCGCCCTGGCGACGGGCTGAAACTCTACCACATTGACTGCTACCGGGTGCAGGACGCCCGCGAGGCGCTGGACTTCGGTCTGGCCGAAATCCTGGACGCCCCTGGCGTTGTCCTGATTGAGTGGGCCGAACGCATCCAGTCGGTGCTCCCCCGCGAACGGCTGTGGATCACGCTGCGCCATGTGGCGGAAACCAAGCGGGGGCTGTTGTTTGAGGCCAGCGGCGCCCGCTATGAGCGCCTGCTGGCCGATTTCCGCCGCAGCGCTTTCGGAGTCTGATGTTACTGGCACTGGACACCTCCACCCGCTTCGTTAGCCTGGCGCTGCACGATGGGCGGCAGGTCTGGGCGGAGAGCACCTGGCTCACGCGGGATCACCATACGACCGAGTTGGCGCCGCAGCTCGCTGCCATGCTGGCGCGTGCTGGCCTCGGCGCAGGCGACTTGAAGGGCGTGGCGGTGGCGCTGGGGCCGGGGTCATTTACCGGCCTGCGCGTCGGCCTGGCCCTGGCGAAGGGGCTGGTGTTGGCCCAGAACATCCCCCTGTTGGGTATCCCTACCCTGGACATCCTGGCCGCTGCCCAACCGCCTTTTCAGGGCCGGCTATGTGCTGTCCTGGAGGCCGGGCGGGGGCGCATCTGCGCCGGTTTCTACCGCTGGCAGGCCAACGCCTGGCGCAATGAGGATGGGCCTCTTCTCACCACCTGGCGGGATTTGGTGGAGGGGATACAGGGGCCGGTATATTTTTGTGGCGAGATTGACCCCAGCGGCAGCCAGGCCATCCGCCGTCTGGGTGCCCAGGCGAGCGTGGCCAAACCGGCGGCGTCGCTGCGGCGGGCGGGCTATCTGGCCGACCTGGGCTGGCGGCGGCTCAAGCGCGGCGAACGCGACGACCCGGCCACACTCGCCCCGATTTACCTCAGCCAGCCAGAGGGGAGTGCCCTATGAACCAGCCCCCTGGCCCCTTCATCGTCACGCCGATGGAGGAGGCCGACATCCCCGAAGTCGTGCACATTGACCAGCTCTCCTTCAGCACGCCCTGGCAGGCTGAAGCCTATCGCCGCGAGTTGACCCAGCAGTCCTCCCACTTCTTTGTCGTCCGCCTGCGCCAGGACGTGGCGCTAAGTCATGGACAGCCGAAGGCGAATGGGGGCCTCCGGTCTATTGCTCGCCGTCTGTCCTCGCTCGTTCGCCGCCGCGATCAGCGTCCTCCTCGCCCGGCCCCGCGCGTGCTCGGTTACGCTGGGCTGTGGCTCTGGCTGGATGAGGCCCACATCAGCACCATCGCTGTTCATCCCGACTGGCGCGGCCAGGGCCTGGGGGAGTTGCTCCTGGTGGCGATGTTGGAGCGGGCGATGGAACTTAAGGCGGCGCAATGCACGCTGGAGGTGCGTGTCTCTAACGAAGTGGCCCAAAACCTGTATAAAAAGTACGGCTTTGCGTATGCGGGGATACGGCGGCACTACTACCGCGATAACGGCGAAGATGCCTATATCATGACCGTGCCCGCGCTGGATGCGGCCTACGCCCGGCGGCTGGCCGAACTCAAGGCCGCACTCTGGCAACGGCTGGGGCGAGAGCGCGTGCGATGACTGTCCTGCTCCAAAGAAAACGGATGCAGGCCCGTGCGGGGTAGCCCAAAAGTACACATGGACAAATTTACGATGCCGGATTATAATCAGCCCACTATACCCAATCTTCACTATACCTGCTTTTGCACACGGATGAGAGCAAAAGTCCTGGGGCCGGCAGCCGGGGCTTAGATGGCTTGCGGTTGATCTGGTTGTCAACGACCTGTTATCCATCGCCGGGGAAGGAGAGCTTCGTGGAAGATTCGCTGGAGAAAGTTGCCGCAGAAGTGCGCGTTTGCTCCCTGTGCCCCCTATCAAAGTCCCGCACCAAGGCCGTGCCGGGCGAGGGGCCGGTCACCGCCGAGATCATGTTTATCGGCGAGGGGCCAGGGTTCCATGAAGACCGGACAGGGCGCCCCTTTGTCGGTGCAGCAGGCCAATTTCTGGACGAGTTACTGACCCTGGCCGGGCTGAAGCGCGAAGAGGTGTTTATTACCAACATCGTGAAGTGCCGCCCGCCGGGCAATCGCGACCCGCTCCCCCAGGAGATTGAGGCTTGTAAACCCTACCTGGACCGGCAGATCGCGCTGATCCAGCCCAAAGTGATCGTCACATTGGGGCGCTACTCTATGGCCCGTTACCTGCCCGGTGCCAAGATCTCCGCCATTCACGGCCAGGCGAAACGGGTCGGCGGCCAATGGGTGGTGGCTATGTACCACCCGGCTGCGGCGCTGCACCAGCCAGCGCTCAAACGTGAAGTTGAAGATGACTTTCGCAAGCTCCCCCAGATCATCGCCCAGGCCAGGCAGGATACAGGCGAGATCCCCCAGGCACCTGAACAGCTTAGCTTGTTTTGACAGGGCATCGTTGCGAGTTATGGCCTTATCCTCCCATGATCCTTCTCTCCAACGTCTGGTCAGGAAGCTGGCGTTGGCTTTACTCGCACTTGCCCTCTTGCCTCCATTTGCAGGGCCTGCCTCTGACCAGGCGACTCAACAGGCCAGCGCAGCTTTGGAGGGCCAGCAGGGTTACCTCTTTCGCTTTAATCCGAGCACCCAGACCTTTACCACTATTCCGATCCCCCTGCTGGGGAATCGGCCTGTCGGCGTTGTCGCGGTTAACGAGGGCGGGCGCCAGAACATCTGGTTTACCCAATCGGATGCCAACCTGGTTGGCCGCCTGATCTATACGGATACGGTGAGTTACAGCTTTATCTCCTACACTATCCCCACCGCCAACAGCCTGCCATTGAATCTCACCTCTTCTGGTGATTCCATCTGGTTCACCGAGCACATGGGCAATAAAATTGGTCGTCTTGTTCGTGCCACTGGCGCGATCACCGAATATAGCGTCCCGACAGTCAACAGCCGCCCGGCAGACATTGATGCCGCGCCTGACGGCAGCCTCTGGTTCAGTGAGCAGGCCGGCAACAGGCTCGCCCGCCTGAACCCGACGACCGGCGTGATCACGGAGTACGCGGACACGACACAAACGCCACCGTCGCCTTACCAGCCGTACGGTGTCTTTGTCCAGGACAATAACCGTATCTGGATTGTTGAGCCTATGCGACCAGACGGAAATGGCTGGGCCGTTTTGCTTCAACTCAGCCCCAGTCTGAGCTGGCTGCACTTTAATATCGGTGCCGGGACAGGTCCGTATGACCTGGCTGTAGATGGGGCTTATCCCTGGGGAACTCCCTGGGTTCTGGAGCGGTCCACCCGGCGCATTTGCGAGATCGTTATCGGCACACTGGCAGGCTGCCTCTACCACCATCCCATCTCGCCGACACCGGGGGTTCCCACCGCGCTTGTGATAGAATCATCCAATCGTCGCTGGTTTACCAAGTCGGATGTCGGCCAGTTGGGCCTGATGACCGGCAGAGGAGGCCTGGTGACGTTTAACGAGTATCCACTCCCGATCGCCGGCCTCTGGCCTCAGGGCCTGGACATCGCCGACGATGGCAGTATCTGGATTGTGGCCGGGCCACGCTACCAGATCTATCTGCCGATTATCCAGAGGTGAGGAGCGGGGACATGCGGCGAGGATATATTGATTTGGTGATGAGATCAGGCTATCTTATCTTACCCCTTCTGGTAGCCGTTGTGCTGGGCTGGCGCGCCCAGGCCGCCGGTCAGTCAGGTCCTCTCTGGCCCGCTGAAGCCATGCCTCAACCCCCCAGGCCGAGCCAACCCATCTCCATGAATACGCCATCCATGTACACAAATGTGTACACACTGTACCTTCCTCTTGTCCATTACCTCTATGATGGCCGTGTCCGGCTTTTTGGTGTGCAGGCCTGGGGGGAGATTGACTCGTCTCAGGCTCGCAGTTATATGCGGCAGGCCGGTATCCGCTGGCTTCGCACAACCATCAATTGGGCAGAGATTGAACCTTCTCCCTTGCCGCCCTCTCAGTACAACTGGCCCACAACCGATGGACGTATCACTACGCTGGTCCAGGCGGGCTTCAGCCCCATTCTCACGCTATCCGGCAACCCCTCCTGGGCCGCCGCGCTCCCCGGTGGCCCGGTCACCAACACTCAGGACCTGGTGGAGTTTATGTCCGCCCTGGTTGAACGCTACGATGGCGATGGTCTAGATGATGCACCTGGGTCGCCCATTGTGCGCTATTGGGAGTTTTACAACGAGCCTGACAATACCGATTATGGCTGGCACTGCTTTTATGCGGGTCTGGGCTGTTTTGGGAACGACCCAGAAGCCTATGCCCAGGAGCTCGCCGCGATCTATCCGGCCATCAAGGCCGCCAACCCCGATGCCCAATTGGTGTTCGGCGGCATTGCTATGGATAACTACCCGCTGTTTAATCCGAACTTCCTGGACCAGGTTTTAGCCGCCTGCACGGGGACCTGCTTTGATATTATGAACTTCCACTACTACCCATTCTACCGTTGGAGCGGAGGATGGGAGACCTACGGGCGGGATATTATCGGGAAGGCCACGGCGGTGCGGAACAGGCTGGCGGCCTATGGTTACAGTCGCCCGCTGATCGCCACGGAGGCAAGCTGGCCGGGGGCGTCCTCGTGGGGAAGCCCTGAACTTCAGGCGCGCTATGTCCCCAAGCTCTATGCGCGTGGCATGGCTACCGACCTGGGCGTGTTGATCTGGTACAAAGCCGCGGATGAAACCTGCGAGCCGGTCTCTTTCATGTCGGGGCTGCTCACCTGCAATTTTGACCCCAAGCTTTCGCACACGGCCTATTCCGTCTTCACGGCGAAACTGGGCCGTGCAGACTACGTTGGCGTCGTGAACCAGAGTGACCCCTTAATAGAGAGTTATCAGTTTCGTGTACCTGAGACTTCTGGCATGAGGCGTATAGACGTCACCTGGGTGGACTGCACCAGCCTGGATAATTGTGTGAGTGGGACCACGCCTCCACGCACCTACCGGGTGGCCGCGACTCAGGTCCGAATTACAGATCAGTTCGGCAACGCGACCGTCGTGTACGACTGCGACGACGGCACCTGTGATGGGGTCGTCACGCGCCGGTTGACCGACCAGAACCCGATCTATGTGGAGTATTTACAGGTGCCCTGAGATCATGCCATGAGAGTTCCTGCCCGACCTTTCGGGTTGTTACTCCCCCTGCTGGTCTTATCCCTGGCGATCTTCCTGGGTTATACCCAACGGGCGCTGGACGGTTGGGATAGTATGGCGTACATTTATGCCGGGCGGCAACTGGCAAATGGTCAGGGGCTGGCCATGACGGACCCGAATAACGCCTCAATTGGGCCGTACTTTGGCCTATCCGGCTATCGCTTACGACGGGAGCCTGGCCCGCGCCTCTACCTCACCTTTCCGCCCGGCTTCCCACTGCTCCTGGCATTGGCTCAGGTTCTGGCGGATACGCCGGATGCTGCTTTTGCTGTCGTCCCACTCCTTGCCCTCCTGACAGCGGTAGCGACCTTCGCGCTTGCCAGAACCCTGTTTGACGTCTGGGTGGGCTGGGCAGCAGTTGCACTCCTCGTCTTTACGCCCACATTCTTAACCTTCGCTACAGCGCCCTGGTCGGATGTGCCAGCGACTGCGTTTATTTTGGCCGGGGTTGTGCTCTTTGTAAAGGCGCAACGCACGAATTTAGCCCGGCGGGCGGCATTCCTTGGTGCACTTGCCGGGCTATGCATCGGGTACAGCGGCTTCATCCGGATAGTCAGCCTACTTGCCGGGCCAGCATTGTTGGCTTATGGATGGTATTACCAACGGCGGCAAATCACCCATCCGGCCCACTCGGCCTTCGCTGTACTTTGGGGGCTGGGGACGCTAGGCGTGCTAATCTTCAATCGCGTTTACTATGGGGGGTGGCTGGCCTCGGGCTACACATTTGAAAACAGTGGTTATAATTGGCCCTTCTTCAGCCTAAGCTATGCACTGGGGCCTTCGCCAGCGGATGGCCACAGCCTGATCGCCGCAGCCCAGACCCTGGCACGTGACTTCTCTCTGCTCCTTGTTCCGGCTGTTCTGGGACTGGGGACCATGCCCCGGCAGGCGGCCATTTTACTGCTAGGAGTAGGAGGAGCACTTGTGGTACCTTATAGTATATATGCATTCGCACCGACCGGGATCAATGCCCGCTTTCTCCTCCCTATCTATCCACTGCTTGCGCTGGCAGTCGCTTATGGGTTGAGTTGGATTGTGGGCCGCCTTGCACCACGTTACCGTGACATGGCTTTGTTGGTCACAACTACCCTCAGCGTCCTGGTCCTCTTACAACCTTGGGCCTCCCTGGAGAGGTTGGCCGAGCGGAATCAGAACTATGCAAGGATAGCTGCCTCTATCCAAGAGCTTATAGCAGATACCCCGCCAGACGCTGTCTTCCTGGCTTACACTCTGGGTGATCCTCTCTTCTTCTATGGTGGCCGGTCAGTCCTCTATTATCGCCATATGTCACGGCCTGAACGGCCCGATGGCTCATCCCGGCCTGTGGAGGAACGTCTGACCGAGGCTGTAGACAGGTTGCTAGCACGAGGTACACCTGTGTATTTTGTGGACGACACCCAGCCCTCATTATGGAACGTCTCCGGTATCCTGCGTCGCCACTATCAGCTAAGGCTCTATCGGACTGATCCGCCGATCTATCAAGTTGAGCGGCTGACCTCAGGCGAGGGGAGAATAGCCCCCTTTACATTGATTCCTGTCACCGAAGGTGACGTTATGAAATAATCCGTTGAGTACCTCTAAAGGAATCCGTACGATGAACATCAGGCTAAGACGTCTTGTCCTGTGTAGTATACTCCTGAGCGCCGGGGGATTGATGCTGATCGGAGTCGCGGCTTTGCTGGCCGGGCCATCTTTACCCCCGGACCAGACCATCTATCTCCCTATTGTAAACCACCGATATAACACACGGAATTTCGCCCATGGCCGCTTCGGCGCTGCGGCCAGTTCCACAGAGTTGACCCGCTACCTCGGCCTGCAGCCTTATGACCTCAGTTGGTTCAACCTGGGCTGGTATCTGGACTGGGGTGTGAATACACAGCCCCCTGAACCGTATGGGATAGAATATGTCCAGGTGATCCGGCTGATGCAAACCACGACGCCGCCTTATTACGCGCTTGTTGAGCCAGCAAGCTGGGGGGAGTTGGCTGCCCTGGTGCAGGCAAGGCCCAATGATTTATACATGGTGGGCAACGAGCCGGACAGCCCGTTTCAGGATAACATGTGCCCGGCTGCCTATGTAAGTGCTTATCATGATGTTTACGCCTTCATTAAGGGGATCAGCCCATCCACCCCAGTAGGCATCGGGGGCATTGTCCAGCCCACACCGGTGCGCTTCCGCTATCTGGACACTATCTGGAACACCTACCAGATCTCCTATAGCCAGAGGCTACCTACGGATTTCTGGAATATTCACGCGTTCATTTTGAACGAGACAGGCGGCTGGGGCGCGTTCATCCCGCCTTGCACGGACCCCGCTGGCGCTGTCACCATTGGCCTGGACGAACTGGATCGCATGGATATCTTCATTTCGCGCCTCCAGGACTTCCGCCAGTGGATGGCTGCAAAGGGCGAACGCGAGAAACCCCTTTACATCACCGAATACGGCATCTTGTTCCCGGAGGACTATGGCTATCCTAATATCCCCCGCGTCCGGGATTTCATGTATGCCACTTTTGACTATTTCTTAGGCCCTCAGTCCATCAGTCCCGCGATAGGCTACCCTCGCGATAACAACCATCTGGTGCAACGCTGGATATGGTTCAGCCTGGCGCATGACCCTTATTACATGGGGGGCGCTCTATTTGACCCCAGGACAACCCCGCCTACGCTTACGACCCTGGGGCAGGCCTGGATTGACTATGTGCAGCAACTGACGCCTACGGTCAACCTTATGCCCTACAATGTGATCGCGAATGTCCCGCCGGACCCGCGACCAGTTACAGCGACGATCCAGTTAGAAGTGATCAACAATGGCGGTAGCACTATCTCAAACGGCTTCTATGTCACCCTCTATGACCAGGGAGGGACGCCGGTGTCCAGCCAGATGACACAGGATGTGCGCTGCTGTGGCCGCTTCAACGTGGTCACCCTGCTCTGGCCCAATCTGCCCCCTGGCATCCACACCGGCCACATCCGCGTTGACCCGGACAACCGGATTAACGAGACGAACGAGTCTGACAACGAGATTGAAGTGATCGTGACGGTCCTGGAGCATTACACCCGCCTGCCTCTGATTGCACGCTGAACGCGCCTGATGGGCCACCGGCCGGGCGTCTACCAACGTGGACGCCTGGCATCGGCGCAGGCCGACGCCCTACTTTCACCTCAGAGGCACGCCTTCAGTCGCCAGCCTAAAGTAGGGACGCACGGCCATGCGCCCCTCCCCCCTCTCCCGCCCTCCCCCATCCAAGGGGAGGGAGTGGCCTGTCCCCCTCCCCCTGGATGGGGGAGGGTTGGGGTGGGGGGAAAACGCACCTGAGGTTAAAACCGATACTCCTGCCTGATGCTCCTGGCCGTTTGACATTTCCCCCGCCCCAGGCTAGGATCAGAGGATGGACGGCGGACGATAGCCCACTATTCGTTGTCCCTGAAGGAGGCCCGTGTACCTGGCGATTGAGGGTGTCCTCGGCGTGGGCAAGACCACGCTGGCGCGGCTGCTGGCGCCGATGTTCCATGCCCAGTTGCTCCTGGAGGCCTTTGAGGAGAACCCCTTCCTCAGCCGTTTTTACGCCGACCGCGCCCGCTATGCCTTCCAGACGCAGATCTTCTTTCTCCTCAGCCGCTATCGCCACCAGCAAGAGGTGCGCCAGGCCCTGCAACGCGGCAACTTAGTCAGCGACTACACTTTCGCCAAAGACCGCCTGTTCGCCCGCCTCAACCTGTCGGGCGACGAACTGGCGCTGTACGAGAGCCTGTACGAGGCCCTGGCCGAAGGCGTTGTCCTGCCCGACCTGATCGTTTACCTGCGGGCGGAGACCGACACGCTGATGCGCCGCATCGCCTTCCGCGACCGCCCTTACGAGCGCAACATGGACCGCGAGTATATTGAGCGCCTGCGCCAGGCCTATGAAAGCTTCTTCGCCACCTATACGGCCTCACCCGTGATCGCCATAGATACCGACCATCTGGACTTCGTTCAGGACCCTGCCCACCTGACGACTATCGCCGGGCGCATCAAGAGCGCACTGGGCCTGGGCACCCACCAGCCCACTCTACCTTTGGAGGTGAAGCCGCCATGACCCCGTACCAGGCTTCAGCCCGGTTCTTCATCGCTATCGCAGGCAATATTGGCGCGGGCAAGAGCACCCTGACGGCGCTGCTGGCCAGGCGGCTGGGCTGGACCCCCTTCTTTGAAGCGGTGGACGATAATCCCTACCTGGCCGATTTCTACCAGGATATGCGCCGTTGGGCCTTCCACTCGCAAATCTATTTCCTCTCGCGCCGCCTGCGCCACCATCGCGACCTGCTCAACCAGCCCACCTCGGTTGTCCAGGACCGCACGGTCTATGAGGATGCCGAGGTGTTTGCCCGCAATCTGTATGAACAGGGCGCGCTCAGCGCACGTGAGTATCACAGCTACCGCGAACTGTACGAGGTGCTGACCTCCCTCCTGCCCCCGCCCGACCTGGTGGTGTACCTGCGCGCCTCGGTGGATACCCTGCTGCGGCATATCGCCCAGCGCGGGCGCGACTTTGAACGCGACATCTCCCCCGCCTATTTGAGCCGCCTGAACGCCCTCTACGAAGACTGGATTCGTGACTTCACCCTGTGCCCGGTGCTGGTGCTCCCCGCCGATGAACTGGACGTGGTGCAAGATGAAGGGCATCTGGAGTTTGTTACGGCCCGTATCCTGGATGGGCTTCAATAGAGCACAGGAGCGTGCCCCTGAGCGCAGTGAAGGGTCTCTGAAGGCACACCGCTAAGGCCTCGCTGCGTTCAGCATGACAACCTTGCGATCTGCTGAGATTGCAAACGGGCGGTTGCGCTCTTTACAGACTCTGTTATAATGTTATAATATTATCCTAATTCTTGCTAATTCTTGCTATTTTCCAGGGCCACTACCAGGATGAGCCGTCGCGCTGCCCGATCCGACAAAGCGATTACTCCCCCCGCCACTTCCCCCTTTCCCTCAGATGAAGGGGGAGCGAAAGGCGGCCCGCTGCGCCCGGAGGTGTACGCGCGCCTCTTTGAGGAGTGCGTTGATGCGCTGCTGATCACCGATGGCAATGGCCGGATCCTCGCCGCGAATCGCCGCCTGTGCGCTCTCCTGGATTACACCCCAGCCGATCTGATCGGTCGCAGCGTTGAGACCATTCACCCGGCATTGGCCCAGGACACGCGCTGGCAAGCGCTCGCGCCGGGGGACACGTTGCGCCTTCAGCTCATGGCCCGTAGCCGCGATAACCGCGATCTGCCTATTGAAGCCGAGGTGAAATCCATCCTCTACGCCGGGAAGACCTACCTGGAGTGGGTGGAGCGCGATGTGTCCAGGTGGCTGCGCGCTGAAGAGGAGCGCGAAGACCAACTGGCTATGGTGTTTCACGACCTGCGTAGCCCGCTGGGCAATGTCATCAGCAGCCTGGAAATGCTCAGCACAGCGCTCCCCACCGACGAGCGCAGCGCCGATCTGAATACGCTGGTGGACATTGCCCTGCGCAGCAGCCGGCGCATTGCCCACCTGTTGAATGCCCTCCTGGACATCCGTCGCCTGGAGACGGGGCAGCCCCTGGACAGGGAACCCGCCTCGCTCCAGGCCATTGTGGCAGAGACGGTGAGCCTGCTTGCCCACTTCGCCCAGAGCCGTCACATCAACCTGGCCGTCCAGGTTCCGGCAGATATACCTGAACTTCTGGTGGACCGCGACCTGCTCCAACGGGTGATCTACAACCTGCTGGACAATGCCATCAAGCATACACACACCCATACCGACGTGACCATCAGCGCCCAGGTGCAGCCAGAGGCCGGGAATGTTCTCGTGACCATCACCGATAACGGCCCCGGCATCCCGCCGGAGTATCGTGAGATCATCTTTGACAAGTATCAGCGCATCCAGCGTGAGGGCGTGCCCAGGGGGCTGGGGCTAGGGCTGGCGCTGTGCCGCATGGCGATTGAGGCCCATGGCGGGCGTATCTGGGTGGAGGACACACCGGGCGGCGGCGCGACCTTTAAATTCACTCTGCCGCTCCCTGCTTCATGATGACCCGTCGCTTATATTACGACGACGCCTATCGCACGGCTTTCTCCGCTCGCGTCATCCAACGCCTGCGCCACGCCGATCACCCGGCGGTCATCCTGGACCAGACATGCTTTTACCCTACCGGCGGCGGCCAACCCTGTGATACGGGCTGGCTGAATGGCGTGGAGGTTATTGAGGTGATCGCCAGCGAGGAGAACGGGGCCATCCTGCATGTCCTCGCGGCAGATTTAGATTTATCGCAGGAGCAGGTTGCGGGGCGCATTGACTGGTCGCGGCGGTTTGACCATATGCAACAGCACACCGGCCAGCACATTCTCTCCCAGGCGTTTATGCGCACGGCCAACGCCGAAACGGTCAGCTTTCATCTGGGCAGCGAGGTCGTGACCATTGATCTGAACGTGCCGCGCCTGTCGCCGGAGCAGGTGGAGGAGGCTGAGCGGCTGGCAAACCAGGTTGTCTTCAGCGATCGGCCCGTGCGGGCGCGCTTCGTCTCGCCTGAGGAACTGGCCGCTTACTCGCTGCGCCGTCCGCCGCAGGTTCAGGGCCTGGTCCGCGTGGTGGAGATTGAGGGCTTTGACGCCACACCCTGCGGCGGCACCCACGTGGCCCGTACCGGCGAGATCGGGCTGATCAAGATCATCCGCCTGGACAGGCGCGGCGAGGAGACGCGGGTGGAGTTCCGTTGCGGCGAGCGCGCGCTGGCCGACTATGGGCGCAAGAACCAGATGGTGCAGCAACTCGCGGGCCTGCTGACCACCGGCCACCTTGAGCTGGATCAAGCGGTTGAGCGGCTGCAGGCGGAGATCAAACAACTCCACCGCCAACTGCGCCAGGCGCAGGAGCGGCTGGTGGCCTATGAGGCCGCCGAACTGGCGGCGCAGGCGGAGCGCGTCGGTGAACTGGCGGTCATCCGCCGCGTCTTCAGCGACCGTGACCCTGGGCAACTGCGCCAACTGGCCTTGCGCCTGGCCGCGCCACCGAAGACGGTGGCGCTCCTGGGCCTGGCCGGGGTCAAAGCGCATGTCATCGGCGCGTGCAGCCAGGACGTCCAGGCCGACATGGTGGCAGCGGTCCGGGTCGCTTTGCAGGCCCTGGGCAGTTTGGGCGGCGGCGGGCGCCCCCAGTTCGCTCAGGGGGGTGGTGCGGCGGCGAATGAGGGGCAGGTGGCGGCGGCGCTGGAACAGGCGTTGGCGACGATCGTGGGCGGGGCGTCTCAGTAGGGGAAGAACCGGGCCGTCCTTCCCTGTTCGTCCTCTATCCCTACTTCCCCACCTCAATCAGCCCATATTTGAGCGCCATGACCACCGCTTCCAGCTTGGAGTGCACCCCCAGCTTGCTCATGGCGTTCTGCAGGTGGGTGCGCACGGTGTTGGGGCTGATACGTAGTCGCCTGGCGGTCTCGTGGTTGTCCAACCCCTGTGCCAGGGCCTGAAGCACCTGGCGTTCGCGTGGCGTGAGAGGTTCCAGCCTGGCGCGGGCCTGCTCCTCCTGGCGCTGCCGCTGGTACAGGCGGCTCAACAGGCCCAGCAACATGGCCGGGGGGATGAGCATCTCGCCCGCGTGGGCGGCGCGGACGGCGGCGATGACGTCGTTGATGGCCCGGTGCTTGGTGATGAAGCCGCTGGCGCCAGCGTCAATGGCCCGCAACAGCACCTCATCCTCGGTGGCCGAGGTCAGGATCACCGTCTTGGTGGCCGGCTGGATGCGCTTGATAGCCTCGGCGATGGCGACACCATCCCCATCGGGCAGCAGGACATCCAGCAGGACGACATCGGGTTGGAGTTGCCGGGCGCTTTCCAACGCGCTGGCGCAGGTGCTGGCCGTGCCCACTGTCTCCATATCCCGCTGCATGTTGATGACCAGAGACAGCGATTCGGCGAAGACGGTGTGATCATCCACGATCAGGACCCGGATCTTCTTCATAGAGCACGGCCATTCCAGTAGTCAGTCGTGAGACAATAGAAAGCCCTTGACGCCCGCCGCTGAAAGCCTTCGGCCTTGAGAGGCCCTCAGGAATCAAGGCGACTCATCGGTTGAGGCTCTTCTAGGCAGGGGTAAGGGCCATCCATCCGGGCAAGGCAATGGAGAACGTGGCCCCCTGGTCTGGCGTCGTCTCCACCTGGATGGAGCCGCCGTGCGCCTCCACGATGCGTTTGGCGATATACAGCCCTAACCCCCCGCGTACCGATCCGCTGTTGCCGTTCTGGATGCGGCCAAATTTAGCGAACAATGCCTCCACCTGATCGGGCGGGATGTGCAGGCCCTGATCGGAGACGGTGATACACATCTCACCTTCCCCGTTGCTTGACCAGCCGAGGATGACCGGGCTGTCTGGCGCCAGGCGCACGGCGCACTCCACCACGTTCGTCAGCGCCTGCTTCAGGCGCAAGGCATCGCCCTGCACGACGTCTGGCTCATCCCCAGGCCGAAGGATGATCGCTTTGGAGGGATGCATCTCGCGGAAATCCCCGGAGACCTCATCCAGGAGCGCGCCAACCCGCACGAGCGAAAAGGCGTAGCTCAGCCGACCGGCGTCCAGCCGCTCCACCATCACGAAATCATCCACCAGCCTGATCAGGTTGTCCGCCTGGCGGGCCACCGCGCCAAGATAGGTCGCCAGGTCCTCCTGGCTGAGCAGATGGCCTTCGCGGCTCAAGAACACGCTGAAACTGTAGATCGTGGCCACCGGTGCGCGCAGTTCATGGCAGAGCATGGAGATAAAGTCGGAGCGCCTGTCCATCGCATCCAGCAGGGCCTGGCGCATCCGGTTGACCCCCTCCGCCAGTTGCCCAATCTCATCGTTGCTGCGGACCGGTACGGGCTGTTTCAAGTCGCCGCGCTCCACCGCCTGGACGCCGGCCAGAATCTGGCCCAGCGAGGTGGACAGGTCGCGGTTGATGGCTGCGCCCAGCCCTAGACCGACCAGGATCACAGCGCCGGTCAGGAGCGCCAGGAGGACCGTCGTCTGCTGGCTCTGTTGCTGGAGTTCGGCGCTGGTCAGGCTGGCCTGGCGCATGGCTACCTCCACCAGGTCGTGGTGGGCCTCTATCATGCGTGTCCCTAGCGGCTCAACCTGGGTCTGATACAGTTCCAGCGCCGCCGCCGTGTCCCCCTCGCGGTGGACGCGGATGGCGTCGTGGGCCAGCGTCTGAAAGTCCGCGCTCAGTTGCCGGGCGTGCTCCAAAAGGGCCTGGTCCTCTGGCGCCGTAGCCAGGGGGATCAACTGGGCATGGAGCGCGCTCATCTCCTCCGCCAGCGCCTGCTGCTGCGTCAGGAAGGGCTCCGCGCCTGCGAGCAGATAGCCGTGTGTGCTTTGCACTTGCCCCTGAGAGAGGTTCTCCAGGCGCGTTGCCAACAGGGCAACAGTTTGCTCCTGATGGAGAAGGGCAGCGTAGCGCTGCTCCACCTGGCGCAGGTGCAGGAGGCTGATCCCCACCACCAGGCCAGCCAACACCCCCATGGCGGCGTAGCCGCCGATCATCTTACGCCGAAACCCCATGTGCCATTCCCTCCCTCGTGTCCATGCGCCGGCCAGCCGCCAGCCGGTCGCAGCGCGCATGGGTGTTTAGACCGTGTCGCTACAGCCTAGGGCGGGGGACCTATTGAACCTGCAAAACAGGTTTATACCATTAAATTAGATGGAAGCGCAAGTAAGACAGAGGTCAGGGGCGGGGATCAGGATAGGGGAGCGATCCCCGCTCCCAATCTTTGGGCCTTACTTATCGCAACGCCGGGGTCGGAAGCATCCCCTCCAGGACGCGCTCCAACGCCATCGTATGGCTGCACACGCCCCGGCTGGTAAAGAAGTTACAGTCACAGTTCCAGACCCCGTGGTCAAAGGTGACTGTGTGCGGGCCATGGTCGCCATCAAACGTGACCCGCAGTTGCTCAAAATGAATGCGGTCGCGCTGTTCTGCGTAGCGCTTGGCTTTCTCAATCTTGCCAATCATCCCATAGTCCATAGGTCTGCTCCTTATGTGTATTTCAGAGGCGCCCTCGGCTCCCCAATCTGCATTGAGGCCAACGACCGGACGGACTGACCTGCCCCGGTCAGGCAGGTAGGGCGGATAAAAAGCACGGGAGCAGGTGACTCCCGTGCGAATCGGCTATAGATTTCGCTGACTGCTGGCACGTTCTGCGCATCCTTTGGCCATTCTCTCCCCGTATTTGCCCCCAGTATACTCCCATTTGTGAACCGCTGTCAAGCCCCGTTTTGGGGCGACCGAGACCGAGGAGGTGTGTATCAGATTTGGGGCAGATGACCCGGTTGGTTACCTCCCACCCCAGCCCTCCCCCGCCCAGTACCGGGCTGAAGCCCGGTTGGGAGGGGGAGTTCCCTCCCCCTGGATGGGAGAGGACTAGGGATGGGGTGAGAATCGGGCTGGAACCCGGTATTGAGGTTGGGCTACGGGGCGACAGGCTTGAAATACGTTCCGGGCAGGGCACTGATCGGCCCGCGGCCCGCCAGCAGGGTCGCGCCATGCGTCAACATCAGACGCAGGCCACCTAACTGCCAGAGATAGCGCAACTCGCTGGCGGTTTTAAGCCATCGGGCGATGGCCCCCCGGACAGGCACAGGGCCAAGGGTGCCTACGCCATTGTGGCTGCCCACCGAGACCAGCCAGCCGATGGCTCTGGGTATATAGGGTTGGGGTTGGCCGCCATTGAGCACGGCGTAAATGTTATAAGCTGCCGCTTCACCTTGCTGCACCGCGAGTTGTGCCGAGGGTAGTACGTTCCGCCCAGAGCGCGGGTCGCGGATCAGCGCGGTATCTCCAATCGCGTAGATATCCGAATGACCGATCACCGCCAGGGTCTCGTCCACCCGAATGGCCTTGCGTTCGCCGATTGGCAGACCCGAGGTAGCAACTTCCGCGCCGGCTTCAATGCCGCCTGTCCAGATGACCGTGTCACCTTGCAGGACCTCGCCAGTAGCCAGGATCACCCCATCCGGCCTGACCGCCACCACGTGGCTGCCCAAGTACAATTCAACACCCAATGTTTGTAGCGCCGTCAAAGCATCCGAGGCCAACCTCGCCTTCCAGCCAGGAAGTACATGGTAGGCAAGTTCAACCAGGATAATGCGGACGAGATGCCGGCTTAGACCCAGGGCTTTGGCTCGCTGGGGCAGATGTTCAGCCATCTCGGCCGCGAGTTCAATACCGGTCATACCCGCACCCACAACAATGAAGGTGAGTGCCTGGCGCGCTCTCTGAAGATCAGAGCGGGCAGCCTGGACGAAGGCTGTTTCAATAGCTGCCCGAAGCCTCAGGGCGTCCTCTAGACTCTTCAACTGGTAGGCATATTTAAGTACACCAGGAATACCATAGGTCGCCGTGCGTGAACCAGTCGCGATAATCAAGATATCGTAAGGGATCGGCCCGGTGTCCGCCTGAACGGTCTTCGCGGTGAAGTCAAAGCCGGTGACCCGCGCCTGGTCAATGTGTACATTGAGGCCGTGAAACAGGCCATGCAGCGGCACGACCAGGGCTTCGGGCGTGATCTTACCAACGGCCACCTTATGCAAGGCAAATTGGAGCAAGTGATAATCGTGCTGGTCTATGAGCGTGATGGCGTAGCGCCCCTGGCTTAACCTGGCCAGGCGGCGAGCGGCAGCAATGCCCGCATAGCCTGCACCGACGATCACGATCTTAGGTTGCCAGGTCTTCCGCATAGCCATATGTTCTCCTTTTGAAGTTGACCTAATTGGTCAACTTCCTCCCTTTTCATGTGTATTTTATCACAAGTTTGTGAAATTGTCAACAATTCTGAGACGAGGAGATAAGGGGGGCTGGGCAACAGGTCACGCCTGAGGAGCGAAGAGCGCGGGCGTGTACGGGCGCGACGCCGCCTCGCCCCTCTGGTCAGGGTCTTCCGACGGGTTCGGGGAAGGCGAACAGCGCGGGCGCGCCGCCGGTATGCAGGAAGATCACAGCTTCATCCCGCCTGAAGTAGCCCTGCCGGATCAGGTCAAGCAGCCCGGCCATCGCCTTGCCGGTGTACACCGGGTCCAGGATCAGGCCCTCGCACGTGGCGACCTGACGCAGCGCTGCCATCCCTTCCGGCGAAGGCACGCCGTAGGCTGCGCCGACGTAGCGGCCCTCAATCAGGGGGACATCCTCGGGCGCGAAGCGACGCGGCTCGCCTAGAAGGGTGCAGACCTCCTCGGTCAGATGCGCAATTGAGGCGGGAAAGCCCTTCCACAGCTTGCCGACATCTATGCCCAGGACGCGCAGCGGCGAACCCAGGAGCGCGAATCCGGCCAGCAGCCCGGCCAATGTGCCGCCTGTCCCCGCTGCAGTGACAACCGTAGCCTGTCGCAACCCGGCTGCCGCTGCCTGCTCATGAAGTTCAGCCGCGCACAGCACGTACCCCAAGGCCCCCAAGGCCGTGTGCCCGCCGACGGGGATAAAATAGGCGTTCGGCCCGACCCGCAGCCGCGCCAGCAGGCGCACCAGCCGGTTGGCCCGTTCCAACGTCAGCCCACCGCCTCCACCCAATGGCAGAAAATGCATCTTCGCGCCCAGGAGTGACTCCAGCAGGAGATTACCTTGCATCTCCTCAGGGCAGCGCTCAAAGAAGAACAGATGGGCCTCCATCCCCAACGCGCAGGCCACCGCCGCCGTCATGCGGGCGTGGTTGGATTGCAGGCCGCCGAAGGTGACAACCTGGCGCGCCCCGTGCCGCTGCGCCTCGGCCATGAGAAACTCCAGCTTGCGGGCCTTGTTCCCACCGAGCGCCGGGCCGATGCCGTCATCGCGCTTGACCCAGAGCGCCGGGCCGGCCAATTGCGCCGTCAGCCGGGGCAGGGGAGCAAGCGGCGTGGGATAGGCGGCCAGGGGGAGGCGGGGAAAGGCGGTCAGGCGCGCACGCAGTGTCTCAACGTCCATTGGGACTGTCAGGCTTCCCTAAAAGATGGGCCGCCAGCCGCCGGCCCATGGCCAGGATGGTGAGCACTGTGGGGCGGTCCAATGCCTCCGGCAAGGCGCTGGCGTCGCACACATATAGGTGGGTGATCTCGGTTTGCAGGTTCTGGTCAAGCAGGGTGCCGAGGCGCACCGTAGCGCTGGGATGCGTCCCGCGCAGCGGCGTCATGAAGAGGGAATCGGGGTCGGCCCCGGCGCGGACCAGGACCCTGCGGGCCAGGTCGGCAGCGTGGTCCAAGCGGGCGCGGTCGTGCTCGCTTAGGGGCTTGGAGATGCCCCCGTCCAGGCTCACGCTACCGCACAGATCGTCCTTGATCTTGATCATCACGCCCAACGTGTGGCCGTAGCGCGGCCAGGTGAGCGGATAGCGCCAGCCCTGCAGCGCGGTGATAACCGGGTAGAGCAGCCAGGGGTCAATCAGTGTGCTGAGCAGGTAGCCCCGCTCGTCGTCGGCATAGCCCCAGGTCATGGGCGGCTCATCGCCGAGGCCCTTGTCGCGGACCACGCCATAGACCATCGTGGTTGTGTCCATGGCGATGCCGCGCCCGGCCTGAGGCAGGCCGGAACGTTGCAGGATGAGCGGTGTGCCGATCCCGCCTGCGGCGAGGACGACCACATCGGCTTCAACTTCCAGCGGCTGGCCACGCCACACACCACGCACGCCCCTGGCCTGGCCGTTTTCCACGATCACCTCGTCCACGCGCGCCTGGGTGAGCAATTCGGCGCCGGCGGCTA
This sequence comes from Anaerolineae bacterium, assembly GCA_034432795.1. GTDB lineage: Bacteria > Chloroflexota > Anaerolineae > DSLN01 > DSLN01 > DAOUBF01. The sequence goes on from DAOUBF010000040.1 coordinate 25,582, forward strand.
CCGCCTCGTCCACCCACTCACCCGCGTTCCACTTGGCCCCGCAACGGCAGCCGAGCATACATTTCGCGCCACAGTCAGAGCGTGGGCTGCGGTCGGGGCGGATGAACTTGAGCATGGGGAACCACTCGTATCCTAGGTCATAGGCGGCCTCGGCGATACGCGTTGAAGCGATGCCGCGTTGCTCTGGCGGGAGCGGCGCAATACCGATCTCCTGAATGATCGCTTCAACGTACGGCGTCAGGTCCAGGCCGTATTTCTGTTTGAGCCAGTCCGGGGGGCGTGAGGCCGAACCGCAGTACATGCTAGTCGCACCGCCAACCATAAGCGGGCGAATGATGTTCAGCCCTTCTTTAGAGAAGAGGAGCGCATGTCGGTCGGTGTAAAGGAGCGCGCCCAGGTATGTACCGTAGTAGAACCGATGGCGCTCATCCCTGCCGCGTTCCAGGAGCATGACACGCTTCCCGGCGCGGGCCAGGTCGCGGGCGACGCTCGCACCACCCGGCCCAGAGCCGACGATGGCGACCCCGACCTGCTTTCTGATCATTGTCATGGCGTTTCCGCCGTGCCGGAAAGGACCGTAAGATGATACCCGTCACCCGTGTCCACCAGCCTGAAATCAACAATGGAGCGGTTATACTCAGCGAAGAGCAACTCTTTCCTGGCGACCAACTCATTTAACACGCTTCGCAGGTCTGCTCTGGCCTCCTCCGCCCCCTCGTCCTCTGCGCGTATCCCTTTCTCTACCAGATTATCAATCGCGGCTTGCTGTTGGTCTTCCGGAAGCAAGGCGATATTCCAGGCCAGAACAGCCGTCAGGAATAACAGGCGGAGTTCGTCAAGCGTGTTGGCCAGGTCCAGGTAGGGTTCAACAAAGGCCTCCAGCACCTCGGACATCTTGATCCCATCGGGCGGCTCGGGCAGAAGCGCACCCTGGCGTCTGAGGCGCCGTAGCTTGCTCTCCAAAGACGGAGAGCCGGGGGACCGTTGTTTCTGCCTTCGCTTGCTCTTTCTGGACTTTGGAGGCGCCATGGCTCCTCTTACTTGTGTGGAAATACAGTGTACAGCATACGCAGATGTAAGGCAAGTGGTAAGCGATGGACTACCTTTCACATTGGTACGCCACGTGTAATTAGGATAAGCCAGGCCCGGCTCGCGCCCTGATGTCAGGTTCGCGTCTGGTAGATGTCTGGACAGGGGGAGAAAGCGGATTATAATATACCCCTGGCGTTTATCAGGGGAAGGATCACATCTATGGCCGAGCGGAGTGTCAGCCATGATCCTGCGGAATCTGGCGCGCCGGAAGACGCGCAGCCTGCTCACCATCCTGGGTATCGCCATCGGCGTGGCCACCATCGTCATGCTGGGCGCTATGGCCGATGGCCTGGCCGAAGGCTACGCCGCCACCCTCGGTGGTAGCGGCGCTGACCTCATTGTCACCCAAAAAGGCTCCTTTGACATCACCCTGAGCGCCCTGCCCCAGTCCGCTGCCGAACAGATTCAAGCCATGCCCGAAGTCCGCGCCGTCACCGGCATGTTAGCGGGCATCGTCACTACCGAGGGCGCACCCTACTTCGTCGTCTTCGGTCACGAGCCGCAGGGTTTCAGCATGGCGCGCTTCAAGATTGTGGAAGGCCAAAGCCTGGCAGAGTGGCGTGGCCACGGTCGCCCGCTGCTCCTGGGCAAACTCGCCTCCCAAAACTTCAAGCTCAAAGTCGGTGACACCATTCGCCTGACCGATTCGGCCTTTCGCGTCGCGGGCATCTTTGAGACCGGCTCGGTCTATGAGGAGGCCGCCGCCGTTATCTCGCTCGCTGACGCCCAGGCACTGCTGCAAAAGCCCCGTCAGGTGAGCGCCTTCCAGATCAAGCTCAAAGACCCCGGCCAGATAGAGCGCGTCAAGCAGCGCCTCCAGCGCGTGCTGCCCAATGCAGACGCGGTGGCCTCCAGCCAGGCCACCGAAAGCCAGCAGCAGATCGTTTATATGCGTGGGTTCGCCTGGGGGCTGGCCCTGTTGGCGATCATCATCGGTGGCTTCGGTATGATGAATACACTGATGATGAGCGTGTTTGAACGCACCCGCGAGATCGGCACGCTGCGCGCGCTGGGGTGGAGCCGCCGCCGCGTCCTGGGGCTGATCCTGGGGGAGAGCCTGGTGTTGGGCGAGTTGGGCGGGCTGGCCGGTTGCGCCCTGGGCGCGTTGGGCGTGGTGGGGATGGCCTCACAACCGGCACTCGCCTGGCTGGGCGGGCGCCTCTCGCTGGGGCTGGTCCTCCAGGCCATGGCGGTGGCACTGGTGCTGGGCGCGGTGGGCGGCGCGTATCCGGCCTGGTGGGCGGCGCGCCTGCTGCCGATTGAGGCGCTGCGCTATGAGGGAGGCGCAAGCACGGGCACGACCCGCCGCCTGCCCGGCTCCCCTACGCTGCGCGCGCTGTGGCGACGCAAAACGCGCACGCTCCTGACGCTCGCTGGCGTGGGCATCGGCTTGATGGCAGTGATCGCGCTGAGCGGTATGACCGAGGGCTTTGTCAGGCAACTCACCGCGCTGATCGGCGCCAGCACACAAGCCGACATCATCCTGCGGCAGAAGAATGCCTCCGATCTCAGCTACAGTGCGATTGACGAACACATCGGCAAGCGCCTGGCGAACTTCCCCGGTGTGCGCCATATCTCCGGCATGATCTTCGGTGTGGCCCAAACGGAGAAGCTGCCCCTTTTCATCTTGCAGGCCTACAACCCGGCGGAATACGCCATCCGCCACTTTAAGGTCATAGAGGGCCAGCCACTCACCGGCACGCGCCAGGTCCTGCTGGGGCGGCAGGCAGCGGAGGCGTTGGGCTTGCGCGTGGGCGAAACCATGCGCCTGGGCGAGTTCAGCTTTCGCGTGGTGGGCATCTATGAGACCGGCATCCTCTGGGAGGACCAGAGCGGGGTGATTTCGCTACGCGACGGGCAGGCCATGTGGGGCAAGCCCCACCAGGTCAGCCTGTATGGCATCAAGGTGAGTGACCCGAACCAGGCCGAGGCCATCCGGGTGCAGATTGAGGCCACCTTCCCGGAGGTGGCCGCCGCGCTCACGGCGGAGTTCGGCGAGACGCTGCCGGATTTGCAGAACGCTCAGGCGCTCTTCGCGGCCATCAGCCTGCTGGCGATCCTGGTGGGCGGCATCGGCATGATGAACACCATGGTGATGAGCGTGTTTGAGCGCACCCGCGAGATCGGCACGTTGCGGGCGCTGGGCTGGCGGCGGCGCAAGATTCTGGGGCTTGTGCTGAAGGAGTCGCTTGTCCTGAGCCTTCTGGGAGTCGTGGTGGGCGCAGCCCTGGCCCTGGGGCTGAACGGTTTACTCAAGGGTATCCCCGGCCTGGGCGGATGGCTGGAGATCGTCTTCAGCCCACAGTTGATCGGCCAGACGCTGTTCATCGGCGTGCTCCTGGGCACGGTCGGGGGGCTGTATCCGGCCTGGCGTGCTTCCAACCTCAGCCCTGCTGAGGCGCTACGATATGAATGAGTTTAACCGCAGAGAGCGCAGAGGACGCAGAAGGTGGTTTGCTCAAAGTCCTTTGCGCCAAAATTAGGGAACAGAGGTGCGAGATGAAGAAAGTAGCGCTTGGATGGATAGTGGCCGCTCTGTTGACGGGCTGCGCTCAGGCGGCAGCCACACCGACCCCTACGCCTGCTGTAGAGGACTTCACGCCGGCGGTCTCAGTCTCCGGCAAAGTGGTGCCGGCGCAATGGGCCAACCTGAGCTTCCAGACCGCCGGGCGCATTGTGGAGGTGAACGTGCGGCTGGGGGACAAGGTGAGCGCCGGGCAGGTGCTGGCGCGGCTGGATGACAGCGATGCCCGCGCTGCTGTGGCCCAGGCCGAGGCCGCACTCAAGGTGGCCCAGGCCCAGCTTGACAGCGCCAGGGCACCAGCGCGCCCGGAGCAGATCGCGGCGGCGGAGGCGGCCGTCGCCGCCGCGCAGGCCGGGCTGAAGACGGCCCAGGCCAACCTGGAGGTGGCCCGCGCCAACCTGAACAAGCTGCTGGCCGGGCCTGGCCCACGTGAACTGGAGATCGCCCGGCAACAGATTGAGCAGGCCAAGGCCCAACTCTGGGGCGCGCAGGCCGCTCGCGACGCCATCAAGGGCAACCCAGCCAGTACACCCGGCCAGAGTGATACGGCTGAAGCGGCTGTGGCGCAGGCTGAGGTCGCTGTGCGCATCGCCGAACTCCAATATGAAGAACTGAAGGCAGGCCCGCGTGCCAGTGACATCGCCATCGCCCGCGCCCAGGTGCAACAGGCCGAGGGGCAGGTGGCCACCGCGGAGGCTCAGGTGCAACAGGCCCAGGCCCAACTGGCCCTGCTCAAGGCCGGCCCCCCGAAGGAACAGATCGCGGTGGCCGAGGCCAACGTGGCACAGGCCCAGGCCGCGCTGGAGGCCGCCCGCGCTGCGCTGGCCAAGACCCAATTGGTAGCGCCGTTTGATGGCACGGTGGGGACGGTGTTCGTGCATGTGGGGGAACTGACCACACCCGGCCAGCCCGCCATCGCGCTGGGCGATGTGACCACGCTGCGGGTGGAGACGACCGACCTGAGCGAGATTGACGTCGTGCGCGTCAGCATAGGCAGCCCGGCGACGGTGACCTTTGACGCCCTCCCCGGCGTGACCTTCTCCGGCAAGGTGACGCGCATCGCGCCTATGTCCACCCCCGGCCAGAGCGGCGTGAACTATGTCGCTGTGGTGGAACTGGAGCAGATGGACCCACGCATCGCCTGGGGGATGACGGCGTTTGTGGATATACCGGTGAGCGGGGAATGACGAAGGACGAAGAACGGATGATGGAGGGTACGCAATGGCAACGCCGGCGGTCGTAGAGGCGCGTGATCTGGTCAAAATCTACGGGGATGGGCAGGGTGTGCGGGCGCTGGACGGCGTCAGCTTCACCATACGGGCAGGGGAGTTTGTGGCGGTCATGGGGCCGAGCGGCTGTGGCAAGTCTACCCTGCTCAACCTCCTCGGTGCGCTGGATAAACCTACCAGCGGCACGGTGATCGTCGCCGGGCAGGACCTGGCCAAGCTGCGCGACGCCGACCGCTTCCGTGCCCGCACGGTGGGCTTCGTCTTCCAACTGCACAACCTGATCCCCACGCTGACCGCGTTGGAGAATGTGGAGGTGCCCATGCAGGGGCAGGGGCTGGGGCGGCGGGCGCGGCGCGAGCGGGCCGAGGAACTCCTGCGGCTGGTGGGCCTGGGCGACCGGCTTCACCACTTGCCGGCGCAACTGTCCGGCGGGCAGCGGCAAAAGGTGGCTGTGGCCCGCGCCCTGGCGAATAACCCGGCCATCCTGCTGGCCGATGAGCCGACGGGCAACCTGGATAGCGTGGCCAGCGCCGAGATTATGGACCTGTTGGCGAAGTTGAACACCGAGCAGGGCACAACTATCCTGGTCGTCACGCACGACCCCACAGTGGCCCGCCGGGCGCGACGCGTCCTGCTGATGCGCGACGGGCGCATTGAACGCGATGAACCCGTTGGCTCGGTCTATGAGGAGGACCTGAAGATGCTGCTCCGCTCCGAGTTGGGCCAGGCGCTGCTGAGAAGCCAGGACTGGCATAGGCTGAGCCAACTGACCGGCCTGGAGCTGGTCCGCGATGGCCGCCTGACGGCGGAAGGGGAGGCCCTGCGGCGGCTGTTGGAGCGGGTGAGGGCATAATCCTCCGCTCCCTCTCCCGGAGGGCTGGGGGGATGACCCACGTGCTCAAACCGATGCCCCTGGTCAGTGGGCCTTTTTTGACAGTTCCCCCTAGCAAGGATATACTCCCTGCTGAAGGCCCAGGGCCAGTTTGAGCGGATCATATACTGCTTTTAGAATACTGAGTAGAGGAAACCGACGATGACTGAGCATCAACCCTCACTTCAAGCCCCTGCTGCTGCACCGCCCACGCACCCTATGGCCATTGTCAGCCTGGTGACCGGCATCCTCGGCCTGACGCTGTGCGTGGGCCTGGGCGGGGTGATCGCGCTGATCACCGGCTATATGGCCCGGAACGAAATCCGCCAGAAGCCGGGGATGTACACAGGCGAGGGCCTGGCCACGGCCGGGCTGGTCCTGGGCGGGGTGGGTATCGCCTATTTCGTTTTGTCGCTCGTGCTGGGGGTGCTTGGGTTCATGTTCGCAATGGCTTTCAGCCTGTGCGCCACCCTCGGCCTTAGCCCCTTGTTTGGGCAGCGGTCGGCGCTCTTGTTCGCTGGCCTGGGGTTGTTTTAAGGGCGTTGCAGGGCATTTGACAGCCCCATCGCTTTGTGCTACAACTTCACATAGTAGGCGGTTTATTCCCTCTCCCTGGGAGGAGGTGTCCTGATGGCCAGTGTAACGTATGATCATGTGACTAAGCGCTTCGGCGACGTGACGGCGATCAGTAATTTGAATCTGCATGTGGCGGACAAGGAGTTCCTGGTGCTGGTCGGGCCGTCCGGCTGCGGTAAATCCACAGCGTTGCGCATGTTGGCCGGGCTGGAGGATGTCACGGAGGGCCGTATCTTAATCGGGGACCGCGTGGTCAACGATGTGCCCCCCAAGGACCGGGACATTGCCATGGTGTTCCAGAGCTATGCGCTTTACCCCCACATGAGCGTGTACGACAACATGGCCTTCGGCCTCAAGCTGCGCAAGTACCCCCGCCAGGAGATTGACCGACGGGTGAAGGAGGCCGCCCGCATTCTGGGGATTGAGCATTTGCTGGACCGCAAGCCCCGTCAACTCTCCGGCGGCCAGCGCCAGCGTGTGGCCGTAGGCCGCGCCATTGTGCGCGAACCGGCGGTGTTCCTGTTTGATGAGCCGCTCTCCAACCTGGACGCCAAGCTGCGCGTTCAGACGCGGGCGGAGATCTCCAAGCTGCACCAGCGGCTGGGCACGACCTTCATCTACGTCACCCACGACCAGGTGGAGGCCATGACCATGGGGACGCGCATCGCCGTGCTCAAGGACGGTGTCTTGCAGCAGGTGGACACGCCCCAGAACCTGTATGATAAGCCGGACAACGTCTTTGTGGCCGGCTTCATTGGTTCACCGGCGATGAACTTCTTTGACGCCACCCTGGTCGCCCAGGATGGGCAGGTGTGGATTGATACGGGCGCGTTCCGCGTGCGCATCCCCGACGAGCGCGCGGCCACCTACAGGCCCTACCTGGGCAAGCAGGTGATCTTCGGCATCCGCCCGGAGGACATCCACGATGTGGAGTTTAGCCCGCCGGGGATCAACCCGGCCATTGTGGAGGCCGAGGTGGACGTGACCGAACTCATGGGTAGCGAGGTGTATCTCTATCTGGTCACAGGGGGCAAGACGTTCATCGCCCGCGTGGACCCACGCACCCGCGCCCGCGTAGGCAACCGCGTCGGGGTCGCCCTGGACACGTCCAAGATCCATATCTTTGATAAAGAGACAGAGAAAGCGATCCGCTAATGCTTAAACGTCAAACGTCAAACGTGATCATGATCACGTTTGACGTTTGACGTTCCCCGTTCCACGTTTGACTTGTGGTATTCAGGTTTTCCCCAGCCGCCGCTTAAACTCCTGCGTCAGCGCCGGGACCACCTTAAACAGGTCGCCCACGATGCCGTAGCGCGCCAGCTTGAAGATGGGCGCTTCGGGGTCCTTGTTGATCGCCACGATCACCTTGGCGGTGCGCATGCCCGCCTGGTGCTGGATCGCGCCGGAGATGCCACAGGCAATGTACAGGTCGGGCGAAACCGTGCGCCCGGTCTGTCCCACCTGATGGGCATAGGGGATCCAGCCCGCGTCCACCGCCGCGCGTGAGGCGCCCACCGCAGCGCCGAGCACCTCGGCCAGTTCAAACAGCGGCTTGAAGCCCTCCGGCCCACCCACGCCGCGCCCGCCGGAGACGATGATGCTGGCATCGGCCAGGCTGACCTTGCCCTCCTCCGCCAGGAAGTCGGTGACCTTGGTCACGATCTGATCCTCACTGAGCGCAGGCGGGACGGTCACGATCTCCCCGGTGCGCGCGGGATCGGCCTGGGGGCGCGGGAAGGCCCGCGGGCGCAGCGTGGCCATCTGCGGCCTGCGCTCCGGGCACATCACTTTGGCGATCAGCTTGCCGGCATACACGGGCCGGGTGACGACCAATGTGCTATTCTCCAGGTCCAGCCCGATGGCATCGGCCATCAGCCCGGTCTCCAGGTCTGCGGATACAGCGCCCAGGGTATCGCGCCCGCGCGTCGTGGCGGCGGCCAGGATGATCCCCGGCTGATGCGCCTGCGCCAGCCGGGTCAACAGCGCCGCATAAGGCTCCACGCGGAACTCCGCCAGCGTGGCGTCATCCGCCAGGAAGACCTTATCCGCGCCGTGAGCGATGCTCTCCTGGGCGATACTCTCCACGTTATGCCCGAAGACACAGGCCACCGCCTGCGCGCCCAGTTGGTCGGCCAGGCGACGCGCCTGGCCCAACGCCTCCCACGAGGGGATGGCAGCGCGCCCCCGGAACTGCTCTACCCAAACCCAAACATCGTTTGTGCTCACGGGGCCCTCCTTAGATGACCTTCTCGGCGAGGAGCTTGTCCACCAGGATACGTGCCTGCTCTTCTGGTGTGCCCTCAATGAACTCGCATTGGCCGCCGCGCGGCGGGAGCGGCAGAATCTGCGGCCAGCGCACGCCCGATCCGGCGGCCCCTACCCTGGTGCCGTCCAGCCCCAGGTCGGCAGTCGTCCACACCGGGATCGCCAGCTTCGCTGCCTTGCGGATGCCCAGGAACGAGGGGTAGCGCGGCTCGTTGATGTCCTTGACCACGCTGATCACGGCGGGCAGGCGCGCCTGCACCACCTGCCGCCCCTCCTCCAGCAGCCGCTCCACCACGATGGTCCGCGCCGCCGGATCGATCTGGCGGATCTTGCAGACGTAGGTGAGTTGCGGCCAGCCCAGCCTGCGGGCGACATGAGCCGCCGTCTGGCCGGTGTCGCCGTCAATGGCCTGCTTGCCGAAGAGGACGACATCCACATCGCCCATCTTCTGGACAGCGCTGGCCAGGACGGTGGCCGTCGCCAGCGTGTCGGCGCCGGCCATGTGCTCGTCCCAGAGCAGGATGGCGTCGTCGCAGCCGCGTGCCACACTCTCCTTGAGCGCCTCTTTATGCTCCTCTGGCCCCATACAGATGACGGTGGCTGTCCCCCCATGGGCCTCCTTCAGCCGGATGGCCTCCTCAATAGCGTACTCATCCCAGGGGTTGACCACCAGTTTGGCATCGCCCCAACTGACCACACCGCGCTCATCTACGGTCACCTTCGCGGTGGTGTCGGGGGTCAGTTTGGTACAGACAACGACATGCAAGGGAATTCCTCCTTCCGTCTAAGGGATAATCCATGTGCCAGTTTCCCCGGCCAGTGCGCGCTCCAGATTCTCCGGGTTGGTGATCAGGGCCTGTTTGCCCCCGTGTTCCAGGAAGTTAATGATGGCCTCAATCTTGGGGCCCATGCTGCCGGGCGGGAAGTGCCCCTGCGCCAGATAAGCCTTCGCCTCCTCCAGGGTCATGCGGGACAGGTCCACCTGATTGGGCCTCTTGTAGTTCAGCGCGACCTTCTCCACGGCGGTGGAGATCAGGAAGAGATCGGCCTGGATGCTGATGGCCAGCAGCGCCGAGGCGTAGTCCTTGTCAATCACGGCTTCCACGCCGACCAGGTTGCCCTCCTCGTCCTCAATCACCGGGATGCCACCGCCGCCGACGGCGATCACGGTGAAGCCGGTATCCAGGAGCGTCCAGATAGCGTCGCGCTCAATGATCCGGCGCGGGCGGGGCGAGGGCACGACGCGCCGCCAGCCGCGCCCGGCATCCTCAATGACATTCCAGCCTTCCTTCTCACTGCGTTCCCTGGCCGTCTTCTCGTCCATGAAGCTGCCGATAGGCTTGGTGGGGTGGCGGAAAGCCGGGTCGTTGCGGTCCACCAACACCTGCGTCACCACCGTCACGGCCTGCTTCTTGAGGCCCCGCTTGCGGAACTCGTTATACAGCGCCTTCTGGATCATGTAGCCGATGGCGCCCTGGGTATCGGCGTCAATGGAATCCAGCGGCACGGGGTGCAGTTCGTGCAGGGAGAGTTCCGAGCGGCGCAGGATGAAACCCACCTGCGGCCCGTTGCCGTGCGTGATGACCACGTCCCAGCCGGCGGCGATCATACTGGCGATATGCTGGCAGGTCTCCACCGTGGCCGCGTACTGGTCGGGCACGGTCTGGTGTTGCGGGTCTTTAATCAGGGAATTGCCGCCGATGGCGACGACAGCGATCTTACGTTCAGGCACGCTCCCCTCCATCTATAACTTATTCTACCGTCCTTCTGCTTATCATGAAACTGCGCTATAATCCTATTTGAAAGGAGGTGCCGCCATGCTGACAGTTAAGGGCATCTACAAAGACGGTCATGTAGAACTGAATGAACCTGTCGCCATCAACGAGCCGCATCCGGTGCTTGTCACCTTCCTCGAGGAGGAAGAACCGGTCAGCGGCGACGATAATATGCAAGAATACCGCGAAGCTCTAGAAGGCATTATTGGCATCTATAATGAGATGACACCAGAGCAGCAGCGACTCTTTGATGAGGCGCTCCAGCGTAAAACGCCCTTCTTCGGCCCACGCGAGGTTGAATGGTAGAGCAGCGCCTCCTTGATACCGACACGCTATCCTTTCTGCTCAAAGGACGCAATCCTGTCGTCCATCGCGCCCACCATACGCCGCGCAAGGCAATAGGGTGGCTCTCAACACGATCAGTTGCTACGAGATCATGCGCGGCCTCAAGCACGCGGGCGCTACTACACTGATGATAAAGTTTGAGCGCCTGCTTAAGGTCAGCCCAGTATTCTCCCTCGATCTTGCTGCCGCACGCATCGCCGCCGATATTCACGCCCAGCTTCGGCAAACTGGCACTCTCATTGAGGATGCTGACCTGCTTATTGCCGCGATCGCGCTGGTCAACGGTTGTATCCTTGTGACAAATAACACCGGACACTACGCCCGCATCCCTGGTTTGCGTTTAGAAAACTGGGTGACTTGAATCCTCAGCGCATGGTCAACGCCATGACCGCCTTCTGCACGTGCAGGCGGTTCTCTGCCTGATCGTACACCACCGAGGTCCAGCCCGGCCCGGTTTGCTTGTCAATCACCGCATCCGTCACTTCAATCCCCCGGTCGGCAGGCAGGCAGTGCATGTAGATGGCGTCCTCTGCCGTCAACCCCATGCGCCGCTCGTCAGCGATCCAATCGCTGTACTTCCTGCCGATCCGCGCCGACTCTTCCAGGTCAGAGGTCGTCAGCAGGCAGCCCCAGCTCTTGGGGTAAACCACGTCCGCGCCGCGGAAGCCCTCGTCCATGTCGTCCATGATCTCAAAGGAGCCTCCGTTCATCCGCGCCTCGGTCGCCGCCCGGTCAAGGATGTCGGGCATCAGCCTGTACTCCGGCGGGTGCACCAGCCGCACATTCGTGCCGAAGCGGGTTAGTTGCAGGATGAGCGATTGGGGCACGGAGATGGGCTTTTGATAGCTGGCGGCATAGGCCCAAGAGACCGCCACCGTCAGCCCCTGCAGGTTGCGCCCCTTCTTTTCCATGATCGTCATCAGGTCGGCCAGTGCCTGGAAGGGGTGATAGATATCGCACTGCATGTTGAGCACGGGCACGCGACTGTACTTCGCCACCTCGCGCATATAGGCGTTGCCCACGCCCCAGTCCACGTGGCGGATAGCGATCCCGTCGTAATAGCGCCCCAGGATCTCGCCGATCTCCTTGGCCGTGTCGCCGTGGGCGATCTGGGTGGTCTTGGATTCAATAAACGCGGCATGGCCGCCGAGTTGGGCCATGCCGGCCTCAAACGAGCCGCGTGTGCGTGTGCTGGAGAAGAAGAACAGCATCGCCAACGTCTTATCGCGCAGTAAGGGGTGTGGCTCGCCCAGGGCACGCTTGCGCTTCAGGTCCCAGGCCACATCCAGGACGGTCTCAATTTCCTCTTTAGAAAAATCCGTATCCGCGATGAAATCGCGTCCCCGTAAGTCGGTTTGCATTGGATCGCCCTCCCTGTGATTGACAGGTTTTCACGTGGTGTAATCTTAGCTGAAGTGGCGGGGGATGTCAAAAGGCATGAGGAATTGGCGGCCCCCACCGTAAACGGTGGAGTGTACAGCCGTGTAAGGGCACGGCACGCCATGCCCCCACGCCGCACCGTTTACGGTGCGGTGATTCATAAGCCCAGCACTGGGGGCCTTGGGGGCTACCCTTACCCCGGCGTCGGGTATATATCAGATTTGGGGCAGGTGACCCGGTTGGTTACCCCCCACCCCAACCCTCCCCCGCAAGGGGGAGGGGGTGATGGCTGACAGTTGCCCCAAAATTGAAATACACCCCCCGGCGTCCAGAGAGTTGCGTAAAAGGGAGGAGTAATAGTATGATCAGGGCATGACCATGTAAACGAAAGAGAGACACAAGGGGAACCATCATGCAGGTAGACATCCTGTACCGCCCATCCTACTCGCTGGCGCGAGTGAAGCTTGAACCGAACGAGAGCATCCGCGTTGAAGCTGGCTCTATGGTCGGCATGTCGGCGGGCGTCACACTGGAGACGAAGGCCCAGGGCGGCATCCTGGCCTCGCTCGCCCGCAGCGTTCTGGGCGGGGAGAGCTTCTTTGTGAACACCTACACCGCTCCGGCCACGGGCGGTGAGATTTTGCTGGCACCGGCGCTGCCCGGCGACCAGTTCACCTTGCAACTGAACGGCGAGACGCTCCTGGTCCAGTCGGGGGCGTTTGTGGCCTCGTCAAGCGGTATCAACCTGGACACCAAATGGGGCGGGGCCAAGACTTTTTTCGCCAGTGAGGGCCTGATCCTGTTGCGGGCCAGCGGCTATGGCACGCTCATCCTGTCCAGCTATGGCGCCATTCACCAGATGGAGTTGGGGCCGGGTGAGCGCTACACGGTGGACACAGGCCATCTGGTGGCCTTCTCGGAGGGAATCGGCTTCAGCGTGCGGCGCATCGGGGGCATTAAGTCCACCCTGTTCAGCGGCGAGGGCCTGGTGGTGGACCTGACCGGCCCGGGGCGCCTGTTGATGCAGACCCGCAGCGAGGATGCCTTCCTGGCCTGGCTCATCCCCAGGATTCCGAAGCGCAGCAACGATTAGACGTTCCCCGTCTCCGTCTTTCGTCGTAGAGCGAAATCAGCCTTCCCGCCGATGTCTATCTGGCTAAGGCGTGTTAGGCTGTAGATCACGCTGTAGACCGGGTGGAACTTTGGCCTGGCGCCCAGCGTCTTCCCTGTGGATTATGGAATTCTCTCAGGAGGTCCCCGATGAACCACCGAGCCTCTCGGTCTTTCCGCTATTGGGTGTTGGCCTTCACGCACCTTGCCCTGGTGATGGCGTTCGTGCTGACGGCTTGCCGGGCGCAGCCGCAGCCCACGCCCACACCGCCACCGCCGACAGCCCCCCCCCTGCCGCCCTTGCCGCCGGTGCTGGTGGAGCGTTCGCCGGCGCGCGGCGAGGAGCTGCCGCCCGACGGCGCGCTCCAGTTGGTCTTTGACCAGCCCATGAACCGGGCCTCGGTGGAAGCCGCATTTGAGGTCTCGCCACCGGTAGAGGGGACGTTCTCCTGGCCCGACGACAGGACGGTCCAGTTCAAGCCCAAGCAGCCGCTGGATCGCGACAAGGTGTATGTCGCCACGATCAAGGCGGACGCCAAAAGCGCGGCCGGGCTGTCGCTCACCGCGCCCCTGCGCTTCAAGTTCGCCACGGTGGGCTTCCTGGAGGTCGCCCAGGTCATCCCCGCGCCTAACACGCGCGAGGTGGAGACGGATGCGACGATCACCGTGATCTTCAACCGCCCGGTGGTGCCGCTGACCGGCATCGCGGAGCAGGCCAACCTGCCCCAGCCGATCACCATTGAGCCAGAGACGCCTGGCCGGGGGGAGTGGCTGAACACCTCCATCTATGTCTTTCGCCCCGATCCGGCGCTTAAAGCTTCAACCACTTACACGGTTCGGGTCGCCGCCGGGCTGAAGGATGTCACCGGTGGGGTGCTGGCAGAGGAGTACCGCTGGTCGTTCACCACCGCTGCACCCTCGGTCTTGTTCACCGATCCCAGCGATGGCCAGAAGGACGTGCCCCTCACCCGCCCTATCACGGTGACCTTCAACCAGCGCATGGACCACGCCAGCGTGGAGGCGGCTTTCAGCCTGACGGACGCGAATGGCACGCGCATCCCTGGCACGTTCAGATGGTTCGCTGGGGCTGAGATGCCGCCGCGCTACGATCCGGTGAGGGGCCAGGAGAAGCCCGTGCCGCCCTCCGCCGAAGCGGTGGAGTTCAGGCCAGGCCAGCGGCTGGCGCTGGATATGAGCTACACGGTCCGGATTGAGGGCAGCGCCCGGACGGTTGAAGGGTCGGGCAGCCTGGGCCGGCCCTATGAGTGGAGCTTCCGCACGGTGAGAGCGCCCGCCGTCCTGCGCACAGAGCCGGCGGATGGGGAGACGCGGGCCGAAATGGGGCACTTCGTCATCTATTTCGCCAGCCCGATGGACGTGCGCACGATTGAGCCTAATCTGACGATCACGCCCAAACCGACCGAGGTCTTCACGTACTACAACGAGTTTGAGAATAGCTTCACCATCAACTTCCCGCCGCAGCCTTCCACGGCGTATGAGGTACGCATCGGCGCGGGGATGGCCGATCCCTATGGCAACAGGCTGGGCCAGGACATGCGGGTGCGCTTCACCACGCGCCCCTACCCGCCAGCGGCCTATCTCAACGTGCCTGGCTTTGTGGGCACGTACAACGCCTACACGCCTACCGTTGTGTACGCCGTCCACCTGAATGTGACTCGGCTGGACTTTGAGTTGTACCGGCTGGACTTGGCGACCTTCGCTCGCCTGACCGGGCCAAGCGGGTATGATGAAATGAACAATTTCCGCCCGCAGGCCCAGGACCGCCTGCGGAGTTGGTCGGTGCCGGTGAGCGCCCCACAGAACGAGAGCGGCCTGCTCCGCGTGGCTCTGGCCGAGACGCCGGAGGGCCGGCTGGCGCCGGGCCTGTACTACCTTCAGGTGACCGCGCCAGAATTGCGGACAACGGAACCCAAACCTTTCTACCAGGTCTCGCGCCACCTGCTGGTGGTCTCCGGCGTCAACCTGACGGTCAAGACCGGCTTGCGCGAGGCGCTGGTCTGGGCCACCGACATGCAAAGCGGCCAGCCTGTGCCAGGCCTGCCGGTCCGGTTCTACGACCAAAACTTCAGGCAGATGGCGGAAGCCACGACCGATCAGGATGGGGTGGCTCAGGTCTCCTTCACCGAACCCATTTACCTGTGGGAGCCGCACTACGCGGTCGTGCAGACGGCCAGCAGTGGGCCGACGAGCTTTGCACTGACCATAGATCAGTGGTCCGACGGTATCGCGCCCTGGGATTGGAACCTGCCCACCCAGTGGGATGACCGGCCCTATCAGGTCTATCTGTACACCGACAAGCCCATCTACCGCCCCGGCCAGACGGTGCACTTCAAGGGCATCGTCCGCGCCAACGACGACGCCCGCTACAGCCTGCCGACCGACCTGCGCGCCCTGCCGATCACCATCCAGGACTGGGAGGGGAAACAGGTCTACAGCCAGACGCTGCCGATCAGCCCGCAGGGCACGTTCTACGGCGACTTTAAGCTGTCCGAGGCCGCCGGCCTGGGCTACTATAGCCTGAATACGGTTATCCGACTGCCCAAGATCGGCCCATATCCGCCGGAGATGTATTTCGGCATCGGCTTCCAGGTGGCGCAATATCGCCGCCCGGAGTTCCAGGTCAAGGTGACGGCGGAGCGCAGCCAGGTGCTTCAGGGCGAGGACATCGGGGTCAGCGCCGAAGCGACCTACTTCTTCGGGGCGCCGGTGGCCAATGCCGCGCTCACCTGGCGCGTTTTCTCCATAGATCATTTCTTTACCTGGGAGGGGCCGGGCTATTACGACTTCACCGACTACGACTTCACCGTGGAGCAGGAGCGCGGCCCGGTCTTCGGCGGCTTCGGCGAGTTGATCGCCGAGGGCCAGGGGCGCACCGACGCCCAGGGCCGCTTCACCTTTAAGGTGCCCGCCGACCTGGGCACGAAGACGGCCAGCCAGCGCTTCACCATTGAGGTGACGGTGACCGGCGAGAGCGCCCAGGCCGTGAGCGGACGCACGGCGGTGACCGTGCACAAGGGCGAGTTCTACATTGGCCTGCGCCCGCAGAGCTACATCGGCCAGGCCAACCGCGCCCAACTGGTGGACATCATCACCGTGGACTGGGACCAGCGGCCCTACGGCCAGGTGGACCTGACGGTGATCGCCTACGAGCACAAGTGGTTCAGTGTGCAGCAGCAGGATGCCTTCGGCAATATCCAGTGGACCTGGACGGTGGAGGACACGCCGGTGTACACAACCACCGTAACGACCGAGCAGGGCGGCATCGCCCAGGTCCGCTATGTTCCGCCGCGAGGTGGCACGTATAAGATTCTGGCCGCCGGGCGCGACAGCCAGGGCCACGAAGTGCGCGCCTCCACCTACCAGTGGGTCACCAGCGGCGAGTATGTCGCCTGGCGTATGGAGAACAACGACCGTATTGAACTGCGCCCCGACCGTCGCAGCTACCGGCCCGGCGACACCGCCGAGATCCTCATCCCCTCGCCCTACCAGGGGGAGACGACGGCGCTCCTGACCATTGAGCGCGGGCGCATCCTGGAGCGGCGGCTGATCACGCTCAGGAGCAACAGTGAGGTGCTGCGCCTGCCGATCACCGCCGACTACGCGCCCAACGTGTTCGTCTCGGTGGTCATCGTCAAGGGGGTGGACGCCACCAACCCCACGGCCTCCTTTAAGATCGGCTATGCCCAGCTCAAGGTCTCGCCGGAGCAACAGGAACTGAAGATCACGCTCACGCCGGATAAGCCGCGCCTCGGCCCACGCGACACGGTGACCTACGATGTGCGGGTGACCGATTACAGCGGCAAGCCCGTCCAGGCGGAGTTCTCCTTCGCGCTGGTGGACCTGTCGGTACTGTCGCTGGCCGAGCCGAACGCGCCGCCGCTGGTGGACGCCTTCTACGGCCCGCAGGGCCTGGGCATCCGCACCGCCTCCGGCCTGACCATCGCGGTGGACCGCCTCAACGTGCGCGCGGCGAGCGGCTTCAAGGGTGGCGGTGGCGGCGGCGCTGAGGCTGGCGCGTTTGAGATCCGCCAGGAGTTCCCCGACACCGCTTACTGGAACCCGGCGATCATGACCGACGCTAACGGCCAGGCCCAGGTGCAGATCACCCTGCCCGATACGCTGACGACGTGGCGGCTGGACGTGCGCGGTGCCACCGCCGAAACTACCTTGGTCGGCCAGGCGACGGTGGACATCGTCACGACCAAGGACCTGCTCATCCGCCCGGTGACGCCGCGCTTCTTCGTCGTCGGCGATCAGGCGCGGCTGGGGGCTATCGTGAACAACAACACCGACCGCGCCATAGACGCCGAGGTGGACCTGATTGCGCAGGGCGTGGAACTGGCGGGGCCTTCACTGCAGAAGGTGACCGTCCCCGCACGCGGCCAGGCGCTGGTCACCTGGCCGGTCACCGTGCCCGATGTGGAGGCGGTGGACCTGACCTTCACGGTGCGCGGCGGCGGGCTGTCGGATGCCTCCAAGCCGCCGCTGGGCCAGCCGCCGAACCAGCTTCTGCCCGTGTACAAGTACAGCACGCCGGAGACGGTAGGCACAGCGGGCGAAGTGGATACGGCAGGCGACCGCACCGAGGCGATTGTCCTGCCGCGCAAGATAGACCCGACGCAGGGGCACCTGAGCATTGAGATCGCCCCCTCGCTGGCGGCGGTGACGCGGGATGGGCTGACCTACCTGGAGCACTTCCCTTACGAGTGCACCGAGCAAACGGTGTCGCGCTTCCTGCCCAACGTCGTCACCTACCGCGCCCTCAAGCAGTTGAACCTCCAGAACCCGGAACTGGAAGCGCGCCTGCCCGCGCTGGTCAACGAGGGTCTGCAGCGCCTGTACAGCCAGCAGCACGTGGACGGCGGTTGGGGCTGGTGGGTGAACGACCAGTCCAACCCCACCGTCACGTCCTATGTGCTGTTGGGCCTGGTGAAAGCGCGTGAGGCCGGCTTTGACGTCAGTGCCGACGTGATCAATCGCGCCGTGAGCTACCTGCGCCCGCGCATCCTGCCCCCGCGGCTGCTTTCGTCACCCTCTGAGGCCAATCGCCAGGCGTATATCCTCTACGTCCTGGCCGAGGCGGGGCAGGGCGACGTGAGCGCGACCGTGAACCTGTATGAGAGCCGCCAGAAGCTAGACTACTATGGCCGGGCGCTGCTGGCGCTGGCGCTCAAGCTGAACGAGTCCGACGAGAGCCGCATCCGCACGCTGCTCTCCGATCTGCAGAATGGCGCCATCACCAGTGCCACCGGCATGCACTGGGAGGAGGCGAACACGGACTATTGGAACTGGAACACCGATACACGTTCCACGGCGATCATCCTGGACGCCTTCGCCCGGCTGGACCCGGAGAACGCCCTGAACCCGAACATCGTGCGCTGGCTGATGGTGGCCCGCCGCACCGGCTATTGGGAGACGACGCAGGAGACCGCCTGGGCCATCCTGGCGCTGACCGACTGGATGGTGGCGACTGGCGAACTCCAGGCGAACTACACCTACCGCGTGGTGCTGAACGGGAGCGAGATCACGCGGGGCAGCGCCACCGCCGACAACCTGGACGAGCCGATGCGCCTGCAGATCGCTATCAAAGACCTGATCCTGGATCAGGCCAACCACCTGACCTTCCAGCGGGACGCCGGGCCGGGCCGCCTGTATTACACGGCACACCTGCAAACCTACGTGCCGGTGGAGGAGGTGCGGGCGCTGAGCCGCGGCGTGATCGTCGGGCGGCAGTATCGCCTGGTGACCGATGAGTGCCGCAAGAACCCGGACGTGCCCTGCCCGGCGGTGACCAGCGCCAACCTGGGCGACGAGATCCAGGTGCGTCTGACCATCGTGGCGCCGCACGACCTGTACTACGTCGTGGTGGAGGACCCCTTGCCCGCAGGCGCCGAAGCGATTGACACCAGCCTGCTCACCACGAGCGCGGTGGGCCAGCCGCCGGAGTTGACGCGGGTGGTGCCGGGCTATGGGCCGGGCTGGGGCTGGTGGTGGTTCAGCCACAGCGAACTGCGCGATGAGAAAGTCGTGCTCTTCGCCACCCGCTTGCCCGCCGGGACATACGAGTACACCTACACCATGCGGGCCACGCTGCCCGGCCAGTTCAAGGTCTTGCCCACCACCGCATATGAGTTCTACTTCCCGGAGGTGTTCGGGCGCTCGGATGGGATGCTGTTCCCGATTGAGGAGCAGTAGACGGCCCCCCACCGGATTGCTGTCAACGGATTCGGGGAATGGATTGAACGGCTAGCTTGTTCCCTTGCGAGAGGAGAGGAGAACCCCGGTTTCTCTGAGAAATCGGGGTTCTCCTCCGGCAACTATAGGTTTTGCTTCCCTCAATGTGTTATGCCCTGGTAAAACATGTCTTGATAAAACAGCATTTTAGTTATATACTTGTGTTATATAATAATGCGTAGCAAGGATATATATCTATGGGTTCAACTGTGCAGAGAGTCAGTGTTGTCTTTCCCTCTGAGCTTTGGGAGAAAGTCAAAGCCCTGGTGCCCGCAGGCCAACGCTCTAAGTTAATCGTCGAGGCGACCCGTCATGAACTGCACCGTCTGGAATTGTTAGCGGCATTGGATGAGTCCGCCGGTGCCTGGTCCGAGGAGAACCATCCTGGCCTTGAGACGATGGAGGCCATTCATCGCTGGCTGGACGAGCAGCGCGCGACCTATTTTCCACAGCGCGAAACCGGGGAATGACGACTTATCTCCTGGATGCTGACGTACTGATCGGCCATCTATTGCGGCGGCCAGATTCAGTGGCGCTTTTGAAGGCTTTGGCCCGCGGGGGCAATGAACTTGCCATAGCCACGATCACCATCCTGGAAATCTACGTGGGTATGCGGCCGGAAGAAGAGAAACGCACCCGAACCTTGCTGGAGAGCCTGCTGATCTACCCGCTTGATGACAAGGTTGCCCGAATAGCTGGAGACTATATTCAGCATTACCATAAGCGCAATCTGAAATTGAGCATCCCAAATGCGATTGTAGCGGCGACGGCCGTCGCCAACCACCTGGTTGTCGTCACATACAACTCAACTCATTATCCTATGCCGGAAGTCCGGCTGTACCCTGCTGCTTGAGAACGGGCGCGATGGTGAGCTATCACTACGGCCTTATTTGAGCCGCCTGTAAGCGGCCTGACGGGAGCCGGATGGTGCCGCCGGGTCTTCTAGCCCTTCTCTATCTCCTCCTTGGAGTCCGCTTTGCCTTATGGGCCTGGCAGGCGGGCAACCGTTGGGAGGCCGGGCCATTGGCGCCTGTGCGCTGGGGCCGGCGGCGCGAACTGCCCCTGGTTATCGCTATCCTGGCGGTGGCTGCCTTCACCCGCCTCTACCGCATCGGCGACATCCCCTACGGCATTGAGGGCGACGAGGCCAAATGGACGGTGGAGGCGGCGACGCTGGCCGTAGATGGGCAGAAGGTCCTGGACGCCGAATATCACAGCTTCTGGCTGCCGGTCAGCTTCGCTATGCAAGCGCCCTTCCACCATCTACTTGGCCCTGGCATCCAGGCAGCCCGCGTCGCGGTGGCCTGCTTCAGCCTGGTGGCAACGGCGGTCTTCTACTGGCTGGTGCGCCAGGCGGTCAACACCCCGGTGGCGCTCATCGCCACGTTCCTGCTGGCGGTGTCGGTGGTGGACATCAGCGCCAGCCGGTTGGCGTTGGTGGAGGCCCACGTCAAGCTATGGGCGATCCTGGCGCCGGCGCTGGCGCTGGCGGCCTGGCAGCGGCGGAGCACGCTCCTTTTCCTGGCCTGTGGCATAGCTCTGGCGCTGGGCCTGCTTACCTATGAGACGTTCGCGCCGATGGTTGGCGTCGTGCTGGTCTTCGTCGGGGCCAAAGCCTGGGGTGAGCGAAGCGACTGGCGGCGCTGGGCAGAGCACCTCTCGGCGCTGCTCCTGCCGGTTATTCTGGTCGCGCCGCGCTTCATCGCCTATCTCCAGGGGCGCGCTGAGTATTACGCGTTGCCCCGTCGTGGGCTGGCCGATCCGCCGCTCATCGGGCTGGCACGGGGGTTGGCCGAGGTGCTGTATAACTTCTACCGCCAGACGACCGGTGACTTCCTGATTGTGCAATCCGGCCCGATCATCCACCCTATGCTTGTGCCCCTCCTGGTCATTGGGCTGGCCTACACGCTGGTCCACATTCACCGTCGTAACCATCTGCTGCCCGCCGCCTGGTTCTTGCTCGTCCTGTTGCCCGTGCCGGTGCTGCTGAAAGCGCCTTACGTGCGCATCCTGTATCCGGGCCTGCCCGCCATCACTATGCTCATCGCCATCGCGCTATGGGGGATCACCTGGGAACTTGGACGGCGGACGAGGGAGGATAGAGGACAGAGGATGGACGATGGAATCAATCAGGCCACCCAGTACCGGGCTAAAGCCCAGTTCCGGGCTACCCGGTTCCGTCCCCTGTCATCCGTCTCCCGTCCTGCGTTGTCCGTCGTCCTGGTACTGGCTCTAGCGGCCCTGGGCCTCTCTAACTGGAACAGCTACCTGTACGAGGTCCAAGACCCGCCCGAACGCCAGGCGCGGCGGGAACTGGCCGACCTGGTTGGCGAGAGCGCAGGCGCAGGCGAGGTGATCTACGGGCCGTATTATTCGGAAATTGAGGATACGCTCTATGCGGAGAGGGCATTTCTGCGCTTCACCGTGCGCAGCCAGGCCGGGCGCGACGCGCCCGACCGGCTGTTGCGCCTTCTCCCCTTTGACGCGGCCCTGGCTGAACTCTCCATTCAGGGGGCGCAGGATGGGCCTGTGGCCGTCCTCCACGACACGTTCACGCCATTCCATACAGCGGAACGGCGGGCGTTCGCCGCCACGCTGGAACGCTGTTATCCCGGCGCCAGGCGAACCGCCGGCCGCTTCTTCACGGTTTACTATCTGGATGTCCCGGCTTTGGTGGCGCCCACCTGTGGAAGCGCTCGCGTCACCTGGTTGACGCCGGAGGGGGCCGTGTTTCCGGCGGGGCAGCCCGTTCAACTGGCCTGGCAGGTGGCGGGGCGGGCGCCGACGACGGCCCGGACCGTCTGCGAACGGCGGCTGCCCGGCGTGGTGCGCCTGGAGGCCGAGGATTTCGCCAGGCTGGAGGGCTGGGTGGAGGAAACGCGTGGCGCGCCGGGATACAGTGGCCAGGCCTTTATGGTAGACGATATGCACGCCCAGGCCGTGTTCACCACAACGGTGGAGGAGGCGGGGGACTATCGCGTCTGGGTGCGCTGGTACCGAACTGCGCCCGGCGGCCCACCGGCCTGGCTAGACATCCGTGATCGTGTGCTCTCCTTTGGCGCTGCGGAAGAGACAGGGCACTGGGTGTGGGAGTTATCTGGCAGCCTTTCGCTATCCGCAGGGCCATTGGCGCTGACGTTGAGCCGGGAGACGCCCCCCGGCCAGCCCTACACGCCGTTTCTGGTAGACGCGCTGCTCCTGGCCCGCGACCCGGCCTTTGACCCGGAGCGCGAGGATGAATGGGTGCAGGTGACGGATAGCGGCGAGCAGCCGGTTGGCCCAACGGCGCCTTACACAACTTCGTTCACAGGGGAGCCTGGCAGCTATCGCTGCCGTGTGCTGGCCTTCGCCGGGGACTGGCTGGTGGATGGGCGGGGGCAACGCGGGGCGGGGTCGGCCTGGCTTTACTTTTCAATCCGATAGGGCGGGTCAATGATGATCTCACTGTTTTCGCGCTGCTCGTCCACCACGCGCCAGGTGCCTGATCCTGCTTCCATTTCGCTCAGGTGCTGCCGGACGATGGCCTGGGGTGCGAGCAGGATGAACAGCCGGAGACCCAGCAGGAGGATGCCCAGGTCGTCAAGCTGGCCCAGGCCGGGCATCAGGTCGGGGACGAAATCCACCGGGAAGAGCGTGTACAGGATGGTCGCCGGTGGGATGAGTTTGAGCAGCAGCGGCACGCGGGGGTCCAGGAGCAACCGCCATGCCAGGCGGACATCGCGGAGGATGCTGCCCAGAAAGCCGGGATGGGTCTGAGATGCGTCCATAGCCTGTTGGAATCCGTATCGCGCCCTGGCCATTTCATAATGTTCAGGAACAATTACAATTATATGGGGCCGGGATAGGGAAGGCAAGTGCCGGGCTGCCCCCAACGTGACGTGCACCCTTACACCGGGCAACAGGCTCGTAAAACCGATGTCCTGGTCAAATGGCTTGCCATGAGGCGCATGACGGGGTATGATGGAGACGAAGGAGGAGACGCATATGACCCAGGCAGAACAACTGGCTGCTTTCGTGGTGCGGGCCTCTTACGAAGACATCTCAGATGAGGCCCGTCAGCAACTCAAGCTGCGCGTCCTGGACTCCATTGCCTGCGCGATCGGCGCCCTGGAGGGCGAACCGCTCGGCATGATCCGGGCGCAGATCCAGGATTTCGGCGGGGCTGAGCTGTGTACGCTGATCGGCGGCGGGCGCACGGCCCCCGACCGGGCGGCGTTCTACAATAGTGCGCTCGTCCGTTACCTGGATTTCAATGACAGCTATGTGGCTCCCGGCGAGACCTGCCACCCCAGCGATAACCTGGGCGCGGTGCTGGCCGCGGCGGAGTATGCCGGGCGCAGCGGGAAAGACTTCCTTACAGCGCTGGCGGTGGCCTACCAGGTGCAGGCCCGCCTGAGCGATGTCGCGCCGGTGCGCGCCAAAGGCTTTGACCACACCACGCAGGGGTCGTTCGCCGTGGCTGCGGCTACAGCGAAGGCCCTGGGCCTGAACCAGGCGCAGACTGCCAACGCCATCGCCATCAGCGGCACAGCGCTGAACGCGCTGCGGGTCACACGCACCGGCAAACTCTCCCACTGGAAGGGGCTGGCCTACCCCAACACCGTCTTCGGCGGGGTGCACGCCACCTTCCTGGCCATGCGCGGGATCACTGGCCCGCTGGAGGTGTTTGAGGGCAACAAGGGCTTTATGGATTCCATCGCCGGGCCGTTTGAGATAGACTGGTCACGCGAGGACCTGGAGCGGGTGCGCCGCACCATGATCAAGCGCTACAACGCCGAGACGCACGCCCAATCCACCATTGAGGGCATCTACGAATTGAAAGCCGAGCAGCGCTTCTCGCCGGGCCAGATCACACGGGTGGAGATTGAGACCTTTGATGTCGCCTACCACATCATCGGCGGCGGTGAGGAGGGTAATAAGCAAATCGTCACCACCAAGGAGGAGGCCGACCATAGCCTGCCCTACATGGTCGCTGTGGCCCTGCTGGACGAGCAGGTGATGCCGGAGCAATACACGCCGGAGCGTATCCAACGCGAAGACGTGCAGACCCTGCTGCGCAAGGTCAGCGTGCGGCCTGTGGAGGACTACAGCCGGCGCTTCCCGGCGGAGATGCCCTGCCGCATCACCCTGTGGCTGGACGATGGCCGTGTGCTCTCCAAAGAGAAGAGAGATTTTGAGGGCTATCTCACCCGCCCCATGCGCTGGGAGACGCTGCTGGACAAGTTTGAGCGGCTGAGCCGGCCCTACACCGATGCCGCGCTCCGCCGCGAGATCGCCGATGCCGTCGCCCACCTGGATGCCATCCCTGTGAGCGACCTGACGCGCTTGTTGGCCAGGGTGGGCAGATCAGAACGTGATGCGTGAAACGTCATGAAACATAAGGAGGATGTACTGTGACTGAATCTCAATCCCCTTCCGGTGAACGCTCCTTCCCCTTCCTGCGGGTCAACGAACGCCAGCCCAAGCCGCGCACGCGGGGCATCACCGAGATTCGCGGGCCATACTATACACCGATGGGCAAGCGCTACCTCCAGGACATCCTGGAGACGATGGGCTGGTATGTGGATGCGCTGAAGTGGGCCGGCGGCTCGTTCAGCCTGATGCCCACCCAGGCGGTGAAGGAGCTGAACGAGTTGTGCCATGCGTACAACGTGCTGGTCTCCACCGGCGGCTTCATTGAGCGGGTGCTGACGCAGGGCCAGGAGGCGGTGGAGCGCTACATTGAGCGCTGTAAGGAACTGGGCTTTGACATCATTGAGATCTCCAGTGGCTTCATCACCGTGCCCACCGATGACCTGCTCCGCCTGGTGGAGAAGGTGCAGAAGGCCGGGCTGAAGCCCAAGCCAGAGGTGGGCATCCAGTTCGGCGCGGGCGGGGCTACGGCTGTGGAGGAGTTGGAGGCCGAAGGGACACGCGACCCGGAGTGGGCCATCCAGCAGGCGCAGCGCTTCCTGGACGCCGGCGCCTACATGATCATGATTGAGTCGGAGGGCATCACCGAGAATGTCAAGGTGTGGCGCACCGACGTGGTGGCCAAGATCATCAACCGGCTGGGGCTGGAGAAGGTCATGTTTGAGGCCGCCGACCCGGAGGTGTTCGCCTGGTACATCAAGAACTACGGCCCAGAGGTCAACCTGTTCGTGGACCACAGCCAGATCGTGCAGTTGGAGTGCCTGCGGTCGGGCATTTGGGGCACGAAGGGGCTGTGGGGCCGCGTGCTGACGTACAAGGGATGATCCGCACGAAGCGCATCTACGACCCGCCTGCCCCCGACGATGGCGCCCGCTTCCTGGTGGAGCGGCTGTGGCCGCGTGGCAAGAAGAGGGAGGACGTGCCCATCGCGGCCTGGCTGAAGGATGTGGCCCCCAGCGATGCGTTGCGCCGCTGGTTCGGGCATGACCCTGCTCGCTGGGAGGAGTTCCAGCGGCGCTACTTCGCCGAGTTGGACGGGAAGCCCGAAGCCTGGCAACCTATCCTGGAGGCGGCCCGCCAGGGTAACGTCACGCTGCTTTACAGCGCCCGCGACACCGAGCACAACAACGCCGTGGCGCTCAAAGCCTATCTGGATCGGCGGCAAGGCCCCTGAGAACAGAACCTCTGGAAAACCAGAACCCCGTTTTCTTTGGGAAAACGGGGTTCTGGCCCCGTTTGTAGGTCAGCCTACAGCCGCGCTTGCCCTTCCACGCTAGGATAGGCGTAAGGCCTGTGAGGTTTAACGGCGCCGTAAACGGTGCGGCGCCGTCCCAGAGATCACAGGTCTGGAGAAGGGCAAGATGAACGTGTTACGCTGGTTTGCCATACCCGGCCTGTTCGTCCTGGCCGGCCTGATCCTGTCTGCCTGTGGTCAGGCGGCGCGGAGTGGGCTTCAGCCGCCAACGCCGCCCCCCACAGCGCCTGCCTCGCCGGAGGCGACCGCGACTCCGTTTTCGGAACCCGTATCGGGGCTTGAAGCTCAACCGGATGACCCCCGCTGCCAGGCCCAGGTGGCACAACAGGGTGTCCGCTTCAACGTCAGCGGCTGGAAGACCAATTTCTGTCGGCACAGTGTGGATTACGCTGAGATCCTCTCCGGAGGCCCGCCCCCCGACGGTATTCCGCCGCTGGACACCCCGAAATTTGAGACCGTGGCCGAGGCCGATGCCTGGCTGAAGCCCAACGAGCCGGTCATCAGCTTGCGCCTGGGCGACGAGGCCCGCGCTTATCCGCTGCAGGTGCTCATCTGGCACGAGATCGTCAACGATGTCGTCAGCGGTCGGCCGGTGGCTGTGACCTTCTGCCCCTTATGCAACGCAGCCATCGTGTTTGACCGCAGGGTGAACGGCCAGGTCCTGCGCTTCGGCACCACCGGCAACCTGCGCTACAGTGACCTGATCATGTGGGACGATCGGACGGAGAGTTGGTGGCAGCAATTTACAGGCGAAGCGATCGTCGGCGACATGACCGGGACGCGCCTGGAATTCCTGCCTGCGCAGATCGTCGCCTGGGCTGACTTCAAGGCAGCCTTCCCACAAGGCCAGGTGCTCTCCAGGGACACGGGCTACCTGCGCTCCTACGGCCAGAACCCCTATACCGGCTACGACCGCGTAGACCGTCCCCCCTTCCTCTTTGACGGCACGCTGGACGACCGCCTGCCGCCTATGGCCCGCGTCGTCGCCGTCGCAGTGGGCGAGACCATAAAAGCCTATCCCTTCTCCACATTGAGCCAGGTTCATGTGATCAACGATGTGGTGGCGGGGCACCCTCTCGTCGTCTTCTGGAAAGGAGGCACAGCCTCGGCGCTGGATAAGGGAGACATCGCCGCCTCGCGCGATGTTGGTTCAACGGCGGTTTACGAGCGTAGCCTGGATGGGCAGACGCTGACCTTCACCTGGGATGGCGCAACCTTTCAGGACCAGGAAACGGGGAGCACGTGGAACCTGTTTGGCCAGGCTATAGCCGGGCCGCTGGCCGGGAAATCGCTCAGGTCGGTGCTCAGCCATGAGTACTTCTGGTTCGCTTGGGCCGCGTTCCGGCCGGATACGGTGATCTACAGACCGGACAGCTAACGCATCTGTCCTTCGTCTGTTTATTTTTCTTCTAAGGAGGGAAACATGAACGTACTTGGTGCGATTGTGGCCGGGCTGGTCGGCACTGGGGTGATCAGCCTGGTCATGGCGATGGCTCCCAAAATGGGGATGCCCAAAATGGACATCGTCGGCATGTTAGGCAGTATGTTTGGTCAACCCAACCGCACGTTGGGCTGGGTGGTCCATTTCATGATGGGGGCGATCTTTGCCCTCATTTACGCCCTGTTGTGGTCCATCGGCATAGGCCAACCCAACTGGGGTACGGGTCTGGTCTTTGGTGGCGTTCATTGGCTGGCAGCCGGGCTGGTCATGGGCATGATCCCGATGGTACATGTGGGCATCCAGCGCGGCGAGGTTCAGGCGCCCGGCCTGTGGATGATCAACAACGGCGGTATGATGGGGTTTGTCGGCGGGCTGATCGGCCATATGATCTTCGGGCTGGTGGTTGTGCTGGTGTACAACCTCTTCTAAGCGGATGGACCCGGCCAGCCCACTCTCTGGAATGAAAGGATGACCTATGAACGATCCGATCATCGTCTATAGCACCGTCTGGTGCCCGGACTGCAGGCGGGTGAAGAAATTTTTCGGGGAGCAACGCGTCCCGTATGTTAACATAGATATTGAGCAGGACGCCGAAGCCATGGCCTTCGTGGAGAAAGTCAACAATGGCAGGCACATCATCCCCACCATCGTCTTCCCGGATGGCTCTATCCTGGTAGAACCGTCTAATGCTGAACTGGCCGCGAAGTTGGGGCTGCAAACCCAGGCCCGGCGCTCGTTTTACGATGCGATTATCGTCGGCGGCGGCCCGGCCGGGCTGACCGCCGCCGTGTATCTGGCCCGTGAAGGCGTGGAGACGCTGGTGATTGAGAAGGCCGGTCTGGGTGGACAGGCGGGTATTACCCAAACCCTGGACAACTTTCCCGGCTTCCCCCAAGGCATCTCAGGCGCAGAATTTGCCGAACGCCTCGCACAGCAGGCCCGCCGCTTTGATGTTGAAATTATGCAGGCCCAGGAGGTCACTGACATTGTGCCGGAGGACACGTATTTGTGTGTGCTCACCGGCGATGGCAGCCAGTATGGGACCAAGGCCGTGCTGCTGGCGACCGGCGCGAGTTATCGCAAGCTGGGTGTGCCGGGCGAGGATGACCTGATCGGCCTGAATATCCACTTCTGCGCCACGTGTGATGGCGCTTTCTACAAGGGCAAGAAGGTGCTGGTCATCGGTGGGGGCAACAGCGGGTTTGAAGAGGGGCTGTTCCTGACACGGTTTGCTCGCCAGGTGGACATTGTGGAGTTCCAACCCGAAGTGAAAGCCAGTAAGATCGCGCAGGACAAGGTCGCCCAGCAGCCGAACATGACTGTCACCGTGAACCATGCGGTCAAAGCGTTCAGAGGCAAGCACAGGTTAGAAGCCGTGATTGTGGAAGACCGGACCACCGGCGAAATCAAGGAGTGGCACTACGATGGTGTGTTCGTCTTTATCGGGCTGACGCCGAACAGTGAGCTGGTGAAAGGGAAGGTCCAGCTTGATCCCTATGATTTTGTTGTCACCGATGACCGACTTATGACCTCTGTGCCCGGCTTGTTTGCGGCGGGCGATGTGCGCGCTGGTTCCACCAAGCAGGCAGCCTCAGCCGCCGGGGAGGGTGCGACCGCTGCGCTGATGATCCGAGAATACCTGAAGAGAGTGGGATAGAAACGTCAACCTGTTTCAAAAACAGACTGAAGCCCTTGCCCTTCGCTTCGCTCAGGGCGTCATGCGGAGCGCAGCACCCGGTTGGGAGGGAGAGGGTGGGGGTGAGGTTCTTCGCCGGGCTGCAGGGTGATATGTTTGAGATAGGTTCTTATCAGAGGCAGCGCAGATCAGCCCACCTTTGCCAGAGACCCGCCTCAGCTCGTAAACACCGGTAGATGCCCCAGGGCGATAATATCCTGCCACTTGGCCCTCTCGCCCTCAGTGAGGATCGCCGCCTGGGCCACAGTGGTCGCGCCGGCTTTCTCCACCAGCAGGCGCATCCCCTGCAGCGTGCTGCCCGTGCTGATCACGTCGTCCACCAGAATGACGCGCTTGCCCTGGATCAGGCGGCGGTCCTTCTCGTCCAGATAGAGTGTCTGCGGCTTGCCGGTGGTGATAGAGAGCGTCTCGGCCTGCAGGGCCTCGCCCATGTAGGGCTTGTACGCCTTGCGTAAGACGACATAGGGCAGGCCCATCTGCACGGCCAGTTCATGGATGAGCGGGATGCTCTTGGCCTCGGCGGTGACCAGGACATCGGCCTGGATGCCCCGCAGCCTGCGGGCCAACTCGCGGGCCACGGCCTGGACTAACTCGGTATCCCCCAGAATATTGAGAATGGCGATACGGACACCGGGAGCCACCTCAAACAGGGGCAGGTGGCGGGTGATCCCGGCAATATTAATCGTATAGGTCTCGCGCTCCGTCATGGTGCTCCTTTTACTCAGGGTTCGCCGTAAACATCCGTTTAATAGCTGCTGACCCCTTTCATCATACTCGTAGCTTCATCTACGGTCAAGCGTCACGCCTTGAGATCCTCTTATAAATCCGTCAGGCACGGCTCACGCGCTATATTGCGCCGGGGAGCCCATAGAACTCTACGCCATGTCAGTGTGAATTGAGGCTCTCCGCGCGTGGAGAGCCGGTCGTAGGCCGGATTTCCCTCCCCGGCGTAGGGCAGGTTTCTGAACCTGCCGCTCTGCGGCGGCTATGGAAAGCCTTTCGGCGGCTATAGAAAGCCGCCCTACAGGCTCAGCCGTAGCTCAGGTGTAGGGCAGGTTTCTATACCTGCCGCTCTTCGGCGGCTATGGAAAGCCGCCCTACTGGCTATCTATCCCGCCTTGCCCATCCCGCCATTTATGAGAGGACCTCAATCACGCCCGGCCGCAGGCGCCCCAGGGGTGATTTCAACCCCCGGCTGCCCTTGTTCACAGGCGCGGTTCAAGGTACAATTCCGTTCACGAACGGTTATGAAAGACCAGGAGGAGTAAACGCGCATGAGCGAGCGCCTGAAGATTACCGAGGAGACCCGGCTGGAAGAGATCATTGACCGCGCCCCCTATGTCGTCAGCGTCCTGGACGAGTATGGCGTGTACTTTGATCCCTTTACCTATATCACGCTGAAGTCGTCTATCGCCGACGTGGCCGAGTACAACGCGCTGCCCGACTATAAGGAGTTTCTGCAGGCACTGCAGCAGGCCCTGGATGCCGGGCCGCCGCCGGAGTGGAAGGGCGATCTCAAATCGGCCTGAAGTCCGGCGTCTCGGCGATGGCCATATCCACCAGGATGACCAGCGCGGCCACCAGCAGCGGATACCGCTTAAGCACCGGCGAGCGCACTCCGATTTCGTAGCAGAAGCCCTCAATGGGGTGGATCACCTCGGCGGGGGGAAGCCGCCTGCGCCGTCGGGCGGGTTTCTCGGCGGCCTGTGCCAGCCGCTCGGCATCGTTCAAGATGCGCCGTAGCCGCACCTGCGCCAGCGATTCCGTCCGCTGAGCTGGACGGCCAGCGGGCACGATCTCCCTCAGTGCCTCCCCCTCAAAGATCTCGTAGAGCCGGTCGGCGTAGCGGCTGCCCCGCGCCACAAACAGCCGTCCGGCGAATTCAAGTTCGTAGTCCGGCAGGCGTTGCAGCAGGTCATCGGCGGGGGTGTAGCGCTGGGTGATGGAAGCGAGCAGGGACCAGGAGGGGAGTTCTTCGTCGGGGGTGAGCAGATAGTAGGTGGTCCCCTCCACCCAGGGCAGGTCGGGAGGCGGCTCCAATCGGCCTACCGGATCCCCATTGGGGGCGCGGAAATGGACGCGACGGGTATGGTAAATGCGCCAGGGCTCCTCGCGGTCGGCGATCCACAAAAGCTGGCCACCCTCATCGTAGATGCGGTAGCGGTAGGGCCGATTCTCATGAAAGATCAGCCGTTCAATGCCCAGGCGCATGATCGTTCCTTTCCCCCTTATAATCTACCGGAAAGGTCGCAAACGGCGAATAGGATTCTAGTCCTGATACGCGATACGTGACGGGTCAGGCATCGCGTGTCTCTTTCAGCTCCTGCCTCACTGTCTGGTACAACGACTCGGCCTTGAGTTCGCGCAGGGTATAGCACGGCCCGACCAGGCAATCGGCCAGGGCCTGTGCCAGCCCCTGGTCAAAGGCGGCGTGCTCCATGTTGATCACCACCGAGCGGACGCCGCTTTCGTGCAGGAGCCTGGCCATGCGGTGGGCCTCCTCCTGGGGGGGCAAATCGGTCATGGAGACATTACCGGCGCCATCGGTAAGCAGGATCATCAGTGGCATCACCTCCGGGTGTGCGCGCCGCTCCTGGGTGAAGACCTTATACGCCAGCCACAGCCCGCTGGACAGCGGCGTTTTACCGCCAACGGGGATGTCGGCCAGGGCGTGCCGGGCCAGTTCCACACTAGAGGTCGGCGGCAGGATCAGCCTGGCCTCGTTCTTCTGGAAGACCACCAGCCCCACGCGGTCACGGCGCTGGTAGGCATCGGTGAGCAGCGACATGATGGCGCCTTTGGTGGCCTCCATCCGTTCAGCCACGGCCATGGACCAACTCGCATCCACGACGAACAAGATCAGGTTGGCCGCCCGCTTGACGCGAACCTTGCGCTGGAGGTCCTGGGGTTCTACAGCAAAGGCCACATCCTTGCGCTCGCGGCGGAGCTGATAGGGCGCGGCAGCGCGCAGCGTGGCATCAAAGGCGATGTCATCAGTCTGGCCATTGGCGGGGCGGCTCTGAATATAGCGGCCCCGCTTGCGGTCGGTGCGGGTGTAGCTGCGCTTGCCCCCGGTGGAGCGCGTCAGCCGATCCAGGGGCGTATCCAGGCGGCGCGTGCGGAAGGTCTCCCCGATGGAGACGGACCGGCCTCCTTCCCACCAGCGGGCGCTCTGCGGCTCCCTGGGGACATCCTGACGTGCGGCTTCAGGCTGGCCGATATTGGAGGCCTCAGAAGAAGGGGAAGCTAGTGCCTTTTTTTTTACCTGTCCGGCCTCCGGTGCGCCCTGGGCAGGCTTGGGTTCGGCTTCGCCCGCGCCGCCATCGCGCTGGTTGCGTGCCTGCTCCAGCCGCTCGCGCAGGTCTTGCAGGCTGATCTCGGCCTCCTGGAAGGGCTGGCGCTTGAGACGGTGAGGCAGGGCCAGTTCGGCGGCAAGCAGGATGTCCTCCTCGGTCACGTGGTCGCGGCCCTGAAGCGCGGCATGGGCGCGGGCGGCCTTCAAGATCACTAGGTCAGCGCGGTGACCATCCACGCGCAGGCTGCTGGTCAGCCGGGCAATGGTGAGCAACTCCTCGCGGCCATAGCGGACATGGTCCACCAGTTCGCGTGCCCTGGCGATCTCGCGGGAGAGTTCCCGTTCGCGTGGCTCCCATTCGGCGCGGAAGCCTTCGGGGTCGGCTTCAAAGGCCAGGTTGCGCTCCAGAATGGCCACGCGGTCGGCGGGGTTCATCAGGCCGCGAATGTCCACACATAGGGCGAAGCGGTCCAGCAACTGGGGGCGCAGGTCGCCTTCCTCCGGGTTCATGGTGCCGACCAGGATGAAGCGGGCCGGGTGGCTGAAGGAAATGCCTTCGCGCTCCACCACGTTGATGCCCATCGCGGCGGAGTCCAGCAACAGGTCCACCACGTGGTCATCCAGCAGGTTGACCTCGTCCACATAGAGGATGCCGCGATTGGCGGCGGCCAGGACGCCCGGCTCAAAGCGGCGCTCGCCCTTCTGGATAGCCAGCTCAATGTCCAGCGTGCCCACCACGCGGTCCTCGGTGGCGCTGACAGGCAGGTCCACCAGCCGGGTGCGGCGGGTGGCGACGGGCAATTTCTCGCCGCGTTCCACCCGCTCCTTGCATTCGGTGCACAGGAGGGCAGGCTGGTTAGGGTCGCAACTGAAGCGGCAATCGGCGACGACCTCAATTTCCGGCAGGAGGGCGGCCAGGGCACGAGCGGCGGTGCTCTTGGCCGTGCCGCGTTCGCCGCGAATGAGCACACCCCCAATGCGTGGGTTGACGGCGTTGAGCACCAGGGCACGCTTCATGCGGTCCTGGCCAACAATGGCGGTAAACGGAAAGATGGGTGGCATAGGTTACAATTCCGATCCAACTCTAATTCAAACGTTTTCCTGCCCCCATTATAGCTAATTCTAGGGCAAAGGGAAAGAGAAGGGCACTTGTGTATAGAAATCTAGAACGGGACCCAATCAAGCCGATCGACCCATTCTTCGGCCTCGCTGGCTTCCCAGATCAAGTATAGGTCTTGTGCCAGCCGGCCCACCGGGGTGCCCGGACGTACCCAAAGAACGCCCCAGAGATGGCCGCCAGCAGCCCAATGCGCTGCGATGTGCTCAGGCAGGCTGGTGCGGTTCGAAGTTACCAGCGCACGTTGTCCGAGTTCCAGATAGCGCAACAAGTCGGGGTCTGGTGTGCTCAAGGAAGGGGCTTCCGGGTCTCCTATCCGCAGCACATCTATAGTTGGATTCAGGCGCAGAAGGGCCGTTTTCAGCCGAGGCGATTGGTTTTCATCCAGCAGGAAGCGGACCTTCATAGAGTGGGGGCGTGGTCCTTCACCCGTTGTGCTTTCAGGGCGCGCAGGCGTTGGACGATGGGCGGTGGGTTCGCAGCCCATTGCCGGTATTGCTCCTCGCGCCAGGCTGCCAGCCGGGCTAAATAAGCGTCCACCTCGGCGCGGTTGTGCAGGTAGTAGGTGATCGTGGCGTGGATCTCTTCCAAGCTCAACGTCGGGAGTTGGGCGGCGATTTCCTCCGGCGTGTAACCGTCCAGGTAATAGTATAGGACATCGTCAATACCAATCCGGTGTCCTTTAATCCGGATGTCATCCGGACTGAGAAACTCAAAATACTCTTCCAGCTTCATGGAGTAGCCTCTTTATCTATGATGGCGGCGGTGCTCTTGGCCGTGCCGCGTTCGCCGCGAATGAGCACACCCCCAATGCGCGGGTTGACGGCGTTGAGCACCAGGGCGCGCTTCATGTGGTCCTGGCCGACGATAGCGGTAAACGGAAAGATGGATGGCATGTACGTGCGATTCCCGTTCAGTCGGTTCTCGCTCCCATTATAGCCAATTCTAGGGCGAAGGGAAAGGGAGACGCGGCTGGTAGGCCTATATGAGAAGAGGCTAAACTCGGGTATAATTGTGTAGAATTGATAGAGATCAGACTACGATGGTTGAAGCGCTACGCCAATTCTTTGAACTGAACCGCATCATCATCCTGTTCGTTTACGGGCTGGTGTTCTTCGTCCTGGGCCTGGCGATTGCGCTCCAGTCGCGCAGCTACAGCCGGCTGAATCTGGCGCGGGCGTTGGGCTGGCTGGCCGCCTTCGGGCTGACGCACGGCCTGCACGAGTGGGGCGACATCTTCATCCCCATCCAGGCGACCTATCTGAGCGCATCCCTGGTGCGCGCCCTGCAAATCCTTCAGGTGATCCTGCTGGCGGTCTCGTTCGCCTGCCTGCTCCAATTTGGCGTGAGCACGCTGCGCCCGTTGCGGGGGCGCTGGCGCTGGCTGGCCGTGGCGCCCGTTGCCATGTTCGCGGCCTGGATGCTCGGATTCATCGCGTTGGGGCTGCGCCTGGCGCCGGATACTGAGACCTGGCTCAGGCAGGGAAGTATTTTTGCCCGCTACCTGCTGGGCTTTCCAGGCGGGCTATTGTCGGCCTATGGCTTGCGCCACCAGGCCATGACGCGTATCGCCCCCCTGGGCCTGCCGCATATTGTGGGGACGTTGCGCGTGGCAGGCTTCGCGCTCGTTGGCTATGCCTTTTTCGGCGGCCTTATCGGCCCGCCAGCGGATTTCTTTCCGGCGAACGTTCTCAATAGCGAAACGGTGGTGGCAACCATAGGTGTTCCCCCACCGGTCCTGCGCTCGCTGGTGGGGCTGGCGATGACCATCGCCGTCATCCGGGGGCTGGAGATATTTGATGTAGAGGTGGAGCGCCGCATTGAGAAGATGGAACGGGCGCAGATCGTGGCGATGGAGCGCGAGCGCATCGGTCGCGAATTGCATGATAACGTGATCCAGGGGATCTATTCCGCCGGGCTGATGATTGAGTCGGCCCGCCGCCAGTTGAACGGCCAGAGCGTGCTTGCGCCCACTTTGGACCGTGCGATGGTCACGCTCAACCAGGCCATCAGCGACCTGCGCCGCTATATCTTTGAACTGCGCCCGGAGGAGCAACCCACCGACCTGGCTGAGGGCTTGCGCCGGCTGGCCGAGGACGCCCGCCTGCGCTCGCTGGTGGAGGTCCATCTGGAGTTGGACTTGCCGGAGGGGATACGCCTGTCGCCTATACGCACGGGCCACATCCTGGCGATCACCGGCGAGGCACTCTCCAATGTGGCCCGCCATTCGCGCGCCCAGCACGCCCAGGTGCGCGCCTGGAGCCACAATGGGCGGCTGCGCCTGGTCATCCGGGACAATGGCGTGGGGTTCTCGCCGGGGGACCTGGCCGCCGAGCATGGCTCAGGCCAGGGCGGGGGCATGGGGCTGAGAAATATGCGCGACCGCGCTCGCCTGCTGGGCGGCGAACTGACCATTGAGAGCCAGCCAGGGCAGGGGACGACCGTGATCCTGGATGTGCCTTGGGAGGAGTTGGGATGAAAACCTTGCGGGTATTGCTGGTAGATGATCATGAGGTGGTCCGGCTGGGGTTGGAGGCCCTGTTGCACAGCCAGCCGGGCATCACCGTAGTGGCCGAGGCCAGCACGGCAGAGGAGGCCATCCGCGCCGCTGAACGCCACCGGCCCGACCTGGTCCTGATGGATATCCGATTGCCGGGGGAGAGCGGCATCGCCGCCTGCCGCACGATCACCTCGCGTTGGCCGGAGACGAAGGTCATCATGCTCACGTCCTTCGCCGACGATGACCTCATCTTTCAGGCCATCCAGGCGGGGGCCGCAGGCTATGTGCTCAAGCAGGTGGGCAACGATGAACTGTTGCGGGCGATTGAGGCCGTGCGCGCGGGGGAGGCGCTGCTGGACCCGGCGGTAACGCGCAAGGTGATTGAACGGGTGCGCCAGCGCGAACGCGAGGCTGATACCGCTGCCTTCCGCGACCTGACCGAGCGCGAACTGGAGGTGCTGGCGCTTATCGCTGAGGGTAAGACCAATGCCGAGATCGCCGAGGCGCTCACACTGAGCGAAAAGACGGTGCGCAACCACGTGAGCGTGATCCTGGAGAAGCTGGGCGTGAGCAACCGCATTGAGGCCGCCACCTACGCCGTGCGCCACGACATCAAGCGCCTGTTGCGGGGCGGGGGCTGAGGCGGCCCGATTCCATACTAAAGTGGTATCCAACCGACTGATGAAGATGAACAAAATAGCGCCGTAACCGGGGCGATCTGGAAATGCGAACACCACACCGTAAACGGTGCGGCCTGAAGTCTGGCCTTAAGCGCTACCGTGAACGGTGGTGTATCCGGGCCTCCCCGTTTGTTACGGTGTTATTTTGCTCTGTTGCAAACAGAAGCGAAGGGCGTTCCATATTGGGGATAGGGAGGACTCCACCGTAAACGGTGGAGCGTATAGCCGTGTAAAGGCACGCCGCACCGTTTACGGTGCGGTGATCCAATGCCCCCTGTTTACGGCTGTCTTTGCAACAGAGCAGTGTTATTTCGTTAAATGTCCATAAGCCGGTTTCCTAGTACGTAGCCGTTGAATACATTCAACGGCTGGTGGGTTGCCTTTCCTCCGACCCTCTGCTACAATCGCAGCCGGCATGAACCCACGACGGCCTGAGACAAGAACGCGCCGATGACCAAGGATGCACTGGCACTCCGCCTGCGACGGGCAACCGAGGCCATTCTGGAGGCAGAAAATCTAACGGATGGCCTGCAAGACGCCGAAGCGGAAACGCTCCTCAACTGGGGGTTGGCCCGCGTTGAGGCCGCTGTGTACGCCACTGCTGACCTGGACCCGGCAGCGGCGAAGGCTCATATCGCCCGCAGCGTCACCCTGGTGCGCCAGATGATGCGGCGGATCAATACCCTGGTGGCTGCGCGGGCCGATCTGGAGGAGGATGAGGAACTGGCGGATGGCCTCCGCGCGCTGGTGCAGGCGGCGCCTGATCTGCCCAAAAGCCCAGAGGAGCGCAGCCATCTCAATCACGACAAAGCCGCGCAGACCCGGCCTGATGTGGAGGCGACCATTCGCACCATCGCTGCGCAGCGCTTCAAACTGAGTGACGGACAAATGCTACAAAAGGTCCTGGCGCTGATTGACGCCGCCGCCGAGGCCCGGTCGTAGCGCAGGCTACAGGTGCTCCCATGAACTCCAAAACACGCTTGCCCCTGTCTTCGGCCCTGGGCTGCCTGGCGCTGATCGCGCTGGTTGGCCTGGTCGCCGTTGGGTTTATCCTCCGGACGGGCGACGCACTCGTGCCCGGCGCCACCCCGCCCACAGAGTCACCCGCCCCTGCGGTCTCGCCTGTCACGGCGGCTCCGCCCTGGATCCAGGTTTATTTCACCCGGCCCAAGAACCCGGACGACGGCGTGCGCTCCGGCGGCGTGGATGAGATCGTCGTCGCCAGCATAGATGGGGCACAAAAGACCTTGGATGTGGTCACGTTTGAGTTTGACAGCCAGAGGCTGGCCGCCGCGCTGATCGCCGCCCATAATCGTGGCGTGCGCGTCCGCTTCGTCATGGATGGTGAGAACGCAGACACCGATGCCTACCGCAGGATTGAGTTCGCCGGTATCCCCACCGTCACCGACAGCCGCAATGCCTTCACCCACAGCAAATTCATCGTCATAGATGGCCAACGCGTCTGGACAGGTTCGTGGAATCTGAAGGACAACGACACCTACCGCAACGACAACAACCTGGTCCTGATTGAGTCGCCGGAGCTGGCCGAGAACTACACACGCGAATTTGAAGAGATGTTTATCCACCGGCGCTTCGGGGGCAGGAAGACGGCCACGACCCCGCACCCCCAAATAACCATTCAGGGGGTGCTGATTGAGAACTACTTCTCCCCCCGCGATCAGGTGGCCACGCACCTCATCCAGAGCATCCGGGGGGCACAGCGGAGCATCCGCTTTCTGGCCTTCTCCTTCACCAGCGATTCCATTGCCCAGGCCATGCTGGACCGGGCCAGGGCGGGCGTGAGTGTCGCCGGGGTGTTTGAGACACGCGGCGGCGACACCAGCGCCAGCGAGTATGGTCGGATGAAGCGGGCCGGCCTGGACGTGCGTCTGGATGGTAACCCCTTTACGATGCATCACAAAGTGATTATTATAGATGAGAGCCTCGTGATCACCGGCTCATATAACTTCAGCGCTCAGGCGGACGACTCCAACGACGAAAACGTTCTGATCATTCACAGCCCGGAGGTCGCGGCGTTGTACTTGGCCGAATTTGAGCGCATTTATGGGCAGGCGAAACCGTGAATGCATCTGACCCTTACGCAGGCGAGACACTGAACAACCGTTACCGGCTGCTGGCTGCGCAGATCGGCTCCGGCGGCATGGCGCACGTGTACAAGGCTGAGGACCTGGCGTTGGGCCGCATCGTCGCGGTCAAGGTGCTGCGCGAGAGCCTGACAGCGGACCCGGAGTTCCTGGCGCGCTTCCAGCGCGAGGCCCGCGCCGCCGCCAGCCTCAGCCACCCCAACATCGTTACCGTCCACGACGTCGGCCAGGACCGGGGGCGATATTACATCGTCATGGAGTACGTGGACGGGCAGAACCTGAAGGAGTTGATCCGCAAGGAGGCGCCTTTCCCCATTGAGCGCGCCCTGGACCTGGCCGTGCAGATTTGCGCGGGCGTGGGCTATGCCCATCGCGCAGGCATTGTCCACTGCGATGTCAAGCCACAGAATGTCCTGGTGACGCCGGATGGCCGCGCTAAGGTCACGGATTTCGGCATCGCCCGCGCCCTGTCCAGCGCTACCATTCCGCTCTCCGAGACGGTGTGGGGCACGCCGCACTATTTCGCGCCGGAGCAGGCCGCCGGTAAGCCGCCCACGCCCGCCTCCGATGTATACGCTATCGGCGTCATCCTGTATGAGATGCTTACTGGCCGCCTGCCCTTTGACGCGGACAGTTATACTGCGTTGGCCCTCAAGCACCTCCATGAGGAGCCACCGCCACTCTCTCAGTTTAACCCGCATATCCCCGCACAGTTGGAAAGCATTGTGCATAAGGTGCTGGCCAAAGAACCCTCGGCCCGCTATCGCACCGCCGAACAGTTCGGACGCATCCTGATCAGCTACCGCCGTGAGGCCCTGCTCACCACTGCCGGGAGGCCGGTGATCCGGCTAGAGGAGGCGCCTAGCGTGGTGCGCCCGCCTGCGCCCCCCGCGCCGCCCCGCCGCCCGGAGGTCAGCCCGGCACGGCCCGCAGCCATCCGAACGCCCCCCGTCGCGGACGAAGAGGAGGAGGCAGAAGAGGAGGCGGAAATTGATTGGCTGGGCATCATTCTGGGGGCCTTGGCCCTGATCGCCATCCTGGGTCTGTTCCCTCTGTGGGCGATTGTGTATCGCGCCTATACGACCCGTAGCACCCCACCCCCAGCGCCGCCTCCGGGCGCCTACGTGCCTGGATACAGGCCCTGGTATGCCCAGGCGGAGGGCCTGCCGGTCGTATGGGACAAATGAGGGGGGTGTTCCCCCAATTGGGGGCTGGTCAGTTTCCATGCCATTTGGTATAATCAATTATTGCCTATCGGTGTGTGATGGAGAAACGACGGAGGGAGACAGTGAACTCAGCACGGCTACGGAACGGATTCGTCTGGCTGCTCATCCTGCTGGCCATTGGGGCCATCTTGTACAGCTATCGCGCCAACGCGCCAGCAGCCACGGAGAAGCCCATTTCCGCTATCGCCGCCGACGTCCAGGCGGGTCGGGTGAAGCAGATCATCGTCAGTGGCGATGAACTGACAGTCAAGTACAAGGATAACGCCAACGATGTGATCACCTACAAAGGCGGCAATGGCACGGTGGAGGAGCTTCTGGCTTCCTACGGCGTGACCGCCGATGACCTGAAGGCTGTGGACATCCAATACCGGCGGCCCAGCGATTGGGGCAACATCATCAACCTGCTGGCCTATACGCTGCCAGCGGTGTTGGTCGTGGGCATCATCTACTTCATGCTGCGCCAGGCGCAGGGCACGAACAACCAGGCCCTGTCCTTTGGCAAGAGCCGGGCGCGCATGTTCACCGGCGACCAGCCTACGGTGACCTTTGATGATGTGGCCGGTGTGGATGAGGCCAAGGAAGAGTTGCGCGAGGTGGTGGAGTTCCTCAAGGAACCGGAGAAGTTTATCTCCCTGGGGGCGCGCATCCCCAAGGGCGTGCTGCTCGTGGGCAGCCCCGGCACGGGCAAGACCCTGCTTGCCAAGGCCGTCTCCGGCGAGGCCGGTGTGCCCTTCTTCTCCATCTCCGGCTCGGAATTCGTGGAAATGTTCGTGGGCGTCGGTGCCAGCCGCGTGCGCGACCTGTTTGACCAGGCCAAGCGCCACTCACCGTGCATCGTCTTCGTGGACGAGATTGACGCGGTGGGCCGCCACCGTGGCGCGGGCTTGGGCGGCAGCCACGACGAGCGCGAGCAAACGCTCAACCAGATCCTGGTGGAGATGGACGGCTTTGACACCGACACTAACGTGATCGTGATCGCCGCCACCAACCGGCCCGACATCCTGGACCCGGCGCTCCTCCGCCCTGGCCGCTTTGACCGGCGCGTGGTGCTGGACCGGCCCGATATGAAGGGGCGCGAGGCCATCCTGCGCGTGCACGTGCGCGGCAAGCCGTTGGCGAGCGACGTGGACCTGACCACGCTGGCGAAGGCCACCCCCGGCTTTGTCGGCGCGGACATTGAGAACCTGGTCAACGAGGCGGCCATCCTGGCGGCGCGGCGCAACAAGAAGGCCATCGGCATGAAGGAGTTTGAAGAGGCCATTGAGCGCGTCATCGCCGGGCCGGAGCGCAAGAGCCGCCTGATCAGCGAGGAGG
This sequence comes from Anaerolineae bacterium, assembly GCA_034432795.1. Classification (GTDB taxonomy): domain Bacteria; phylum Chloroflexota; class Anaerolineae; order DSLN01; family DSLN01; genus DAOUBF01. Next base: position 67,048 of record DAOUBF010000040.1, read on the forward strand.
AGAAGCGCGTCATCGCCTACCACGAGGCCGGCCATGCCGTCGTCATGCGCGTCCTGCCCAAGTGCGACCCGGTGCGCAAGGTCTCTATCATCGCCCGGGGCATGATGGGCGGCTATACTCTGTCCCTGCCGGAAGAAGACCGCACGCTGTGGAGCAAGCAGAAGTTCCTGGATGATCTCTCCGGCCTGTTGGGAGGCCGGGCGGCGGAGGAGTTGGTTTTCACCGACATCACCACCGGCGCGGCCAACGACCTGGAGCGGGCCACAGAACTGGCGCGGGCCATGGTCACCCGCTACGGCATGAGCGAGAAGCTTGGCCCCATGGTCTTCGGCCAGAAGGAAGAGTTGGTCTTCCTGGGCAAGGAGCTGGGTGAGCAGCGGGATTACTCGGATGCGGTGGCGTTGGAGATTGATAACGAGGTGCGCCGCATCATCCACGAGGCCTACACGCGGGCCAAGAACATCCTGTTGCAGTACCGCGACAAGCTGGACGCCATTGCCAAGCGCCTGCTGGAGGTGGAGACGATTGACGGGGCCGAGTTTGAGGCCTTCTTCAGCGACGTGCCCCTGCCGCGCCCCCAGCCCGCCATGGAGCCGGTCCCGGCGCGGTGATCTCCGACGTGTGCACACCTGTCTCCCTGTGACCTGTAGAGGCCCGACCCGATAAAGGTCGGGCCTTTTTATCCTGGGGACAGATCATTCCAGGGCATGAGGCGCTATGGCTGGCCGGGTCGCCTCCGCCTGACCTCAATTGCCCCACACGTTACCGACGACGGAGACCAGCATCGCCAACATCAGCGGCCACTGCGCCCGCTGCACGAAGCTCTCCCCCGCCAGCCCGCGCCGGAGCCAGGGCTGCATCACCACAATGGGAAAGGCCAACAGCCCGACGACCCCCGCCCCAGCCACCCGCCCCCCGGCCAGCAGGATGGCAATGGCCAGCGCCTGCCCCAGGTTGAGCAGCGCAAGATTCACCCATCGTCTGTCGTCGGTCGTCCGTATCAGGCCCGCAATGGCCAGGCTATAGGCCAGCGCCAGGCCCGTTGAGGGGAAATTGAGCGGAGAGAAAGCCACATGACCGGCCAGCCAGGGCAGGCCCACCCAAACCACTGCTTGGGAGATGGCGCCGGGCTGGCCGGGGCGCGGGCTGAGGGCGAAGGCCAGTTGGGTGGTGGCGAACGCTGCCAGGGTGAGCAGCACCAGGCGCGGCCCCAGCAGCGCCGCCAGCAGCAGGGACAAGAGCGTGGCGATAAGCAGGCCGTTCAGCACCGGGCCTGCCACAGCCCTGGCCGAGTCTGCCCACCAGGCGCGCAAAGCAGCCAGCCAGCGCGCCAGCGCGCCGCCGGGTGCGTCCTGGCGCAGATAGGGGAGCCAAAACGCCCCCTGCTGAGGCCCCTGCGTGGGCGGAGGATCGGGGGGGTGCTCAAGTTGGGCGCGCAAGATCGCCCAGCGGCGCAGGGGGTCCGCCCAGGCCGGGGAGGTCACCGCGGCCCAGACAGAGGCCCAACCGACTTCGGCCAGGAACATCACCGCAACCAGCCGGACCAGATCGGTTGTGCCCCAGTGAAAACCGCCGGAGGCGATGGCGCCACACAGCGCGGCCCAGGCCGGCCTGAACACCAGCCCCCGGCGTATCCTGCCCTCAAGTAACATCAAAACAGGGACTCAACGGATTCGCCTCGTGGTTGCAGAGGTCGCACCCCCTTCGGTCCCCTGCGTGAAGGGATCGGGGGGTGCGACCCCTCTGGAGGCTACAGCGTTGGCACCGGCGTCTCGGCGCGAATATCGGCCAGCCGCTGCAACGTCTTCTCGTAAGAAGCGGCCAGTTCAGCGACCCGCACCCCCTCGCCGGAGGCCAGGCCCTGGAACAGCGCCGAGAGCATCGCGGCTATCGCCACCGGGCTGGCCACGCCGACGATGGAATCCACAGGGCAGGCGATGGCGAGTTCCGACACCTTCGCCACAGGCCAGGAGAGCGCGCCGGTGATCGCGACCGTCTTCGCCTGGCGCTCACGCGCCAGTTGCAGAATGCTGGTCGTATCCGGGCACTGGGCCACCACAGCCACGCCCAGGACGACATCGTTAGCGCCCAGGTCGTGCATCACCGCAGCGACACTGGTGATGTCGGTCTCCACCGTGCGCGCCGGCAACCCCAGGCCGGTCAGGCTGCCGGCGAACAACTGCGCCAGGCTGCGGCTGTGGCCCTCACCGACGACGAAGATGCGTCGGGCAGCGCGCAGCGCGTTGAGGACCTGGCTGATCTCCTCACGTGGCAGGTTGATGAGCAACTGCCTGAGGTTCTCCGCTTCCTGGTTCAGGGCACGGGCAGCCGTCTCGGTGGCATCCTCCGCAGGCACGCCCACCGGCGGCGTCGCCAGGCGCGAGCGCACCACCGAGCGCACATCCTGAAGCAGTTCCGGATAGCCGTCATAGCCGAGCCGCTGGGCAAAGCGCACCACGGTCGCCGTGTTCACCGCCACCCGGCGCGCAAGCTGGGTGGCGGTCATGAAGGCGGCCTCGTTGGGATGGTCCAGCAAGAAGTCGGCGATACGGCGATAGCTGGGCGAAAGCGTGTTGTATGTCTTATTGACCTTTTCACGAAACATAATGGTGCTCCTTACTCCCATTGACGGTGGTGGCGCCCGCTCCGGCCATCAGACGTAAAGCGCGGGGGGCGGAGCGCGCTATGGCGCGTTCCAGGCTGTACATGTCGGTGGCCCTAGCCAGCCCCCGTCGCTGGGGATTCCGCTGGCCCACCTCCTGTCCCCAGGACTTTGGAGATGTCCACCCGGCGCACCTCCGCAGGCAGGTTCTGACTCAGCTCGTTGTAGATCTCCTGGAACTTGGTGTTGAACTCGGCCAGGCGCTCCGGCGCACGCACAACCAGCGTCTGGCTCAGCGCTGCGACGAACACCAGGAGGCTACCGTACGAGGACAGGCCCAACAGCGCGTGGGAGGGACACGCGATGACGGTCTCAGCGGCCTGCGCGGGGGGTGCTGCCGGCCGCCCCACGATGGCGACGGTGTAGATTCCGTAGCGGCGGGCGATGCGCAGCGTGTTACTGACGTCGGGGGAAAGGCCCAGTAAACTGATCCCAATGAGCACATCCTCCGCGGTCGCATCCTGGATCAGGCGCGCCGCCTCGGCGATAGTCACCGGCACCGCTTGCGCTGGCAGGGCGGCTTCCCGCAGCAAGGCCGCAAACAGCCCGGCGATGTAACTATCGGGACCCTCGCCGATGGTGTAGATGTGCTTGGCGCGCAACAGCGCATCGGTCAACCGCTCCACATCCTCATCGTGCAACTGGGTGATCAGCCGCTCTATGTTATCGCGTTCGTGGCTCAACGCCGAGCGCACCAGATCGACGCTTCCGGCCTCTGCCGATACCTGTGCCAGGGAGCGTTGCATCTCGGCGCGCACCATCTGGCGAATCTCGGCCAGAAGCTCCGGATAGCCCGGATAGCCCAGGCGTTGCGCGAAGCGCACAATCGTCGCCGGGTCCACCTCCAGTCGGTCCGCCAGCCGGGTGGCGGTCATGAAGGCCGCCTCATGGTAATTGTCCAACAGAAAATCGGCCACGCGTCGGAAACTAGGCGAAAGGCGTGGGTAATACTGGCGAATGGTATCCTGGTACGTTGGCATGTATCCCCCTTTTAGTTTCGTGATGATGATATAATCACAGGCAACCAGGTCACTGCCTCCGCATTAAGACCCACTGCAAGTATCGGCGTCCTTGCAATAGGCGCATCTCCCTTGTCCCCCCGACAGCCCCACCGGGAGATGGCTTCAGCAGCGGCCTGATGTTGCCGCCTCCCCTGTTGCTCGCTGATCACTCTCCCCCCTGGAGTGACAGCATACGCTGATTGTACATCCATTCTCCGTGAAATGCAAGTACCAGGAACAAAAAAACCTTAAGGAGAAAGCATATTTTAGTAGCGCATTCAGGGAAAATGCCACAAACAACGCACTATTGGGAGGGGATAAGTTCCCTCCCCCACAAGGGGGGAGGGAATTGCCCCCTACCCAGAGGGGAGATGAGTTCCCTCCCCCTGGACGGGGGAGGGTGAGGGAGGGGGTGAGAACCGGGCAGTAGGGGAGGTCTCAGACCTGCCCCTATTGGGCGCCGGGTTGCAGGGTGACATGTTCGCCAGAGGTTCTACACGGCGGGCGCCAGCGCCAGCCAGACGAAGCGATACGGCCCCAACACCACATCCCCATCCAGACGCACGGCCTCCCCTGTCACAAGGTCAGTCCAGGTGGCCCCCAGGTCATCGCGCCGCACCTGGGCGGCGGAGAGGCGTTGTTCCTGCGCGCTGAAATTTGCCAGCACGATCACGCGCTGCCCCCCATGCTGACGGAGATAGCCCAGAACATGGGGGTTGGCGGTCTCTATCACCTCCATCTCCAGGCCGGCCAAAGCCGGGAGGCGCTTGCGCAGATCGATCAGGTGCTTCAACGGGATATAAGTGCGCCCTTCAATTGTACCAGGCTGCGTGCGCCGGGCTACCTTCTCCCAATCCGTGCGCACGCGGTGCAACCAGCGGCTATCCATCGCTTGGTGGGGATCGTTCAGGTAGCTGTAATCGTTCAGGACGCCGATCTCATCACCCAGGTAGAGGAGCGGGATGCCGCCGATAGAGAGGACAACACTGTAAAGCAGGAGGATACGCCGGATGGCCAGGTCTATCTCCGCTTCGTCCCCGGCCTCCAACGCCTTCTCCAGTCCGGCGAGCGACGCCGTCGTGCCGGAGATATGCGTCCCCTCCCGTTCCGCGTCCTTGCGGAAACGCACCCCCCGTGCGAAGCTCCCAGCCACTTGCCCGCTGTAAAATGCGTTCAGGAAGCGACGGTGCGCCGGGCCGTTCAGCCCCACGGCGCGGGCATCCGCATCGCTAAACACCCAGCTAATGTCGTCGTGGACGCGCACGAAGTTGACCCAGGCGCACTCCGGGCGAATGCGGAAATGCCGCCGCAGCGAACGGGCCAGCAGCCGCGCAGAGCCGGTGGCCAGCGCCTCCCATAGCAGGCTCATCAGGGGCGCATTGTAGGCCAGGCGCGAGCCGCGCGGGTCCAGGTACTTCACCAACTTGTCCGGGTATTCAATGGCCTCGGACTTGAAGATCAGCGCCGGGGCCGCGATGCGAGCCAGGGCATTGAAGGCGCGGATGAGCAGATGGGTCTCCGGCAGGTTGCGGCAGTTCGTCCCCAGCCGCTTCCAGACGACGGGGACGGCATCCAGGCGCAGCACCTCCACGCCCACGTTGGCCAGGAAGAGCATCTCCTCGGCCATGCGGCAGAAGACCACCGGGTTGGCGTAGTTCAGGTCCCATTGGAAGGGGTAAAAGGTCGTCCACACCCAGCGGTCTATCTCCGGGCGATAGGTGAAGTTACCCGGCGCCTGGTCAGGGAAGACATCGCTCAAATGCTTCTCGTAGGCATCCGGCAGGGTGCGGTCCGGGAACATAGGGTAGTAGGCTTGGTACTCCGGGTCGCCTGCCAGCGCCCGCCGTGCCCAGTCATGCTCATCCGAGGTGTGGTTCAGGACGAAATCCAGCACCAGGCTGATGCCGTTTTGGCGCAGTTCCCGCGCCAGCGCCCGTAGCTCGTCCAGCGTGCCCAGGGCCGGATGGACCCGGCGGTAATCGCTCACCGCGTAGCCGCCGTCGTTGTTCCCTTCAGGAGAAGCGAACAGGGGCAAGAGATGGAGGTAGGTGATGCCCAGTTCCTTCAGGTAGGGGAGTTTCTGGCGCAGGCCGGCCAGGGTGCCCGCAAACCGGTCCACATAGCACATGGCGCCCACCATCTGGTGCGATTGGAACCAGAGGGGCTGGGCTTCACGCTTGGCGTCCAGTGCCTTCAACTCCGCCGGGCGTTCCAGCGCCATCTGCGCGGCGACCGCCAACAGGCGCTCCAGGTGATCGCCGAAATCGGGTCGCTGCCCATACAACTGCAGGAGCGGCCGGTAGAGGGCCTCAAAGTGGGCCTCCAGGCGCGCGCGGAAGGTACCCCAGTCGGCCTTCCGCCCAAACTGCGCCTCCAGCCGCGCCAAAATGCCCTTGAGGACCGCCTTCCCGGTCCTCCGTCTTCTATCCTCCGTCTTTCTCACTCCTTCAACCCGGTGGTGGCGATCCCCTCAATGAAGTAGCGCTGGAAGATAAAGAACAGGATGATGATGGGCAGGCTGTTGAACAGTGATCCCGCCAGCACGTTGGAGTATAGAGTGTAGTATTCGTTCTTGAACCATTGCAGCCCCAGCGGCAGGGTGAACTTCTCCGGCGTCTGCAGCACAACTAGGGGCCAGAGGAACTCGTTCCAGGTCCCCTGGAAGGTGAACAGGGCCAGAGCCAACAGCGGCGTCTGGCTGATGGGCAGGATCAGGCGGAAGAAGATGGTGAAGCGCCCGGCGCCGTCTATCAGCGCAGCTTCCTCCAACTCGGTGGGGATGCTCTTGAAGAATTGGGTCATCATGAACACGCCGAAGGCCCCGGCGATGCCCGGCAGGATGACCGCCTCCAGCCTGTCTAACAGATGGAAGACACCCGGCCCAATAATGATGTAGTTGGGGATGAGGGTGACCTGGCCGGGGATCATCATGGTGACCAGCGTCAGGGTAAACAGGAGGTTGCGGCCAGGGAATTTCATGCGGGCGAAGGCATAGCCGCCCATGGCGCAGAACAGGGTGCGCACCACTGTCAGCACGCCGGAGATAATGGCGCTGTTCAGCAGCCAGCGGGGGAACAGTTCAAACTCACTCAGGACCACGCGGTAGTTGTCCAGGGTGAAAGGGTTCGGGATGAGCCGGGGTGGGTCGTAAATGTGCTCCTTGGGCATGAAGGAGTACACCACGGACAACCAGAACGGCCCAATGGAGACCACCAGCCAGAAGAGCAACAGGCCATAAAAGAAGGCCCGCTTCACGATCTCCCAGGAGCGCGGCGCCCGCTCGGCAACGGCCACTCTGGGTCGGACTTCAGAGATCGCAGTCATGGTCACCCTCCTTCGCGTTTAGCGCTCCGCCGCCGCGCCGCCGCCCTCAATGATGCGCCGGTTGAGCATGGTGATCGCAAAGATCATCACGCCCAGAATGAAGGCCAGCGCCGCTGCCTGGCCCATGCGCGGCGTGGTGTCCCGAAAGGCCCACTTGAAGATCAGATAGGCGATGGTGGTGGTGGAGTCCAGCGGCCCGCCCGCCGTCATCACGTAAATCTGGTCAAACACCTGGAAGCAGCCGATCACCCCCAACGTGACCACGAAGAAGATCACCGGGCGCAGCATGGGGATGGTGATATAGAAAAAGATTTGGGGCGCTGAGGCCCCGTCAATCTGCGCCGCCTCATAAATGCTTTGGGGGATGTCTTGCAGGCCCGCCAGGAAGATCAGCATCATCGTGCCGATGGTGGACCAGATGTTGACCATCATGATCGTGGGCAAAGCCCAGGTGGTGGAGGTCAGCCACTGGATGTTCGTCTTGAAGAGCTGGTTGATCAGCCCGGTGTTGGCGAACAGCCACAGGAAAATCAGCGAGATGACCACCGATGAGGTCACCGAGGGCAGGTAGTAGGCGGTACGGAAGAAGCGGCGGAAGCGGATCTTTTGATTAAGCACGAAGGCGATCACCAGGCTGAGCGCCGTCTGCACCGGGACGACGACCAGGACGTATTTCAGCGTGTTGGGCAGGGCATGGCGGAGGAAGAGGTCATTGGTCAGCACCCGACGGTATCCCTCCGGCCCGATCCACTTCGGTGGGCTGAACAGGTCATAGTTGGTAAAGGACAGGTAAAACGCCGTGCCGATGGCGATCACGTTAAACACGAGGAAAATGAACAGCCAGGGCGAAAGGAAGATATAGGCGGTGATCCATTCACCCAGTTGCGCGCGCAGTCGCATACTCATCGGCGCCTCCATAGCCCCTCACCTCCCAACCCCCTCTCCCAATGGGGGAGAGGGGGTCTGCCCTCCCCCACAGAGGGGGGAGGGGTTGGGGTGAGGGCGTCATTCTATATCGGATGGTTGGGCGGCTGAAGCCCGGTACCGGGCTTTAGCTCAGTTGGCTTCAGCCGCCCAGCAACTCACCCGCCCTTGATGATCTTGCGGATCTCCTCCGCCGCCTGCTTCATGGAGTCGGCAGGGGATTGATCCTGCAAGAAGATGCGCTCCAACGCCTTGCCCATCTGGTCGTTGACGTCGCTGCCGTACAGCCCCCACATGAAGGGCGTGGCATGGGCCGCGCCATCCCAGATGGCCTTGACATTGGGGTTGTTCTTGAGATAGTCGCTCTCGGTCAGCGCCACGCGCGAGGGCAGGGCGAAGCCACTCTGCAACACCGTCGTCTGGCTCTCCTCGTTGGTCAGGAAGTTGATCACCTTCCAGGCCGCCTCCGGGTGCTTGGAGTTCTTGGAGATGGAGTAGGCTACGGTGAAGACCAGGTTGCCTTCGCCCTTGGGGCCGGCCGGGGGCTGGACCACGCCGTACTCCAGGTCGGGGAACTGCTCCTTCAGGTAAGGGATCAACCAGCCGCCCTCATAGACCATGGCCAGTTGCCCCTTGCCGAAGCCCTCGCCCTGCCAGCCCACGCCGATGTCCGCGGGGATGGCGCCGATGCCTTCCTTGCGGAAGCTGGTGTAGAACTCGGCCGCCGCCACCGCCTCCGGGCTATCCAGTGTGGTGTCGCTGAAGTCCGGCGTCATGATCGTGCCCCCGTTCTGGAAGACGAACACGGGGAAGCGACCGGGGTCGGGCGGCGTGCCAAAGCCGTAGATATTCTTGTCCTTGTTGGTCAGCTTTTGGGCCGCCGCCTTCAGGTCGTCCCAGGTCCAGTCATCGGTCGGCTCGTCCAGGCCGGCCTCCCTGAACAGCGCCTTGTTGTAGAACAGCCCCAGGGTGTTGAAGTCCTTGGGGATGCCGTACACCTTGCCCTCGTAGGTGAAGGCGTTGATCAGGGTGGGGATGAAGTCCTCCCGCTTCACCCCGTCCTGGGCCATGTAGTCGTCCAACGCCACGAGCACGCCCTTGCTGGCGAAGAAGGGGAACTGGAAGATGTCCATGTAGTAGATGTCGGGCTCCGTGTTGGAGGCGACCATCGTCTTGATCTTCTGCCAGAAGTCGCCCGTGATCGGCTCGTACTTGACGACAATGTCGGGGTGGGCGACGGAGAACTTGTAGAGCAGCGACTCCAGGAGCGCGGTCTCCGCCGGGCTGGAGGCCCAACCGGACAGGCGCACCTCCACCCGCTCCTGGGGCACCACCTTGGTGACCTCCACGGCGCGGGTGACCTCCACCGGCGCGGTGACCACGACCGTCTGCGGCGGCGCGGTCTGAACGATGACCTGGGGCGTTGGCGCCGGGCCACCGCAGGCCGTCAGCAGCAGCCCCATAATCAGGGGCAGGATGATGGTGAGGGCAAACGCTTTGCCTTTCATTTTTCTCCTCCTTTTGAGCTGTGATTTCTCTGCCCCAGCTCAGGGCAAGGTTTACATAATGAGCGGTTAACACTGTAACAGTAGGCCAGGCTAACACACATCTGCCGATTTCCCACCCCCTTTCAACTCTCCATGTCCGGTTTGAGGTCCACCGGGAAGGCGCGGCCACGATACTTCAGGGTGAACTGCAGCCGCCGCCATCCCTTGGGCAGCCTGGGCGTGAACGTCGGCCCTTCCGGTGTGAGCCTCATGCCGGCGAAGCCCATCACAATCGCCTGCCAGACGCCTCCCGCCGAGGCTGCGTGGATGCCATCCCTTGTGTTCTTGCGCAGGTCCTCCAGGTCTACCAGCGCAGCCCGCAGGAAATGCTCGTAAGCCGCATCCCGGTCGCCCAGCGTACAGGCCAGGATGGCGTGGATCGCCGGGCCAAGCGATGAGCCATAGGTGTGATCGGTGCGTGACGCGTAATAGTCCCAATTGACGCGCAAGGTCTTTTCGTCGTATTCATCCCGCAGCAGGTACAGCAGCATGAGCACGTCGGGCTGCTTGATCGCCTGGACATGCTGAATGCGCTCCATTCCCAATAGCTCCTGAACGGAGCGGGTGCGCGGCTCCAAGGCCCCCCAATCCAACTCCTCCAGCGCAAAGAAGCCCTCAAACTGCTCCATCAACCCGGAAGCGGGATCATGAGGGATGGCGATATGGCGGCGGATGTCCTCCCAGCGGGCCAGCCGCGCCTGGCTCAGGTCCAGGCGTTCCTCCAGTTCACGCGCCTTATCCGGGTGGCGTTGGCGCAGCCAGGCGAGCGTGTCCAGCGCCCGCTCCAGATGCCATTGCACCATGCGGTTGGTGAAGGCGTTGTTGTTGACGTGCTCGTGGTATTCATCCGGGCCGATCACGTCGTTGATCTCATAGCGCTCTCGCTCTGGGTTGTATTCGGCGCGGCTGCCCCAGAAGACTGCCGTGTCCAGGATAATCTCGGCGCCGTAGTCACGCATGAAGTCGTCGTCGCCTGTGGCCCGCCAGTAATGCCACACGGCATAGGCCACATCTGCGGAGATGTGGTGCTCAATATCGCCGCACCAGATGCGGATAAGTTCCCCATTGGGCAGGGGCACCCACCGGGGCGTGGTCTCGCGGCCATCCCCGGCGCTCTCCCAGGCGAACATGGCGCCCGCATACCCGGCCTGACGAGCCTTCTGGCGTGCGCCGGGCAGGGTATGGTAGCGGTACATGAGCAGGTTGCGGGCCAGTTCGGGCCGGGTGAAGGTGAAGAAGGGGACGATAAAGATGTCGGTGTCCCAGAAGACGTGGCCGCGATAGCCGAAGCCGGAGAGCGTCTTGGCCGGGATGCTGGCCCGGTCGGTATGGTGCGGCGCAGCGATAAGCAGTTGGAACAGGTTGTAGCGCACCGCCCGCTGGGCGACCTCGTCCCCCTCAATCACCACATCGCAGTCGCGCCACAGCTCCGCCCAGCGCTGTCTATGGCGTGCGAGCAGCCTGGAATAGCCGGTAGCAACGGCGTCGGCCAGCAGGGAACCTAACCCCTCACCTTCTGCGCCCTCCCCCCTGAACCGGGCTGAAGCCCGGTACTGGGGGGAGAGGGGGTTGGGGGTGAGGGTCATCAACGCGACCAGCTTCGTGGCCGCGGCAGTCTGCCCCGGCTCTAAATGGAAGCGGGCGAGGACGCCGGGGCGCTGCGGGCAGTCGCGCGGCAGATAGTCCACCGAGGGTACGCCGTCCACCGCCAGGTGCATGGCCGCGCCCAACTCCATCTGGCTGGCGCGCGTGCGCAGGTGGAGGAAGGCCGATTGGGCGGTGGGATGGCCCTGATCCAGCCATTGCCAATGGGTCAGGCCGAGCGGGAAGGGGGGCAGGGGGTTCTCCACAGCGCCGTTCAATTCCGCCACCAGTTCCACCTCCCCGGCGAAATCCAGCGCGGTGACGTTGTAGTGCAGGGCACAGATGGCCGGGTGGGCCATGGAGGCCCAGCGCTGAATGCGCAATTCCAGGGTATGCCCCTTGGGGCTGCGCCAGCGCACGAAGCGCGTCAGAATGCCGTCGCGCAGGTCCAGCCTGCGCTCATAGGCCAGCACCTCGCCCTGGTCCATGCGGAAGGGCTGGCCCTCAACGATCAATTGGCAGGCCAGCCAGTTGGGGGCATTCACCAGTTCGGTATAGACCACAGGCGCGTCGTCAAACAGGCCGTGGATGAGCGTCGCCGGTAAGTCGCCTGGGAGGCCCTCCTCAAATGAGCCGCGCGTCCCCAAATAACCGTTGCCAATGGTAAAGATGGTCTCCTGGCGCTGGATGCGATGGGGGTCGTCGGGGGTGTTCCGGGTAGGCGGCTCTGTCTCGCGCACGGTCCACGTTTCGGCGGCGGCCTGACCTGCCTGTAAAGCCGCCAGAATCTTCTCCCAGGTGACGCCCTCCAACGAGGGCAGGAGCGCATCGGGGCGCACATCGCTGAAGCGTTCCGCCGGGCCGAGGGCCAATGTCCACATGCCCGCCGCCTCAGCCGCTTCAATCCCCGCCGCTGCATCCTCCACTGCCAGGCACGCCGAAGGGGGACAGCCCACCTGCGCGGCGGCGTGGAGGAACAGGTCGGGGGCGGGCTTGGTGCGGGCGACGCTATAGCCATCGGCGAGGGCGTCCACGCTGTCCCAAATACGCAGGCCATCCAGGACCGCCCGTGCGTTCTTGCTGGCCGAGGCCACGGCGATCTTCAGCCCGGCCTGGCGCAATTCGGCCAGCAACTCACGCACACCGGGGAGGAGATCGGTGGGGGAGATCTGCCTGATCAGTTCGTTATAATAGGCGTTCTTGCGCTCCATCAGCGCCTGGGCCTGTGCCTCGCTCACCGGGCGGCCCTTGAGCAGAAGCTCCAGCGATTGGCGGCGCGAGACACCGCGCAGGGCCTCGTTGTCGGCGCGAGTAAAGGGGATACCTTCCTCGTCGGCCAGGCGCTTCCAGGCCTGGAAATGATATTCTGCGGTATCGGTCAAGACCCCATCCAGGTCAAAGATCACAGCGCGGATGTCCATTGGGTTCAAGCCGATCGGGTCTCCCTTTCTAATTTTAACCAGCGGTATTCATAAGGTTGCAAGGTGATTTCATAACTGTAAGGAGTATATTGCACCGTGAACGGTGCGGCCTGGCCCGCGAACAGGTCGCGGAGGTGCGCGCCTGGCCAACGGCTCAGGTCCAGCGAGAGGCGCTGTGGCAGTCCGGAAAGGTTATGCAGCGCCAGGATGGTCTCGTCACTGTCTGTGCGCCTCACCGCCAGAATCGCCGGATTGTCACTCTCAATGAACTCACAACAGCCCTGACCAAAGACGGGATAAGCTCTGCGCACGGCGATCAATCGGCGCAGCGCGTGCCAGAGTGAGCCGGGGTCGGCGCGCTGCGCGGCCACGTTTACGCGCCGGTAGCCGAAGCGTTCATCGTCAATCACGGGCAGGTAAAGCGCCTCCGCCGGGGCGCTGGAGAAGCCCGCGTTGGGGCCATCGTTCCATTGCATCGGCGTGCGCAGGCCATCGCGGTCATCCAGCCAGATGTTATCCCCCATGCCGATCTCATCGCCGTAATACAAGATAGGCGACCCTGGAAGGGCGAATAAGATGGCATGGGCCAGTTCAATCTTGCGGCGGTCGCCATCCAGGAGCGGCGCCAGGCGACGGCGAATGCCCAGGTTCAGGCGCATACGCGGCTCCGGCGCATACTCCCGCCACATCCATTGCCGCTCTTCCTCGGTGACCATTTCCAGGGTGAGTTCGTCATGGTTGCGCAGGAAGGTGCACCACTGGCAGGCCTCGGGGATGGGCGGCGTGGCCTGCATGATGCGCACAATCGGCTGGCGGTCCGCCTGGCGCAAGGCCATGAAGATGCGCGGCATGAGCGGGAAATGGAAGGCCATGTGGAATTCGTCGTCCCCGTTGCCGAAGTAAGGGCGCAGGTCATGTGGCCATTGGTTGGCCTCGGCCAGGAGGATGCGGTCAGGGTAGCGTTCGTTCACCAGGCGGCGGATACGCTTCAAGTAGGCGTGTGTCTCCGGCAGGTTCTCGCAGTTCGTGCCCTCGCGCTCAAACAGGTAGGGCACGGCATCCACGCGGAAGCCGTCCAGCCCCAGGTCCAGCCAGAAGGCGATCACGTTGAGCATCTCGGCCTGGACCGCCGGGTTATCAAAGTTCAGGTCGGGCTGGAAGGCGTAGAAGCGGTGCCAATAATACTGGCCAGCGACCGGGTCCCAGGCCCAGTTGGATGTCTCCGTATCCAGGAAGATGATGCGCGCCTGGCGGTATTTCTGATCGGTATCGCTCCAGACGTAGTAATCGCGGAAGGGCGATTGGCGGTCGGCGCGGGCTGCCTGGAACCAGGGGTGCTGGTCGGAGGTGTGGTTGAGCACCAGGTCGGCGATAACGCGCAGGCCGCGCGCATGGGCCGCCGCCAGGAAGGCCTTGAAGTCCTCCAGCGTGCCGTAATCCGGGTGGATGCCGTAAAAGTCGGAGACGTCATAGCCATCGTCGCGGAGCGGCGACGGATACATGGGCAAGAGCCAGAGGCAATCCACGCCTAACTCCTGGAAGTAGTCCAGCTTCTCCGTCAGGCCACGAAAGTCGCCATGCCCATCGCCGTTCCCATCGGCGAAGGCGCGGATATACACTTCGTAAAAGACCGCGTTTTTATACCAGCCCATCCGTCATCCCTTCACCGACCCTGCCAGGATGCCGCGCACGAAGTAGCGCTGCAGGCCAAAGAAAACGGCCAGCGGCAGGAGCATAGAAATGAAAGCGGCCGCGGTGAGCACCTGCCAGTTGCCCCCCAGCGAGTTCACCAGGTTGGCGATCCGCACGGTCATGGGCGCGACGCTGGGCAGAGCGCCCAGGTAGATCAGGGCCACCAGCAGGTCATTCCACACCCACAGGAACTGGAAGATGGCCAGGGAGGCCAGCGCGGGCACGGACAGGGGCAGCACCAGCCGGAAGAAGGCGGTCATCATGGACGCGCCATCCAGGTAGGCCGACTCAAACAGATCGCGGGGCAGGGCGCCGAAGAAGTTGCGCAACAGGTAGATGGCGAAGGGCAGGCCGTAGCCTGTGTGGGCCAGCCACAGGCCCACGAAGGTCCCGCTTAGCCCCAGCGTATTGAACAGGCGCAGCACCGGGATGAAGGTCATCTGCAGTGGGATCACCAGCAGGCCCACGACGGCCACGAACAGGAAATCGCGGCCAGGGAAACGCATCCAGGAGAAGGCGTAGGCCGCGAACGCCGCGATCATGATGGGGATCACCGTGGAGGGAATGGTGATCGTCAGGCTATTGAGGAAGCTCTGGGCCATGTTGCTGGCGCTCAGCGCCTCGCGGTACAGGTCCAGAGTAAATTGCGAGGGGTTGCTGAAGGCCGTCCACCAGCCGCTTGTAGCGATGGCGCGCGCAGGGCGGAAGGAACTGACCAGCAGGCCCAGTGTGGGCACCAGCCAGGCCGCGCAGATCAGAATCACGGCCAGGTGCAACAGCCCGCGCCTGAGCAGGCGGACCAGGCGTCCCCCTAGCGCTGCTTCTACAGGCCGAACTTGAGTGATCGCTCCGGTCGTCATCGGATAGCCTCCTGGCGGGCGAACTCGCGAATGTTGCGCAGCATGATCGGGATGATCGCCAACAACAATATCACAGCGATGGCGCTGGCCCGCCCCGATTGCTGGAACTGGAACAACTCCCGATACATGCGGTTGGCCAGCACCTCTGTATCGTACAGGCCGTTGGTGAGCACATAGACGATATCAAACACCTTGATCGCCGCGATGATCTGGGTAGTCAGGACGACGGTGATGGTGGAACTGAGCATAGGAATAGTGATCCGCCAGAAGATCTGCCACTCGTTGGCGCCATCTATACGGGCCGCCTCCAGGATCTCCACCGGGATGCTCTTCAGCCCGGCGGAGAGGATCACCATATTGAAGCCGGTGGCCGTCCACAGCGCCACGCCGATCAACACAAAGTTGTTGATCGCCTGGTTGGTCAGCCAGGCCTGCGGCTGGAACCCGGGGATCAGCGCCGTGAGCAGGGCGTTGATCGTGCCGATCTGCGGCAGCCCCGGTGGGCGGTATTCCAGCATGAGCTTCCAGATCACACCGGCCGCCACAGCGGAGATCGCCATGGGCAGGAACACCACCGCCTTGGCCACCGATTCATAGTGCACGCGGTCAAACAGCACGGCGGTGATCAGGCCCAGGACTAGGCTCAGCAGCGGAAACAGGATCAACCAGAGCAGGTTATTCCGCAGCGTGGTCAAAATCTCCGGGTGGGTGAAGGCATAAATGTAGTTGTCCAGGCCGACGAAGCGGGTGGAATTTTGATCGTACAGGCTGAGGCGGGCGGTCTGGAGCATGGGGTAGATCAGAAAGACGAGCAGAAACGCCAGTGCGGGCGCAAGCCACAGCCAGGGCCGCAGGCGCGGCTGGAGCGGCTGAGGCAGGAAGCTGAGTAGCCGTTCAATCACCACCACATAGGCCACCGTCACCGCTGGCACGCCCACCACAGCGATCAGGACCATGAGCAGGGTATTCATGGAAGTTCTCCCTCATCAGGGAGGGGTGCGGCGCGGTGCGTATCCAGGGTCCATGCCGCACCCCTCCCGCTTCAGGCGCCGCGCCATTTATGGCGCGACTACTTATAGGCGTCTTTCGCTGCCGCCTCCAGTTTGCTCAGGATATTGTCCAGGTCGGCGGGGTTCTGGACGAACTCCACCATGCTGCGGTTGAAGGGGCTGGCGACGGCAGCGGGCATCAGGTCGCTGGCGTCAAAGCGCACCGCCGGGGCCTTCACCAGCATGTCGGCGATCTGCTGGGCGATAGGGTCCGGGTAGACGCTCGCCGGCACCTTCTTGTTGGGCGAGAGGTAGCCGCCGCGCTTGGCCCAGATCTCGTGGGCCTCCGGCGTGGTCAGGTACTTGATTAGCGCACGGGACTGCGGCGTATCCCGGAACATGCCGAACAGGTCGCCTGCCGTGAGCACTGGGTTGCCCTTGGCCGGGTCGGCGGGCGGGAAGGGGAAGAAGAGCAGGTCCACGCCCGGCTTCACCTCCGGATGCGCCTGGACGATGAAATCGGTGATGAAGCTGGCCTGGCGGTGCAGGTAGCAGCCCGGCGGGTCGCTGAACAGCGCGGCAGGCGAGTCGCCGAAGTTGGTGGAGAGCACGCCCTGCTTGCCGCCCAGGACGTACTTCTCGTTGTTGACGATCTTGCCCCAGGTTTCAAAGGCGTTCTTGATCGCCGGATCGGTCCAGGGGATCTCGTGCTTCCACCACTTGTCGTACACCTCCGGGCCGGCGGTGCGCAACATAATGTCCTCAATCCAGTCCGTGCCCGGCCAGCCGCTGGCGGCGCCGCTCTCCAGCCCGATGCACCAGGGCGTCTTGCCCTCGCTGGCGATCTTCTCGGTCAGCGCCATTAGTTCGTCCAGGGACTTGGGGATCTGGTACCCGGCCTCCTGGAAGGCCTTGGCATTGTACCAGACCAGGCTCTTGACGGCGGCCTTGGTCCAGATGCCATACATCTTCCCGTTATAGGTGGCCAGGTCCAGCCAGCCCTGGTCGTACTGCTCGCGCATGGCGTTCATGTCCAGGATGTCGTCCAGGGCGACCAGCCAGCCCTTGGCGGCGTACTCCTGCAGCCGGCCGGGGCTGGGCAGGCCGGCGATGTCGGGCGGGTTGCCGCCCTGCGCACGAGTGGCCAGCACCGCGTCCAGGTCACGGGTGCCCTCGTACTCCACCGTGATGCCGGTTTGCTCCTCAAAGGGCTTGACCATGGCCAGGAAGCTCTCCATCTCGCTCCCGCCCCAGACGGCCATGACGGTGACCTTGCCGCCGATCTTCTCAGCCGCAGGTGGCTGCGTGGCTGGCGGCGCCGTCTCCATCGGCGCCTGCGTGGCGGGAGGCTGGGTGGGTTGGGCCGCCGGAGCGCCACAGGCGACCAGCGCCAGGGCCAGAATGACGGCCAGGTTGAATACCAAAGTTTTACGGCGAAGCATCTTTTTCCTCCTTGAGTTTTTCTTCGTTCTCCCCTTGGCTCTCCATGTGAGCCTCCGGGGGAAAATCCGGCTATGCGTTGCTGAGAACCCGGTTAAGAGGTGTCTTTCTTAGGGCAGGGTCTCAGCGGAACGCTCGCATCTATGGCCTCTCCTGTCCTCCTTCCTGGAGTCGGTGTGCTCAATCTGCGGCGCCACAGGAGCGGCGCACGACCAGTTCCGTCTCCAGCAGCACGTGCGGCGAGCGGATTTCCTCGCCGTTGAGCAGGCGGATAAGCAGGTCGCCTGCAGCAAAACCAAGCGCAAACGCGGGCAGCCGGATCGTCGTGAGCGGTGGTTCCATGTAGCGGGCGAGGGGGATGTCATCAAAGCCCACGACAGCCAGATCGCGGGGGATGTTCAGGCCCAGGCTGCGCGCCCCGGCCATCGCCCCCAGGGCGACCAGGTCGCTGGCGACGAAGACCGCCGTCGGGCGCTCGCGGATGCTGAGTAGATGGACCATCGCCGTATAGCCGCTGTCGGCGGTGAAGTTGCCGCAACGCACCAGGGCTTCGTCGTAGGGCAGGCCGGCCGCTTCCAGCGCGGCGCGATAGCCCGCCAGGCGTGCCGCCGCCGCCGTGTACACCAGGGGCGCGTTGGTGATCAAGCCAATACGCCGGTGTCCCAACCCGATCAGGTATTCCACAGCGGCGCGGGCAGCGGCGGTGTTGTCCACATCCACCCAGGGCACATTGGAGCCGGGGAGCTGGCCCTGGAGGACAATGGGAAATCCCTCACGATAAAGCTGGATCAGCTCCGCATCATCGGAACGCGGCCCGGAGAGGACCAGCCCATCGGCATGGTTTTCGCGGACGAGGGTGCTGTAGTGGCGGGTGGTGTCGTTGGGGTCCAGGGCCTCCAGCATGACATGGAAGCCATGGCGGCGGGCGGCCTGGCTCAGCCCATGCAGGGCCTCCGGCAGGAAGGCGTCGGCAGCCATCTGTTGAGGGGTCTGGCGCAGCACCAGGCCAATAATGCGGGTGCGCCCGCTGACCAGGCGGCGGGCAGCGGCATCGGGGTGGTAATTCAGGCGGCGGGCAGCCTCCAGGACACGCTGGCGGGTCTCCTCCGAGATACGCACCCCCGGCACATTGTTCAGGACGAAAGACACCGTGGTGCGCGAGACCCCAGCGGCTTCGGCGACTTCGCGGCTGGTGGCACGGCGCCGGGCCATCTCAGGGCTTCTTATCCTCGCTCCAATTGCTAATTCGTGTTAGTAATACGTGTTAGCATCTCCAGTATAGATCAGTTTTTAAGAAAGTCAAGAGGGTAAGCCGGAATTTTTCAGGATAGGCAGGCCAAAACCGCCGCCTCTGCTTAAAACCCCTCCAGCTTAGACAGGTCCACGATGCCCTGCGGCAGGGCGGCGATGCGCTGGAGCAGCCCCAGCCGGTTGGCGCGGATGTCCGGGTCCTCGTGCATCACCAGCACGTCAATAAAGTACTGGGTGATCGGCTCCAGGAGCGGCATGAAGGCCGTGAAGAAGGCGTCCACAGAGCTGTCCGGGGTCACCTGGGCGCGGCAGACGACGTAAGCCTGGTACAGCCGCGCCTCGGAGGGGTGCTGGAAGCGCGCCGGGTCCAGGGGATGAAGCTGGGTCTCCTCGCGGGTGATGCGCACGCAGCGGCTGTAGGCGGCCAGGAGCGCGGGCCATTCCGGGCGGGTCACCCAGCGGCTCAATTGGAGGGCGGCCTCCTGGGCGCGATAGGGGTCAGCGCCGCGTTCGGCGATGGCGGCCTCCACGACATCGTAGCGCAGGCCGGCCTCCAACAGCACACCGCGCAGCCGCCCCTGGATGAACTCCAGCGCCTGGGTCAGCGCCGCCGGGTCAACAGCCAGCGGCAGGTGGCGGGCGGCCTCTTCCAACGCCTGGCGCAGGTCCAGGGACACGTGGTGAGCCAGCAGGTTCTGGATCAGGCCGAGCGCGGCCCGGCGCAGGCCATAGGGGTCGGCGGAGCCGGTGGGGGCCAGCCCGACGGCGAACAGCCCGGCCAGGCTGTCCAGCCGGTCGGCCAGGCCCACGACTAGGCCAGGGCGGGTCTCCGGTAGCCTGTCGCCGGCGAAGCGCGGCAGGTAGTGCTCAAAGATGGCCGTGGCCACGGCCTCTGGTTCGCCGCTCAGCCGGGCGTACTCGCGGCCCATGACACCTTGCAGGCTGGTGAACTCAATCACCATGCGGGTGACCAGGTCGGCCTTGCACAGGGCCGCCGCCCGCTGCGCCGTAGCCCTCTCCTCCTCCGACAGGCCCAGCCAGGCCGCCAGAGGCGCCACCAGGGCGGTGATACGCTCGGCCTTGGCGCGCATGGACCCCAGCCGTTCCTGGAAGGTCAGCGTCTCCAGGCGGGGGATGTAGGCCTCCAGCGGCTGCTGGGTATCGTGGGCGTAGAAATATTCGGCGTCGGCGAAGCGCGCCCGGATGACCTCCTCATTCCCTCGCCGCACAATGTCCAGGGTGGAGTCATCGCCGTTCCGCACGGTGATAAAGTAGGGCAACAGCCTGCCGTCTTTGACGATAGGGAAGTAGCGCTGGTGCTTCTTCATCACCGTGATGAGCACATCGCGAGGCAGGCGCAGGTAGGCGGCCTCAAAGCTGCCGCGTAGTGCGGTGGGCTGCTCCACCAGATGGGTCACCTCGTCCAATAGCTCCGGGTCCTCCGGCACCTGGCCGCCGACCTCGGCAGCCAGCGCGGCGACCTGCGTGGCGATGCGAGCGCGGCGCTCATCGGGATCTAACAGGATGCCGTTCTCGGCGATCTGGCGGGCATAGCTGGCCGCGCTATGGATCACAATGTCCGGCGAGCCGCTGGGGCGCGAGCCTCGGCTGGTGCGCCCGCTGGCGACCCCCGCATAGGTGAAGGGGATCACCTGGTTGCCGAGGAGAGCCACCAGCCAGCGGATAGGGCGCGAGAAAGCCACGTTGGTGGCATTCCAGCGCATGGTCTTGGCGAAGCGCAGGCTGGCGATCAGGCCGGGCAGGGCCTGGGCCAGGACCTCGGCGGCGGGGCGGCCACGTTGGCGCTTCACGGCCACGACATAGCGCCCGCCATCCATATCGCGCACCTGCAACGCCTGCACGTCCAGGCCCTGCGCGCGGGCGAAGCCCTCAGCGGCGCGGCTGGGCTGGCCAGCGGCATCAAAAGCGACCTTGGCGGGCGGCCCCTTCACCACGATCTCCTCGTCGGCCTGGCGCGGCGCCAAATCGGCTACCATAACCACCAATCGGCGCGGTGTCCCCAGGACCCGGATGTCGCCATGAGCCAGTCGCAGGTCGGCCAGAAGGGCAGGGACGCTCTCCTTCAGTTGGGCCAGCGCCGAGGCCAGGTCGCCCACCGGTAGCTCCTCGGTGCCGATCTCCAGCACAAAGGGCGCCGGGACATCTCCCTCCTCCCCTCCAACCCCCTCTCCCGCAGGGGCAGGTCTCAGCTCCGCCCCTACGGGGGTGAGGGTCTCCCGCCCGCTGTCGTGGCGCAGCCAGGGGAACCCCAGCCGCTGGCGTTGCTCCACGTAGGCGGCGGCGACCTGTGAGGCCAGGTCGCGCATGCGCCGGAAGTAGCTGGCCCGTTCGGTAACGCCGATGGCGCCGCGGCTGTCAAGCAGGTTGAAGGTGTGTGAACACTTCAGGATATAGTCATAGGCCGGGATGATCAAGCCCTGTGCCAGCGCGTTTTTGGCCTCGGCCTCGTACAGGTCGTACATCTGCGCCAGGCGCGCGACCTCGGCGACATCAAAGTTGTAGCGGCACTGCTCCACCTCATTCTGGCGCAAGACGTCGCCGTAGCTCAGCCCGCCGTCCCAGGTCACCTCCCATACGCTGTGGACACCCTGCAGGAACATGACAATGCGGTCCAGGCCGTAGGTGATCTCCACCGAGACGGGGTCCAGGTTGATGCCGCCCGCCTGCTGGAAGTAAGTGAACTGGGTGATCTCCAGGCCGTCCAGCCAGACCTCCCAACCCAGGCCCCAGGCGCCCAGCGGCGGCGCCTCCCAGTTGTCCTCCACAAAGCGGATGTCGTGTCGGCTGAGGTCAATACCCACAGCCTCCAGGCTCTGCAGGTACAACTCCTGGGGGTTGCCAGGGTCGGGCTTGAGGATCACCTGGAGCTGGGTGTGCTGCTGCATCCGGTTGGGGTTCTCGCCATAGCGGCCGTCGTCGGGCCGGATGGACGGCTCCACATAGACCACGCGCCAGGGCTCCGGCCCCAATACGCGCAGGAAGGTGGCCGGGTTCATTGTCCCGGCACCAACCTGGATGTTGTAGGGCTGCCAGACCAGGCAACCCTGGTCGGCCCAGAAGCGCAGAAAGCGCAAAATGACGTCTTGGAAGGACACAGGCTCAGGCATTTATCCTCAAATCTCTCCTACTTATCCCTTAACCCCCCCTTTGAGGGGGGAGGGACAGGGAAGGGGTGATCGTTCCATGATCCCGGCGTTATCCCGGTTCGGTGGCGGTAGCGTTCCCCTGAAGCGCCTCGCGCCGCAGCAGCCGCAGGAATTCCACTGATTTCAGATTGCGTTCCAACAGGTAGGTGATGTACTGCTGCAGGATGCGCTCCAGTTCGGCGTGCAGCGCCGGGCGTAGGTGCAAATTGGCGACCTCGGCGTAAGGGCGCGTCTGGGCGAAACGCAACACTTTGAGCGCGGGCAGCGAGAGCGGCAGGGCCTCACCTGGGTGGGCCGAGCCGCACTGCGGGCAGAGCACGCCGCCCAACGCCGGGCTGAAGAACTGGTCCTCCGGCTCCAGGAGAGTGCCGCAGGCGACACAGCGGAAGAGCTGCGGCTGGTAACCGACCAGGCTGAGCACATGCAATTCATAATAGCGGACGACCAGAGCCAGGTCGCGCGCCTGGGCGAGCCGCGCCAGCGTCGCCACGAGCAATTCGTATAACGGCCGGTTCTCGTTGGCCTCCTCTACAAAGCGGTCCAGCAATTCAACGACATACGAGGCGTAGGTGGCCCGGATCAGGTCCTCGCGCAGAGGCCGGTAGGTCTCAATCGCCTCGGCCTGGGTGATGATGTCCAGGTCGCGCCCGCGAGCGAGCAGGAGCTGGCTGCGCATAAACAACTCCAGGTGGCCGGCCTTGCGGCTGGCGATCTTGCGCACGCCCTTGGCCAGCGCCTTGAACTTGCCCAGGTCAGGCGTGTATAGGGTGAGCAGCCGGTCGGCCTCGCCGAAGTCGTGCCGGCGCAACACCACCGCTTCTGTGCGATACAGTCGTTCGTGCGACACGGGACAATTATACACCAGGCGGGGGCATCCGTACAGGATTAACCCGCGACCAGGTTTTTTTTAGAAAAGCATGCGCGATTGCCCTTGACAACCCTCCATAACAGGCTATAATTAACACCAAATGGAACAGGTCCGCGACATACGGGTCCAGCGCTGAAAGGGAACTTTCAGACGCCTGGCTTCGTTTGTCTCGGAGCCATTTTTGCTATCTATAAGTTTCTACTTCGTAGTGAACCATCAAAATCGCGTGCGTGAAGCCACCGCGGGGAGGGGTCACAAGTTGGAAGCCAAGGACTTGAAGTCGTTGCGGATTAGTTTGGCCTCGCCGGAGCAGATTAAATCCTGGTCGTATGGTGAAGTCCTCAAGCCGGAGACGATCAACTACCGGCGCCTGCGCCCAGAGAAAGACGGTCTGTTCTGCGAAGCCATCTTTGGTCCCACGAAGGACTGGCAATGTTACTGTGGTAAGTACAAGAACGTCCGTTACAAAGGGATTATCTGCGAGAAGTGTGGTGTTGAGATCACCCGTTCCTCGGTCCGGCGTGAGCGCATGGGGCACATTGAATTGGCCGCCCCTGTGGCTCACGTCTGGTACACCCGCCGTGTCCCCAGCCATCTCGGGCTGCTCCTGGACATCTCCCGCCGCAACCTGGACCGTGTGCTCTACTTCGCCCAATACGTGATCACCCACGTGGACGAGGAGGCCCGCCAGAAGGCGCTCAAGCGGCTGGATGAAGAGGTCGCCCGTCAGGTCGCCGATGTGCGCCAGCAGGCCGAGGCGCAGATCGCCGAGATCTGTGCCCGGCGTGATGAGGCGCTTGCCCGCCTGCGCGCCGAGGTAGAGGAGGCCAACGCGGCCTATGAGCGCGATCAGGAGGCCCGCACCGAGCCGGTGATGCGGGCGGCGCAGGAGTTGCAGCGCACAATTGAGCAGAGCCAGGGGACGACGGTCCAGGCGCCGCTCGTGTTTGAGCCGAGCGGTACGGTCATCGCCGAGAAGGGCGAGACGATTGGCCGCGAGCATGCCGTGCTGTTGCAGGAGGCCGTGGAGGCCCAACTCACGGCCATTAAGGCCGAGTTGACCGAGGCCCATGACACCCGCCTGGCGCGCCTCCAGGGCGAGATGGAGCTTATCCAGGCCCAGGCCGAGCAGGAGATCGCCGAGGTCCAGGCCCGACTGGACCAGGAGATCGCCAAGGCCGAAGCCTCGGTGGAGGGCGACCGCCGTGAGCTTATGGAACTGGCCCAGATGCAATTCATCGGCGAGGCGCGCTTCCGCGAACTGAAGAGCAAGTGGGGCAACGTCTTCCGGGCCGACATGGGCGCGGAGGCTTTCTACGAGATCCTGCGCAACATGGACCTGGACAAATTGTCCAAGGAGTTGTGGCAGGAGATCAAGATGACGCGCTCCAAGCAGCGCAAGAAGCGCGCGGTGAAGCGGCTGCGCGTGGTGGAGGCCTTCCGCCGCAGCGGTAACCGCCCGGAGTGGATGATCCTCACCGTCCTGCCGGTCATCCCGCCCGACCTGCGCCCGATGGTGCAGTTGGACGGTGGCCGCTTCGCCACCAGCGACCTGAACGACCTGTACCGCCGGGTGATCAACCGCAACAACCGCCTGAAGCGGCTGATTGAACTCGGCGCGCCCGACGTGATCGTGCGCAACGAAAAGCGCATGTTGCAGGAGGCGGTGGACTCGCTGATTGATAACTCGCAGCGGGGCAAGGCGCTGTCGCGACGCGGGCGGCGCGAGCTGAAGTCGCTGTCGGACATGTTGAAGGGCAAGAAGGGGCGCTTCCGCCGCAACCTGTTGGGCAAGCGCGTGGACTACTCTGGCCGCTCGGTGATCGTGGTCGGGCCAGAGCTTAAGCTGCACCAGTGCGGCCTGCCCAAGACGATGGCGCTGGAGCTGTACCGCCCCTTCGTCATCGCCAAGCTGGTGGAGTACAACTACGCCTCCAATGTCAAGAGCGCCAAGCGCATTATTGAGCGCGAGCGGCCGGAGGTGTGGGAGGTGCTGGAGGAGGTCATTAAGGAGCGTCCGGTGCTGCTGAACCGTGCGCCCACCCTGCACCGCCTGGGCATCCAGGCCTTTGAGCCGATCCTGGTGGAGGGCAAGGCCATTCAGATTCACCCGCTGGTGTGTACGGCCTTCAACGCCGACTTTGACGGCGACCAGATGGCGGTACACGTGCCGCTGTCGGAGAAGGCGGTATGGGAGGCGCGCAACCTGATGATCTCCACCGCCAACTTGCTCAAGCCGGCTTCCGGTGAGCCAATTGTCGGCCCGACCAAGGACATGGTCCTGGGCGTGTACTACCTGACGATGGAGGAGGCCGGCCAGAAGGGCGAGGGCCGCGCCTTCGCCAGCATGGACGAGGTGGAGTTGGCCTACCAGTTGGGCCAGGTGGACCTGCACGCCCGGATCAAGGTGGTGCCGGTGACGAAGACGCAGGCGGTGGACGGCGACCAGCCCTATCCGGAGGGCCAGAAGCCACCGCAGCCGATTGAGACGACGGTGGGGCGGGTACTGTTCAACCTGATCCTGCCGCCGCAGGTGCGCTTTGTGAACAAGGTGCTGGACCGCGCCGGGTTGCAGGACCTGGTGGGCCAGGTGTACCGCCTGCTGGGGCCGGAGATCACCACCGAGGTGGTGGACCGGATTAAGGCCATCGGCTTCCGCTACTCCACCGTCTCTGGGGCGACCATCTCTGTGTCTGATCTGACCGTTCCGGCGAAGAAGGCCGAGATTCTGGAACGGGTGAACGCCGAGATCGCCGAAGTGGAGAAGCAGTACCGGCGCGGCCTGTTAACGCAGGAGGAGATGGAGGCGCGCCAGATCGCGCTGTGGCAGCAGGCCACGCAGGAGACGGCGGAGGCGGTGAAGAAAGCGCTGAACCCAAGCTCGTCGCTGGCCATCATGGCGCAGAGCGGCGCGACCAAGGGCGGGTTCGGGCCGATCGCGCAGCTTGCCGGGATGCGCGGCCTGGTGGCGGACCCGGCGGGCAAGATCATCCCGCTGCCGATCCGCTCCAACTTCCGCGAGGGGCTGAACGCGCTGGAGTACTTCATCTCCACGCACGGCGCACGCAAGGGGTTGGCGGATACCGCGTTGCGCACAGCGGACGCGGGTTACCTGACGCGCCGCCTGGTGGACGTGGCCCAAGATGTGATCATCAACGCCGAGGACTGCGGCACAGACCAGGGCATCTGGATCCGCGCGCAGGACAACGTGGGCAACCAGACGCTGGCCGAGCGCATTGTGGGGCGCTACGCGGCTGCGCCGGTGGCAGACCCCAACACGGGCGAGATCATCGTGGGCAAGGGGGAGATGATCCTGGAGGAGCACGCCGAGGCGATCCAGAACGCGGGGATCACCGAGGTGTATGCCCGCTCGCCACTCACCTGCCAGCTCCGCTATGGCCTGTGTGCGCGCTGCTATGGCCGTGACCTGGGCTGGGGCAAGCCGGTGGAGTTGGGCGCGTCGGTGGGCATCGTGGCGGCGCAGTCCATTGGCGAGCCGGGTACGCAGCTTACGCTGCGCACATTCCACACGGGTGGCGTGGCTTCGGCGACGGACATCACCACCGGTCTGCCGCGCGTGGAGGAGCTATTTGAAGCCCGCAAGAAGCCCAAGGGCGAAGCCATCATGGCCGACATTGACGGCGTGGTGCATATCACCAGGGCGCCGGGCGGGCTGCGCCTCCTGAAAATCGTGAACAGCCAGCTCATGCGCGACGAGTACGAGGTGCCGGGTAACTGGGCCATCAAGGTGGAAGACGGCCAGGAGGTTAAGGAGGGCGATGTCATCGCCAGCCGGGGTGAGCAGACGGTGGTGGCCAAGCACAATGGCCGCATCGTGCGGCGCGACCGGCACATCTCGCTGGTGTTTGAGCGGCGCGAGGAGGTGGAGTACGAGGTCCCGGTGGCAGCGCGGCTCATGCCCGGCATTGAGGACGGGGCGCGGGTGAAGGCGGGTGACCAGATCACCGAAGGGAGCAAGAACCCGCACCGCATCCTGCGCATCCTGGGCCAGGAGGCCTGCCAGCAGTACCTGCTGAGCGAGATCCAGAAGGTGTACCGCTCGCAGGGGGTGAACATCCACGACAAGCACTTTGAGGTGATCATCCGCAAGATGCTCAGCCGGGTGCAGGTGATCAGCTCCGGGGATACGGGGCTATTGCCGGGCGAGTTGGTGGACCGGCTGGAGATGAAGGAGATCAACGAGCGGATGCGAGCGGAAGGGAAGCGGCCGGCGACGTTTGTGCCGGTGCTGCTGGGCATCACCAAGGCATCGTTGCAGACGGATAGCTTCCTGTCGGCGGCCTCGTTCCAGCACACGATCAAGGTGCTGGCGGAGGCGGCCATTGAAGGCAAGGAGGACTATCTGCGCGGGCTGAAGGAGAACGTGATCATCGGCAAGCTGATCCCGGCAGGGACGGGCTTCCCCGGCCTGCGCCGCTGG
>DAOUBF010000041.1:0-57185 GCA_034432795.1 Anaerolineae bacterium
TGTGGGCCGAGGCTCCAGGTGCCGGCCACGGGGTCAAAGATTTGCACCGTGCCGGGGCGTTGGCCGGTGGACTCTTCGCCACTGATGACGTAGAAGCGGCCATTGGCGAAGGCGCCCGCCGGGCGGGAGACAGGGGTGAGGACAGGGGCGATAGGTGTCCATTGCCCGCTGACCGGCGTGTTGGTCGGCGTGGCCGTAGGCGGGGTGCCGGTGGCTGTGGGTGTGGCCGTGCCCACCTGGCGGAAGATACGGATCGCCCGACCTGCGCTGAGGACGGCCTCATCGCAGCTATACTGCAGGGCATAGCCCGCCGGCCCATTCTGGATGCCCACCGAGGCCGAGGCCCCATCGTTGATGCTGGGGTCGCCGAAGTCGGTGTCCTGGTATACCAGGTAGATGTCCCCCGTGCTCTCCTCCAACTGCACTTCAAAGGACACGCCCGAAGGGGTGCCAGGGAAGTGCTGGATGTCATCCCACTCAATCGTCAGCACCCGGTTGGGCGCCGTCCCCGTCAGTTCCCACTGCACTGCTCCGCCCGCCGGTGGATACAGGTCATCCCAGAAGGGGAAGATAGCGACACCCAAAGTCGCGCTGGGCAGGGGGCAGACGTTGCTGTAGGCGGTGCTTGACGTGGTGAACTGCAGGTTGCCGTTGGAGCTGACGTTGACCGAAGTGTAGGTCGTGCCGTAGAAGTTGAAGGTGAAGCCGGAGGGGAAGGGCAAAGGCACAACCTGGTCATCGCCGGTGACGCCGACGTTGTTGGTGGCATCAATATAGGTCCGGGTGACCGTGTCGTCACAGCGGTAGCCGAAGGGGTCGGGTGGGCCACAGCGCGGCGGCGGCGTGTTTGTGGGCGTCCGCGTAGGTGTGGGCGTGCGCGTGCTGGTGGGGGTGAGTGTTGGCCCACCAGGGGTGATCGTCGGCGTGGGTGTGGGTGTCGGGCCGAGCGCGCAGTTGTAGCACACCAGCGCAAAGTCCTGGTCGGTCGTATCGCCGTTATAAGGCACGCCGTCGCCGGCGATGTTCGCCGCCGTGATGGTGATGTTGTAGGTCCCGCTCGGCGTCTGGATGAAGACGTTCTCAATGTTGTTCTTGTTATCGGCCGTGCCGCCGGGCACCGACCAGCCGTTCTGGAAGTAGTTGCCGCGATAGGTCGTCGCGCCCTGGGTGACGGTCAGGTCCAGGTCGTTGACCCAGGCAGGCGTGGTGCCGCCGGTGCCTGGACCGGGCGCATCCGACCAGACGAGCGTGACCTTGAAGGGCTTGGTGGGGTCGGCCACGCTGGCGTAGAACGTCCAGGTGTTGCCCGTGTCGGTGAACAGCGTTTGCTGGTCGTAGTAGGCGGTCATCACGCCGCTGTCAATGACGTTGCCCAGGTTAATGCGCCCCCAGCCCTCGTGGCGGTTGGGGATGTCGGGCGTGCCCATGTCATAAGCGCCGTTGACGATCAGCGCCTTGACCATGGCCGGGCTGGGGTTGGCGCCGGCGTTGTTTTGCCGCCACCACTCGGTGACCAATGCCACTGCGCCGGAGCCGTGCGGCGCGGCCATGGAGGTGCCGGAGCACACCGCATGGATGGTGGAGCCGGGCGGTGTCGGGCTGGAGCACGAGCCGCCGGTGGGGTTGCGCGTGGAGACGACGTTCTCACCCGGCGCCGTGATGTACGGGCAGATGCGGCCATCCATGCAGGGGCCGCGGCTGGAGAAGCTGCTGATAGCGTCAATGTTACCGCTACCGGGCACGCCTGAGGCGTTGCGCCAGTTGAGCGAACTGGCCACGGTGAGGATGTTCTTGGCCTCGTGCGGCTGGGTCAGCCCGCTGAAGCCGGCGTTCCCGGCGGAGAACACGACGTTGATCGGCTCGGCGACGTTGGGTGTGTCCAGGTTGCCGTCGCGCACCAGGCGGTCATAGAGCGCGGCGTTAGGGGTGTAGCCGGCAGGCGATCCCTCGTTCCAACTGTTCTGCGTCAGGATAGAGTTGTTCAGGATGGCCTGCTTGGTGTAGTTCTGATGGGCGTCACTGAAATAGTGGTCGCCGTACTGGGCTGCAGGGGCCACCCCCAGGCCATACAGATAGCCCATAGGGTCGGTGATGCCCGATGAGCCGCTGCCCAACAGGATGCCGGCGACGTGCGTGCCGTGCCCCATCGGGCCGGTGCCGATCTGATAGACCTGCCGCCCGGCCAGTTCGGGGTGCGTCTCGTTCACGCCTTCGTCCACGATGCTCACCACGATGCCTGAACCGTTAATGCCCTTGCTTGCCAGCCAGTTGAGATAGCCGGGCGGGTCGGGCGTGGTGCCGCTGAAGTTGCCTGCGATGATCTGGTCGGAGATCTCGTCCTCCGGCTGCGGCAGCGGCAGGACCTCCACCAGGCTGATCACGCCGGGCAGACGGGCGACGTCCACGACGCGCTCGCCGGGGAGTACGTAGGTGAGCACAAACTGGCCGACCGGTTCGGCCTGAAGTGGCGACAGGCGCACAAAGCGGCCTCCCAGAGCCTCAATGGCCGCGCGGATAGCGGCCAGGTTATTCGGGCTATACACCAAGACGGTCACATTGGCAATGGGGCCGCTACGCCCGTAGAGATTAGACGGGATGGCGTAGGCCGGGTGATAGGCGCCCACCCAGCGCACGAAGCCCAACTTGGCGGCTCGCTCGGCCTGCGTCCCATCCATCCACACCAGATAGGTGTTCTGGGCGAAGTACTGGATAACAGTGATGCCCTGGGCCTGGAGGGCGTCCAGCCACTCCCCCCTGGTTGGGCCACGGAGCTGGATGAAGTACAGCGCCTTCTGCTCCGTGTTGGGCGCGGCGCGCAAGTCCGCAGGGAGAGCCGGTTCGCCCTGGAGTGGGTCAAAGCGCCAGTTCTGCACGCCGAGGACGTAGGCGTTCTCCACGACCTGATAGTTGACGCCAGCCGCGGCCAGGCGGGCCAGGTTGGCGGCATCCACCTCGGCCCAGAGGAACGCGCCGTAGTCCTCCACGTGGGCCGCCGTCACGCCGGCGCGCGCGTAGGCTTCTGGCGAGAGGCGGACGACGGTCAAGGCTTGGCCTGGGTCAGAGGTTGCTTCCTGGCGTCCGGCGGCCAGCAGACTGGCGGGGAGCAAGACGAGCAGCGCCAGTGCGGTGATAAGAAATCCCAGTCGTTTAGACATCTCTCCTCCCTCATGATGTGTTGACCGCCCACAGCCTGTGTAGGAGATGCGCCTGGTGGGGGAAGGTCGGCTCTCAGCTACTGGCACGGGGGCGAAAGCGCTGATTTGTAAGGTCAAGGCGACCGTCGGGTGTAGTGTTACACGATTATACAGGTGAGGTGCGAATTGCGCAAGTGGGGAAATCCGAAGCCCAAGGGAAAAGCCTTGACAACTGGCTGCTTCACGGGTATACTAATGTGCACACGTAGGGGGCGATAGGATAGAGGCGAACACGCCTGTCAGTGAAGAGCTTGCGGATTCTAGCTTGCCCCTGCGTGCTGGGGCCTGTGGCTCAGTTGGGAGAGCGCTGCAATCGCACTGCAGAGGTCGAGGGTTCAAGTCCCTCCAGGTCCACTGTTGACGACGGAAGACGGAATGCCCTCGGGCTTTTGCCTTCTGTTCCATAAGGGCCCGTGGCGCAGTTGGGAGCGCGTCTCAATGGCATTGAGAAGGTCGCGGGTTCAAGTCCCGCCGGGTCCACTGACAATGGAGCTGGATTGTATACTGCGTTGACCAGGAGTAGTAGGCCATCCCCACAGAGAGCCGCCTAATCCGGTGCAAGGGCGGCAGGGCGCCAGGGGGAGCGCCAGAACAGGCCGAACTCGCCTGCCAGCACCGCCGGGGAACGCCGATGAGGTCAGTAGTCGGCGGCGGTTCGCACCCGTTAGCGTGCTTTGAGTGACTGTGATGGACGACGGAAGGCAGATGATGGGGCACATCCGTCCTCGGTCCTCCGTCCTCCGTCTGCAGTAACCAGGGTGGTACCGCGGAGCAACCCCTTCGTCCCTGACCGGCGAGGGGGTTTTTGTTATATGCGAGAGGGATCAGGAGGTTGGAGATGGCAAACAGTGAACCCTATATCCCACAGGAGATTGAGCCGAAGTGGCAGAAGCGCTGGGAGGCGGACAAAATCTACCGCCAGGTGGTGGATTGGTCGCGTCCCAAGCACTACGCGCTGACCATGCTGCCCTATCCATCGGGCGACCTGCACATCGGCCATTGGTGGGCCATGGCGCCTTCCGACGCCCGCGCCCGCTACATGCGCATGAAGGGCTATAATGTCCTCTTCCCGATGGGCTTTGATGCCTTCGGCCTGCCCGCCGAGAACGCGGCCATTCAGCGCGGCATCCATCCGGCGGAGTGGACCTATCGGAACATTGAGCGCATGCGCCAGCAACTCCGCAGTATGGGAGCCATGTTTGACTGGGAGCGGGAGATCATCACCTCCGATCCCGAATACTACAAGTGGACGCAGTGGTTCTTCCTGCAGTTCTATAAGCGCGGCCTGGCCTATAAGGCCTGGGCTGCGGTGGACTTCTGTCCCCACTGCAATACCACGCTGGCGCGGGAGCAGGTCGTGGGCGAGGACCGGCGCTGCGAGCGCTGCGGCACGCCGGTGATCAAGAAGGAGTTGGAGCAGTGGTTCTTTAAGATCACCGCCTATGCGGAGGAGTTGCTGGACTTCTCCAAGATGGAGTGGCCGGAGCGCGTGGTCAACATGCAGCGCAACTGGATCGGGCGCAGCGAGGGGGCAGAGATCACCTTCACCTCGGAGCAGGAGGACCCGATCGTGGTCTTCACTACCCGGCCCGATACGTTGTACGGCGCGACCTTTGTGGTGCTGGCGCCGGAGCACCCGCTGGTGGCGAAGCTGACGACACCGGAGCACGAGGTGCGCGTGCAGAACTACGTCAACCAGGCCCGCCGCCAGAGCGAGATTGACCGCCTGGCCGCCGACCGGCCCAAGACGGGCGTGTTCACGGGGGCCTATGCCCGCCATCCGTTGACCGGTGAGCGCCTGCCCATCTTTGTGGGCGATTATGTGCTGATGACCTACGGCACGGGGGCGATCATGGGCGTGCCCGCGCACGATGAGCGCGATTTCGCCTTCGCTCAGGAGCATGGCCTGCCCATCCCGGTGGTGATCGCGCCGCCTGGCTGGAACGGCCAGCCGCTGACAGAGGCTTATACCGAGCCGGGCATTATGGTGAACTCCGGCCCGTTCAACGGCCTGCCCAGCGAGGAGGGGAAAGCGGCGATCACGCGGGCGCTGGAGGAACGCGGGCTAGGCCGGGCGGCGGTCACCTACCGCCTGCGCGACTGGCTGATCAGCCGCCAGCGCTATTGGGGCGCGCCTATCCCTATCATCTACTGCCCGGCGTGCGGGACGGTGCCTGTGCCGGAGGATCAATTGCCGGTGTTGCTGCCGATGGACGTGGACTTCCGCCCGACCGGGGAGTCGCCGCTGAAGTTCCACGCGGGCTTCCGCTACACCACCTGCCCAAACTGCGGCGGGCCTGCCGAGCGCGAGACCGACACGATGGACACGTTCATGTGCTCCTCGTGGTACCAGTATCGCTACTTAAGCCCCCACGACGACCAGCACCCCTGGGACCCGGAGGAGGGGCGCTACTGGCTGCCGGTGGACCAGTACACGGGCGGGATTGAGCACGCCACCATGCACCTGCTGTACACGCGCTTCTTCACGAAGGTGCTGCGCGACATCGGGCTGGTGAACTTTGATGAGCCTATGTTGCGGTTGTATAACCAGGGCATCATCCTGGGCGAGGACGGCGAGAAGATGTCCAAGTCGCGTGGCAATGTGGTCGCGCCGGATGACCTGGTCGCCCGCTATGGCAGCGATACGGTGCGCGCCTACCTGATGTTCCTGGGCCGCTGGGACCAGGGCGGGCCTTGGAGCAGCAAGGGCATTGAGGGCGTTCGCCGCTGGCTGTACCGTGTCTGGGACGTGGTGCTGCAACCGGTTGAACTGAGCAGCACAGGCCGCACAGAGAACAAGCTGTCTGAGCGCGACCTGCGCCGCTGGACGCACCGGACGATCAAGCGCGTGAGCGACGACCTGGAGACTTTCTCCTTCAATACAGCCATCGCTGCGCTGATGGAGTTCACCAACGCGCTGGCGAAGGCCAAGGAGACACCGGTCGTCTATACGCCCGCCTGGGACGAGGCGATCACCACGCTGCTGTTGCTGATGGCGCCCTTTACGCCCCATATCGCCGAGGAACTGTGGACGCGCACCGGGCGACCGTACAGCATCCACCAGCAACGCTGGCCCGTCTACGACGAGGCTGCCGCGGCTGCGGAGATGATCACGCTGGTTGTCCAGGTCAATGGCAAGGTGCGCGCTCGCATCCAGGTGCCAGCGGACGTGACCGAGGAGCAGGCCAGGGAGGCGGCGCTGGCGAGCGAAGGCGTGCGCCGCCATTTGAACGGGAAGGCGCCGAAGAAGATCGTGTATGTGCCGGGGCGGTTGGTGAACATCGTGGTGTGATATAGACGACGGACGACAGATGGCGGACGACGGACAACAGACGGCGGAGGACGGAGGACGAAAGATAGGGCCTTTCGTCCTCCGTCCCTCGTCTTTGGTCCTCCTCGGCCTGGCGCTCCTGCCGTTTTTGTTCTTCTGGCGCGTGTTCGCGCCTAACCCTGCTGACCGCCTGGTCTTCGCCTGGGGCGATTTCACCCAGGTGTTCTACCCGTTTCGGGCCTTTGTCTCCGCCGAGCTAAAGGCTGGGCGGTTGCCTCTGTGGAACCCCTCCATCTATAGCGGCCAACCGGCGCTGGCCGACAGCCAGCTTGCCGTGCTCTATCCGCTTTCGTGGCTGACGACGCTGTGGAGCCTGGGCCGTCCCATGACGATGGGCGATCTCCAGGTGGAGGCTGTGCTGCACCTGGCCTTGACCAGCGTGTTCACCTACCTCTTTGCCCGACAGATCCTCACCCAGCGTGGAAGTGCGCTTATTGCTGCGCTGACCTTCACCTATGGCGGCTACCTGACCGCCTACCCGGTGCTCCAATTGGGCATTTTGGAGACGAATACCTGGTTGCCCTTCATTCTGCTCCACCTGGAACGAGGCATCCGCCAGGGGCAGCAGCTTGACCGGGCTTCAGCCCGGTACTGGTCGCTGGCGGGGCTGGGGCTGGCGCTGGCGATCACGGTCGGCCATCCCCAGGCCCTGGCCTATGTCGCCATCACGGCTGCGCTCTACCTGCTCTGGCGCGCCCGGAACGCTGGCTGGCCCTGGCGACGGACGTTCGGCGCGCTGGCGTTGTGGGCGGTGATTGGGCTGGGCCTATCGGCGGCGCAGTGGCTGCCTACGCTGGAATTTCTGCGCCTGACGCCCCGCGCCGGCGCCAGCTACGATTGGGCTTCGGGTGGGCTGGTGCTGCATGACCTGCTGGAGGGGCTCCTGCCGGGGCTGACCACGCCCTGGTTTACGCTGTACATCGGTATCGCGCCGCTGCTCCTGGCGGGTCTGGCGCTGACGGCCTGGTCTAGGCAGCCCCAGGTGCGCTTCTGGATGATAATCGCCCTTGCCGGGTTGCTG
Source organism: Anaerolineae bacterium (assembly GCA_034432795.1). GTDB lineage: Bacteria > Chloroflexota > Anaerolineae > DSLN01 > DSLN01 > DAOUBF01. Next base: position 7,547 of record DAOUBF010000041.1, read on the forward strand.
CTCTCCTTCGGCAGGCACATCTTCGCCTATGACCTGCTGTACCTGGTCGCGCCGGTACTGCGGCTGTTCCGTTCCCAGGAGCGCGCCGCCTTTATATTCAGCTTCGCGGCTGCTCTCCTGGCCGGATTGGGTAGCGATCTGCTTCAGGATAACGGACGACGGGCGATGGACAGCGGAGAGGGGCGGCACGCTGCGCCCCTACCGGGGGCAGGTGGGGTTGCCCTGCGCCGCGCCCGCCGCGCTGCGCTGGGGCTGGTCCTCGCCGGCCTGGCCCTGGCTGTGGTTGCGGGCGCGGTCTGGATAGCCGCCGGGCGCCCGGCGGATCATCCTATCGCCAGGGTGATGGATCAGGGGGTGTTTATTGCGCTTCTGGCGGCTATGGCGCTAGGGCTGCTGGCGCTATGGGAAAATCGCAGGCTGAGCCAGACGGCATTTGCCCTCCTCCTGGCCGGTGTGATCGGGCTGGACCTGTTCACGGTGAACGGCCAGAAGACGCTGGAACTGCCGCCAGAGGAGGGATATTATCCGCTGATCGGCGCTATTGCCCAGATACGGGCCGATAGCGCCGGGCCGTTCCGCGTAAGCAGCGAGGGGCTGTTCCCTGGCGACGGCAACGCGAGCATGGTTTATCGCCTGGAGGATGTGACCGGCAACAGCCCGCTGCACCAGGCGGCCTACGACGCCTTTATTGAGCGGGTCAGTGAACTGCGCTGGTGGCACCTGTTAAACGTGAAGTACATCCTGACAAAGCGCACCTTCCCGCCGGGCCAATTCACCCTGGTGCATCAGGGGGCAGAGGGCAACCTGTATCGGTTAGAGACGGCCTGGCCGCGCGCCTGGACTGTCTCGCAGGCGGTCCAGGTGCAGAACGACGCCGAGGCCTATCGCCTGCTCAGTGACCCTCAGTTTGACCCACGACAGACGGCGATCCTGGATACGCCCCTGGCGGGGCTGGCCGGCGGCGCACAGGTGGGGGCCATTTGGAGCAGCCCTGGCCGCCTGGGTATGGATGTGTTTGCACCGGGGCCTTCTCTCCTGGTTATCAGTGAGATTTACACACCCGGCTGGCGGGCGTTCGTAGATGGCCGCCCGGTGCCCATCCTGCGGGCCGATGCCGTGCTCCAGGCCATCGTACTGCCTGCCGGGGCACGCTATGTGGAACTTAACTATCTGCCCACGACGTTTATCGTCGGCGCCGTGATCAGCGCGGTTACCTTAGCAAGCGTTGCCATCCTCTGGTGGCGGGGCCGTCAAAGAAGGGACGGAGGGCTGTCAACGGATTCGGGGAACGGATTGAACGAATGAAAGGAGGGACAGAGGACGGACATGGACAGGCATAAGGCCAGCCCACCAAGGCAACCACAGGGGTTGCCTCTATAGAGGATGCACTGGGCACGCCCCACCGTTTACGGTGTGGGGTGCTCCAAATTCGTGGAGGAAACACCCATGCGACTGGAAGACCTCAACTGGATGGACGTGGAAAGCTATCTCAAGCAAGATGATCGCATCATCCTGGTGACGGGGGCCTGCGAGCAGCACGGTTATCTCAGTCTGCTGACGGACATCCGCATCCCCTGGGCGATTGCCACCGCCGTTGGCGAACGCGAAGGCGTGCTGGTGGCGCCGCCGCTCAATTTCGGCTGTTCGGCCTCCTTCGCTGCCTATCCGGGCACGATCAGCCTGTCCACCGAGACGTTTAACCGGGTGGTGGTAGAGTTGGTCAGCGACCTGTATCGCCAGGGCTTCCGCCGCATTCTAATTCTGAATGGGCACGGCGGCAATCATGGGATGCGACCGGCTCTGGTTGAGTTGGTCAATCGGCTACCGGACCTGCGCCTGGCCGTGCACAACTGGTGGGACTCGCCATCGGCTCAGGCATTTTGCAGAGAGGTTGGCCTGCCTGGCGCCCACGCCAACTGGCTGGAGAATTTCCCCTTCACCCGCGTGGCTGAAACGCCCTCCGAGGCGAAGCCGCTAGTGGCACACAGCCCCTTTGACCCGCCGGAGCGGGTGCGCCAGGCCCTGGGCGACGGCAGCGCGGGTGGCCCCTATCAGGCCGACGACGCGATCATGGACCGCCTGTTTAACGTTGCGGTAGAAGAGGCGTTGGCGATCTTGCGTGGGCTTTGACTTTACCAACCTGCCCCGGCCATCCAGCGGCGGTGCTCGGTGCGCATACAGCGGTCCTGTATCACCCACAGCCCGGCAGCCTCTGCTTTGGCGGCGGCCTCCGGGTGGGTGATTCCCTCCTGCATCCAGACGGCTTTCGCGCCTTTCTGGATCGCCTGCTCCACCACCGGCGGCACGTCCTCCGGACGGCGAAAGATTTGGACGACGTCCACCGGCTCAGGAATGGAGAGCACATCCGGGTAGGCACGCTCGCCGAGGATAGTGTCCGCTGTCGGATTGACCGGGATGATACGATAGCCCTGGCTTTTGAGATAGGCCGCGATCTGGAAACTGATCTTGGCCGGATTGGATGACAGGCCCACCACGGCGATGGTGCGCGTGGTCTCCAATATCTCCCTGATCTTCCTATCTTCACTCATCCATAAACTCCCATCTTGCTTTTTTACTGCGGAGACCTCGCAGGTTTCTGAAACTTGCGAAGTCTCGGCGACAGACCTCGCTTCTTCCGCGTCCTCTGCGCCTCTGCGGTGAATTGTTCTTCTCCTATGAGGCTCGCCTGAGTTGAATTGGCAGGGTTACTTGAAAACACGTCTCGCCCGGCCTGGATATGACCTTGATCTGGCCGCGATGCTTGTTGACGATGATATTATACGTGATGTGCAGGCCCAGGCCGTTGCCCACGCCAGGCGGCTTGGTAGTGAAGAACGGCTCAAAGATGCGCGGTTGTATCTCCGGCGGGATGCCCGGCCCGTTATCCGTGATCTCCACAACGACGGCGTCCTCGCCCTGGCGATAGGTCCGCAGGTGCAGCTTTCCCTGCCCCTGCATGGCATCAATGGCGTTGTCAATGATGTTCGTCCAGACCTGATTAAGTTCGCTGGCGTAGGCCTCAATGCGGGGCAGGTCCTGGGCATAGTCGCGCGTGACCTGGACGCCTCCCTTGAGTTTATACTTCAGAATGATCAGCGTATTCTCCAGGCCCTCGTGAATATCTACGTTTTGCACCGGTGCCTGGTCCAGATAGGAATACGTCTTGACAGCCTTGACGACCTCCGAGATGCGCTCGGCGCTTTTACTGACCTCGTCTAGCAGCGCATACACGGTATAGCCCGCGCCCAGCCAGGAGAGGACGACGTGCAGGGCCTGGGCGGAGAAATCGCCGCATAGCTCGGCCAGCGAGCGGGCATCCCAGCCGTAGCTCACCAGGACAGGGGCGAGTTCCCAGGCCCCTGCGATACCGCGCCCTTCCAGCCAGGCTTGTAGCTCGCTCTCCCGATCGCTGCGCGTCAGTGGGTCCAGGCTCACTGGCTGGGTGGCACGTTGGGCCATCTCGCCGCGCAGTGTATTCACTGTAGCTACCTGCCAGGGTTCCAGGGCGAGCTTGTGCAATTCCGCGCTCCGGCGCTGTAACTCGGCCAGCGCATCGCGCATCTGCGCGGCGCTGCGTTGTGCGGCAGCGGCAGGGTTGTTCAGTTCATGGGCCAGCCCGGCGGCGAGCGTGCCCAGCGCGGCCATCTTCTCGTTCTGGCGCACCGCCAATTCAGTGTTGCGCAGCCGCTCAATGATGGTGCGCAGCACCGCGCGCGTGGCCGAGGGGCTGCTGGCCAGGAGTTGTTGGAGAGCCTCCTGACCGATCCTGAGCAGATGACTCTGGCGCACAGCACGCACCGAGGCGGTGCGCGGCGACTGATCCAGCAGGGAGATTTCGCCGATGACCTCGCCTGGGCCGCGCAGCGCGATGACGACATCTTGCTGGCCGGAGCGTTTGAGGATCTCAAACTCGCCATCCAGGATGATGTAAGCCGAATCGCCAGGCGTGCCCTCCTCCATCAGCAGTTCGCCCGCCTGGATAGTCACCGGCTCGGCCATATCCAGCAACCGCTGCATGTCCTGGTCGTTCAGGCCCGCGAAAAGCGGCAGGCGTCGTAGGAAGTCAGCAATCATCGCTTGTCCTTTGTTCCCCCTCTTCTCTCTCCCCCTGTGGGGGAGGGCCAGGCTGAGGGGTAGTTTGTCCTTTGTCCCTGGTCGTCAAACCGGCGGACAGCACGGCCTGGACCTGGGGCTGGTTCAGAAAGGAGGTGCGCAACTCCGTCGCGCCGATGTGGTTTGCGATGGCCTCCACAGTGGTGCGCGCCTGCTCTCGCAGCGCCTGGGCTTCGGCGGTATGGCCCCGATCGGCTTCAATCTGGCCAAGCGTGAAGAGAATCCGCCACAAAATGCGCCGTGCCCCCAACGCTTCGGCTTCGGCGCGGGCCTCAACCAAAACATCTAAGGCGCGATCCGTCTGACCCTGGGCGAGGAACGCCTGGCCCTGGAGATAGAGTGCGTCGGCGAGGTAAGCGTGTAAGCCTGCCTGGCGGAGGAAGGCGATATGTTCGTCCATGAGCGCAATGACGCGGGCATACTCCCGCCGGGCCAACCCCAACTCGGCATCTGCCAGGGGCACAGGGCTGTACAGAGGGCCAGGAGTGAACCTTACATAAGCTTGCTTAAGTGCTATCTCGGCCTCGTGATCGTCCCCAAGCAGGAGATAGAGTTGGGCCAGGATAGCCGCAACCAGTGGCTCCCAGAGGGGGAATTGGGCCTGGGCTTTCGCCAGGGCGCGACGTGCCAGGTCAAGGCCATGTTCAGGCATACCCAGGAAGCCATAGGTCCAGGCCAGGTCGGCGTTGGTAGCTATGGGTGGGGCGATAAAGCCGGCCTGCTCGCCCAGACGGATACTCTCCTCCATGATCGCCATGGCGTGATCCACCTGGCCGCGATCCAGATAGACGGTGCCTATCATCATCCGGCTATACGACTGGTCCCACAGGTTGCCAATGGATTGGCCGATGCTATAGGCCTCTTCGGACAGCGCCAGGGCCTGCTCATAGTCGCCGGCAAGTTGATAGAATTCGGAGAGGCTAACCAGGCTGCCGGCAAGCATGGGCAGGTTGCCCTGCGCCTGCCACAGGGCGCGCGCCTCGTTGAGCGCCTCCAATGCGCGGGCCACCCGGTCGCTAACGATCAGGTAGGCATAGGTGATGTCGTTCAGGGTGAAGGCCAATTGCTCATGCAGGCCCAGTTCACGCGTGATGGCCAGGGCCCGTTCGCCATAAACCACAGCCTCACGTGGGTGGCCGGTGAATATGTTGATCAGCAAGAGGAGCCACAGGGTCTTGGCCTCGGCCCGGCGGTCACCCAGTTCGCTGGCCAGCGCCAGGGCCTGGTCGGCGAGCGCCTGCGCCTGGGCTAGATCAGACTTGGCAGTGGGGGTGGCGTAGAGCGTGGCACGGGCGATCATTGCCGCGAGTCGGAGTGCGTTATCGCCACGCTGGCGCGCTGAACTCTCCATCTCATCATAATTCGCCAGTGCCTGCGTATAGTGACCGCTCAGCTCAAAGGCGCGCCCGCGGCAGGTATATAGATGCAGCAATTGCTCAGAGCCGGCCTCCATGCGCTGTGTGATCTCCAGGGCCTGGGTATAGTGGGCGATGGCTTCGGTGGTGGCGTAGCGTCGCAGGGCCACATCCCCGGCCAGAGTGGCATAATAGAGCGTCTTGGCATCGTCGCCCGCCTCACCATAGTGGTAGGCGAGCAACTCCGCCACCTCATCCAGATCGCCGCTACAGAAGCCCTCATAATATATAGCCACCTGGCGGTGAAGCTCACGCCGCCGTTTCACCAGCAATGACTGGTAAGCTGCCTCCTGCGTCAAGATATGCTTGAAGATGTACGCAGGATCATCTTCCGTCGCCAGGCGAATGAGCTGCGCCTGTTCCAGTTGCGTGAGGGTTGTCTCCAGGTTCATATCAAATTCACTCCACAGCCTGGGCTTCCTGCTCCAGCACCGAGGCCAGAATGCGTATAGGGAACTTGCGCCCGATCACTGAAGCGATTTGCAGGACGCGCTTGGCCTCTTCCGGCAGGCGGTCAATGCGCGCGCTGAGCACGCCCTGCAACGTGTCGGGGATGTCAAGCTTGTGGACCTCGCGCACCACCGTCCAGCGGCCATCCACGAGCGCGATGTTGCCCCGATCGATTAACATGCGGATCACTTCTTCCACGAAGAAGGGGTTGCCCTCGGCCTTGGACAGGATCAGGTGGCGCACATGTTCGGGCAACGCCTCAATCTCCAGCAGGTTGCTGACGAGTTGCTTGCTATCGGCCTCTGACAGCGGGGCCAGGTATATCTCAATAGCGCCCACGCCTGCGACTTCCCGCGCCTGCGTGATCAGCTTCCAGCCGGGCACGTCCTTGTCCGGGCGCGCCACGAAGACGAACACGATGGGCACGTCGGCGGCCATCGGCAGGATGCGGATGCCCAGTTCCACCGAAGAGGGATCGGCCCAGTGGATGTCTTCACAGACAAGGACGGTGGGCTGGCGACGAGCCAGCGCCTCCAGGTAGCGGCGGCAGGCGGCGATGTAGCGTGCCTGAAGCGCCGGCCCATCCAGGTACTTCACCCGTGTGGCCATGTCCTCCTCCAACTTGAGGCCCAACAGGTGGCCCAGGAAGGGATAGACCTCCTTGATTTCATCGCCAAACAGCATTTCCATCTGTTGCCGCAGCGCGACGTGCACCTCCTCCGCTGGCGCGCCTGCCGGGACACCCAGGAGCGCACGTAGCACGTCGGTGCTCAGGTGGTGCGCCATGGTGGCGCCATAGGAGAGGCAGCGCCCCTCCACCCAGCGCAGCGGCGGATCACCGGCTGCCGCTGCCTTGCGCCACTCCGCCACCAGCCGCGACTTGCCCAGCCCGGCCTCACCGATGATGGAGACAATGCAGCCATGCCCCTGGCGCACATCGTCTGTGATGTGCATGAGTGTGGAGAACTCGCGTTCGCGCCCGACCATCGGCGACGACAGCCCGGCGATACCGCGTGTGCGCACAGCCCCCTTGCGCTCACCCAGTACACGATAGACGTGGATCGGCTCGGCCTTGCCCTTGACCTCAATCTCACCGCGATCCTGGAAATCAAACAGAGAGGCAGCCAGCTTGTATGTGTTCTCCGAAACCAGGATCGTGTTCGGCTCGGCAGCGCTCTGCATGCGCGAGGCCAGGTTGACCGTATCGCCGATCGCCAGGTACTCCATGTGCAGGTCGCTGCCGATGTTGCCCACGACGACCAGGCCGGTGTTCAGGCCCACGCGCATCTGCAAATTCGGCAGGCGGTACTTCCGCCGCACCTCATTGGCGTAACCCTGGACCGCCTCCAGGATGTGCAGGGCGGCGCGGATGGCGCGTTCGGCGTCGTCCTCGTGCGCCAGGGGTGCGCCGAAGAAGGCCAGCACGCCGTCGCCCAGAAGCTGGGCGATGGTGCCTTCATAGCGATACACAGCCTCACTCACGCGTTGGTGGGCGCCGCTGACAATTTCACGCCAGTCTTCGGGGTCAAGCTGCTCTGCCAGGGCGGTGGAGTCCACAATGTCGGTGAAAAGCGCGGTGACCAGCTTGCGCTCACCTTCAACACGCTCGCGGGAGGCCAGGATTTTATTGACCACGTTCTGTGGTGCGGCGCGCCGCAGCGCGTCCAGCGGTTCGCTCCGCGTCACCTGCGCCGGTCGGGCCATCGCTGTGGCTGTGCTCAGATTGAAGCCGCAGTTATTGCAGAATTTGGCCGTCACTGAGACCGGTTGACCGCAGTTGGGGCAGGTGCGCGCCAGCGGCTGGCCGCAGTTCTCGCAGAAGCGGGCGTCACTGGCGTTTTCAAAGGAGCAATTGGGGCATTTCATAGCAACGTTCCTTAGGATAGGGGGGTGTTGACCCGATCCCAATCGCGGAAGGGTAAGTCTCTGGCGGGGCCATCATGGCCCCAGGATATGTGCGGCATTTCTTAACCTGAACAGGCCAACCATCAGGCAGAAGGATTGGCCATAAATTTGACCCATTTTATGGGAATTCTAGAAAAGGGGCAACCGCGCTCTGTTGATAGGGGATAATCATGATTGGGATGGGTCTGATAGGGTTGCTGTTTTGGCGGCCAGGGATAAGCGTGTTATAATCCTCCTGGGTCAGGAGGAACGACGATGCAACTCTCACCCTTAGAACTGGCCATTATCCTGCTCATTGTCTTGCTGCTGTTCGGCGTGGGGCGGTTGTCCAAGCTGGGCAGCGAACTGGGGCGGGGCATTCGCGAGTTCCGGCGCGGTCTGTCCAGCGAGGACGAAGAGACCAAGGCCGATAAACCCGACTCCTAGCGTTTGGCTTCGGCGGCCTCCAGCGAAGCGGCCAGCCGGGCGATCTTTTCCCCGTTCTCGCGCCAACTGATCTTGGAAAGCCCCAGTTTTTGGCGGAGTTGATCGGGCGGCATCTTCGCCATGTAGTCGCGCACGGCGGAGGTCCAACGCAGCATCTCAAAGGAGAGGTGCTTGGCCAGCCGGGCCTCTTCGGCGACATCGGTCAGGACGTACTCCAGATTGCGGGCAGTGCACTCAAACAGCTTCCTGCGCGGCTGGTATTGCTCCAGATACTCTTGCAAGACCTCAATCCATTGCGGGTCAAGCGGCAGTTTGCGCTCCTTGTGGCGCTGGCGGGGGTTGGTATAGCGCACGTAGAGGAAGGGGTGCTGGGGGTCGGACGTATCAATGTGGTTGGGCACAATCGCCATACACTCCGATTTCTTAATGCCAGTCTGGAGCACAAGGGTGATGACGAGTTCAGGCCGGGCGTCGGGCTTCTCCGCCTTACGGCGGCGCTCGGTGACGGCCAGGATGCGCCGTACCTCCGCATCGGTGAGAATCTCCGGCAGAGGGCTGCTGACCGAATACTGAATGATGGCGGCAGCCGGGTCGCTTTCCAGGACTTTGGCTTCGGTCAGCCATTTAAAGAAGGACTTGAGAGCGGTGACGCGGCGGGCGTAGGATTTGGGGCTACAGGGCACGCCGCGGCCATGCTGCAGCCATTGGAGGAAGTTGTTCAGGTCGCGGGTGCTGACGGCGCCGACGGGCTGGCCGATGCCCAGATAATGGGCCAGCAGGCGGATGTCGCTGACGAAGGATTTGATGGTGTTTTCGGTGAAGCCTTCGCGGCGCAGGTGCTGCTGGTACAGGCGCAGTGCGGCGCTGAAGGGCGCGGTCGGTTCAAGGGGGCGCAGGGTGGGGAAGAGAGGCAGTTGTTCGGCGTGCATGGCTCCTCCTTCGTATAGTCATTGTGCATCATTGTAATCCAATTGCCGCACCTGTCAACTGCCGTGCGAGCGTTGCTACCCTCTTGGATTCGCAGCCAGGCGAGGGTAAAATAGATGTTGTGAGGGTGAGCCATGGAGCAGGAAGGCACACGAGACATCCGGGAACCGGCGCCAGAGACCGATCACCTATCCCCGGCGCCCTCCCGGCCCATCTACACACCGGAGGATGACACGAGCTGCTGGCTGTGCGGCGGCCCGGTGATCCAACTCCATTGTAAGATCGTTTGTAAGAACTGCGGCTTTATGCGGGATTGTAGCGACCCGTAATCTGTGTATGAGGCCCGACATAAGCCGCTATTGCCTGGCTATTGAAACCGAGACCTTTACCAGCGTACCGCTGCCCGGCCCAGCGCTGGCGTCCGACAAACCCTGGGGCGAGAAGGCGAGGTCTGGCTGCCGCGATCAAGGGGGCGCGCCGGGTCAGGGAAGCCTCTAGAAGTCCAGGCCAAAGCCCTCTTCACCGACGAAGGGGTTGGTGCGCCGTTCTCGCCCGATGGTCGTGGGTGGGCCGTGACCGGGGTACACTACCACATCATCGCCGAGCGGGAAGAGCCGTTCGCGGATGGAGCGGATGAGCCTGTCGTAGTCGCCGCCGGTCAGGTCGGTGCGGCCAATGGAACCGGCGAAGAGGCAATCGCCTACGAACACCGCCTTATTGCCATCATAGAAGCTGACGCTGCCGGGTGAGTGGCCGGGTGTAAACAATACCTGTAGCTGCCCTCTGCCGACGGCGACGACATCGCCATCCTCCAGGAAGCTATCAGGCTGGGGCGGAGGCGACACATGCATATCCAGGAACAACAGCGCTCCCTGTTGCATGAAGTGGAGGATGCCCAGGTCGGCGCGATGCAGCGCGAAGGGGGCGCCGGTGATCTGGCGCAATTCCTCTACGCCCAGAAGGTGGTCAAAGTGGGCGTGGGTCACCAGAATGCGGCGGATGGTCCAGCCGCGCGCCTGGGCCACACGGGCGATGGCCGGGGCATCATCCGCCGGGTCAATGACAACCGCCTCGCCGGTGGCCTCATCCGCGACAAGGTAGCAATTGGTCTGGAGTGCACCCAGGGTGAGAACTTCAATGACCATGGATAGGCAAATGAGGGAGGATGGACGGGAGGACGGGAGGACCGTCCTCCGTCGTCTATCGTCAATAGCGTGGCTCCCGCGTCAACTCTTCCGGGCGAGCGAAGATCATGCGCCCGGCGGCGGTTTGCAGCACCTTAGTGACGACCACATCTATTGTGCGGTCAATATAGCGGCGCCCTTCCTCCACAACAACCATGGTGCCGTCGTCCAGATAGCCCACGCCCTGGCCCAACTCCTTCCCCTCCTGGATCACCTGCACGCTCATGGTCTCGCCCGGCAGGAAGATAGCGCGGACGGCGTTGGCCAGTTCGTTGATGTTGAGGACCTGCACCCCTTGCAACTCCGCGACGCGGTTGAGGTTATAGTCGTTCGTCATCACCGGGCAGCGCAGCTTCTTGGCCAGCAGGATTAGTTTGTCGTCCACCTCGCGCACTTCCTCCACATCCAGATCGGTGATGCGCACCGGAACGCGCGATTCTTTCTGCAAGCGGTTGAGGATATCCAGGCCGCGACGGCCCCGGTTGCGACGCAGGACATCGGGCGAATCGGCGATGTGTTGTAACTCGTTCAGGATGAAGCGGGGCACGAGCAGCGTCCCGCTGATGAAGCCCGTCTGGCTGATGTCGGCGATGCGCCCATCAATGATCACGCTGGTATCCAGGAGGATGCTGCGCTCCTCGGCCACGCTCTCCTTGTGGCTGTCCTCCAGCCGCCGTGTCAGCGGGTTGCGGTCTCCCAGCAGGGCGAAGATTTCGCGCTGGCGCATGGTCATGACCATGACGCCGATATAGCCGAAGACAGCGGCGCTGATCACGGGCATGAGCTGGCCGAAGGGATCGGGCAGGCGGGAGAGCGGGAAGGCGGCCAGCGCGGCGATGAACAGGCCGATGACCAGGCCAATGGTGGCGGCGACGAGTTGTGTGGCGGGGACCGAGGCCACCAGGCGGCGCAGGGCACGCGCCGGGCGTGTGGTGATCCAGGGCGTGACGATCAGGCCCGCCAGCACGCCCACAAGCGCCAGCACGACTGGCGTCACCCAGGGACGGGCCGGGTCAATGATAAGCTCCTGAATGTAGCTGATCCCGATGTAGACGCCGGCCAGCCCAAATACAACCATCCCAATCAGCCGGAAAAGCATCTCTATACTCATCATTAAAAGGACTCCCATAAACGCGAAAAGGTGAGCGCGCAGCCAGCAGGCTCACCTTCAAAGATAGCAACAGGGTGGGCCCGGCTGCAAGTTTGCGCCGGCCGGGCCTGGGAAATGCGACCTTTGTCGGAATAACCGAATGATAAGTCCACGCTGCGCGCTGGCACGGCCCGGCCAGCAGGCGCTGGAATCTGAAAGATTCCAGAGGCCAGCACGATGGCCGGTAACCACAGATCAGTTTAGCACAGGCAGCCAAATGATGCAAGGGGGAAACGGGCGTTGGGCGCATTGCAATTAAGGCGGCTGACCCTGTCGCACTTTGGCTGCTGGGGTGGAATTAGAGGATAGAGTAAGGGACACGCGATGTTTTGTGGAATGAAAGTGAGGGTGACATGGTCAGACGCATCCTGATATTGATCGCTGGTGTGGGCGGGGTGTTGATCGTTGTGTGCTTTGCCGGGGTGGTCTTAAGCGCTCTTATTGGTGGGCCGGAGCGGCCAGCAGCCGGCCGGGTGACAGCGACCGCGCCGTCTGTTGCGCTTGCGCAAGCCACACAGACGCCCAGGCCCACAGTCACACTGGTGCGAACGAAGCCGCCAACCCGCACGCCAACGTTGGAGCCAAGTGATACACCAGAGCCAACAGACACACCTGGGCCTACAGATACGCCTGGACCAACGGACACGCCGTCTAATACGCCGACGATTACGCCGACCGCGTCGGATACGCCAACGCCTACGCGGACGCCCAGGCCCACACGCACCCCTATTCCTACGCGCACCCCCGATCCGCGCACGCAGTATGGCACGATTGACATCCGCGAATTGGAGTCTTACGCCGATAATCACATCGGTGAGCGGGTACGCCTGCGGGGGCAGGTGTTCAATGTCGGTGCTGACTATTATCAGATCTGGGTGGATAAACCGGGGAGCTACTTTGATGTGGCCGTGATCATCACCTATATGGGCATTGTCCCCCCGCCTGGTATCTACGAGGACACCTATATCACCGTGTACGGCGTCGTCATGGGCACGATAGAAGGCACGAATGCCTTCGGCGCCACGATCCGGCAGCCCTGGGTGGACGCCGAGATTATTGAGAAGCGGTAAGCCCACTTTGCTTATCCCCCTTCCCCCCTGTGCAGGGGAGGGTTGGGGTAGGGGGTAGCCTCGCCCCCTCCCCGACCCTCCCCATGAGGGGTTTAATAAAGCCGTAACGCGTCAGGAATTTGAGAGCCACACCATGAACGGTGTGGCTTACTGTAAGCCCCCACGTTGGGTGCATTCCACATTGGGGGCCGCCCTGCGGTTGAAACCGCGCCTGACAGGCCGGGGGATGGGCGGCCCCCCGACATGGGATGGGCAAGGCGGGATAGAATAGCCTGTAGGGCGGCTTTCCATAGCCGCCAAAGAGCGGCAGGTATAGAAACCTGCCCTACGCCGGGGGGAAACTATGGGCGGTGTGGCTTACTATAAGCCCTTACATTTACAGTGCGGTATCCCAACCTGTTCTATGGTAAAATTAGAGGAAGAGTTCAGCCCGAGGAGGGGTGGAGCGATGAGGATCGCAGTGGGCAGCGACGAACGCACGCATCTGACGGATGTAGTGGTTGAGGAACTGAAGAAGCGCGGGCACGAAGTGGAGCTATTTGGCCCGCTGGCCGGTGATCCCCTGCCCTGGCCGGACGTGGGCCAGGCGGTAGCCGAGCGTGTGGCGTCGGGTCAGGCCGATGAGGGCATCCTGTTCTGCTGGACGGGCACAGGCGTGAGCATTGCGGCCAATAAGGTGCCAGGGGTGCGTGCCGCGCTTTGCGATGACCCTCAGACGGCTGCCGGAGCGCGTAAATGGAACAAGGCGAACGTGCTGTGCCTGTCGTTGCGCCGAACCTCGGAGGTCGTCGCTAAGGAGATCCTGGATGCCTGGTTCTCCACCGCTTACGAACCCAACCCGGAGGATGACAGGTGCATCGCCAAAATCGCCGAGATAGAGCGTCAGTACAGCCGCTAGCCCGGTGGGGGCTGGCTCTCGGCTTAAGCTTGGTGGTGCTGGCGGCGTGTAGCCGCCAGGTCACGCCAACGGTGATCTCCCCCATCCAATCGCCTGCGCCGCCCACGCAGACGGTCTCCCCCTCGCCGACTGTGCCCCTGGCCAGCCCGACCAGCTCGCCTGCGACGCCGTTGGGCTGTGCGCTGCGCCTGCATCCCCGCATTGAGGCGACCTGGCAACGCTGGCTGCGCGCCGACCTGGGCTGTCCACGCAGAGAGGCCCAGGAGATCCCCGTTGCTTTCCAGGAGTTTGAGCGCGGCTTCATGATCTGGAAGGGCGTGCCGGAATTCCAGGTCTACGTCCTGTTGCTGGGCGATGGGACGCGCCCCATGCGCTGGGCTGCCTATGTGGATACCTTTCAGGAGGGACAGCCTGCATTTGATCCGTTGCTCACCCCGCCGCCGGAGCGCGAGCAGCCTATTCGCGGCTTTGGTAAGGTGTGGCGTGAGCAGCCGGGCGTGCGTGAGGCTATCGGCTGGGCGCTGTCCCACGAGCGGGGCGGGCAGGGGGTGTTTCAGGTCTTTGAGGGCGGGCGCGTCCTTGTGGTTGAGGATACGCGCCTGTTTGCGCTCATAGACACGGACAACCGCTGGCAGGAATTCCCTGTAACCAGCGGCGTGCCGTAGCATCTAAAGATGCGCGAGTACTCAATTGAGGATTGATTTAATCTTCATGTAGGATCGGTTACAGCCATCGCGGGGATGGTGGTGATATAATGGATATAATCAATGACATCTCTAGGGATCGGATGGCTGGCGATAGGGTATAGGTTGTGGGCTGGTTATGGAGGAAAGCGTGACCCAGGGGAAGCGTATCATCTATGTGTGTGAGGTGTGCCTGCTCATCTCCACAGAACCAGGTGAGCATCATGGCCGGCCTATGTTTCGTTGCGATGCGGGCGAGCCGGGGAGCGAACGGTCCCGGCCTTTAATGACGCCCGATGGGGAGCTGAAGACGCACGCGCCGGCCTGGTGGGTGGAACATTGCCTGGGCCGATTGCCCAGGACAGAGATCACTGAGGAGTGAGACGAGCGACAATGGAAGAGGTCATCATTTTGGGATCGGGTATGGCTGGCCTGACGGCGGCCATCTACGCGGCACGGGCGGACCTGTCGCCGCTGTTGATCACGGGCAATGAGCTGGGCGGCCAGATCGCCACCACGACGGATGTGGAGAACTTCCCTGGCTTCCCAGAAGGGCTGACCGGGCCGCAATTGTATGAGTTGATGTTCAAGCAGGCTCAGCGCTTCGGCACCCGCGTGGAGTATGACGAGGTCATTGAGGTGGACTTCACGCATGGCTCCCCCTTCCGCCTCAAGACGCATAGCGCCGAATATGAGGCGAAGGCGGTGATCGTGGCCACCGGCGCCCGCCCCCGCAAGTTGGGCGTGCCGGGCGAGGACCGGCTGATCGGGCGGGGAGTCTCTTACTGTGCCACCTGCGATGGCTTCTTCTTCCGCGGCAAGGAGTTGATCGTAGTCGGCGGCGGTGATAGCGCCTTGCAGGAGGGGCTGTTCCTGACCAAGTTTGCCTCCCGCGTGAACATCGTCCACCGCCGTGACCAGCTTCGCGCCGGGCCGGTGTTGCAGGCTCGCGCCGCCCGCAATGAGAAAATCCACTTCATCTGGAACACCGTCGTGACCGAGATCATCGGCGACAGCGCGGTTCGGGCCGTCCGGCTCAAAAACGTTAAGACCGGCGAGGAATACGAGCGGCCTATTGACGGGGTGTTCGTTTATATCGGCCACATTCCTAATACGACCCTGTTCCGGGGCCAGCTTGCTATGGACGAGGAAGGCTACCTGATTGTGGACAACCGCTTGCATACCAGCGTGCCCGGTGTGTTCGCAGCGGGCGAGGTCCACGATAAAATCTTCCGCCAGGCGATCACCTCGGCGGGCTTCGGCTGTATGGCAGCGATGGAGGCCGAGAAGTACCTGGCGGCGCTGGAGGACCGGCCCCAGCCGGCCCAGGTCGCCGCATCTGAACTGGTGACCGAGTAGAACAGAACCCCGGTTTCTTGAAGAAACCGGGGTTCTGCTTTGTTTTTATCCGCAGCCTGATTTACCTCACGAACGTTCGCAACGGAACTGGCACGAACAACAGCACGAACAGGATGAGAATGAACACAGCCAGCAGGCGCCGGGGGGCATCCAGCGGGACGAGTTCGTTCAGCGTGGGCGGGTGGCGCCAGCCGAAGAAGTAAATCAGCCCAGCCCACAGCGCCCAGGTCAGCCCATCAAAGCCCACGACGGGGAAAAGTGCCAGCGACAGGAGCAAGAGAAACGCGGAAAGCCCCATAGACACGTAGCGCGAGCGCTCCCCAAAGAGTGTGTAGCTGACATGGCCGCCGTCAAGCTGGCTGGCAGGCAGCAGGTTGAGCATAGTGACCAACAGCCCGGCCCAGCCGGCGAAGGCGATAGGGTGAAGCGAGACATCCACTGCGTTGGCGGGCAGCGTGCCGCTTAACATGAGTCGCCGCAGGCAATCCAGCGCTCCGGCCCCTGGCACGCATACGCTGGGCAGGACCTGGCCGAACATGAGGTACTTCAGGGCGATGTAAAATAGCGAATTGCCCTCCAGGATAAAGCCGCCGCCACGAGGTAAAGGCCCAATGGTGGAGAGGGACAGGCCGTAGATTAGCACGGGGATGGCGACGAACAACCCCGCGATGGGACCGGCGACGCCGATGTCAAACACGATTTTGCGATTCGGCATCGGCTCCTTCATCATAATCGCTGCGCCCATCGTCCCCATGAGATTGGGGAGCAGGAAGGGAGGCAGGGGGATGAAGTAGGGCAGGGTCACCGCCACCCCATAGCGACGGGCCATAAAGTAATGGCCGAGTTCATGTACCAGCAGGATGCCGATCAGGCTGGCGGCGTAGGGCAACCCGCCCAGAATGAACTCCAATAGATTGCGTGGTGGTGTATCGGCGTCGCGCATCATGGTTGCGCCCACCCACCAGACGCTGATCACGGTCAGAATAAACAGGACGACGTTAACCCAAGAGCGCGAGGGGCGCACCAGGACGACGCCGGGCGCGGCGATGATGACCTGTTGGCCGCCCTGCTTGCGGAAAAAGGGGGTGTAGCCCAATTGGCGGAAGCGTTCGCGCACCTGGGGGTAGACGTGTTCCGGGTTAGCGAGGAAACGGCCCCGGAAGCGAATCACCCCGCTCTCGGCGCCATCGGCCAGAGTGATGTCGTCAATCAAGAAGACATCGCCTATGGCTGCACGCAACTGCGCAGCCGGGTCGGTTGTTGTGTAGAAAGGAGTCTCGGTTGTCATCGGATCCTCAGTCATAACAAGGTTAAATATAGCACTGAACGGGCAAAGAAGCCAACTTTCCGGGTGACTTGCGTTAAGGCTAAGCGAGATAAACCCCACTACCGGGCAACGTGCAACCCGGCCGAAGCCGGATATTGGACCAGTGCCCCCAGTACCTGGCTTCAGCCAGGTTCTTAATTGGCCCCCTACCATAGGGGGTTCAAACGGACGCTCCCGCCCCTCTTGCTATTGCTCTGGACATTGCGCCCAATCTATACTATACTTGGAGGTGTGGGCGTTCATCGCAGATGGCGATCACGCCCATTATGTATAGGTTTGATGTGCGGTCGCCTGACGACGATTGGATGAACCCTTGCCTGTCATGCCGACGATAGCGGCTATTCGCTTTCAGCGGGTTGGAAAACAATATCATTTTGATGCTTCGGCCTTCCCTAACCTGCGGGTGGCGGATTTCGTCATTGTAGATACCGCGCGCGGCAAGCAAATGGGGCAGGTCGTAGCCTTTGTGGAGCCGGAGGCGGATGGCAACGGCCAGCCACGCCAGTACAAGCCCATTGAGCGCATCGCCACACCCCGTGACCTGCTCTTGCGCCAGATCTGGGAGGCCAAAGAAGTGGAGATGATGATCCTGTGTCGCGAGAAGGCGGCGGAACTCCACCTGCCTATCAAGGTCGTCCGCGCCGAGTATAGCTTTGATGGCAGCGCGCTGACGTTTTTCTATTCCGCCGATGACCAGGTGGATACCAAGGGCCTGAAGCGCGAGCTGAGCCAGCTTATCCCTAACACGAACATTGAGTTGCGCCAGATCGGCCCGCGTGATGTCGCCAAGATCCTGGGCGGGCTGGGCGCGTGCGGTATTGAGCGCTGCTGCTCGCGCTTCCTCACCGAGTTCAGCCCGATCTCCATCAAAATGGCCAAAGAGCAGGGCATCTCGCTCAACCCGACCGAGATCACGGGCATGTGTGGGCGGCTGCGTTGTTGCCTGATCTACGAGTATGAGCAGTACGTGCAGGCACGCAAGCTGTTGCCTAAGAAGGGCAAGCGGGTGCGCACTCCCCAGGGGGAGGGCAAGGTGGTAGATGTCAACCCGCTGAAAGAGACGGTGTATGTGCTCATCGGCGAGGCGCAGGTGGAGGTGCACCGCTCGGCCATTGAGCCTCTGGATGAACTGGAGGCCCTGGAGAAGAAGGCACAGTCCGGGTGTGACCGCCATGAGGGGGGCGGCTGCACCTGTGGCGCGAAGCGAACGACGGCCGACAGATGACAGACGACGGATAACAGAATCAGCCAAAGAGGAGGAGGATCACACGTTCCATATGGAAGAGGAGTTGAAAAAGGTGATGGTCGTCCTGGCGCATCCGGACGACCCGGAGTTCATGTGCGGTGGCACAGTCGCCCGTTGGGCGGCGGAGGGGAAGGAGATCATCTACGTTTTGGCGACGCGCGGCGACAAGGGGTCGGATGACCCTACGATGACCCCGGAGCGGCTGGCGCAGATCCGTGAGCAGGAGCAACGCGCCGCGGCAGCCGTCTTGGGCGTGCGCGAAGTTATCTTCATGGGCTATCCTGATGGGGAGCTTGTGCCCGACCTGCGGCTGCGGCGCGACATCACTCGCCTGATCCGCCAGGTCCGCCCCGACATCGTCATCACCGCCGACCCCACGACGCGCTACTTCGGTTCCAATTATATTAACCACCCCGATCACCGCGCCATTGGCGAGGCCACATTGGATGCGGTCTATCCGGCGGCGCGTGACCGGTTCAACTTTATTGAGTTGTGGCGCGACGAGGGGCTGGAACCGCACAAGGTGCGCGAGGTCTACGTGGGAAACACGTATGAGGCCGATGTCCAGGTGGACATCACCGACTATATAGACAAGAAGATCGCAGCGCTCCTGGAGCATAAGAGCCAGATCAAGGACCCGGCGGGCCTGGCCGAGCGCATCCGGCAACGGGCCTCGGCCAGCAACGACGGCGCCGGCCCACCCTATGTGGAGCGCTTCCGGCGATTTGTGTTGTCCTAAGGGGCCAGGCCGGGGCCTGGGGTTCGGGAGGAATGGAAGATGGAGCGAAGACGGGCGCGGTTTTAGAGGACTGCGTCCGTCGTTTTATCGGAAGAGCGGGTGTTCACGGTTAATAGATTTTTAAGAGGTTTGCGTTATATTAAGGTGCTAACCAGATTCGCTTTGTAACAGAAAGGTTGAATCATGGCAGAGACCAAAGTTCATTGGAGGGAATGGGGCGAAGAAGCCTTCCGGGAGGCGCGCGAGCAGGATAAACCTATCTTGCTGGACATCAGCGCGGTGTGGTGTCATTGGTGCCATGTTATGGATCACGGTATTCCCGGCGATCCTATCCACACAGGCTCGTACAATAACGACGAGATCGCCGATTTCATCAACACCTACTTTATCCCCGTTCGGGTAGATACGGACCGCAGGCCGGACATCAACGCTCGCTACAATATGGGCGGCTGGCCGACAACGGTCTTCCTCACGCCGGATGGGGATATTCTGACCGGCGGGACGTACTTCTCACCGGCGCAGATGCGCGGCCTGCTGCAACAGGTGCAGGTCTATTGGCGCAGCAACCGCGAGGCGATCAAGCTCCAGGCGCAGCAACTGCGCCAGCGCGAGCAGGCCCTGCCCCGTGCCCGCCCTGATGCGCGGCTGTCCTGGGGCATCATCAGCCAGGTGGTCGGCACCATTGCTCAGGAGTATGACCCCGTGTACGGTGGGTTGGGGAGTGAGCCTAAATTCCCCCAGCCGGAGGTATGGGAGTTGCTGCTGGCCCAGTATGTCTCGCAACCGGCGCGGGACAGGCGCTTGCTGGAGATGGTCACACACACGCTGCTGCGCATGGGCGGTGGCGGGATGTATGACCACGTGGAGGGAGGCTTCTTCCGCTATTCCACCACGCGCGATTGGAGCGTGCCCCACTTTGAGAAGATGGCCGAGGATCACGGCAGGCTCATCCCCCTTTACCTGCACGCCTGGCAGGTCACGGGCGAGGAGGCGCTATTCAATATCCTGCATAAGACGTTGGACTACGTCACGGGCAGGCTGTATGATGCCGGGCGGGGCGTGTTCGCGGGCAGCCAGGATGCCGACGAGGAGTACTATAGCCGTCCGCTGCCAGAGCGGCACAAGATGAAGCCCCCGTTCATTGATTGGACGGTGTACACGGATTGGAACGCCCGGCTGGGGGCGGCCTTCCTGGAACTGGCCGACGCGCTGGATGAGCCGCGCTATGGAGAGATCGGGCTATGGGTGTTGAACTTCCTGTGGGAGCATCTCGTGCCGCCCGGCGAAGCGGCCTATCACTACCTGGACGACCAGGGCAGGCATTTGCAAGGGCTATTGGGCGATCAGGCGGCACTGGCCCGCGCCTGCCTGGAGGCCTTTATGCGCACCGGCGCGGCGGCATGGCTGGAGCGGGCGGAGCAACTTGTCACAGTGGCCGAGCGCACCCTGGCCGATGAGGCGGGCGGCGGCTTCTTTGACCGGCCTGAGGACCCCGACGCGCCAGGGTTGCTCGCCCGGCGGCAGAAGCCGCTGTTTGAGAATGCCGCCATGGCCGAGGTTTATCTGATCCTGTCTCATCTGACCGGCGAACGCGACGCGCTTGCCAAAGCTGAGGAAACCCTGCGCGTGTTTTCGCAGGAGTTCATCCGCTATGGCTATATGGCGGCTGGCTACGCTTTGGTGGTGGATAAGGCCATTTATGAGCCGGTCATCGTCCATGTCGTCGGCCCGGTGGAGGATGCGGCCACGCAGGCGCTGATCCGGGCGGCCTGGCAGGGCTATCGGCCCTGGCGCATCGTCCATCCGCTCGATCCCCAGCGGGATCAGGCGCGGCTGGCGGTGCTGGGCTATCCGACCGACCGCCCCCCGTCGGCGTATATCTGCCGGGACCGCACCTGCCTGCCGCCGGAAACCGACCCGGCGGAGGTGAAGCGGTTAGTTCTGGCTGAGGTATGATGCGCTCTCAAATGAGGTGATCGCGGATGTCATACATTGAAACACGCTACGAGCATATCGTCCTTGACGAAAACAATATTCCGATCATCGCCGGGACGACCATGAAGGTCGTGGAACTGGTCCTCGATCATATCGCTTATGGTTGGAGCCCAGAAGAGCTTCACTTCCAACACCCTTATCTCACGTTAGGCCAGATTTACTCAGCGCTGGCTTACTATTGGGATCATCAGGAAGAACTGGATCGGGAGGTAGAACGAGGGCTTGAGTTTGTCGATCAGGTTCAGAAAGCCATGGGGCCTTCACCTCTCAAGGCTCGCCTCAAGGCGAAGGGATTAATTTAGTGGCAGTCGCCCTTTATATGGATCAGCATGTGCCTCGCGCAATCACTAGTGGACTTCGCGCACGAGGCGTGGATGTGATCACAGCCCACGAAGATGGTGCAAGCCATATGGGGGATCCAGATCTGCTTGATCGGGCTGGCGAATTAGGACGTGTGCTCTTCACGCGGGATCGTCATCTTCTCGCGGAGGCAGCCAGGCGACAGAGAGAGGGGATCCCATTTGGGGGCATCATCTATGCTCATCAACTGCGAGTTTCCATTGGAACCTGCATCGAGGACCTGGAGATTATAGCGAAGGCGGGAGAGCCTGAGGACATCGTCAATAGAGTAGAGTTCTTGCCACTCTGAAAGTGCTTATCGCTAGCAGAGTAGGAGGTGAAGTTAAGTATATGACAGATCGCCACATCACCCGCCGCGAGATGCTGCGCCTGACGGCGCTGGGGGTCGCCGGGGTCGTGATGGCGGCGTGCCAGCGCCAGCCCTTGGGGGTCGCGCCGGGGGTGGATGTGGCTCCATCCGAGCCAATCACGAAGGGGAGCGGCCAGGCGCCATCGCAGGCGCCGCCCTTCAAATACGATTCGCCGGTGATGATCACGCCGGTGGACCAGTTCTATGAGGTCAAGTATAGCGCGGTCGTCCCCCGCGTGGATGTGAGCACCTGGCGGCTGCTGGTGACCGGCGAGGTGGAGCGCCCCCTGAGCCTGACCCTGGATGAGATCAAGGCCATGCCGATGGTGGAGGAGATGCGCACGTTGGAGTGCATCAGCAACCCGGCGGGCGGCGACCTGATCGGCAACGCGGTGTGGCGCGGTGTGCGCCTGGCGGAGATTTTACAGCGGGCTGGCGTCAAGCCAGGGGTGACCGAGATTGTGATCCGCAGTGCGGATGATTACCATACCAGCATGCCGCTTGATCTGGCCCTAAACGAACATGCCTTGTTGGCCTATTGGATGAACGGCATTGACCTGCCGGTGGAGCATGGCTATCCGCTGCGGGCGCTGTGGCCGGGGCGCTATGGGATGAAACAGCCCAAGTGGATCACCCAGCTTGAGGCCATCACGGGCCACCACACCGGCTTCTGGGAGGGGCAGGGCTGGTCTAATGAGGCCATCATCCAACCCAATTCGCGCATTGACGCGCCCCCCTCCGGCGCCGAGTTCAAGGCAGGCGAGCCGATCACCCTCTCTGGGATCGCCTATTCCAGCGATGTGGGCATTGCCAGGATTGAGGTGAGCACCGATGATGGGGCGACCTGGGCTGAGGCCGAGCTGATTCGCGGGCCTTCGCCGCTCACCTGGACGGAGTGGCGCACTCATTGGGCCAATCCGACGCCGGGCCGCCACGTGCTCCTGGCACGGGTGACGGATAACGCGGGGAAGACGCAGACCAAAGGCGGATTCAGCCTGCTAGGCGGCACTTTCCCCGAGGGCACGTCCGCGATGCATCAGGTCATCGTGGACATAGAATAGACGATGGACAACGCTGGTAGGAGGTCAAGCATGGAAGAAGCCGATCTGATACTGAAGGGCGGCATCGTGGTGACCATGAACGCTGCGGGGGATGTGTTTGATCCCGGCGCGGTGGTAGTGCAGGGCGATCACATCGTCGCGGTAGGGCCGGCGGCGGAGGTGACCGCACAGTACACGGCGCGGGAGACGGTGGACTGCGCCGGGCAGGCAGTGATCCCTGGCCTGGTGAATGCCCATACGCACCTGCCGATGACGCTGTTGCGTGGCCTGGCCGACGACCGGCGGCTGGATGTATGGCTGCTGGGCTACATGATGCCGGTGGAACGCGAGTTCGTCAACCCCGACTTCGTGCGCCTGGGGACGTTGCTGGCCTGCGCCGAGATGATCCGCTCCGGCATCACCTGCTTCGCGGATATGTACTACTACGAAGAAGATATCGCCTGGGCGGTGGTGGAGGCAGGGCTGCGCGGCCTGTGCACCCAGACGGTGTTGAAGTTTCCGTCACCGGATGCCGCCAGCTACGAAGAGAGCCTGGAGGCCAGCCGCGATTTCATCCGCCGTTGGAAGGGGCATCCGCTGATCGTGCCCGGCGTGGCGCCACACGCGCCCTATACCTGCACCGAAGACATCCTGCGGGCCTGCGCTGAACTGGCGGTGGAGTTTGATGTGCCGCTGCATATCCATATTGCCGAGACGGCCCAGGAGGTGGAGGACAGCCGTCGCGAGCACGGGATGCCGGTCGTGCCCTGGGTGAAGAAGCAAGGCGTGCTGGAGGCCAAGGTGCTGGCAGCGCACTGTGTGCACATTGACGCGGGGGAGATGCGCACTTTACGCAACGCCGGGGCGGGAGTGGCCCACAACCCCACCAGCAATCTGAAGCTCTCCAGCGGGATTGCGCCGGTGAAACAGATGCTGGAGGTAGGGCTGCATGTGGGCATCGGCACGGATGGCCCGGCCTCTAACAATGACCTGGACATGTTTGAGGAGATGCGGCTGGCGGCGCTGCTGGCAAAGGGAGTGAGCGGCGACCCCACCGCACTGCCCGCGAAGCAGGCACTGGCGCTAGCCACGATTGAAGGGGCGCGGGCGTTGCACATGGGCGACATCACCGGCTCGCTGGAGCCGGGCAAGCGAGCCGATATGGCCATTGTGAACCTGTCGGGGCTGCACCAGACGCCCAAGTTTGGGCATGAGGCCAACGCGATCTACGCCCAACTGGTGTACACGGGCAAGAGCAGCGACGTGGCCCACGTGCTCTGTAATGGCCGCTGGCTGATGCGCGACCGGCAACTGCTGACGCTGGATGAGGGAGACCTGGCGGCTCAGGCGCAGGAGGTGGCGGAGCAGATTGATGCCTTCCTCAGGGCGCGCGAGAGCGACGTACTGCGCAAGCTGGTCAGCATCGGTGGCGTCTCACAAGAAGAGAGCTTCGAGGTGCAAGTGAAGGCGCAGATTGAGGACCCGGAGCGCATCCTGCAGGCGCTGAAGGCACCCGACATCGTGATCGTCAAGCAATCGCGCTACCGCCAGTTTGATACCTATCTCCTGTTCGGTGACGTGGAGGGCAACCGTCTGCGCTACCGCGAAGACGAGATCCAGGACGAGAGCGGGCAGGTCATTAACGCCCGTTATCGGCTGACGCTGACCGGGCCGGCGAAGGAGCGGGAGTTCGCCCACTCGGTGCTGCTCTCCCGCTCGCGTTATATTGCCCCCGCCGACCGCAGCCTGCGCTTCTACCGCGAGTATTTCCAGCCGGTGGGGGAGCGCGAGGTGCACAAGGAGCGGCGGCGTTGGCGCATCCGCTATCGGGGCACGGAGTTCGCCATCAATCTGGACCGGCTGATCAAGCCAGAGGTGCCGGGGTACTTCCTGGAGATCAAGAGCCGCACCTGGTCCATGCGTGACGCAGAGCGCAAGGCGGAGATGATCGGCGAGCTGTTGGAGCGCTTCGGAGTGACGGAGGAGCGGCTGTTCGCGCCCGAATATGTTGATTTGACGTCGGTCACCAGCGGTCCATAGAACCTATTTCAAAAGTGTTCCCTTGCAGCCCAGCGAGGGCCCTCACTCCTCCCCCCTCTGTGGGGGAGGGGTGGGGGGTAGAATCACCCCCTCCCTGCCCCTCCCCCATCCAGGGGGAGGGAACTGGCTTCACTCCCTCCTCCCCCTTGTGGGGGAGGGTTGGAGTGGGGGGGTAAATCTGTGATCTGCTGAGGTTGGTAAATAGGTTCTGATCAAACGCTGTCTGCAACACCTTGCTCCCCACCTGGGCGGCTTGTGCGGCAGAGGCACTGTCCTCAATCAGCACAGCAATGGCATAGCGCGGCGCGTTGGCCGGGGCGAAGCCGATGAACCAGGCGTGGTATCTATCCGGCCCGGCCAGGGCAGTCCCGGCGTGCCCGGCCACTGCAACGTCCGGCACGTTGGCCGCCTGGGCCGCGCCGTCAGTCACCGCCTGGCGCATGGCCCCGGCCAGCGCCTGAGCCACTGCAGGTGTGAGGACCAGCCTGGCGCTTTGAAGCGCGGCAGGCTGCCAGGTGCTCCCCCCCGCCGATTCCGCCTGAACAGCCTCAACCAGATAAGGCTGGGGCCGATAGCCTTCTTCCGCAATCGTAGCAGCCACCAGGGCCATGTGCAAGGGAGTGATAATCAATTCCCCCTGACCCGCTGCAGCCAGGCGTAGCGCCTCCCCATTGGCGGGGGACCGTCCAATAACGCCGGCAGCCGTGGGGATGGGCAGGCTGGGCGCCTGGTCCAGGCCGAAGCGCGCCCAGGTTTCCCGCAGCCTGTCTATACCTAGGCGCGGCCCCAATTCGGCGAAGGGGGAGGGGCAGGCGTTGGCGTAAACAGCCAGATAGCTGGCGGCGGAGACGTTGCCTGGAATACGCGCGCAAGACAGTCGCCCGCCGGAAAGCTCCAGCGGCTGGGTCGCCTTCGGTGCGGGGTCGTCCAGCGCGATCACCCCCTGTTCCAGTGCCGCTGCCAAAACCACCGTCTCCAGCGCAGCGCCCGGCTGGTAGAGGCCCTGGGTGGCGCGGTTGAGCAGAGGCGCGCCCGGGTCCGCCCGCAATGCCTCAAAGGTCTCATCCAGGCGGTTGGGGTCATAGGTGGGGTGGCTGGCCAGGGCGCGGATGGCGCCGTCGGGCAGGCTGAGCAGCACCACTGCGCCGCGCCGCTCGCCCAGGGCGACATCGGCGGCCTGTTGCAGGGCCAGGTCAAGCGTCAGGCGCACGTCACGGCCCTGGGGTGGGCGTTGCAGCCAGGCGTCCCATTGTGCCCGCCAGAAGTCGCTGGATGTGCCTCGCAGGGTGGCATCATAGGCCGCTTCCACGCCCAGCAGGCCGTAGCGCAGGCTATAGTAGCCGATGGCAGGCGCGGCCTGGGGATAGGGGTAATGGCGGATGAACGCACCGGGCGAACCGACGGTCTCGGCCAGAACATGGCCGTTTCGGTCCAGGATGCGACCGCGTTGGATGCGACGCTCGGCCAGGATGGTGCGGGGGTTGTCCTCCCGGCTGGCCAGCGCCGGCGCCTGAACCACACCCCAGTAGCCGAGGAGCGCCCCGACGACGGCGAAGCCGATCAGAAGGAGCAGGGTGAGCCGCTGGAGATTACGCTGCATCGCTGGACACCTGAATGAGCAGGCCGATCATGATGAAGCTGACCAGGAGCGAACTGCCGCCATAGCTCAAGAAAGGCAGCGTCACGCCGGTGAGCGGGATCAGCCGGATGTTGCCTCCCATGATGATCAGCGCCTGGGCGCCGAAGACCAGCGCGATGCCCCCAGCGAGGAGGGTACGAAAGGCTGTATGGGCCAGGATGGCGGCGCGGGCGGCGCGGACCACCAGGACAGCGAAGCCCGCGATCACCGCGAATGCGCCCGCCAGGCCAAATTCCTCGGTCAGGGCCGCGAAGACGAAGTCGCTGTGGGCCACAGGGACAAGGGTCGGCGCCCCCAGGCCCAGCCCC
This sequence comes from Anaerolineae bacterium, assembly GCA_034432795.1. Lineage (GTDB taxonomy): Bacteria > Chloroflexota > Anaerolineae > DSLN01 > DSLN01 > DAOUBF01. The sequence continues at coordinate 34,170 of DAOUBF010000041.1, forward strand.
CGGCCCAGCACACCACCGGCGGCGACAGCGTAGAGGGACTGCACGATCTGGAAAGCGCGGGTGCGTGTCTCCGGCCAGGGATTCAGCCAGGCATCTACGCGCAGGCGCACGACATCAAACAGCGCGTAGCCGAGGAGGCCCCCGATGAGCAGGAGGAGGAGACCCGCGAGCAGGTAGCGGGCCTGGCCGCTGGCCAGATAGAGCATACCCAGGAAGACAATGAAGAACAGCGAGGCTGCGCCCAGGTCGCGCTGCCAGATGAGCAGGATGACGCAAAGCCCCCACATGACGAGCAGAGGAGCCAGATAGGGGGCGGAGGAAGGAAGACGGAGGATGGAGGCCATTCGCCTTCTGTTCTCTGTCTTCTGCCCATCGTCGTCCGTCTGCTCCAGCAGCATTTCGCGCTTCTCATGGAGGTAGCTGGCCAGATAAACGACGAGCAGGAGTTTCAGGAATTCGGAGGGCTGGAAGTAGATGCCGCCCAGGTTGAGCCACAGGCGCGGCCCATCCCCCAGGGGGTTCACGCCCAGCAGGAGCGTGGCTGCCAGGAGCGCCAGGCCCAGGGTGAGCCAGGTGTAGCGGAAGCGGCGCAACCAGCGCAGGTCGGGCGGCAGGATCACCACCGCCACCAGCCCCAGTGTGGCCACCACCAGCCAGGTGAGTTGCTGGCCGAGCAATGCGGGCGCCAGCCGGTCCATGAGGATCACACCCCAGCCCGCGAATGTACCGGCTAAAGGCAGGAGGATCGGGTCATGGATAGGGCGGAGGCGGCTTAACACGAAGTGGGCCAGGGCCATGCAAGCGGCCCAGACCAGCGGGATGGCGATCTCCAACAGGCGGATTTCGCCGCGCACGCCCGTTAAGGTCAGGATATTCAGGATCAGGAACAGCCCTCCCAGCGCCAAAAGTGTGCGTTCCTGGCGTTGGATGCGCTCGGCGCGGCTCTCCAGGTAGGGCGGGAGGCGGGCCGGGCGCGGGAGAAGGGCAGCCCATGTAGCCATTGTGCATTTAGGGCGAATACGGCAGGTAGCGCCCGATCAGCGGCGCCAGGCTGCGGCGGATCGTGTTCGGGACCATCTCCGGCGCGGTGACGATAGCGTTGGCCAGGGCGCTGCCGCAGGTGCAGGTGCGCGGTTTCTCCGCCAGGTCTTTGACGAGTTCTGCCAACGCCTGCTGGGCGATGGCCGTGTTCTGGTTCAGAACGCGGATGATCATCTCCACCGTGACCGGCTCTTCGGCTTCGTGCCAGACGTCGTAATCGGTGACATGGGCCATGGTGGCGTAGCACATCTCGGCCTCGCGGGCCAGGAAAGCTTCGGGGCAGGCGGTCATGCCGATGATGTCCATGCCCCACTGACGGAAGAGGTGGGATTCGGCTTTGGTGCTGAAGCGTGGCCCCTCAATGGTAATGAATTTGCCCCCTGCGTGAACGGTGGCTCCAGTGCGGCGTACGGCGGCGAGCAGGTCGGCGCTCAAGTCCTTGCAGAACGGCTCGGCTATGCTGATGTGGACGACGATGCCGTTGCCGAAGAACGTGGCAGGCCGCTTCCCCTTCGTATAGTCAAAAAGCTGATTGGGCACGACGATATGGCCGGGGGCGTAGTCCTCGCGCAGGCTGCCGCAGGCGCTCACCGAAATGACGCGCTCCACCCCCAGGGTCTTGAGGGCGAAGATATTGGCGCGGTAATTCAATTCGCTGGGCATGTGCCGGTGGCCACGACCGTGGCGGGCCAGGAAGGCCACGCGCACGCCAGAGAGTGTGCCAATGACGATGGCATCGCTGGGAGAGCCAAAGGGCGTTTCAATGGTGCGCTCCTCAATGTCCGAGAGGCCGGGCATCTGGTACAGCCCGGAGCCACCGATGATGCCGATCTTGACAGGCTCCATGCTTACATCACCCCCTTCACAATACCGCCATCAATCTGCAAGGTCACGCCGTTGACGTAACTTGCGGCCGGTGAAGCCAGGAAGACAACCACATTGGCGAACTCCTCCGGCCTGCCCATGCGCCCCAGGGGGATCTGGCGGGTGATATTCTCGGTGACCTGTTGCACGCTGATGTTTTGGCGGATGGCGCGGTCGCGGATAAGCTGGTCCACGCGCTCGGTGTGGAACCAGCCAGGGGCGACGGCGTTGACACGGATGCCATCCGCACCCAGCTCGTTCGCCAGCGTCTTGGCCAGGCCGACGACAGCCAGGCGCACGGCGTTGGAGAGGACCAGGGCCTGCTCCGGCTGTTTGACCGTGAAGGAGGTCATCATGACGATACTGCCGCCCCCCTGGCGGCGCATGTAGGGCAGCGCCGTGTAGCACAGGCGCACGGCGCTCATCAGGTTGAGCTGGATGGCCGCCTCCCAATCCTCTATCTTCACATCAATGAAGCGACCCGGTGCCGGGCCACCCGCGTTGGTCACCAGGATGTCAATGCGGTTGTATTCGCTGATGACCTCATCTATCAGCCCGTTGATGCTCTCTGGGATGGTCACATCACAGGTCGTGGCGAGCACATCCACACCGGTGGCCTCGCGGATCTCGCGGGCGGCGTTGCGTAGCGCATCCGGGCTGCGCGCCGAGATAGCCACTTTCGCCCCTTCGCGGGCGAAGGCCAGGGCCACGGCTTTGCCCAGTCCCCGGCTGGCGCCGGTGACCACGGCCACTTTATCACGCAGACCTAAATCCATAGTCTCCCTCCTCAATTGGTGGTAGGTGTTAGTTCATTCCAGTTCCACTTTGAGTTGAACGCGGCCAATGCTGATGATGTCGCCAGCGCTGGCCACGACAGGCTCGGTGATGGGCACGCCATTCAGAAACGTGCCATTGCGACTGCCCAGGTCCTCCAGCCACCATTGGTTGCCGCGCAGGCTCAACAGGGCGTGCTCACCGGAGGCGTAGCTGTCGGGCAGGGTCACCGTATTCGTCGGCGCGCGCCCCAGCGACGTTACCGGCTGAAGTGGAAAGACGGTGCCCTCCGGCAAGCCGGTGCCATCGGCGGCGATCACCACCAGCCGGCCATAGCTGCGCCCCCGCGCTGCCGATTCGCTCGCGGTGGCCCGCAGGTCGCGCCAGAGGATGACGAACAGGCCGATCAAGAACGCATACAGACTGGCTGCGACAGCCAGCCGCAGGACAAGCAAAGCCGTTTCTCTATCCGTTTCAATCCCCACCTGGCCCTCAAGCCGGGTGCCACCTTAGTTTCCTTGATCCGGAGGTAATCCGTTGGGTACTTTAATATCCTAGTGTAACATGGGCTACGCGGTAGGGCAAACTCGGAGCCTGATGCCGGGTTTCGCCTGGTTTCCTCAAGGATCCAGGGAACTGGTGTTATAATGGGGCGTATGGTGAACATCTATCGGGTCATCAACGGGCAGGCTCAGCCCTGGGAGCTTCCTGCCCGCACGCTGGCGGAGGCTTCGCTGGCCCTTCCTCAGGGCGTCTATACCACGTTGCGCATTTATCCGGAAGGCTATGTCGTGCGCCTGGACGACCACCTGGCGCGGCTGGAGTCCTCCGCCCGTATCCTGGGGCGGCCTTTGGGGCTGGACCGGGCCGAGGCCCGCAGTGCGCTGAGGCAGGCCTTCTGGCACTCGGGGTTTCCCCAGGCGCGTGCCCGGCTGACGGCCATGCCCCCGCCAAAACCCGGCCCTGCCGACGTGAGCATCGCATTGGAGGAATTCCTCCCCCCCGATCCGGAGATTTATACACAGGGTGTCCGCGTCCGCACGATTGGGGCGCTGCGCACCCACCACCCCCAGGCCAAGACGACGGATTTCATTGCCCTGTCGCGCCGCCTTTACCGCGAAATACCCCCTGACACCTATGAACTGCTCATGGTGGATGAGGGTGGCCGTATCCTGGAGGGCCTGACGAGCAACTTTTTCGCGCTGAAGGAGGGGGCGGTTTACACGGCCGGGCATGATGTGTTGGAGGGCGTGACACGGGGGATCGTGATTGAACTGGCCGCTCGCCTGCTTCCGGTGCGGCTGGAATCGGTGCGGCAAGATGAGGTGGCCCGGCTCAACGAAGCCTTTATCACCAGTTCCTCCCGTGAGATTGTGCCGGTTGTGGCGATTGACGACGTGACTATTGGCGACGGTCGCCCCGGCCCAATTACACGCCGCCTGCTGGAGACCTATCGCGCCCAGATACGCAGGGAGTGGCAGCGTTTGTAACCGGGGGCAGACGACAGCCTGCAGCCGTCCGCCGTCTGTCGTCAGTCGTCTATCATGCCCCTGCCTGCCAGCGCAGAGTGATCACCCAGACCGCTGCCACCAGCGTGGCCACACACAGCACAATGGCCGGGAGTTGCCGCGCCAGCGAGTTACGGTCCACAACGAGAGGCTGGGCCAGCGGGCCGACTCGTTCAACCCCATAATCGGGGGCAAGCAGCGCGCCGGTCACCAGGCCCCCGATGAATCCGCCCAGATGCGCCCAGTTGTCAATCCGCCCGCGTAGTGACAGGCCCAAAATGAAGTTGATCAGCGCCACAGTGAGGGCGTTGATGAGTTGGTGGCGTCCAAAGCGAAGTTGATCGCGATAGCGATATGAATAGGCGATGAGCGCGCCCAGCAGGCCGAAAATCGCGCCGGAAGCGCCTACGGAGGGCACACGCGCCGGGCCGAGGGCATAGCTCAGCACGCTCCCTGCCAGTCCGCTGAGCAGGTAGATGATGAGGAAGCGTGCGGAGGCATAGGTGGCTTCAATCTGCGGCCCCAGGATGTAGAGGGCGTACATGTTGAAGAACAGGTGCAGAGGCAGGGGCGCGTCGTGCAGGAACATGGCCGTCAACAGGCGCCAGTACTCGCCTGCGGCCACGCGCGCGTTGATCTTCACACCGAAGGTGAGCACGGCATCGCTCAGGCTGCCCCCAAACAGCCCCAGTTCTACCAGCCAGATGAACATGTTTACCCCGATCAGGATGTAGGTCCAACGTGGCCGGGTGAGCGGCAGGGCCAGGTAGGCGAGATAGGGCGGACCGGGTTCGCGGGGTGGTAAGCCTGGCTCGTTCATAGCACAATCCTGCGCGGTTTGGTGCGGCAATGCTCGGCTTTGATGATCGCCATGATCTGATCTACTGTCTCATCCACCTTGCCTGCGCGGTTGACCACGAAGTAATCAAACTCCGGCAGGCGACGCATCTCCTGGCGGGCGGTGGCGATGCGCATCTTGAGCGCGTCGGCTGTCTCGGTCTGGCGTGCCCGCAGCCGCTCCATCAACTCCTCTTCAGAAGGCGTGGTCATGAAGATGAGCACGGCCTCAGGTACAAGCCTGCGAATCGTGGCTGCGCCCTGCACATCAATGCGCATGATGACATCTTTGCCGCTGGCCAGCGCCTGGCGCACCTGCTCCTTGGGGATGCCCTTGTAATCACCGTACACAATGGCATACTCTAACAATTCGCCGCGTTCAATCATCTCGGCGAACTCGCCCACCGAGACGAAGAAATAGTCCACGCCGTGAACTTCGCCGGGGCGCTGGGGGCGCGTCGTGGCTGTGACCACGAAGTGGAGAGGCAGGTTGAGTTCTTTCATGCGCCTGAGCACGGTGTCCTTGCCCACGCCGGAGGGGCCGGAGAGCACAATGAGCAGCGGTTGCTCGGGGGGGAGATAGGCCTGGAACTCCGGGCTGACCTCACCATCGGGATTGGCCGACTCAGGCGATCCTGGTTCCCGTGATCCTTGTAAATAATCCTTTGAGTGCCTTATAATGGGGGGAGTTGGATCAGCGCTTTCGTCCATAGGGGGATCCCATGCCGATTTACGAGTATCGCTGCAACCAATGTGGCAAACGCATTTCCGCGTTGGTGCGTAATATGGAGGAGCGTGACACCGCTGTACCGACCTGCCCGCGCTGCGGCAGCACCGATGTCCGCCGCCTGATGTCCCGTGTGGCAGTTCTGCGTTCGGAAGAGAGCCGCCTGGAAAGCCTGGCCGACCCTTCGTCCCTGGCCGACCTGGATGAGAGCGATCCGCGCTCGCTGGGGCGCTGGATGCGTCGCATGAGCCAGGAGATGGGCGAGGACCTGGGCCCGGAGTTTGATGAGGTGGTGGGCCGCCTGGAGGCCGGGGAAAGCCCGGAGTCCATTGAGGAGCGCCTGCCCGAATTGGGCGGTGGGATGGAGAGCGATAGCTTCTCGGATGACACGGACTTTTAGCTTTGCTCCTCCACTGCAAAGACGCGGAGAGCGCAGAGACCCCACAGTTTTTATATACTCTGCGTCCTCTGCGCCTCTGCGGTGAGAAATTCTTCTACGGTCCTCCAGATATCTGCATGTATCTCATCTACCGAGCGGGCAGCGTTGATCACGCGCCAGCGCCCGGTGGTGTCCGCGGCGATCAGGCGGGCATAGCCCTCGCGGACGCGGCGGTGGAAGTCCAGTTCCTGGTCATCCAGGCGGTTCCACTCGGCCCGGCCGGCCAGGCGACGGCGTAGCCCCTCCTCCACATCCAGGTCCAGATAGAATGTCAGATCGGGGATCAGGCCGCCCGTGGCGAATGCCTGGATGCGCTGCACCATATCCAGGTCCAGGCCGCGCCCGTAGCCCTGGTAGGCCAGGGAGCTATCGGCGTAGCGGTCGCAGACGACAATGCCACCCCGCGCCAGGTGGGGGCGGATCACCTGCTCCACCAGTTGCGCCCGCGAGGCGGAGTAGAGCAATAGCTCGGCTTTGGGCTGCATCTCCACATTGCGCACATCGTGGACGATCTGCCGGATCTGGTCGCCGATGGCTGTCCCGCCCGGCTCGCGGACGTAAATGGCATCGTGGCCCTGGCTGCGCAGTCGCGCGGCCAGCCGCCGGGCCTGGGTGGTTTTGCCGCTGCCGTCGGGGCCTTCAAAGGTGATGAACAGGCGCATAGCCCAACACCTTTTATTTTCACCGCAGAGAGCGCTGAGATCGCAGAGATTTATTAAGTAAAAATTCTCAGCGCTCTCTGCGTGCTCTGCGGTAAATCCCTAAGTCAATCCCGGTAGATGCGCACCCGCCGCCTAGGCTCTTTACCGTAGCTGTGCGAGATCAGGTTAGCCTCGCGGGCCATCTGGTGCTGAATGCGGCGGATAAAAGCGTTCTGAGGCGAGAGGTCCACCGAACGCGCCCCGGCCAGCACTTTCTGAATGGCTTCCTCCGTCTCGCGGATCGCCTGGGCATAGGGGTCGGCCTCCCGCTCCTCCTGGACCTCAATGTTGAACACGTCGGTCAGGAACTGTTCCATCTGGGCCAGCGTGTTCGCCCGCAGCACATGGATAGGCAGGCCGCGCTGCTCTGCCTCGTTGATCAGCCGGGGGCGCCGTCGCCAGTAGCTCTTGAGCGTGACCAGGACATCGGCTTCGTCCAGGTTCTGGACGATTTCCACAGGCAACCGCAGGCGCTTGGCGCTCTGTTCCAGGCGGTTGCGGGCGACGCCGTAGGCGTAAATGCGCAGACGCTTCAGCGGCGCGGGCTGGCCGGGAAAGGGGATGGTGGTCCCACCGACTTGCCCGGCTTCCGCCCCTGTAGTCTGGGCCTCCTCCTGCCAGGCGGGCGCCTCGGTTCCAATCGGGGTGCGACGGTCTTCGCGGCTCACCGCCACGCGCATAGGGCGCAGGCCGCGCTGGTCTTGCCGGGAGATCAGCGCAGTGGCCATCGTCATGGCCTCCTCAATATGGATCTCGCCTTGCTCATCCACCCAGCGCAGTTCAGCGCCCAGAGGCCGTCCACGCAGGTAAGCATCTACGGCGCTGGCGACGTCATGGTGCACCACCAGGCGCTGCCGGTCCTGGATCTCAATCAGCACGTCAAAGGTGGGTGGGGCGCGGCGCTCCAGCACGGTCTTCTGTGTGCCCCGCCGTCGCGCCTCTTCGTCGGAGAGCGTCACGCTCTCAATGCCACCCACCAGGTCGGAGAGCGTGGGGTTCAGCAGTAAGTTCTCCAGCGAGATACCGTGCGCTGTGCCGATAAGCTGGACGCCGCGTTCGGCGATGGTGCGGGCGGCGATGGCCTCCAACTCACGCCCGATCTCGTCAATGACGATGACCTCAGGGTTGTGGTTCTCCACGGCCTCAATCATGACCTCATGCTGGAGCGAAGGCATGGCCACCTGCATGCGGCGGGCGCGACCGACCGCCGGGTGGGGGATGTCGCCATCGCCGCCGATCTCGTTGGATGTGTCCACGATGATCACGCGCTTGGTTTCGGCCAGGACACGGGCGGCCTCGCGCAGCATGGTGGTCTTGCCCACGCCGGGCTTGCCCAGCAGGATGATGTTTTTGCCGGACTCAATGATGTCCTGGATGATGTCAATCGTGCCATAAACGGCGCGGCCCACACGGCAGGTCAGGCCCACGATATGCCCGCGCCGGTTGCGGATCGCCGAGATGCGGTGCAGGGTGCGCGGGATGCCCGCGCGGTTGTCCGCATCAAACTCGCCGATGCGCGCCACGACATGGTCTATCTCGGCGTGGGTGACTTCGGTGTCGCTGAGGACAATCTCGCCATCGGTGTAGCGCGCTGTGGGCACGCGGCCCAGGTCAAGGATCACCTCAATCAGTTCATCGCCGCGCCCGATCTGGCGCAGCGCAGTTTGGATGTGCGGCGGGAGCACCGCCAACATGACTTCCAGATCATCCGTTATCCGAATCTGTCTCATCTCCAAGCTCTCAACAGTCCGCCATCAGCTTTCAGCGGTCAGTTTATACCGCAGTGATCTCGTCCTCCACTTCTCTGCGGTGAGGAAGGGTGGCTGAGGGCTGATGGCGGATGGCTGACCGCTAATGGGTGTGGTAATCTCCGGTCGCTTCTCCAGCGCCGGGATCAGGGCGAATTCCGGTTGTTCCACCCGGCTGGCGATCTGCTTGAACATGACCGCCTGGCTGCTCCAAGGCTCAAAGCCGAAATCAGCCAGCGGCCCGCGCAGCCAATCCTGGTAGCGCCGCACGCCCCAGTAGATAGGGACCTGGCTGGAGCGGTTGGCCGTGAGCGCCAGGGCGCTGGCGATCAGTTCATGCGCGCGCTCGTCGGCTTCGGGGTGTAGCAGCGCCTTGATCCAGATGCCTCGCGGCCCATGACGGATCTCCACATAGGCGACGATCTCATCCCCTTTGCCTTGCATGACATAGCCGCGCCGCCAGCCATCGGTGGATTCACCCGGCGGCGGCTCGGCCAGTTGCAACAGCCGCGGCGCCGTGTTGGCATACAGCAGATGCACCCCCCAGGTGTCGCTGGCGCGTCGCGGGCGTAGGCTGTTGGGGTGGTCAGTCGGTTGTGCCGGGCGCGGCGCGGCCAGCCGCCACACATCCTGACGTGCATAGACGACGAACCCGGCATTGCGCAGCCAGACGACCTCTTCGCTGCCTTCCGGCGCTTCGGCCACCACGCTTTGGGCGCCGCGCTCACCGGCTGCCTCCACCAGCCGCTGCAACAACCGTGTCCAGCCAGAAGTGGCCACGTCTGCGCTGGTCGGCTTGGGCGCGATGTAGCTCAGCCGGGCGCGCTCGGCGCCTGCGGGATGGCGCAGTTGGGCGAAGGCACGCAGCCAGCGCCCGTTCTCGCGCTCGTGCAGGATGAACGTCGGCGTGCCGCGTTCCCCGAACGCCAGGTAAGCCACGATCGCGCCGCGCAAGGGCGCCGTCCGCCCGGTCAACGCGGCCTCTGTAAACAGCGGCGTTCCCTGCGGCTCCAGTTCACGCACCAGCGGAATATCACGTAAATCAAACGGACGGATCACCGGATCAACTCCAAAAAATAGCGATGGAAGCGGTCATCTCCGGTCAGTTCTGGATGAAAGGCCGTTGCCAGGAGATGGCCCTGACGGGCCGCGACCGCTGTCCCATCCTCCAGCCGGGCGAGCACCTCCACGCCCGGCCCTACGCTGCGGATGGCGGGGGCGCGGATAAAGACGGCCCGGAAGGGGCGCTGGCTGGTATTGCCCTGGGCCAGCGCCGGGATGACCAGATCCACTTCAAAGCTGTGCACCTGGCGCCCGAAGGCGTTCCGATCTACCGCAATGTCCATTAACCCCAGCGTCGGCTGGGCGCGCCCGACATCTTTGGCCATGAAGATCATGCCCGCGCACGTTCCCCAGGTGGGCCGGGCGCGGCCAAAGGCGCGCAGTGGCTCTATCAGCCCGTAGTCGGCGGCCAGTTTCCCCAAGGTTGTGCTTTCGCCACCGGGGATGATCAGGCCGTTTAACCCTTCCAATTCATGGGGCAAGCGCACCTCCACCGCGTCGGCCCCCAGCCGCCGCAGCATGGCGATATGTTCCTGAAAATCCCCTTGAAGCGCCAAAACCCCAATCTTCATCTTTGCCTGAGTACCCTACCAGCCCCGCAGCGCTAATAGCTCCTCTTGGGGGATTTCGTGAATCTCACGGCCCGGCATGGCCTCGCCCAGGCCGCGGCTGACCTCCGCGATGATCCCCGGATCGCGGAAGTGGGTGGTTGCCTTGACAATGGCAGCCGCCCGGCGGGCCGGGTTCTCGCTCTTGAAGATGCCGGAGCCGACGAACACGCCGTCCATGCCCAGTTGCATCATCAAGGCGGCATCGGCAGGGGTGGCGATACCGCCGGCGGCGAAGTTGACCACAGGCAGGCGGCCCAACTCCGCCGTCTCCTTGACCAACTCGTAGGGTGCGCCAATCGTCTTGGCGTAGGCCATCCACTCCTCCGGTGGCATCGTCGTCAGGCGGCGGATCTCGCCCAGGACGGCACGGGCGTGGCGCACGGCCTCTACCACGTTGCCCGTCCCCGCCTCGCCCTTGGTGCGGATCATGGCGGCGCCTTCCCCGATGCGGCGCAACGCCTCGCCCAGGTCGCGGCAGCCGCACACAAAGGGCACTTTGAAGGCGTGCTTGTTGATATGGTGCTCCTCATCGGCGGGCGTCAGGACCTCGGACTCGTCAATGAAGTCCACGCCCAGGGCTTCCAGCACCTGCGCTTCCACGAAATGGCCGATGCGGCACTTGGCCATCACCGGGATGGTCACGGCCTCCATGATCTCCAGAATCTTCTCCGGGTCGGCCATGCGGGCAACGCCGCCCTGGGCGCGGATGTCCGCCGGGACGCGTTCCAACGCCATGACCGCGCAGGCGCCCGCGTCTTCGGCGATGCGCGCCTGCTCGGCGTTGGTGACGTCCATGATCACGCCGCCCTTAAGCATCTGCGCCAGCCCGCGCTTGACCGTAACCGTGCCGACTTGTGTATCCATGCGCGTCCTCCTCCGCAGTCCTCCTGCACATGATTAACCCCGCTGCAGGGCAAACGGTACATTCTCCCTTAATTGTAGTCCCTTTCGGTCGGGATCACAAGGTGGCCGGACAGGATAAGGGGCGAGGAGCAGGCCATCAGGCCAGCGCCAGCGCGATCAGCGCGCCGATAACTGAACTGAGGAAGTTGACGCCGTCATTGTTCAGCCAGCGCCAGCCGCGCTGGTAGCGCGTGGGCTGGCCGCACCTGTGCATGGCCTGTTCGGTCTCTTCGTTGCAACGGTCGCAGATGTAAACGACCTGGACCGTTGCCCCCAGCAGGCTGTCTGCAAGCGAACCCAGCAGTCCGGCGACAGCCCCCGCACCCGCCAATCTCAACACTGCGCCTTCAGGCGTCCCCGCCGCCAGCCACAAACCGGCGGCGGTCAGGCTGATGAACAGCGCGCCCGCCAGCGCCGCAGCGCTGCCTTGAACTGTCACACCGCCAGACGTGCCTGGCTCAACCGGCTGGCCGGTGGTGATCAGGCGTGGCCGGGCGGGGCTGAGCACGCCAAGCTCGGTGGCCCAGGTATCAGCGTTCACAGTGGCGAGGGCACCGACGGCAGCCACGAACCACAGCGGGTGCGGGTACAGCCCGGCCCCCAAGGCCAGCGCCGCCGCCAACCCGCCGTTGGCCAACGCCTGGCCCAAATCGCGGCGATGGCCCTTGGCGAGCTTCCTGGTCAGGCTGATCTTATCCTGTTGCCGATAAAAGGAGAGCGCGCTGGACGAGGCGAAAAAGGCAACGAGCAAGACCGCCCAACTCAGCCCGCCGAACCCATACATTAACGTGCCTACGATCAGGGCGCCCAGGACACCGCTGCGGCTGAGCGCGCCGCGCCAGTAGCCGATGCCACCTAGGAGCGCGCTGAAGGCCAGCCCGGCCAGTAATTGTATAGCCCGCTCGCTCATGGCCCAGGCGACCGGCCCTGCATCTGGCGCAAGGCCAGCATTCGGGCCTGGTTATAAAGGGCGTCGGCCTCGGCTTTACGCCCAAGCGCCTCCAGGCTTTTCCCCCATTCCTGGTAGGCGACGATGAACTCAGGCTCCACCAGGATGGCCTGCTGGAAGGCGGCAGAGGCGGCGTCATGCTGGCCATGCTGCGCCAGATACACGCCCCGGTTGGTGAACATGGCCGCATAGCGACGGCGCACTGCGCGGAGCAGGTCTGGCGGTGCCTCTGTGTCCTCCAGCAGGCCGCGCAGGTTCAGTTCAGGTGCGGGATCGGGGTGAAATTCCTGATCGGCGTAGAGGCGGAAGGAAAGCCCCTGGGGCACGCGCTGGAGATGGGGGGTGACCACGTTCTGCGTGCGGGCGGCGACTGCGTTGATGGCCGCATCCACATCTTGCGCCAGGTACACCGGGCGGCCTGCCGCGATCGCCTGTTCAACCAGCGCGTTGATCATGACCTCAAACCGGCTCTGAATCTGGTTAGGGTCATAGGGTTGATCGTGCTCAAACAGCGCCAGTTGTGCCAGGAACGCCTCCACCTGGGGGCGGATGGCCGCCATAAGCTGAGGGGCCTGGGCGTCCAGATAGCCATAATACCATGAGCGACGTAGCAACTGCGAATCAATAATGAGGACATCGGGCCGTTCGCCCTCCACATGGTGGAGGTACAGAAGCGGTGAGACCTGGACCTCCCAATCGGGTGAGAGCAGGATGCCGCCCGGTGCCAGGCCCGCGAGTGTGTTTTTCGCATAGTCATATACAAGCCAATCACGGCTACGGTCCGCCAGCCGATAGTTGGCCCCCAGCGTCAGCAGGGGCACAACGCAGGCGATGATCGCTGCGCCTACCTGCCAGGCCGGGCGCTCACCCGCCAGCGTCAGCAGTGTACGCACTCCTTCACCGATCAGCCAGGCGGTGAACAGGAACGTTGTCAGGAAATAGGCGGCTGGTTCGGTGACGCCGTAGATTGTCCCATAGCCTGCGCTGACCGCTATGGCAATGGCGATGAAGGCCAGAAGCAAGCGGTCGCGCCGCCACAGGCCCCAAGCGCCTGCCCCGGCCAGGGGCAGGCCCAGCAGGCTGAACTCAACGACCCAGCGCCGCAGGGCATTTTCATAAAACAACCGCAGGAACTCGCCTGGGTTGGCCAGCACGTCCGTTTGAATCTGGCCGATCTGCCATTTGGCGATCAGGTGCCACCAGAAACGGGTGAGGTCCTGGGGGTTGTCCCAATTGAGCAGCGGGTTCTGCGCCGCTCGGATAGGGAGATAGGCATAGGGCAAAAGCCCCAGCGCCAGGCACAGGCCAGCTATCAGCGTTGTTCGGCTAATGAATATGCGCCACCCGGCGGTCGCCACCAGAATCATCAGGATTGCTGGCGCGATCAGCACCGAGGTGATGTGGTGGTTGCTCAACGAGAGGCCGTAGAGGAACGCGGCCAGATAGAGGCTGGGCAGTGCCTGGAGCGGCGCCTGTGAAGCGCGACGCCCAGAACGGTTGGCCTGGCGCCAATGCAGGAGCAAGGCAATGGCCCCGACCAGGAGCGCGAGATGGAGCGTGTATACTTCGGCGACTGTGGCATAAGGCCAGAAGCTGCGCGAGAAGGCCCAGGCCAACGCTCCCACGCCCGCCGGGAGCAACGAGAGGGCCAAAGACCGGGGGCTGAGGGCCTGTCCCGAGGCCGCCTTTTCCCCATCCCTCCCCCTGGCTGGGGAAGGAAGGTCAGCGGGTCGTGCCCGGACCTTTCGGCCCGTTGCCCGCTTCGGGCTGCGTTCTCCCAGGCGGGTGTCACGTGCTGTGCCGCTGATCCAGATGAGCGCGAACAGGCCCGCCACGGAGAGCGCGGCAAATACTGCCGACATGAAATTGAGCCGCTGCGCCACGTTCCCAAAAGGGAGGCGGCTGAACACATGACCAATCAGCACGTAGATGGGGAAGCCGGGCGGATGGGCGATCCCTGGCAGGGTCGCCGCCAGGATCAACTCGCCGCTGTCTACCGGCCCAACGGTCGGCGCCAGAGTGAGCAGGTAAACAATCAGAGCGATAATGAAGACAGCCGTGGCGGTCAGTTTAGGGACGCGGGTCCTCCACAGGTCTGGCATAGCCTTCCATTTTAGCCGGAAGGGGAGCAGAGGGGAAGGCAGGGTGTTCGGGTGTGTCGGCAAGGCCGCAGGCGATGGGCACGTGCGTTTCATCGGGGGTGAGGCAAATACCCCTCTTCACACCCCCCGCCCATCCAGCCCTAATACTGGCGCGATGCCTTGCATGGCCTTCAGCACGACCTCAATGTGCTCGTCCAGCAGCACGCCCAGTTCCGCTGCCCCGCGTTCTATATCCTCGCGCCTGGCTCCCCGCGCAAAAGCCTTGTCCTTCCACTTCTTCTTGATCGCTGCCACATCCACATCGTAGAGGCTGCGCGAAGGCCGCACCAGCGCCACAGCGGTGATCAACCCGGTCAACTCGTCCACTGCATACAAGGCCCGGTCCAAGGTCGTCGTGCGCTGGACGCCGGTCACCTCTGTGGCGTGCGACAGGATGCTGCGGATGATCTCCTCCGGAACGCCACGCTCGCGCAAGATGGGCGCGCCTGCTGCCGGGTGGCTATCCGGCGCCACGTCCGGGTGGATCTCCCAATCAAAGTCGTGCAGCAGGCCGACGATGCCCCAGGTCTCCTCATCCTCGCCATAGCGCCGGGCGTAGGCCCGCATGGCCGCTTCCACAGCCAGCATATGCTTGATCAAGTTTTCATTTTGGGTAAATTCCCTGACGATTTGAAATGCCTCTTCGCGGTTCACGGTCTCCCCCTCAGTTTCCTTGATTCCTGTAGTTTAGATCGCCTTATCGCCGTGCCAGAACGCGCTCATACAACGCCAGCGTCTCCCCGGCGATGCGCTCCCAGCGAAAATGTTGAGAAAGTTCCATCGCACGCCGACCCAGCCGCGCACACAGCGTGGGCGCCGCCGCCAGGGTAGCGATCGCCGCCGCCAGCGCCGGGGCATCGTTCGGCGGCACCAGATAGACGTTCTCCAGGTGGCGCAATTCCTCTATCGGCGGATCAGGGTGCGTTGTGATGATCGCACAGCCGTGTGCCAGCGCCGCCAACAGGCTCCCCCGGCGGAATGAGGCCCCATCGCGATAAGGCAGGACACATATATCCATCGCTTCAAACAGGGCCGAGACTTCGGTGGGGGCCAGGTAGCCCGTCATGCGCACCCGACCGCTCAGCCCCAGTTCCTGGATCAATCTGGTGATAACCTCGGCGTAGGCCACATTGGTTTTATCGCTCGCGCCTGTGCGCCCGCCGATCAGGATCAGGCGTATATGTGCGCCCGCGTTGCCCAGCCGGGCCAGCGCCTGCAACAGCGTGTCCACCCCTTTGCTCTCGTTGAGGAAGCCGAAGTAGCCCAGAAGCACGTCTTCCGGCCCCACGCCGTAGCGCGCCCGCCAGGCATCGCGCTTATAGCCGACCGGGAGCTGAGGGATAATGTTGCTTCCGATGGGGATGACCACAATACGGTTGTCGCCGGGGTAGCGGGGCTTGCCCAGACCCTCCGCCAGCAGGCGTTCCCGGTCTGCTGCGGTAGTCACGATCACGGCGTCGGAGCGGCGGGCCAGGAACTTCACCGCCCACCAACGCAGTCGCCCGGCCTTGGGGAAGAGGTAGGGCGTTTTTAGATCGTGAAACGTGGTCACGATGGGGATACGGCGGCTTGTGCTCAGGGGCCAGCCCAGTTGATGCGCCAGCGGGTAAAAATTGATGGCCCCCTGCAGGTCATAGGCCGCAGCCTGGTACTGGATATTGTAGATGTCCAGCCTGAGTTCCTCGGCCAGCCAATTCAGGTGTCCCCAGGCCTCCCAATCCCAGGCAGTGATCACGGGGTGCGGCAGCGGGGCCGTATCGGCCACAGGCCCCAACCCAGGCGTGCGGGCCGCGCTGCGGGTGATCACATGCACTTCGTGCCCCAGTTGGCTCAGTGCCCGCCCCAACATGCGCGTGAAGTCGCCCACACCGCCCTCTAGCGGCGGATATTCGCCCGTGATCAGCCCGATACGTAGCATAGACGACGAACGACGGAGGACGGAGGACGGAAACCATCAGTCGTCTGTCCTCCATCCGCTGTCATTTTAACCCCGAACGCAGTACCTGCCAGTACGCCGCCACGCGCTGGCGACGCAGCGGGCGCTTGTGGCCCAGCGCTCCTTTGAGCGCTTCCAGCGCGAGTTGCTGGCTGTACAACGCCAGCAGGAAGAGGCGCAACACCGCCGCCGCCAGCGCCCCGTGATACTTGCGAAAGTAGCGGATTTTGCTCGTCTGGAAGTGGATGTGCCGCGCAGGCACAGCCTGTTCGCTGCTCTTGCCCTCATGGTGAATCACCTGCGCCCCTGGAAAGTACACCACCTTCCAGCCCGCTGCTTTGATCCGCCGACACCAATCCAACTCTTCGGAGTACATGAAGAAGCCCTCGTCCAGTCCGCCGACCTGTTCAATTACCTCGCGCCGCACCACCAGGCAGGCGCCTGTGACCCAATCCACCTCGCTGATTTCGTCATCGCGCCGATCCAGGACGTAGTAGTGCTTCGACACCCCCGGCGGCGCCCACGATTGCAGCCAGGTGCTCTCAAATACCGCTGTCCAGAAGGTGGGAAAACGCCGCCGGGATGACTGCACCGACCCATCCGGGTTGAGCAACTGTGGCCCCAATGCCCCCACCTGCGGGTGCGCATCCAGATAGGCCACTATGGCGGCCAGCGCATCACCGAGGACCTCCGTATCCGGATTGAGCAGCATTACATAGCGCCCAGAGCTTACAGTGATGCCCTGATTGTTCGCGCCGGGGAAGCCGCGATTCTGGGCGTTGGCGATCAAGCGCACCTGGGGGAATTCGCTCGCCACCATCGCCGTGCTGCCATCCGCCGAGGCGTTGTCCACCACAATGACCTCAAGCTCCAGGGGCGCGGCGCCCTCGGTGAAGACCGATTGCAGGCAACGCCGCAGCAGGTCGCGCACGTTCCAACTCACAATGATGATGCTCAGGTCCATTCAGCTATTCACATGAGCGCTTCGCGCCCGACGGGAGACGGAGGTAGGGGTGCAGCGCGCTGTTAGGGCACGACATGCTGTGCCCCTACCTCTCTCCTCCGTCCCTAAAGAACAGCGCCTCCGCGTTGGCCGTCGTCTGCGCCGCCACGACCTCCAGGGGCAACCCTTTCACAGCAGCGACCTCTTCGGCCACATAGCGCACATAGGCCGGCTCATTGCGGCGCCCACGATGCGCCTGCGGTGTCAGATAAGGCGCGTCGGTCTCAATAAGCAGGCGCTCCAGGGGGGCCAGGGCGACGACCTGGCGCAGCGCGTCGGCTTTGGGGAAGGTGACCGGGCCGCTGATGCCCAGGTACAGGCCCAGCGCCAGGGCTGCCTCCGCCACCTGTGCATCGCCGGAGAAGGAGTGCAGCACGCCGCGAACCGGGGCATGGGCTTGCAACGTCGCCAAAACGGCCTCATGCGCTTCGCGATCGTGGATGATCACCGGCAGGCCCAATTGCTGCGCCAGCGCCAGTTGCGCCTCAAACGCGCGCGCCTGGGCCTGGCGGGGCGACCAATCGCGGTAGAAGTCCAGCCCGATCTCTCCAATGGCTACCACCTTCGGATGGCGGGCCAACTGCTCCAGTTCGGCCAGGGTGGCCGCGTCCCAGTCCCTGGCCTCGTGAGGATGCACGCCGACGGCGGCATAGACGCCCGCGTGGCGTTCGGCCAGGGCCACGGCTGCGCGGCTGCTGGGCAGCCCCGTCCCGATTGTCACCATCCGCAGCACCCCGGCCTCATGCGCCCGTGCGATCACCGCGCCGATGTCGGCGTCAAATTGCGGGTGGTCCAGATGGCAGTGCGTGTCAACCAGCATTCAACCCCAACAGCCTGACCCCATCTTCCAGGATGGGCCGGACACGGTTCTTATCGGTGGTCTCCGTATACACCCGGATGATCGGCTCGGTGCCGGAGAAGCGGATGAGCAGCCAGCCGCCGTCCTCCAGCCCGAATTTGAAGCCATCGGTGGTGTCCAGGCCGGTGACGCGCAGCCCGCCGATGCGCTCTGGATGGGCCGTGCGGATGCGCTGCTGGATGGCTTCACGCCGTTCCATTGGATAGGTCAGGTCAATCCGGTCATAATAATGCGCCCCCACCTTGCTGAACAGGTAGTCCACCAGTTCCGTCGGCTTGCGCCCGGTCTTGACCAGGAAATCCAGCATATACAGTCCGGCCAGGATGCCGTCGCGCTCCGGCACGTGGTTGCCAAAGGCGTAGCCACCGCTCTCCTCGCCGCCGATCATCGCGCTTGTTTCCAGCATCTTAGGCGCGACGTATTTGAAGCCCACGCCCGTCTCGTACACCGGCACGTCATACAACTGGCCCAGCTTCCACAGCATAGAGGTGGTGGACAGCGTTTTCACGATAGGGCCGCGTTGCTTGCGTACCTCCAGCAGGTAGAGCACGAGCAGCGCATACACGCGGAGTTGGTCAATGAACTCCCCGCGCTCATCGGCCACGCCAATACGGTCGGCGTCCCCATCCGTGATGATGCCCACATCCGCCCCTACCTCGCGCACCTTCGCCAGGCAGACATCCACATTTGGCGGGATCGGCTCAGGCCGAAGCATCTCCGGGAAGATGGGGTTGCGCTCATTGTGGATTTCAATGATGCGGGTCTTGCCGCCGCCGAGCAGGCGGGGGAACCAACCGGCGCCATTTCCCCACATGGCATCCACCACCACAGTCAGCCCGGCCTGGCGAATCGGCTCTACGTCAATCAGCTCTTTAAGATGCTCCAGGTAGGCAGGCGCCGGGTCAAAGCGGCGCACCAGGCCGCGCGCCTCGGCCTCTTCCAGCGGCAGCCGTCGGACCTCCTCTGAGGGTGGAATACGGGCCTCAATCTCCTTCAGCCCCGCAGGGTCAATCGCACCGCCGTACTGATTGCGCACCTTGAAGCCGTTATCCGAGCCGGGGTTGTGGCTGGCGGTGATGTTCACCGCGCCAATCGCCCGATTGGCCACAACCGCGTAAGAGATCACCGGTGTGGGCGTGGCGCTCTGGGTCAACAGGACGGGGATATTGTGCGCGGCCAGCACCTCGGCAGCGGCAGCCGCGAAGCGCTCCGAGCCGAAGCGCTTATCGTACCCTACGACCACGCCGCGCTGCGCGTCGCCCTGGTCCAACAGGTAGCGGGCAAAGCCCTGAGCGCAACGCCGCACATTGGTAAAGGTATAATCCTCGGCGATCACGCCGCGCCAGCCATCTGTCCCGAAGCGAATTACTGTGTCCTGCACCTTAGCCTCCTGACCTCTTAGCTGCCTGAAGATATGAGTCCACCATGAGATCAATCAGTTCGTCAAAATGAACCGTCGGCTCCCAGCCGAGCACGCGCCGGGCCTTGCTGGCGTCGCCCACCAGCAGGTCCACCTCGGCGGGCCGCAGGAACTGGGGGTCTACCACGACGTACTCCTCCCAGTTCAGCCCCAGCCGTGCAAAGGCCTTCTGGCACACCTCGCGCACCGAGTGCGTCTCGCCGCTGGCGATAACGTAATCGTCGGGCTGGCTCTGCTGGAGCATCAGCCACATGGCCCGCACATAATCCGGTGTGTAGCCCAGGTCGCGGCGGGCGTCCAGATTGCCCAGGCGCAACTCCTTCGCCCTGCCCAGCTTGATCTGCACCGCACCATGCGTGATCTTGGGGGTGAAGAACTCCAGCCCCTGGCGCGGCGAAGTATGGTTAAAGAGGATGCCGGAGCAGGCGAACAGGCCGTAGCTTTCGCGGTAATTGACCGTGATGTAGTGGCCGTAGACCTTGGCCACGCCGTAGGGGCTGCGGGGGTGGAAGGGTGTATCTTCATTCTGGGGCACCTGCTTGACGCGACCGAACATTTCTGAGCTGCTGGCCTGGTAAAACTTGATCTCCGGGTCCACAATGCGGATGGCCTCCAGGACACGGGTGACGCCCAGAGCGGTGAACTCGCCGGTGAGCACGGGCTGCTTCCATGAGGTGGGCACGAAGGATTGGGCTGCCAGGTTATACACCTCTTGTGGCCGATATTCACGAATGATGTCCACCAGCGACATCTGGTCCAGCAGGTCCCCTTGCGCAATGGTGATATGGTCCTGCAGGTGGCGGATGCGATCAAAGTTCTCCGTGCTGCTCCGCCGCACCATGCCGACGACCTCATAGCCCTGCTCCAGCAGGAACTCGGCCAGATACGAGCCGTCCTGGCCGGTGATGCCTGTAATCAGAGCGACTTTGCGTTTGCTCAATTCCGTCCCTCCTTATCCTGTCGGATTCGCTTGCGCCAGTCCTCCAGCACGTCGCGCACGGTCTGTTCAAAGGGGATTTGGGGCTGCCAGCCGGTGGCGGCGCGCAGGCGGCTGGGGTCGCCGAAACTGATGGGCGTATCCACCGGGCGCAACCGGCTGGGGTCGTGCTCCACCCTGATCTGCACCCGGCTGGCGCTGAGCATGATCTCAAGCAACTGGCGCATGGAGCGCGGCTGGCCGGAGCAGATATTATAGACCTCGCCCGGTGTGCCGTGCTCCAAAATGAGATGGTAGGCGCGCACAATATCGCGCACGTCGCTGAAATCGCGCTGGGTCTCCAGATTCCCCACGTAGATGACCGGTTGTGGGCGCAGCCCGGCCTCAATCTCAGCGATCTGTTTGGCGAAGGCCGGGGCCACGAAGCGCTCATCCTGACCTGGGCCGATATGGTTGAAGGGCCGCACGCGCACAATATGCAGCCTGTAGCTAAGGAAGTATTGCAGGCCCAGCAGGTCCTGCGCCACCTTGCTCACCGCGTACGGGCTGCTGGGACGCAGGGGGCTGTCCTCGCGCAGGGGCAACTCCTCTGGCCGCGCCTGGCCGTACTCTTCGTTTGAGCCGACGACCAGGATACGCGCAGGCAGTCCCAGCCTCCGGGTGGCCTCCAACAGGTTCACCTGACTGCGGATGTTGTTCTCCAGTGTACCCCAGGGGTCGCGCAACGACTCCGGGACGAACGCCTGGGCGGCGAGATGAAAGAGCCGGTCGGGTCGGACCTCGGCTATCAGGTCGTGCACGGCCTGCGGGTCACGTAGATCGGCCTCCAGCACACGCACATCGGGTGGAAGCCCGACCCGCTTCTGGTCGGCGTGCAGGACGCAGCCGAAGACCTCCATATTGCCTTGACTGATGAGATAAGTTGCCAGATGCCTTCCGGCGAAGCCACCCACGCCGGTGATCAGGGCACGCAAGTCATACTCCCTTTATCGCAGATGCATTCTGCGATTATATCCGGCTTGATCGGCAGTTGCAACCAGGCGACATCAGGGTTGGCATAGGCGCCTGAGGGAGTTATAATCTGGACTGGGAGGTCACCGATCATGCCACAACGGGCACGGGATTGGCTGAATCAGGCCATCCGCGATTTGGAGCAGGCTGAAGACTCATACCGGGCCGGACGCCATGAGTGGGCCTGCTTCGCGGCCCAGCAGGCGGCAGAAAAAGCGGTGAAAGCTCTCCATCTCCACCACGGTCAGGAAGCCTGGGGGCATGTCATTGCCCGACTATTGCGTGAGTTGGCAGGGGTTGTGCCTGTCCCTGAGGAATTGGTGGAAAAAGGTCGGGTCCTGGACAATTTCTATATCCCCCCGCGTTATCCTAATAGCCACCCCGAAGGTGCGCCTTTTGAGCATTACGGCCCATTACACAGTGAGGAGGCCCTCCGTTATGCCCGTGAGATCCTTGAATTCGTCCGTGCTCAAATGGCCTGAGGCGCGGGTAGTGGACCAGGCGGTGCGGCGCTGGGCGGAACGTATGGCGCAGCAGCAGCCGGGGGTGCTCCGCATCGGCTATATCGGCTCCTATGCTCGCGGCGACTGGGGTGTGGGCAGCGACGTGGACATCGTGGTCATCGTTGAGCGGGCGACGCTTCCCTTTGAACGTCGTGCGACCCAGTGGGATGCAACTGAGTTGCCTGTGCCTGCGGATGTGCTGGTCTATACATTGGACGAGTGGCAAGCCCTGGATCGGCAGGGGCGATTTTACCAGACGGTGATGCGAGAGGCTGTCTGGGTTTATCCCCAAGAAGGCCCAATTTCTTAAGAGGGCGGGGCATCTGAGTACCTTTCAATGCCTGCTGCCCGGCGGTACAGCCGTGTGGAGTTGGCGCCGGGCGCGCATCCAGGCGTATAGCACCATCACAGCGATGATCGCGTAGTAAAACAGGATGGCCGTGAGCACATCGCCCAGAAGTTCACCGGTGTACACGCGAAAGCGCCAGTCGTTGGGTGCATACACCCAGCGCCCGTTGACCTGTTCAAAGTAAGCGGTGAACGCGCCTGGCCGCGAGAAGCGCCAGTAGCTGCCCACCTGCTCAACATCCGTTGGCGTGAAGTCCACGTCGGTGCGCGGCGGGAACGTGCCCTCCCAGTGGCGGCCACGCACCTGACTGTAGAGCGTGGCGTCGCCCGTGCGCAGCGCGGCCACCCAATCCTGGAAGGCCCGATCTGGCTGGGCGTAGCGGGCCACCAACTCTGGCGTGAAGTAGGCCGGGTCAAAGCGCCACAGCGCCTCCAGGCCCACATAGAAAGCGGGCAGGGCGTAGAGCAGCCAGGGCGCAAGCACGAGCACAATGAACAGGCGCCGGCGGCGGACGTAAGCGGGCAATGGGGTCATGATATAGTCGGTGAAGACCTCACGGGTCTTGAAGACCTGCGAGGTCTGCCAGGTCTATCCCTCCATGTAGAAGAAGCGCCCACCGATCATCGTGCCCAGCACGTCTGTCTTGAGGATGTCCATCGGGTCTATGCGGAAGATGTCGTCGGAGAGCACCAC
>DAOUBF010000042.1:0-4073 GCA_034432795.1 Anaerolineae bacterium
TCATGGCTGGCATTGGCCACAAACGCCTGCTGGCGCTCCCAGGCCTCCTGCGCCGGGCGCAGCGAACGCCCCGCCAGCCACCAACTGCCCAGGCCCATGAGCACGGCGCTGGCCGTCCCCAGGCCCAGCAGCCCCATGAGCAGTTGATGCAACAACCGGTCCTGATCGCTCAGAGCGCGCCCCACCTGGAGGACCGCCGGGTCTGTTCCGCCGGGCAGGGCATAGGTGAGCAGGCGGAAGCGCGTCCCATCCGCCAGCCGCACCGTGCGCCAGTCGCTGCCCCGCTGGAGCGCGGCGGCCACAGCCTGAGCGTCCGGCGCCAGGGGGGCGGCTGGGGAACCGCCGACAGCCAATACCTGCCCCCTGGCATCCAGGGGCAGGACAAAAATGGCGGCGAGTTCGGCGTCGTAGGCGTCTTCCAGGAGATGGTCATCGCTGCGCCGCCGATCCTCCTCTTCCCCCTCGTGCTCCTCGCCATTTCGCCTGAGATCGGTAGAAATACTGGTTGTGGGAAGAGGGCGCCCGCGGCTAGCGTGCCAGGAACGGTCGGCCTCAGCCAGTTCGGGCGGCAACGCCGCGCCCAACAGGCGAAACTGCTCGGCCATCTTATGCTGCAACGCCAGATCGGTCGTGGTCTCAAAGTAGCGACTGAGCAGTTGATACGTGCCCACGCCGATCAGCGCCAGCAGTGCCAGCGCTGCTAACAGATACAGCAGCGTGAGTTGCCAACGCAGGCCCCTAAGCATCGCTCGGCTCCAGGCGGTAGCCCACACCGCGCACCGTCTGGATGGGGTCAGGGCGACCGGGCACGTTCAGCTTACGGCGCAGGTAGGAGATATACACATCCACCATGGTGGGCTGGACATCGCGCTCATAGGACCAGACATAATCCAGGATTTGCTGGCGGGTGAGCGTCTGGCCGGGGTGGCGCATCAGGCACTCCAACAGATTCCACTCGGTGGCGGTCAGGTCAAGCGTGTACTGGCCGCGCCGCGCACTGTGGGCGCGCAGGTCCAGGACCAATTCACCGCAGCGTAGTTCCCAGGGGTCACTAGCGCCGACGGTGAAGCGCCGGCCCAGGGCGCGCACGCGTGCTAGCAACTCCTCAAAGGCAAAGGGCTTGACCAAGTAGTCATCGGCGCCGCTGTCCAGCCCCGCCACGCGGTCCTCAATCTGCCCCCGCGCCGTGAGCATCAGGATGGCTGTGGCCAGGCGGGCGGCCCGCATGGCGCGACAGATCGCCGGCCCATCGCGCCCCGGCAGCATCCAGTCAATGATGGCCACATCGTAAATACCCCGCAGGGCCAGCTCCAGCCCGGTATCGCCATCGTGAGCCACATCCACCACGTGGCGCTCCTCTTCCAGGACACGGGCAATGAGCCGCGTCAGGCGTTGGTCGTCTTCAACCAGCAGAATCCGCATACCCCACCCTCATGACCTACCATAATCATAGTGTACCAACATTGGAAATAGATTGGAAAATTGGGGGCAATGTTTTCATGCGATTTTAAAGTGGAGCGGGTAATCTGGGGGCAGTCTGAGCAAAGCAGGAACAGAAACGAACCAGGTGAAAGGAGAGTAAACGATGAGCCAACGAACTGCTTTCATTCTCGCCGCAGCGCTGACCGCGTTTGTCCTGGTCATGCTCGGCGCTGTGGCTGCCCATATCGGGCTGGTAGGCCCGGCGGATGCGGCGGCTGCAACCCTGCCCCCAGCCACAGCCTCACCCGCCGCTCCCCAATTCAGTGCAGACCCGCCCTCAATCCAGCCGCAACCGGACACACCTATCGCCACTATCTCCCCCGATCTGGCGGCCACCATCGCCCTGAACCTCCTGCCGGACGCTTCTGTGTTGCGCACGCCTGAACTGGTAGACTTCCAGGGAACGGTAGCGTACGAAGTGGTCCTGGATCGGGGGACGGTCTACGTGGATGCCACCAACGGGCGCATCCTGAATAACCCCATGCGCTTTGACCGCTTCCCCCGTTGGGAGCACGAGGTCCACGAGTGGTTTGAGGGGGAACATGAGGACGATGACTAAGCGCCCCGGTCTGCGCGGCGTTAAGCTGCTGATTACGGCGGCCTCTATTGCGGTTACACTCGGCGGCTGGGCGGCCCTGGCCTCTCAGGAGGCCGCTCAATCACGGGCGGTCACAGCGGCGCCCGCGCCAAACCCGGCCCCGAACGCCGACCCGCCCGCGTCCTCGCGCAGCCTGGCCGCGCCCCGCGCTCTGCGCCGGGTGACCGCCCTGCCGCCCATTGCCATCACCCGCTCATCACGCTGAGTGCCGCCATGCAGCGCCTGACCTTCCGCGCTATGGGCTGCCAGATGCTGGCTGTGCTGGATGACACCTCCGCACAGGCAGCCCGCCTTCTGGCTCAGGTGCCCGGCTGGTTTGAGGGTTGGGAGCAGACACTCAGCCGCTTCCGCCAGGATAGCGAACTGAGCCAGCTCAACCGTAACGCCGGTCGTCAGATGCCCGTCAGCGCGGTTCTATGGGAGGTCATCCAGGCGGCCCTGCACGCCGCCCGCCAAAGCCAGGGCCTGGTTGTGCCTACATTGCTCAATGCGCTTGAGGCGGCGGGCTATGACCGCAGCTTTGAGGCCCTGGGGGCAGACCTGAGGTGGGGGACGGCGCGCCATGCCCCTACACCGCCCCCGGCCTCTCCGCCTCCCGAGAGTGGGGACTGGCAGGCTATTCGCTGCGATAGCCGCACGCGCTCCATCACTCTGCCTGCCGGGATGCGGCTGGACCTGGGCGGCATCGCTAAGGGCTGGGCCGCCGACCAGGCCGTGGGGCGCTTGAGCGCCTATGGCCCGGCGCTGGTGGATGCCGGGGGTGACATCGCCATCAGCGGCCCCCGTGCCAATGGCCAGCCCTGGCCCATCGGTGTGGCCAGCCCGCTCACCTGGACGGCCGAACCTTCACCCCCTGAGCGAAGCGAAGGACGGTCGTCTGCTCTCTCTTCTCTGTCATCTGACTACCAGAGCCTGCTTGGACTGCTCATGCTCCCCAGGGCCGGGCTTCCATCCAGTTGCGGGGTGGCGACCTCAGGCCGCGATGTCCGCCGCTGGCAGCGCAATGGCGTCTGGCAACACCACATCCTGGACCCGCGCAGCAGACAACCAGCGATGACCGACGTGATCAGTGCCACAGTAGTGGCACCAACCGCGCTTGAGGCGGAAATCGCGGCCAAGGTGGCCCTCATCCTGGGCAGCCGCGACGGGCTGGCCTGGCTGGAGGCGCGCCCCGCGCTCGCCGGCCTCCTGGTCCTGGAGGATGGCCGCGTGATCCGTAGCCGTCGCCTGGATGATGTGTTCCTGGAGACTTCCTGCGACATCTGTGGTCTGGAGGAGGCTGAATGTCTATCTCAAGGGTGAACCATGATGAACTTGAGGCCATGCCGCCAGCGATGGCACTTTCTACCGTGGTGCTGATCCTGCTGGCGGTGATCGCTGGCGCGTTTACGGCCATCATCGTGCTGCCGGTGTGGCTGCCGGGGCTGAGCACTTCATTGGCCAGCACAGAGCCAAAAGCCTATTGGTACCTATCGCGCATAAGCGGGCTGGTGGCCTACACCCTGCTCTGGCTCTCCATGGCCCTGGGGCTAGGCATCACCAGCAAACTGGCTCGCCTCTGGCCCGGCGGGCCTAGCGCCTTTGACCTCCATCAATTCACCAGCCTGCTGGGGTTGGCCTTTGCCCTGTTCCATGCCCTGATCCTGATTGGGGACAGGTATGTGGGGTACACGCTGGCCCAGGTGTTGGTTCCCTTTGCCAGCACAGGCTACCGACCCGGTTGGGTAGGATTAGGGCAGATCGGATTTTACCTGCTGATCATCGTGAGTCTAAGCTTCTACGTGCGCCAGACCATCGGCCACAGGGCCTGGCGGCTGATCCACTATCTCAGCTTCGTTGTGTTCCTGCTGGCCCTGGCTCATGGGCTGATGAGCGGCAGCGATAGCGCCTCGCCCTGGGTGCGTGGCCTGTATTGGGCCAGCCTGGGCAGCCTGCTGTTCTTGGGGAGCTACCGCCTGCTCTCTCCCCTCATCGTCCGCCCCAGGTCGCCATC
>DAOUBF010000043.1:0-47599 GCA_034432795.1 Anaerolineae bacterium
GGTGGTTAGAAGCAGCGAACGCCCGCGAGGGCATTAAGACGACCGCTGACTTTATGGATGATGGACGACCTGCGTATAAATGCTAAAGGCCACAATGCCAAGCAAGACAGCGATCAACAGCCACGTCCACAGCCGATCACGCCATTCTGCCCGCCCTTTCTTTGCAGCGTGGCCGCGATGCACAGGCTGCGTTTTGCCAGGCTTAGCCATAAGCTCTGCTCCCTGATGCGACGCGCATACGCCGCCGGGCCACCACCACCAGCGGGATGGCGGCAGCCAGCATCACAAGTGCGATGAGTTGCGACTGTGTCAGACCAAACGCAGTGACCTGGTATGCACTGGTGAAGCCCAGCAAGAAGCGCTCAACACTGTACAAGATCAGGTAGATAAGAAACAGCAGGCCATCCGGCCAATTGCGCCTCCGCAGCCGCCAGAGGACGGCGAAGATAGTCAGGTTGCCGATCATCTCGTACACCGGCATGGGCGCGTAATAGACACCCAACTGCGGCACCATGGCACCGGGGTTGGTATAGGCAAAACCAAATGGCCCGGTTGTCGGTTTGCCCATCGCATCGCCGGTGATGACACAGGCGACGCGCCCGATGCCTTGCCCCAGGACGAGACCGGGCGCGCCAATGTCGGCCAGGAAGCCCAGCCGCAGGCCGCGGCGCCAGGCGAACACGGCCAGCGCAGCCAAGCCGCCCAGAACCGCCCCCCAGATCGCCAGGCCGCCTTCCCAGAAGTATATGGCCCGAATCGGATTCGCAGCGTATTCATGCGGCCAGTGGTCAATCACGTGGAGGAGGCGTGCGCCGGCCAGCCCGGCGATAAGCACCCAGACCACGCCCTCGTTGAAGGCGTCCTCGCCCAGCCCTTTACGCCTGGCTTCTCGCCAGGCGACCCCCAGGCCCACGCCGATGGCGAGCGCGACGATCACACCATACCAGCGGACCACGAAGTGACCCATGCTGAAGATGACAGGATCAATGCGGATAATAACCATTCTATTCACCCCCTCCAAACCGGCATGGAGGGGCGGTACGCGACGCGAATTCTGGCTGGATCGGTGTTCATTGCCCGCGAGCGTTCCATGAAGGCGAATCCGTGTCGTGCCCGCCCCTCGGCGAGAGCGCAACGTCAGCGCCTTAGTGATGGTG
The DNA here is from genome assembly GCA_034432795.1 of Anaerolineae bacterium. Taxonomy (GTDB): domain Bacteria; phylum Chloroflexota; class Anaerolineae; order DSLN01; family DSLN01; genus DAOUBF01. Next base: position 1,158 of record DAOUBF010000043.1, read on the forward strand.
GCCTGTATGCGTTTGCGCCATGCCTGCGTACTTCTCCGGCTCTTTATCAAACGATCGCTTGCAGCCGGGTGAGCAGAAGTAATAGGTCTGCCCCTTGTACTCCGACTTCCCTGCCGCCGTCTTGGGGTCAATCTCCATCCCGCAGACCGGATCTTTCACCATGGTGCTTCACCTCCTTTCATCGGAAGAATACAGCATACACAAGCACGCCCAGAATAGCCAGCAATATCAGCAGGATGCCCTGCCCGATGGGGTTGCTCATCATCCCGGCCATGCCATGCACCGTGCCCATCGTCATGGCCCCTCCCGCCAGGATCAGGTCAAGGATGACCAGGACGACGACGACCCCGATGACGAGCAGGAAAAGCGCGCCCATGTCCATGTCCCTATAGGGCCCCTTAAACCGTCGCCAGTATCAGCAGCCCCATCACCACGACGCCCCCGCCAAGTGTCAGGCGCACCCATTCCTTATGGTGCAGGTTCCAGTGTGCCAGACGGTTCAGCGTGGGGCGCGCCGAGGCCGCGATCAGAATCGCCACCAGTGGCAAGATGAAGACGACATTGTACAAGACGAGATAAGCGTAGCCCAAGAGCGCCGTCGGCTGTAGCGCCAGCAGGCTCAGCACGCCCAGATAGACCGCGCCGCTGCAAGGCACGGTGCACAGGCCGATCAGGAAGCCGCCCGCCACCAAAGCCGGGAACGTCGCCTTTCTTCCCATCTGGCGTGCGATTGAGCCGACTCGGCCCGGCGCCTGCAAGCGCCAGCCCACATCCGGCAGGAAATAGTCCTTCAGCATCCACAGGCCAAGTAGGACCGCGCCGAGCGCCCCCACCCGCGCTGGGACATGCTGCCGTGTGAACAAGTCTAGCGACTTGAGCAGCCCCACGCCCAACGCCAGGTAGGTCAGGAAGACGGCGGCGATATAGATACTGCCCATGCTCAGCAGCCGGGCGCGGGTTGCCTTCATGTTCTGCTCACCGACTTGTAACGTCGCGGTCATCGCCGTGATAAACAGAAGCAAGACGGTGAAAGCGCAGGGGTTGATGCCATCCATGACCCCGGCGACGATGACGGTGGGCAAGGTGATCTGGGGCAGGTATATCCGCATGGCCTCTTCCGGCGCATTAGGGTGCCAGAACCCGGCCAGGGCCATCGCGCCCAGGGCGACAACTGCGAGAAGTGAGACTATGGCAATGTTCCGGAGGCGGAAGCTCAATTTCCTGAATCCCCTTCGTGAAATAGTCTGTCTAAGTAGGGACGGGTTGCGAACCTGTCCCTACGCCTCCACGATCAGCTTGCCGTTCATCGTCGGATTGGCCCGCCCGCCGCAGCAGATGTCACAGTAGAAGGTGTATACACCGGGCTTGTCCGGGGTAAACGTCGCCCAGTTGCTCCCCTCCGGCGGTGCAATGATGTTGACGTTCAGTTCATCCACCGCCCACTGGTGCTTGCCGCCGCCGTCAGTGTGATGCGGGTTGTCCAGGCTGGTGAGGCGCACCGTGACCGGCTCACCCGCTTTAACGCGGACCTCCTTCAGGCTGAATCCGCTCATGTCGGCACGGATGTCAATCAGGTTAGCGGCGGGGGGCGGCGACGTTACGCCCTTCGGCGAGAAAGCCGAAATGAGCAAATAGCCCGCCGTGCCCAGGACGAGCAAGGCAATCACGCCAAAAGCAATCTGTCGTGTTCTCTTCTGCTGCGCCCGACGCGCAGCGCGCTGTTTGCGAATGTGGGTGCTGGTCGCTTTGGTGCTCATCATGATTCGCTCCTCAGGATGAAGTCGCCACCTCCCGGCTGCGCACCAGCACAAAGCCGAGCACGGCGCTCAGTGCGATCAGGAGGACAACGCCTGCAACCTGGCCTATGGGCTTCCCGCGGTCAAGCACGTGGGGTTCACCTGTGGCCTGCTGGACAGTTGCCGGGCCGGCGCTGGCCTCAGCAGAGGGTGCAGTCACGGTGAGATCGGCCACCGCTGCCTCGCCCTCCTCTGTGGCGGCCCGCACGGTGTATGAACCCGGCGCGACGTCGGCTGGGATGACGAACTTTGCCACAAAGCCGCCCTCCTCGCCCTCGCCGGTGGCAGTGGCTTCGCCCAGCGGGATGGAGCCTGTGGGGCCTTCCAGCGTGAGGACGAACACCTCGCCCGGTTCCATCTCGCTCCCGGTGACGGTGATCGTGCCCCCAGCCGAAACGACGCCCGGTTCTACCGCGATGACCGGTTCACCGTGCGCCAGCGCGATGCTGACCGGGGCGAGCACGAGTGCAGCGACGATGATGAGACTGCGCAGGATGTAAACTCTCATGTGAAGCCTCCTATCTGAGATGCGCGGCAACGGGTCGCAGGGCAGCGACCACGCCGCTGATCACGATGATAACGAGGATCAACGCGGCGACGGCCAGCAGCCCTTTCCGCCGCGTCGGACTTATGTATGGACTGCGGTCCACAATCGGCACGAGCGCGAGCAAGGCGGCGAGGAGAAGCGGCACGACCACCAAAGCCTTTGCGCCCCATGCCTCTTCCGCCGGGAACAGCCACAGGAACATCCACCAGGGCTTGGTCACTTCCGCGCCCGCCACGCCGGGCTGGCCCAGCGGCGCGGGGAACAGCAGGCTGAGGGTAAGCGCCAGGCTCAGCACAAACAGGCCATAGCCAACCATACGCCGCAGGTGGATGTCAAAGCGTGAACTGCCCTCGCCCGCGGTGGCGCGTGTGGTTGCCTCAGGCGTGACTTTTGGAGAAATACCGTGCTGTTTAATGAGATAGATATGAGCGGCGATAAATAAGGCGAAGAGCAACGGCAGGATGGTCGCATGACCGTTGAACAGCCGGGTGAGCAGGGGAACGGTGCGGCTGAACTCGGCTGAGAACCAGCCGCCGATGGCGCCGATCACCTCTGCCGCCTCTTTGTTATGCTGCAGCGCCTCCAACCCTTCCTGGTCAAACTTGAGCACCGAGCCGGTGAAGACCAGGCCGAATGTCACCGCCAGCAGGCCGAGGCCAACGTACCAGTTGATCTCGCGTGGGCGCTTGTACGCGCCGGTGAACAGCACGCGCAGCATATGCAAGAGGACGGTCACGGTGACAATCTGCGCCGTCCAGAAGTGGACGGAGCGCACCAGGTCACCCAGCGGCGCAGCGGTGATGATGTAGACGACGCTCTGATGGGCATCGGCGGGGTGCGGGTGATAGAACTGCGCCAGGTAGATACCGGTGACGAACAGGATCAGAAAGCCGACCAGGGTGATACCTCCCAGCAGGTAGGGGAGCGAGTTGGCGTGCTCCGGGACGGCGTAGGTAAGGCCCTGCAGCCCCAAGCGTTCATACAGCCAATCCCCCAGGCGATGGCTGACCGCCCGCCTGGCGGGCAGGGATACCTCGTCCTGTTTGGGGGGCACCGGCACACTCGGCCCCATAGCTACGCTCCTTTCCGCCTCTTCTTGCATGCGTGTCTTCATTTGAACCCCTCCTTCTGCCCCTTATGACAGCGCTGGTCGGTGGCACAGATGCCCAGGCAACCCACTACGAGCGCAATGAACAGCCCGATCGCCACCATCCTGGCTACCTCAGGGCCGAATAGCGGCGACACGATCAGGCCGACTGCCACCAGGCTACACAGCCAGATGACCAGCGCTATCCCCATCGCCTCTGAAAGATCCAAGTGATGGTTCGTCCTTTGTGGTTACGCTCTTTCCACCCACTCTTATTCCACGATGAGCTTACCGCGGAGCATCCCCATCTGGCAGGTGAACTCGTACTCACCTGGCTTATCGGGTACAAACTCTACGGGCACAACCTGGCCTTCCGGCAGCCTGGCGCTCTTGCCGAAGTCGGCGAAGACGACCATCTCCGAGCAGGCCGCCGTCTCTTCGCGGCGGAAGTTGAGCCGGACGGGCCTGCCGTGCTGGACGATGAGGATATCAGGCGTATAGCCCCCTTTAACCAGCACCATCGCCTCCTGATAGCCGCTGGAGGTGACTGTTGCGCGTTGCCCACTCTTGCGCGGCCCCCAGAAGAACCAGGCGATGCCCGCGATCAGCGCCAATCCCCCCAGGATCACCAGACTATCTGTCGTCGTCATTCCCTCACCCCTCCTGACGTTGTCGGCTTCCAACTGCGCAGGCGGTTGGCGTTCGTTACCACTGTCACCGAACTGGCGGCCATGGCCGCTGCAGCGATCAGCGGGCTGAGCAACACCCCAAAGATGGGGTAGAGCAGCCCCATGGCTACCGGGATGCCCAGTGTGTTGTAGATAAAGGCGCCGAACAGGTTCTGATACACGTTACGCATGGTTGCCCTGGAGATCTCAATCGCCGTCACCACGCCCTTCAGGCTGCCACCGATGAGCGTGATGTCGGCGGCCTCAATAGCGACGTCGGTACCTGTGCCGATGGCGAAACCGATATCGGCCTGCGCCAGCGCAGGGGCGTCATTGATGCCGTCGCCGACCATCCCCACCTTCTTGCCCTCAAGCTGAAGTTTGTGCACCTCATGCGCCTTGTCCTGGGGCAACACCTCCGCCAGCACCCGGTCCACGCCCACCTGGCGACCGATCGCCTCGGCAGTGCGCCGGTTGTCACCGGTGATCATCACCACCTCCAGCCCCAGTCGCTTGAGAGCGGCGATGGCTGCCGCCGAATCCTCTTTAACGGTATCGGCAACGGCGATGATGCCGGCTGCTGTACCGTCAACGGCAACAACCATCGGCGTCTTGCCATCGTCGGCCAGGCGTCGCACCTCAGCCTCCAGGCGTCCCAGCAGGATGTCGCGGTTGGCCATCAGCCTGGCGTTGCCCAGGAGCACATGCCGACCTTCCACATCGGCTTCCACGCCGTGACCGGGGATGGCGTTGAAGTTGGCCACGTCTGGCAGTTCCAGCCCTTGTGCCCGAGCGCCCGCCACGATTGCGCTCGCCAATGGATGTTCGGAGTTCCGCTCCACGGCTGCGGCCAGCCGCAGAATATCGTCCTCCTCCCAGCCGCGTTCGGCCACGACATCTGTCAACTCTGGCTTACCCTTCGTGATCGTCCCCGTCTTGTCCAGGACAATCGTCTGCAGCCGTTGGGCGGTCTGAAGTGCATCGCCGGAACGGATGAGGATGCCCTGCTCAGCGCCCTTGCCGATACCTACGGTCAGACTTGTGGGCGTGGCCAGGCCCAGCGCGCATGGGCAGGCGATGATGAGCGTGGTCACGAACACGATCAACGCGTAGATGAAGGCCGGCGGCGGGCCGAGGACGAACCAGATGACGGCTGCGGCCACCGCCAGGATCATCACTGTGGGCACGAAGTAGTGCGAGACCCTGTCCACGACGCGTTGGATGGGCGCTTTTGAGCCTTGCGCGTCCTGGACCAGGCGGATGATCTGGGCCAACGCCGTATCCTTGCCCACTTTGGTGGCGCGGAAGCGGAAACTGCCCGTCTGGTTCATCGTCGCCCCGATCACCTCGTCACCCGGATGCTTCTCCACCGGGATGGACTCACCAGTGACCATGCTCTCGTCCACCGACGATGTCCCCTCTAGTACAATGCCGTCCACCGGCACCTTCTCACCGGGCCGCACGATCACGATGTCACCCACCAGGACTTCCTCAACAGGAATATCCACCTCCACACCATCGCGCACCACCCGCGCCGTCCTGGCTTGCAGGCCGATCAGCTTCTTGATCGCCTCGCTGGTACGCCCCTTAGCTTTTATTTCCAGCGCCAGGCCGAGCACGACCAACGCCGTCACCACGGCGGTCACGTCGTAAAACACCTCGGCCAGTTCGCGGGAGGGGAACACCTCAGGGAACAACACCGCGACGGTGGAGTACAGCCAGGCGGCAGAGATGCCGATAGCGATCAGCGTGTGCATATTGGCCTGGCGGTGCTTCAGGCCTTGCCACATACCACTGAAGAACTGGCTGCCACTCCACGCCAGGACGGGGAGGGTGAGCAGGCCGAGCAGCCCCCAAACGAGCCGCAGTGTCTGGCTACCGCGCGGTAGCAGATCGCCAATGATGGGGAAATACCAGGGGTACGAGAAGAGAATCACGGGCAGGGAGATAGCGGCGGCGAACCAGAATTTGTGCATCAGCGTGCGGTACTCACGCGCCCGGTCGTGCTCTTCACGGTCAAGCGCCAATTCAGACGGCGCCGGCGCCTGGCGCACCTGATACCCCGCGGCCTCAATCGCCCGGATCAGCCCCCCGCTGTCCACCAGGCCGGGTATGTACTGGACATGCGCCTGCTCAGTGGCAGGGTTGACGGTGGCCGAGAGCACGCCGGGGGTGCGTTGCAGCGCCTCTTCTATCGTAGTCACGCAGGAAGCGCAGTGCATCCCCTGAATACCGAGTTGCATGCTGGCCCCGCCTACAGCGTAGCCAGCAGCGTGAATGCGACCAATGATAGCAGCGATATTGACAACACCTGGCTCATACTCCACTCGCGCAAGCCTGGCCTTGGCGTTGACCAGGGCCTGGCGCACACCGGGGAGGGCTGTGAGTTGTTCGGCCAGATGGTCAGCCCCGTGGCGGCCATCCAGGTCGGTGAGGGGCAGTTCAATCCACCGGACCTCTGCCGTGTCGGCTACGCCGGTCGTGGCTGAGGCCGCGACTTCATGCTCAAACCGCTCCATTGCTTTCGTCCCTGGCCTTTTGTCTCTGGTCATACGAACCTCCTTGATGAGCGCGGGCGGGTTCAGGACCTGCCGGTCGCTTTGATTTGTATTCTAGCCGTTGATCCTGAGGCTAAGCTGAGGGATAACTGAGCCTTGACTGAGGGATTAGGGCTACAGGCAGGGGGGGGACCTCTCCCCCGGCCCCTCCCCTCTCAGGGGAGGGGGGAAGCGATGCAGGCCGCCACTGTCGGGCGGGCGGCACCCAGGGTGGCGGCCTGCAGGTGAGCGGGGGGGGTTGAGCCGCCTTTGTCTTACCCCTGCTCGCCCTTACCAACAGGTGCACCGCACTCACTACAGAAGCGGTCGCCGGGGCGCAAGCTTGCGCCGCACTGGGTGCAGAAGCGGGCCTCGGGCCGAACCGCAGCGGACGAACCCGTCAGCCGGTGGCGGCTGCGGCGTGCCTGCACCTCGGCCTCAATCTGGGCTTCTATCTCGGAACGGTAACGATCATCCGCCTCAATTACGGCGGCGGCCTCCGCCAGCAGCGCCACACGCAAGGCGGCGTAATCTTCGTCGGTCACTTTCCCGATCTTATGGTCAAAATCCAGGTCGCGTAGCGCCAGCAGGACCTGTTCGCGCTTATCAGCGACCGCCGTCCGTCCATTGTCCGTTGTCCGTCCGTCGTCCACCCTCCTCAGCAGCGGCCCGACTACAAAGGGGATCGTCAGGATCAGCAGGGCAAGCCCGATGAGAATAGTCGTGATAGTCATAGAGAGGCCCTCTCTCTTGTCACGCCGGCAGCGTGCCCTACGAGATGTCGTTTAACTCCTTTTCAATACGCGCCAACGTCTCAGGCGAGACCTGAGGCGGTGGGGATGGACCGATGCGGGCCTGGCGAGCCATGGCCCAACTGCGTAGCACTTGCCAGATGACCACCAACCCGATGATGACAGCCATCACGGGCAGCACCCAAACCAGGGACGAGAACCCCTGTCGCCTCGGTTCAGCCAACACCCGTTCGCCGTACTGCGTAACGAAGTAGTTGATGATCTGATCTTCGCTCCAGCCCGCTGCGAGTTGGTCTTTGATCTGCGCCCGCCAGTCCTGGCAGGCCTTGGTCTCACACACGTCCAGCGGGGTGTTGGGACACACCGGGCAATACAACTTCTTGGCGATCTGGTTGACCTGATCCGCGGTGGGGGAGGTGTTATCCCCACTTTGTGCGCGCACTGGGGTAGCCAGGTGGAAGCTCACGCTGACGGCCACCAGCAAGGCCAGGATAAGTCCACTCCTTCGCTTACGCTCAGGATGACATTTCCTCCAATTCATGCGATCACCTCCTGCCCCCGCGCCGTCTCCTTCGCTGTTCCTTCGCCTGGCTCACTCAGGGCAGGCCCTGCGGCAGTGAGCACATAGGAGGCTTCACGCCGTCCCAGCGCAGGCGTCCAGGCGGCGATAATCGTCCCCAGGATAAGGGCCATGCCGCCAACCCAAAGCCAGTTGATCAGAGGGTTAATGTAGAGTTTGAAGGTTGTGGCATCGTAGCCGATGTTTTCCCAGCCGACCAGGAGAAGATAGACGTCTGCACCGAGCGTAGAATACACGGCTGGCACGGTTACCGGCTGCTGCTGGACCACGAAGAAATCACGGCGAGGGTTCAGTATTTGGATGAACTGCCCATCTCGGTACAGGCTGAGGGAGGCCTCCAGCACCTCGCGCCCGTCAGAGCCGGGATACTGGCGCAGGCCCTCAAAGCGCAGGCTGTAGCCTCCTAGCGTCATCACCTCACCCTGCGCCAGTGTCGCCTGCGTCTCCTGCTTGAAAAACGCGTCCCCGATCACACCCAGCGCCATCATGACGATGCCGAGATGGACGATATAGCCTCCATAACGGCGGTGGTTGCGGCCGATCAGATGCCACAGTGCTGTGAAGGGATTCTCCCCCCGGCTGTCCATGCGCGCCTGGACACCCTTCCAGAATTCGGCCAGGATGGCGAGCGCGACGAAGGACACCAGCCACAGCCCGATCCAGGCAGCCGGATGTTCGCGGTGAGGGAGGCTCCAGGCCACGCTGATCAGGAGCGAGAGGATAAAGGGGATCAGCATGGCCCTGCCGAGCGCCCTGGCCGCCTGCTTACGCCAGGCGAACAGGGGGGCAATCCCCATCAGGAGCAGCAGCGCAAAGAACAACGGCCCCGTCACCTTCTTAAAGTACGGCGGGCCGACGGTCAGCTTCGTCCCGGTCACCAGTTCGGAAATCATGGGGAAGATGGTCCCCAGGAAGACGGTGAAGGTGATGCCCAGAAAGAGCAGGTTCTGCAGCAGGAAGGCGGCTTCGCGTGAGAGCATACTCTCCAGTTCGTGCTCCGCCCGGAGCGTGTCGCGCCGCCTGAAGAGGAGCGACATGGAACCGAGGAAGGTCAGGCCGATGAACAGGAAGAAGGTCGGCCCCAGCGCACTTTTGGCGAAGGCATGGACCGAGCTGATCACACCGGTGCGGGTGATGAACGTGCCGAAGAGGACGAGCGCATAGGTCAGGATGATCAGGACCATGTTCCAGACCTTGAGCATACCGCGCTTCTCCTGGATCATGACCGAGTGCAGGAAGGCGGTGCCGGTCAGCCAGGGCATAAGCATGGCGTTCTCCACCGGGTCCCAGCCCCAAAAGCCGCCCCACCCCAGGACATCATAGGCCCAGCGCCCGCCCAGGATCAGGCCCATGCTGAGGAAGACCCAGGCAAACAGGGTCCAACGGCGGGTGGTACGGATCCACTCGTCGTGACGTGACGTGCCGGTGATGAGCGCGGCCATGGCGAAGGCGTAGGGGATGACGAAGCCGGTGAAGCCCAGGTAGGTCGTTGGCGGGTGGCCGATCATCCCGAAGTGGCGCAAGAGCGGGTTCAGGCCGTTGCCATCCTGAGGCACGAAAGCCATCGTGTTGGGCGGCTGGAATACACCTGTCACTAACGTATCCTCAACCAGGTCGTGCCACTGGCGCTCAAAGGGGTTGGTGATGAACAGCGTAAGCCCAATGAAGAAGGTGGTGGTGAGCATCGCCACGGCGATTACATAGGGCATCAACTCGCGGTCACGCTGCCACTTGCGCAGGGTGACGGCGGTGACGAACCCGGCCATGAGCCAGGCCCAGAACAGCACCGATCCCTGCAACCCGCCCCACAGCGCTGTCACACGCAGAAAGGGTGACATCGCCCGGCTGGAGACGTTGGCCACATAGGCCAGGCGGAAATCCAGTGTCAACAGCGCATAGGCGATGGCGATGACGGCGATGGTCAATAGCGGGAAGACAAGCAAGGCGGCGTTGCGCGCACTCTCTACGTATGCCCAGGGCCCGCGCCAGCCGCCCCAGGCTGAAGCGACGCTGGCATACACAGCGAGCAGAAAGGCAACGATGAGGGCAGCCAGACCGGCTTCATTCATCACCATGCGCACTCCCTTTTCTGACTAATTCCCTGGATACGGCTCAGCCAGCAGCGCTTCAATGCGCTCATCCAACTTGGGTGGATAGAAAGGCCCGATCTGCACCGGTGGGCGCAATGTGCCATCCCTGGCAACGAAGAACGTCTCCGGCACACCCTGAATGCGGTACGCCTGAGAGATACGCGTGCCGACATCCGGGCCGTTTATGTATGTGATGTCAAACTCCTTGATATAGGCGAGCGCCTCCTTCTCAGTATCTACCCAGTCCACACCGATGAAGACCACCCCTTTGTCTTTGTACTTGCGCCAGGTGGCTTCCAGGTAGGCAGCCTCCTCACGGCAAGGTGGACACCAGGAGGCCCAGAAGTTGATCACCACGACCTGGCCACGCAGTTGGCTCAGCGTAACGGTCCGCCCATCGTAACCGGTCAGGGTGAAGTCGGGGGCCAGGCCCGACGAGCGCGGCCCGGAGTTGGCCTGGACCAGCCCCCAGCCGAGCAGTCCCAGCAGGGTCAGCACCAACACATAAGCCAGCAGCCTGCCGCCCCGGCCCAGCCAGCGCAGACGAGCTAAACGCCCGGCCGCTGCACGCCTGTAGGACCGAGCTGTGGGGGTCTCCTGAACCGGCTCTACTCGCCTCAACTCCTCTGACCACCCGGCTAATCCGTTAGTACCTTCCATAGTCGCCCTCCTGTTGGCTGTTTAGGCCATCGTGCCATGTGCTTCCTTGTCATGGGTAGAACGCCAAAGTTTCCTTGAGCGCCTGTTCGGCGATTTGGGGATCGGCGGCGAGCCAGATGACCAACGTACCTGATTGGAAGGTGAAGTGCTTCTGGCCCAGGCCGTCCAGTTCGTAGAGGATACGCCCCCCCTCCTGCCGCTCGGCGACTAGCGTAAAAGGGGAGTTCCCCTTCGCGAGCCTGTCGCGCATAGCCTGGAGCATCTCAGTCGCGATCAGATGGATAGGCGTACCCGAAACCCACAGGGTCGCCTGTCCACGCCCCCCATAGAGGCCCACTGCGCCGGAGGTCAACGCAAAGGATTTGCCGTGTAAGCGCGCGATTTCGGCGATGGCTTCACCGCCGTAGGAGGCCGAGACCAGCGGCAATTCGGCCAGTGACGGGGGCAGTGCCGCAGGGGCAGGGTGGGCCAGGGCTGCGGCGTAGCGCCAATAGCCCAGTGTAGCCATGAGGATGAGGACGCCGAGCGCAATCAGGATGGGTGGACCGAAGCGACGTTGCGCTCTCAGCATATGCCCTTCTCTTTAAGTTCCTGAAGCGCGTCGTGAATGGCCGGATCAGTCAGAGCGCGGCGCTCCATTTCGGCGGCCAGGGTCTCTTTGGGATACATGTACGCGACCCAGCGCCGGATTTCGGCCTGGGTGTCGGCGCGGGGGCTGCCAGTGTTGAGCAAGCGTTTGGCCAGGCCATACAGGGCCACGTGGTGGCCGCAGGCGCAGTTCCTGGATTCGTCCGCCGAGGCTTGGGTGAAGGCACAACAGGGCAGCGTAAAATCCAGCGCCTCAAAGTCACCCGCCCACGCCGAAGCGACAACGTAACTGCGGCCCCATTCGCTGAGCGTGGCATAGCCCGCCAGGTTGAACGCCACTCCATAACTCGTGGGAGAGCCCTCCGCCGGGATGATCTCGCGGCGCACTTGCTCCAGGATCCCAAGCGCGGTCAATCTGGACACCGCCGGGATGGGATCGTTCGCGGAAGCCGTAAGTAGAGAGGCTAGAGCTATCAAGAACAGGGAAGTGAACACCACACTCTTAAGAGATGTCATGCTGAAGCCTCAAGTTAGTCGCAAGGTGGTTCACCTGTTGACAGACGACTTCCTATCGGTTTCATCTGGCTAGCGCGTTTCCCCTCATGGGACGCCTGCTGGCAGTGCGGGTAACCGCGCCCTGCTCGTTCAGCCAGTCAGCGGGGAGTGCCGGGCTTATCCTGCGGTGTCCATTCTAGCAGGTGATTCTGAGGCTAAACTGAGTGTTGACTGAGGATTAGCTGAAAAGGCAGGCCGCAACCCCCACTATTCCGATAGCGTTGTGGTCGCGGCCTGCCCTTTGAAGAAAGGAACCTGAACGGCTGCGTGGTAATTAACCAACTCCCTGCCTGCTGACGCTCCATCCAGTCCGCGCCCAGTACAGCGGCCTCGTCCATGATGGGGCATAGCAACGGTCAGGCCGTTGTCGCCGCCTGTGCGCACCTCTGACACAAGATTTGCATGGCCGTTTCGCTCGCCCAGCCGGAGACGGCATGAACCAGGGGCACTTCACGCTCAACGAGGTGGTCTATACACACGCCCATGCTGCAGATAGCACACACGGCGACTGCTTCCACGTCCTTACCCTGCTTGGCATGCTCGTAGCACTTCATGGCTCTCACCCCCTTCCGCTTGATAGCTGTTACTGGCGATTTCAGCGTAGTACGCCGTTGCCTTCGAAGTAAGCGCCATTTCACCCGTTACGGCCTCCGTAAAACTACTAAGGCTTGGCAGCCAGTTTGAGACTGCGCTCTTCGTGGAATGAATGATGCGACCCACTCCACGGGCAGCACCACGCCTGCTGGCAGCGCCCACCAGGGCACGCCCCGCCGCTCAAGTTCGGCGAAGATCCACACCGCCGAGATGGTGACCTGTGAAGTACTTGGCCAGAAGATCGCCTCTGAGGTCATCAGCGCATACAGCATCGGGATCATGGGGTCCTTCCCATCTGTGAGGCAGAGGCCGGGGCAGGGCGTGACAGAGACCCGGGCAATGGGCTTCTGCTTCCGCTAAAAGGCGGCAGGCTGAGCGCGGCAGGATCGAATGCCCGCCAATACACGCGCATCACCGCATCAAACCGCGCCGGTGACTGCACGAACCCGGCGAGTGCCTCAATCCAGGTCATCGGCAGGCCGGGGACGACTTTTTGCGCCGCCAGCAGAAGGCGATGAATCCAGGCATGACGGCCAACGAACGCCCGATACTCGGCCAGCGCCTGGGCCTCGGTCATGTCGCTAGCGAGCACGCGCCGCACCAGGCGGCCCACCGCCATGCCGAAGTACAGCGCCGGGCGGATGCCCTCGCCAGTGAAAGGGAGACACTGCCCGGCAGCGTCGCCGACGCGGAAGACATGCCCCGTAACCGACGGCTGGCGACGATAGGGGAAGTAGCCACCATGCCTGCCATCGGAGGGACAGGCGAATTCGGTACGGATGAAGTCAGTCAGGGTGGCGTTCAATTGGGTGTGGCCGAGATAACTGCCCAGGCCTACACGGGAGCGTGCTCCGATGGGGAACAGCCAGATGACGTGGTATGGGCGCAGGCGGCGCGGTTCATAGTAGAAATGCAAGCCATCAGCAGAAGTGGAAATGGTGGTCTCCAGCCCAAAATTCTTGCCCCTGGGCTGTGCTGCCTGCTGCTGGCCATTCGTCGCCAGGGCTGCACGCCAGCCGGTAGCGTCAATCAGAACCTCGGCCTGGAACGCACCGCGCGTGGTAAAGACCGTGTGCCCGCGATGGCCCAGGACGGAGGCGCGCAGGACCTCCGCGTCACTCTGGGCCAGCAGGCGGTTGCAAAATGTGTGGTAGTCAAAGGTGCAGAAAGGGTAGGGCAGAGGATACTCCAACGTGCGGCGGCGCAAATGCAGCACGAAGCGATCGTGCACTTGCAGCAGACTGTCCAACGTGCCCGTCGCTTCCAGCACGGCGAGCAGCGTGCCACAGGCTGAGGTCTGCACCGTACCGATGATGTGCGGTTCAACCAACAGCACGCGCTTATCATGCAACTGGGCAGCGGCTGCCAGCCCGGCGAAACTCCCTCCAGCGATAATGACGTCGTACTTCACGGTGGTTTCAAAGGGCCGCAGGCTCACGCCTGCGGCCACTGGTCATGTTCAATTGTCAGAAGCCATTCCCCTGTGGCCGCCCCTACGGGTTCATCCCGCTGGATGTGGGTGGCGGGCCTGGATGGCCCGGCGTTCACCCCCTGGCCGCGTCTAAAGTGGGGCAGCCATGTTAATGGTGCTGGCCAGCTGGCGTCATTGTCGCTGCAACTTCGGGCGTCTCACGGCTGGCAAAATAGTTGTACAGCGGGACGAACAGCACAGCCGTCAAGAACCCGCCGATGAAACTTTCCACCAGGCCGAGGAAAAACGCCCCCCAACTGATGAAGGTGAAGCCGGGCAATAGCAACTCCCATGCTCTTTGCATCACCCACCAATTCGGGAACAACACGCCCAACAGAACATCCAGCGTGAAGACGATGGCAGTGAACACCGCCAGCGTCCACGCGACCGGCCAAAAGTGTAAGCGCTTCATGTTGAATCTCTCCTTTCCACTTACCGGCCCTGGCCGGCTACAAGCGATCAAACCTCACCACTTCGATCGCACTAAACGTCCGCAGCTTGCGGTCGAGCAGATACCTGCGGCGGCAGTCCACACCGCCCGATTCACTCTCCCCCGATCCGTGCTCTCGTGTGCTCAGAGACCCAGGTCGCGTTTCATCTCCTCAAACTGCTCTTTGCTGATCTCGCCTTTGGCATAGCGCGCTTTCAAGATGTCAAAGGGCGTCTGGCCCGACGCAGGCGGGTACATCTGCGGCTGCGACGTGGCCTGCCCCCGGCTTCCGCGCGCCAGCGTCACCACCAGCCACACTGCGCCGCCGATAATCAATACCCAGAAGGCGATCATAATCAGCACGCCAATACCCAACATCCCAAATCCTGCCCCACCCATCATATTCGTTTACCCTTTCCTTGCCTGATATGATTCAATTCTAGCCACAGCATATCCCATCTGTGTGAAGGCTTGATGAAGGGCCTGTGCGATTTCTATGCGCGTTCTGTCATGTCGCTCTCGCTATCCCGCGAGTGTCCTCCGTGTGCTGAGTTGCGCTCCTGGCTTTCGCGCGTGAACAACCCCATCAGTGCCAGGTGGCTCAGCGGACAGAGCAAAACCAGCGCGATCAGAACCGGCCCACTGACCGAGATCTTGAACAGCCAGACCACGGCCAGCGCGGTGATGGGGATCAGACAGCAGATCAGCATCAACCACAGGTGGCGCTTGTCGGCTGTATGCGTTGAGTGGTCCATATGATCGCCTCCTCCTCTTGTGCCCATTCTAGCGACCGAACCTGAGGCTAAGCTGAGGCTTCACTGAGGATTGACTGAGAAGGGTGCGCCCCCTGTCCTCCCCGAGCGCGTCGGCCCCGATCTCAGCGCACACTGGGTGGGCCGGCCTTGAAGCCAGCGCGTTCCACCACGGCGACGAGTTGGCCCGGATTCGTCCTCTTGGGGTCGTACTCAATATAGGCCATCTCTATCACAGGGTTGACGTAGACGCGCACCACGCCGGGGGTGCGCATCAGCACACGCTCCACGATCAGCCCCCCGCCACACACAAGATCATAGATGGGCAACGTGATCCGCTGCGTCTTCGCAGATGGTTCCGGGTCGGTCCCCACGTCCATAGTCGCCTCCTCTCAGGCAGCCACGCCCTTCAACCAGGATAGCTGAATTGCCTGAGGGACGGCTGAGGCGAATCTGAAGATTCGCTGAGGATTTGGAGGATCAGGCGCCGAGCGGCAACGAAACGATAGCTGTGGTACCCTGCCCCGGCTCGCTTGTAAGCACAATGCGGCCGCCGTGCTGTTCCACAATCCAGCGCGCAATTGACAGCCCCAGCCCGGTGCCGCCCGGATCGCGGCTGCGGGCGGGGTCCGCGCGATAAAAGCGCTCAAAGACATGGGGCAGGTCCTCCGGGGGGATGCCGATGCCGGTATCGCGGACGACGATTTCAACGCTGCCATCGCGACGCTGCAACCCGAGCGTGACTTGTCCCCCAGCAGGGGTATACTTGAGTGCGTTGTCCAGAAGGATCAGCACCAGTTGCTTGAGGCGGTCCTCATCGCCCATGACCTGAGCGGGTTCAAATGGTTCAAGGGTGAGTGTTTGACCGCGGGCAAGCTGGCGCGCCTCGCGGAAGGCTTCAAGCACCACAGCATCCAGGTCAACCGGGCGACGCTTGAGGTGAGCACCGGCGTCGGCCCGGGCCAACGCCAACAGGTCCGCCACCAGGCGGGTCAGACGGGTCGCCTCGCGTTCTGCCTCGGCCAGCGCTTCTTCGCGCTCGGCTTCTGACATCCCCCGCTGGCGGCGGAGGAGTTCCAGATTGCCCTGGATCGCGGTCAGCGGCGCGCGCAGTTCGTGCGAGGCGTCCGAGACAAAGCGCTGCTGCAGGCGATAGGCCGTTTCCAGGCTACTCAGCATCTCATTGAACGTTTCGGCCAGGCGGCCCAGTTCATCGTGGTAAGGCGGCGCTTCAATGCGGCGTGAGAAATCGCGCGACAAGGCGATGTCCCGCGCCACCTGGATCATCTGGCTAATCGGCCCAAGCGCCCGACTGGCGACCGCCCAACTCCCCACAAGCGCGGCTGCCAGGCCAGCCACTCCCACCAGGAGCAAGATCAGGCGGAGCCGCCCCATAGAGGCATCCAGCCGACCTAACGGAGCAACCGCCTCAATATACCCGGCGATGGAGCCACCACGCTGGAGGGGCAGGATGTAAACGCGCCAGCGCTGTTCGGCCGTATAGAGTAAACCAAAAGCGCCGCTGCCGGGCTGGGGTGGGGGGCCGATGAGCGGCGGTACCAGGCCGGCCAGGGCGTCAAAGGCCGGGCCGGCTGGCCTGCTGAGCACCGCCTGCGGGTCAACCGCTGGCAAGGTCCCCACGCCGGGCGAGGTTTCTCGTAACAGGCCCCTGGGGTCGTAGAGGCGCAGGGCAACCTCAAGGCCGCCACTCCCTTCAACCAGGTGCGGCTCGGCGGTCAGCAGGCCGGTCTCGGCAACGGCATGGCTGGCGCTGGTCACTAAGGCGCGGTCAAGATCGTCATAGTGCCCACGGGCATGGAAGGCATAGCTGAGTAGCCCAACTAGCAGCAGCACCAGGGCGAACAGCACCCCATACCATAGGGCTAGCCGAAGACGAATGGACACAGGTTGCCTGAGTTTCCTTGACCCCTGTAAATAATCCGCTGAGTCCCTGAATCGCTTAAAACTGCCGACAGAGCTTGCCCTGAGCACAGCCAGGGGCGTCCTGTGAGGGAGAATCCGTTGAGCACCTTAACCACAAGGCGAATCCGTTAGGTCCTTATTCCTCGCGCAGCACGTAGCCCGCGCCGCGGACCGTGTGAAGCAGCCGGGGTTCACCTTGCGCCTCCAGCTTCTGGCGTAACTGCTTCACATACACCTCCACGATGTTCGCATTGCCTCCGAAGTCATAGCCCCACACCCGGTCAAGCAGGACCTCCTTAGAGAGCACCTGTCGGGGGTGCAGCAGGAACTCCTGCAGCAGTTTGAACTCCAGGCTCGTCAGGGCGATCTCGCGCTGACCACGACGGACTGTGTGAGTGCCGGTGTCAAGCACCAGGTCGGAGAAGCGCAGCGTGGGTGGCCGCTCCCCTTCGCGCCGCCGCAGCAAAGCACGCACACGCGCCAGCAGGACCTCAAAGGTGAAGGGCTTGACGACGTAATCGTCCGCGCCGGACTCCAGCCCCTGAACCTGGTCGGCGGGGGCATCCTTGGCGGTGAGGAAGAGCACCGGCAAGCGCGCATCGGCTGCATGCAGGCGTTGCAGCACCTCCAGCCCGCTCAGCCCCGGCATCATAATATCCAGGATCACCAGATCGGGCGGGCGCTCGCGTGCAATGGCTAACCCTGCCTCGCCGGAGGCAGCAATATCCACCGCGTAACCCTCATAGGAGAGGCCGCGTTTGAGCAGGCTGGTCACGGCGGGATCGTCGTCAATCACCAGGATACGCTGCAGTGCAGACCCCCTCCTTCCCTCACGGGACGCCTGCTGGCAGTCAGGCCAGACATGGCACTTCTTGTTGTCTACCCAGTATCTGACAGAAGATTATATCACAAACGCGTCCTCAGCGCCAGATGGCGTCTTACCCAATGACGCAGGGCGAACGAGGAAAGGGGGGAAGGCCAGATTCTGAGGGCAGCAGGGAAACGCTACGGCTGAAGGCTGAGCGCCTTTTCCAGCACTTCCCGCGCCTCGTCCGGCTTGCCCGCCGCAAGGTCTTCCAGAGCATGCTCAATCGCCTGTTTCAGATCGCCCTGGGCCAGAGCTAAGGCGACTTTCAATTTCGCCACAGCCGTATCGGACATGCCCATGTTGAGTTCGTCCAGGGCGGCGCGGGCTTCTTTCTCGCCGGGCTGCGCGGATGTGCCATCCCCAGGCATCTTGGGCATCCCCCCATCTGCGCCTTCACCCTCACCCAACGATTCGGCCTTTGCTATAGCCTGACGAGCAGCGTCCAGGTCACCGACCTTCAAGGCGGCCAGCGCTGCGTTGATGGCCTCCAATTGCTCGCCGGAGGCCACTTTCGCCGCCTCCTCAAGGTGATGTTTGGCCTGGTCCAGGTCCCTGTGCTCCAGCATGTGCATGGCTTCGTGGAGATGCTCGCTGGGGCCGGGTAGCTTGACAGTCTCACCGCGCTGCCAGGCGCGCAACAAGGCCACAATATCGCGAATTTGGGCCGGGGACAGCACCGTGCCCCAGGTGGGCATGCCTTTGGCCGGGCGGCCGCTGGCAATGGTGTCTATATACCACTCGTCGTCAAATTGGGTCAGTTTGGCCGGGTCGTTGAGCGCTGGCGCACGGGCGGTCCCCTGCCCATTCTCGCCATGACAGACAAAGCAGGTGCTGCTGAAGATCACCAGCCCCTTCACCGGATCGCCACGCATCGCCTGGGCGCGGCGATCCGGTGCGTTCGCTTCCCAACTGCGGATGAAGGCGACGATCTGGCGCACCTGTTGATCGGTGAATGGGCCGCCATGGGCCTGATTCCAGGCCGGCATCTCGCTGCCGGGCACCCCGGAGCTAATCAGGTTGAACATGACGTCATCGTGTGTCTCGGCCAGAAACTGCCGGTCGTTCAGCGCTGGGCCATCCGCGCCCTCCCCATTCTCGCCGTGGCATATAGCGCAGTTGTCCGCAAACAAGGAGCGCCCCGCGCTCACCGCCAGCAGTTTATCCCTGGCCTCATCGGCGGCGATGCGTGTTGGCTCGCGTAAGATGTAAAGCTGGAACGAGGTGAGGATGGCCAGGGTGAGCACCAACGCAACCGCGACCAGGGGGCCATAGTTCTCTTTGGGGCGCATGACACCTCCTCAAACGTATGTTGCCTGGGACGGGTCAAATCGGTCGCGTTCAATCGGGCGGCTGGTGTCCACGACTATCTCCCCGTTGACAATCTCCACAGGGAAAAGGTCCAGGGGGCGCGGGGCCGGACCACCGAGCACCTCGCCCTTCGTGTTGAACAGCGAGCTATGGCAGGGGCAATGGAACTGGCCTTCGTCTTCGCGCCAGGGGACGGTGCAGCCCAGGTGGGTGCAACGATGCCAGAGAGCCAGGATGCCGCCATCTTCCAGACGCGAGATGTAAAAGCGGCCTTTTTGAATGTGGCTGACCGTGCCGGGCTTGAATTCCTCCACAGCACCGGCGACCACCTTCCCACCGAAGCCCCCTGCCTCCACGCGTGGCTTGAAAAACCGCACCAGCGCCGCGCCAGCCTGCCAGAACAGGGCCACGAGCGCAGCGCCCCAGGCCCAGCCCAGGAATTCACGTCGGCTGATTGGCTGCTGCGATTTCGTATGGGTCGTCATGTATCCCTCTCCATTCCAGGGCGTCAAACGTCATGACGTTTCACCTTTGACACTTGACGGTTCACAGCCCATCCCACGGGTTATACCCGCCTGGCATCTGCCAGGGCCAATACAGTTTGAAGCCAGGGCCGCGAAACAGGAAGCCACTGACGGTAAACACAAACGCCGAGACGAGCATGACCGTGAACAGGGCCAGCATCAGTTCGCGGGTGCTGGCCCGCTGCCGCCAGAGGATGAGCGTGGGCAGCGCCACGAGCATGGCAATGATCGCGGCCGGCAGCAGCCCCTGCGCCACCCATTGAGGGGTCACATGCCGCAGCAGTTCGCGCAGGCTGAAGGCGTTATCCAGCGCGATGTACCCCGGCATGACCACCAGCGTGTACAGCGCCGTCCAGCCGGCGATGCGCCTGCCACGCGCCGACGAGAACCAGATGCCGGCCTGCGCGCGCGAAGCGTCAATATAGGGCAGGGCCACCAGGAACAGGACCAAAACCGTCGGGATGATCACCCCGGCCAGCGTCGGGTGCATATGCTCAAGCAATTCCTGCAAGCCGACGAAGTACCACGGCGCTTTGGCCGGGTCGGTGGTGACCAGGGGGTTGGCGATCTCCTCCAGCGGCGCTTGCTTGAGCAGGGAAAACAGGAAAATCGCCAGGGTCACTCCCAACAGCAGGATGATCTCCCAGAGCAGCACAACCGGGAAAGCGAATACCGTGTCATCCGGCCCTTTGCCCACCATGGGGCTTTCCCCGCGCACCAGCTCCACTAGGGCATAGGTCTTGTTGGTATGCTTGGGAAAGATTTCGTCGGTGACAGGTGCTTGCGTCGCCATAGCCATCTCCTTATCTCCCTCATGTCTCATTCGCCGCTAATCCGCCGTCCTTGCGCACGCGCCAGAGGTGTAGCGAAATCAGGAGCGTGATAAGCACGGGCAAGACGGCGACATGCAGGGTGTAGAAGCGGATGAGCGCGTCCTGCCCCACCTCCGCACCACCCAACAACATCTGGCGCAGCGCCGGCCCGACGACTGGCGCATAGCCCGCGATATTTGTCCCCACGGTGATCGCCCAGTAGGACAGTTGATCCCAGGGCAGGAGATAGCCCGTGAAGCTGGCGCCCAGCGTGAGCAAGAGCAGCATGACGCCCACAACCCAGTTGAACTCGCGTGGCGGCTTGTACGCGCCGGTGTAAAACACCCGGGCCATGTGCAGGATCACCGCCACCACCATGGCGTGCGCCGCCCAACGGTGCATATTGCGCGTGAACTGCCCCAGCGGTACGGACAACTGGATGGCCTTCATTGTCGGATAGGCGCGTTCCACCGAGGGGACATAGTAGAACATCAACAGCACACCGGTCCAGACGAGCGTGCCAAAGAGGATCATAGAGATGAGGCCCAGGCCGAAGCTGTACGACCACTTCAGGGATTTGCGGCTGACCTTGACCGGGTGCAGGTGAAGGAAGATGTTACTGGTCATCACCAGCGAACGGTCAAGCGGGTTGTCCGGCCAACCGTGCCGGAAGAACGAGCGCCAGACCCGCGACGCGGTGATGCGCTGAGAGAACTTCCTGGCTATGATCACAGGCAACCCCCTCCCTACCCCTCTCCTCACCCCCTCCCCTATCAGGGGAGGGGGGTGGGGGAGAGGTCTCTATCCTCTTACGGTATAACCTTCAGCGTCCCGACCATGCCCGCCTGGGCGTGTCCGGGCACCAGGCAGGCGAAGGTGTAGTCGCCGGGCTGGGTCGGCGCGGTGAACGTTTCGCTTGCGCTCGCGCCTGCGGCCAGTTCATGGATCTCTAACATCAGTTCGGCGTGCCGGGCCTCTTCATCATGCGCCTCTTCCATCATATGGTTGAGGTCGGTGCCGGGCTTCAAGATGGCGAGCGAGTGCTCCACCCTCCCGGCGTTCTTAAAGGTGAGCTTGACCTGCTGGCCGGCCTTCACCGTCACTATCGCCGGTTCAAACCGGAAGTTGTCGTTACCCAGAATGGTGAACTCGTTTGAGCCGCTCTGAGCCGTTCCGCCCCCGCCGCAGCCGGCCAGGGCCAGTGCCGCCATGACCAGGGCGGCTAAGGCGAAAAAGGGCTGGACTTTCATGGCACGTCCTCCTGTGGATCAAAGATCACTTCTTCCGTGAAGCGGAAGGATTCCATTTTGACGGCTTCCGTTGGGCAGCGGGCGGCGCACAGGCCGCAGCGGATGCAGCGCGTCGGGTCCAGCAACATAGCGCTGGCTGTGGGCCACTCAGCCGTGCGCAGCCGGATGACGGCGGCGACCTGGTCATCCCCTGCCAAAGCCGAGACCGGCACGAGCTTCAGGCAGTCGGTGGGGCACACGTCCACGCAGCCGTTGCACAGGATACACAGGTCACCGTCAAAGATCGGGTTGAGCGTGCAGATCAGGCAGCGCCCACCCTGCTCACGCGCCGTGGCCTCGTCAAAGGCCATCTCCACCCGTGCCACGCCAATGCGTCGCTCCACCGGTAGCGCCGGCGGCTGGCGGCGCGGCCAGCGCAGAGTGCCGCGCAGCGGGCCGACGTTGGGATACTCGCGCTTGGAGATGGGGGTAAAGAACGCCTTGCGCACCAGGCGGGGTCGGACGCCTTGGAGATAGGCATGGATGCCACGCGCCGCACGCTGACCATCGGCGACGGCATGGATGATCAGGCGCGGGCCAAAGGCAATATCCCCACCGGCAAACACGCCTGGCGTGGTGGTCATCAACGTTTCTTTGTCCACCACCAGTGTGCCGCGCGGGGTGACTTCCAGCCCGTCTTCGGGCCGCACCCAATCCAGTTCGCCCGTCTGCCCGATGGCGATGATGACGCTGTCGCATTCCCAAACCGTTTCAGTATTCGGGATCAGTTGCGGGTTGAAGCGGCCACGCTCATCAAAAGCGCGGGCGACGTTCAACGTTTCCACCCCGGTGGCCCTGCCGTGATCGCCCAGGATGCGTTTGGGCGCGACGTGGTTGTGGATGACGATACCCTCTTCTTCGGCCTGGGCGACTTCAAACGGATCGGCCAGCATCTCATGGCGGTCTTCTACGACCAGGCAGTGCACCTCCTGGGTGCTGCCCAGGCGGCGGGCGGCGCGGGCCACATCCAACGCCACTTCCAGGTCACCGCCGGACTGCACCGGGTGGCCCAGGCGGGCGGCGGTACGGGCAACGTCCATGGCCACATTGCCGCCACCGATCACCAGCACCCGCCGGCCCAGGTTAAGGTTATAGCCGCCCAGATTGACGTTGATGAGGAAGTCCACTGCCCGCAACACGCCGTCCAACTGCTCGCCTTCCACGTTGAGCCGGCGGCTTTTGTACGTGCCAATGGCGATGAACACGGCATCAAACTCGCGGCGCAGGTCCGCCAGGGTGAAATCGCGGCCCAGCGCCTGCTGGAGTTTGAGCACGGGGCCAAGGGACAGGATGGCCTGGATCTCCAGATCAACCAGCTCGCGGGGCAGACGATACTCAGGCACGCCCAACCGGAGCATGCCACCGGCGACCGGCGCGGCGTCCAGGATGGTGACGTCGTGGCCGAGCAGGGCCAGGTCGTGGGCACATGACAGCCCGGCCGGCCCCGCGCCGACGATGGCTACGCGCTTGCCGGTTTTGTCGCCACGCTGGCGGGCGGCCCTTAGCCCGCTGCGGCTGGTGGGGAGCGTGGTGTTGCCCAGGTCAAAGGCGCGGGTTGGGCCGATGTACGCCGGCCAGGCCGGAGGCTGCCGGGGTTCACCGGTCTCCCCCAGGTACACGCCATAGCGGTCGTTGACGAAGCGCTTCAAGGCGCGAATAGCCACGGGGGCATCTATCTTCCCGCGTCGGCAGGCGGCTTCACACGGCGCCCCGCACACCCAGCCACAGGTAGAGGCGAAGGGATTCGTCTCGCGGGCGATCAGGTAGGCGCGTTCGTACTCGCCGCGAGCGATAGCGGTGACATAGGCACGGGCATCGGTGCGCACCGGGCAGGCAAACTGGCAGGCCACCGTCTGCTGGTAAAAGGTCAGGTCAGGAAGGACAACGCGATAGTGGTCGCCAGACATCAGACTCCCTCCTCCTTAACCCCAAGGCACATCCGTTAGGTCCTTATGTCTTCGGAGGCAACGTTCTGGAACAATCCGTTTTAGAGAGAGTATAGCAGACGAAGGTGTCGCTGAGGTGTAAAGAAGGTGTCGGGTAAGTGGGAATTACTCAAAGCGATAGCCGAAGCCGCGCTCGGTGAGGAGGTGTTGTGGGTCGCCCGGGTCGGCCTCAAGCTTCTGGCGCAGCGACCAGATCACATGCTTGACCAGGTCAACCTCACCGGCATATGCCGGCCCCCATACATCGTGGAGCAACCGCTCGGTGGGGAGTGGCCGGCCGGCATGGCGGGCGAGCGTTTCTAACAGGCGGTACTCTGTGGGGGTCAGGTTCACCACGTGGCCGGCCACGCTCACGCGTCGCCGGTCAAAGTCAATGGTGAGATCGCCACTGGTGATGCTATGGGGTTGCGCCGACGTATGGGCAGCGCGGGCCAGCACGGCGCCCACCCGCGCCACGAGTTCGGCAAAGGAAAACGGCTTGGTGACGTAGTCATCCACGCCCAGGCGGAAGCCGCGCAACTTATCCATCTCCTGATCTTTGGCCGTGAGCATAATGATAGGGACAGAAGATCGCTGGCGCAGCCGTTCGCACACCTCCCAGCCATCCATCTTCGGCATCATCACATCCAGCACCACCAGGTCCGGGCCCGCCTCCGCCGCCAGATGCAGGCCGCTTGGGCCGTTATTGGCCACCAGGGGGCGATACCCCGCCATGCGGAGATGGTCGGATAGCAATTCCAGCAGGGTGGTATCGTCGTCAATGAGCAACACGGTTTGTCCAGCCATCTTCACCTTGCGATGGGGAGGGTGAAGGAGAACACCGCGCCACCATTTGGGGCATTCTCGGCCCAGATGCGCCCACCCATAGCCTGCACCAGCCGGCGGCAGACGTACAGGCCCAGGCCATAGCCGTAGGCGGCCTGCGAATCGCTGCTGTCAGCCCGATAAAACTTATCAAAGACGCGGTTAAGGTCTCCGGGGGGCAGGCCACGGCCAGCATCGCGCACGGAGAGGGTCACCTCCACCTCATTGGCACGCGCTTCAATGACGATCTCCCGCCCCGGCGGGGAGTACTTATCGGCGTTGTCCAGCAAATTGGCCAGCACCTCGGCCACCCGGTCGCGGTCGGCGAAGACCAGCGGCAGGCCGGGTGTGATCGGCAGGCGGAAGGGGCGGTCGGCGCTGCGGGCACGGACCTGGTCCACCACCTGGCGCACGATCGGCAGCACCGAGAGGGGTTCGCAATGAAGCACCAATTCCCCGGCCTCCAGGCGGGCGGCGTTGAGCACGTCCCGCACCAGCCGGTCAAGGCGCTCAGTCTGCTGCTCCAGGATAGCAAACATGCGGCTGCAGGTCGGGTTCACTGCCCCACAATTGGTTTGCATGCGCTCGATGGCCCCACGCATGTTCGTCAACGGCGCCCGGATCTGATGGGAGACCAGGGAAACGAACTCGGAGCGCATCTGGTCAAGTTTCTGTAAATCGGCATTTGCCCGGGCCAGTTCCTCCACCTTCTCGGCCAGTTGGCGTGTCCGCTCGGCCACTTGCTCGTTCAGGCGGGCGTTGAGTTGGCGGATCTCCTCCTCGCGGCGCTTGCGATCCGTAATATCGCGCAGGATGACCGACATCCCCAGGAAGCGCCCCGTTTCATCGCTCAGGCGGGTGGCGGTCAATTCCGCCACCACCTGGCGGCCCAGGGCATCGCGGCAGGTTGTTTCATGTTCGCGGATAAAGCCAGCCTGCCGGACAGTCTCCTCCAGCCAGCGGAATTCAACCTCAGCGGAGGCGGTGCTCTCGCCGCCAACCAACAGATAGGAGAACGGCCGGCCCAGGATCTCATGCGCCTCATAGCCGAACATGAGTTCAGCCCCATGGTTCCAGGATTCAATGCGTCCTTCTGGATTGAGGCTTAGGATCGCGTCGGCTGAGGCAGCGGTGATGGAAGCCAGTCGCCGCTCGGTGGCCCGGGCTTGCCTCTCCACACGCTCCTTCTCATCCAGCCAATGTCCCACGCGCGTCAAGGCCAGGAAGGCCATAAGGGGGTAGAGCGTGCCGTAGAACAGGACCTCAATCATGAAGTGAACGGCATCGTTCATGCTGTCGTGGACCCAACGCGCCAGGCCGAGCTGGTACAACACGGTCAGCAGGGCCAGGGTGGCTGGCAGGGTCCAGCGCAGAGCGGTGATCCGTCGGGCGAGGGTCGGGTTAACTTGGTTCATGGTGCTACCTCCTGGTAATGGACAAGGCGAAGAACCTTCGTTCTTCGCTGACGGCTGACCCCCTGCAGGTTAATCTTAGCCAAAACGGCCTGAGAGGACAAGGCCTGAGAGCGTAGGGCAGGTTTCCATACCTGCCGCAGTTCAGTAGGAGCGGGCCGTGAGACAGTTGCCGCAGGTCGTGGAGGTGTGGTTTGTGTCCTCAGCAGGCCGGGTTTCCATACCCGGCGTATTGGTCGCGCACGCTTAGGGCGAAGGGACGCCCTGCCCCGGATGGTGCGTTGGCGGTGGGGACGGGTGAGCCGGGCAGAGCTTCAGCCTGGGCAGAGCGGGGCGCGAGGCCTTCCACCAGGGTCTTGAACTCATCCAGACTGAGCATGATCAGGGCACGAAAGGCATGGGGGAGTGGCTTAGGTGCTGTAGGAAGCAGCGAACGCCCGCGAGGGCATTAAGACATTCGGGAGGGAAAAGCAGACCTCGCCGGTTTCCGAAACCGGCGAGGTCTATCGCCTACGGGGTCGGCGTGGGTGTGACCGTCGGCGTGGGCGTTGGCGTCACCAGCGGCCGGCCCGGACTGGCGCACACGTTGAAGTCCTGGCCGATGATTACGCGATAGGGGACGGGACTCCCCGGCGCGGGCTGGCGGATGACCTGCGCCGGGGCCACGTGGAACAGCGCCCGCAGCCGCGCCAGCACCCCGCTGCTCCCCGTGCCAAAATCTATGATCACCGTCTGGGCGTAGCCGACCCGGTCGGCCTGGCCGGGGATGGCCACAAACCCCTCATCGGCCATGCGGTCGGCGGCCACCACCGTCCAATCCGGTACCTCCGTCCCGTTCCATAGCTCCACCGCGACCCGTGGCCCGGCCACCGCGCCACGCTCGCCGGGCGTGAACACATCCCGCAGCACCGGCACAATGCGCTCCCAGTTGGGCAGGAGCACCGCCTGCCCATCCGGTGTGCGCCAGGGCGTGACCTGCGCGCTACCGATGGCCCGGCTCTTGATCCGCTCCGTGTCCAGCCGCAGGCCGATGGCCCCCAGGCGCAGCACGTCCAGCAACGTCAAATCGGTCTGCACCGAATCGCGCAACGCGCCCCACAACTCCGGGAGCTTGGGGATGGCCTCTATCTGGAGAGCCTTATGCCAGGCGGCGCGCAGCACCTTATGCTGGCGACGGTCGCGGTCAAAGCCAGAGGTGGTCATGCGCGAGCGCACATACCACAACGCCAGGTCGCCGTCCATGTGGCGCACGCCCGGCTCCAGGGCGTAGGGCACAAACGCGCCGGGGTTCTGGGGATCGGGCCGCCAGTCCTCCAGGCGGCAATCCACCGGCACATCAATCCCGCCCAGGGCATCCACGATGCGCTTGAAGCCCTCAAAGTCGGCCTGCACATAGTAGTCCACGCGCAGACCCAGGTTATAGCGCAGGGCGGCCTTGAGCAACTCCGCCCCGCCGTAGGCCTCCGCCGTGTTAATACGGCCCATCCCCCGCCCCGGCACATACACGAACAGGTCGCGGGGGATGCTGAGCAGGTTCACGGCGGGCACGTCGGGGAACAGAATCGCCAGGATGATCGCATCCGCCCGCCCGTTGTGCTCGCTCCCCCGGCGGTCGCTGCCCAACAGCAGGATGTTGATCGTCTGCCCGGCGGTGGCGACCTCCGGAACAGGGGTGGGGATGGGCGTGACGGGTGTGGCGGTGGGCGGCGTGCCGGTCACCGTCGGGGCATCCGTTGGTGCCAGGTCAGACATGGGCGTGGGCGTATCGGGCCGTTGGGTGGGGATAACCGGCCAGGTCGGTAGCGGCGTGCGCGTGGGCGAGGGCGTGCGGCGCGGCGTGGGCGTGTCGCCCGGCTCCTCCCGCCCCTGTGTCACCGGCGCCAGGCCGGCCCAGGCCAGCATCAGCGCCAGGATGACACATGACAACAGGCGCATGACGAAAGCCACCCGTCCTGCCATCCTCTGTCCTCGGCTGCTTCTCAATTTTGGGGTAACCGTCATCCAACGATTAGCCATCACCCCCTCCCTGCCCCTCCCCCATCCAAGGGGAGGGAACTCGCCCCCTCCCCCACAGAGGGGGGAGGGCCGGGGTGGGGGAACCCGCCGAGCACCCATTACCGGGCTTGAACCAGGTTGCCCCGAATCCGATTTGCACCCTCCGTCCTCCGTCCCCCGTCCTTCGTCTCTCATGGCGTCGGCGTCGGCGAGACCACCATCACCGGCGGCACCCACAGCCACTGGCCCGCGCGCACCACCGTTGAACTCCCCAAACAATTCGCCCATTGAAGCTGTGCAACTGTCGTGCCATAGCGCACCGCCAGCCGGAACAGCGTCTCGCCGGGCAAGACCTGCACCCGCACCCAATTCGGCGGTGGGCCGCAGGCTGGCGTGGGGGTCGCCGCCGGACGGGTGGGGGATGCGGTCGCTGTGCCCCCTCCCCCCATGCGGGGGAGGGTGGGGGAGGGGGGCAAAGCCGTGGCGGTCGCCGTCGGCGTTCGCGTCGGGGTGGCCGTCGGCTGGGGCGTAGGCGTGGCTGTCGGGCTGGGGCTGGACGTCGGCGTGGGCGTCGCTATGGGCATCACCGGCGTGCTCGTCGCCGTCAGGGGCACAGGCGTGGGCGAGGCCAGCACGCCTGCGGCCAGCCGGTCACGCGCCGCCAATATCACGGCGGCGAGGGTGCTCAACAAGGCCACGACAATCAACACCAGGCCGGTCAGGACGTGTTGCGCCCGACTGGAGGCTCTCATGGGGAATCAGCGAACAAGGGATTCACGGATCAGCCTTGTGGTTAAGGTCATGCCGAGTGTAGCGAAGGGGTGGTCTTCGCCTCGCTTCCCGTCCGCCCATTCACGGGCAAGAGGACGCTGGCCACGCGCGCGTTGGCCTCACGCTCCAGCCAGATGCGCCCCCCCTGCGCCTCCACCAGCGCCGCCACCGCCGACAGGTCCGGCTCGGTCTCCACCTGCGACCAGACGCGGATAAGCAGCCCCGCCCCCCATTGACCCTCATGCGGGGCGGATGGGGGGGAGACCTCCGGGTGGGCGATCAGGCTCACCTCACCCTCTACAGGCGAGGCCAGGCAGACGTGGCTGATCAATTGGGAGACGATCTCCGCGAGCGTGCGGGAGTCGGTGCGCGGCATCGGCAGGCTGTCGGCGATGTCCATTTTCAGGGTGATGCGCTTCTGGCGCATATCCGGCCCGGCCCGGCTGATGCCCACCTCAATGGCTTCAATGGCGCTGGCAGGCCCCTCTGGTGGGGGCACTTCCGCCGTTCCCGCCGGTGCAGTCGCCTGGGCCAGGTCGTCCAGCAGTTGCGTCAGATGCATCACCTGCTCCTCGGTGCGCTCCAGAAAGCGCTTCTGCTGGGGGTCCAGTGGCCCCAGGCTCTCGCTGGCGATCAGATGCGTGTAGCCGGCGATGACCGCCAGGGGCTGGCGCAACTGCTGCGCCATCACCGCCATCGCCGCCAGGTTGAGCGGGCGCGTTGGCGTGCCTGCTCTGGCCTCCGCCTGGCCCTGAAGCTGGGCCAGTTGTTCACGCAACGCAGCCAGTTCCGCCTCGCGCCGCGCCAGCGTCTCGCGCAAGCGGGCCAGCTCCGCCTCCTGCTCCGCCGGTGGGATCGCCAGTTGCGCCTCCAACAACTTGCCCATCTCCAGCAAGAGTTGCCGATCGCGTTCGGAGCGCCGCTCCAACTCCTGCAACTGCTGCGACAGTCGCTCCACCTCCGCCCGTGCCCGCTCTAATTCGGCCTGAAGTTCCGCTTCTGCCGCCGGGGCCTGCTCAACGGCCTCCCCAGGCGGGGGCGGCGCTGCGGGGGCCGCTGCGGCCAGGGCGCCCTCGGCTGCCCCGGCTATCCACTCGCCGGGGGGCGCGCTGGCGCGGCGCACAGCGAAAAAGGCCAGGAGCGGCAGCGCCACGAGTTGCGCCAGGCGCACCGTCGGGGCCGGCGGGGGCAGAAGCGGTGGGGTCAGCAGGCGAGCGGTCTGGCCGGCCAGGAGCACCAGGGCCACGCCCAGCGCCAGCACCCAATCGTCAGGGCGGCGCAGGAGCAGAGCCAGCGCCGCCCATGCCGCCAGCGCAAGCTGCCAGCCGCTCCACCAAGTGATTTGCAGGCCCGGCGACACCGCCACCGCCGGTAGAGCAAAGGCCAGGCCGCTGACGATGAACCATACGACCGAGAGGCCCAGCAGCAGGGCGCGCGCGTTCCATCGGGCCGGTATGGGCGCCAAAGCCCAGGCGATCAGGGCCAGGCTGACCGCCTCAACGCCCTCCTCAACCACCGCCAGCGTCCCGCTCAGAGCAGCCATCGCTCCACTCACCATCACCGCCAGGACCAGGGCAGCGTACAGCAAGCGGAGCGCCAGCAGGCTGCCGCTGGCAATGGCCAGGCTGCGGTCGGCGCTGCCGCGCCGCACGGCGCTGGAGGCAGCGAGCCAGGCGACCACCAGAGACAGGTTAACCACCCAGTGGTAGTACAGGCTACCCACCGGGTCAGTCAGCGCGGACAGAAGCTCACCGAGGAGAGGCATGGTACACCAGTCGTCAGGCCATTATAGCACGCTTCGGCCTGGGAGCAATCTTCTTACTGCCCCAGGCGCGCCCCGATGAAATCGCGCCGCCCACGCGCAAAGTCCGCCGCGCCCATGGCCCGCTTCCCCGCCAGTTGCACCTCTTTCAGTTCCAATACCCCCGCGCCAGTGACCACGCCGATGCGCCCGCCCGGAAGCGCCACCACCTGCCCCGGCTCGCCGGGCGCGTCGGCTTCGGCCAGCCCCGCCGCCCGAATGTGCAACACCTCCCCGCCCAACGTGGTAAACGTCCCCGGCCAGGGCGAGAAGGCCCGCACCTTGCGCTCCAGTTCCACCGCCGGTCGCGTCCAATCCAGCCGGCCATCCTCTTTGCGGATGCGCGGCGCAAACGTGGCGGCGCTGTCCTCCTGCGGCACCGCCTGGATCGTGCCCGCCAGCCAGCCCGGCAATACCTCAATCAGCAGTTCCGCCCCCAGCCGCGCCAGCCGCTCACTCAGCGTGCCCGTCGTATCATCCGGGCGAATCGGTTCGGCGCGTTGGGCGATGATCGGCCCGCTATCCAGGCCAGGGTCAATGCGCATGATGGTCACGCCGGTCACGGTGTCACCCGCCAGGATGGCTGCGGCGATAGGGGCGGCGCCGCGATACTTGGGCAGGAGCGAGGCATGCACATTGAGGCAGCCGTGTGGGGGGATCTCCAGCACGTCGGGGCGCAAAAGCTGGCCAAACGCAGCCACCACAATGACATCGGGCGCCCAGGCGCGGATGTGCGCCACCGCCTCCGGATCACGCAATGTTTTCGGCTGGATGACCGGCAGGCCATAGGCGCAGGCAGCGGTCTTCACGGGCGGCGGCGTCAATACACGCCCACGCCCCGCCTCTTTATCCGGCTGCGTCACCACACCGACCACATGATGGTGGCGCACCAGCGCTTCCAGTGTGGGCAGCGCGAAGGCGGGCGTGCCCATGAAGACCACCCGCGCCCGTTCAGTCTGTCCGTCCTTTGCCTGATGCGCGCACATGTCCCCATTCTACCACGTCTGCCGGTGCTAAGGAAACCACCCCGGCAATGTTAATTATGTCAATCTATAACCCCTGAGTTCTCAGGGTTCCTGAAAATTCCCCTGCGTTGGCATCACACTTGAAAGCGAAAGAGGATCACATCGCCATCCTGGACAACGTAAGTGCGCCCTTCCACGCGGATCAGGCCGTGCTCGCGGGCCGCCGCCCAGGAGCCTGCCGCCAACAGCGCCTCCACCGGGATGACCTCGGCGCGGATGAAGCCGCGCTCCATGTCACTGTGGACTTTGCCCGCCGCCTGCGGCGCCAGCGTGCCGCGCTTGATCGGCCAGGCCCGCACCACGCGTTCACCGGCGACAGTGAAGAACGTGATCAAATCCAACAGCCGGTAGCTCGCCGCCACCAGCGCCTGCAGGCCGGAGACCTTCAGTCCCAGGGCCTCGCGGTAGGCGGCGGCCTCCGCCGGGTCCCACTCGACCAGCTCCATTTCGGTCTGTGCGCTCAGGACGATGGCCTCGCCGCCCTCTGCCGCCGCCAGGCGGCGCACCACCTCCGCGTAAGGCCCGCCCCCCGGCAGGTCACGCTCGCTGACATTGGCGACCAGCAGGCGCGGCTTGGCCGTGAGCAGGTTCAATTCTTGCGCCAGGGCACGCTCTGCTCCGTCGCCCCATACCGCCCGCTCGCCCCGGTTCAGGCGTTCCTGCAACGCCTCCAGATGGCGGATGGTCTCCGCATGGGCCTTGGGGTTGGCTTTGGCAGCGCTGCGCTCCTTCTCCAGCCGTCGCTCCACTGTAGCCAGGTCTGCCAACGCCAGTTCGGTATCCAGCGTGGCCAGGTCCGCCGCCGGGTCTAGCGTCGGCGCGACATGAGGCACGTCAGGGTCCTCAAAGCAGCGCAGGACCATCACAATCGCATCTACGTTGCGGATATGGCCGAGGAACTGATTGCCCAAGCCCTCACCGCGATGCGCCCCGCGCACCAGCCCGGCGATGTCCACAAATGTGACCGTCGCTGGCACGACTTCCTCCGGCTTGATCAGGGCCGCCAACGCCTCCAGCCGGGGGTCCTCCAGCGCTGCCACGCCGATGTTGGGGTCAATCGTGGTGAAGGGGTAAGAAGCCACCACAGCGCCGGCCCGCGTCAGCGCGTTGAACAGTGTGGATTTGCCTGCATTGGGCAGGCCAACAATGCCGATCTCCATCTTAAGCCCTCAACCTTCTGCGCTCAGCTTCTATCCCCAAAAGGCACAAAGGCCGCCTGCCTCCCGCGTGTGAGGCGTCCGCTGGCCGTAGCTCATCTGGCTACTGACGACCGACGACCGGCTGCTGAATAGGCAGGCTCAGGTAGAAGGTGCTGCCCTCGCCCAGGCGGCTCTCCACCCAGGCACGGCCCCCGTGACGCTCAGCGATGGATTTGACGATCGCCAGCCCCAGCCCCGTGCCCTTGGCGTTGGCCCCATCGTGGCGCGGCACCCGGTAGAACTTCTCAAACAGGCGCACCTGGTCTGCCGGGGCAATGCCCGACCCCGTGTCCTGTACACTGATGACCACAGCCCCATCCTGCCGCGCCGCCCGCAGGGTGACCTGGCCCCCCTCCGGCGTGTAGCGGAGGGCGTTGTCCATCAGGTTCATCACCGCCTGGCCGATCAGCTTGGCGTCGCCCAACACCATCGGCGGATCGTCGGGCAACTCCAGGCGCAGGGCGATGTTTTTGCTCACCGCCTGGGGACGATAGGCATCCATCACGGCTGCCAGGATCGCCCGCAGCGCGACCGGCTCATGCACCTGCCCCAGCCCGGCCTCAATCCGGGCCAGGTCCAACAGGTTGTCAATCAGCCGAGCCATGTGCTCAACGCTGGCGACAATGCGGTCGGCGTACTCCTGCTGCTTGGCGTTCAGATGCCCGACCATGGGCAGCATGGTGGCGTAGCCGCGCATCAGGGTTAAAGGCTCGCGTAGGTCGTGCGAGACCATCGCCACGAATTCGCTTTTCAGCTCGTCCAGCGCCTTGAGCGCGGTAATATCGCGCAGCACAACCACCCGGCCTGCCCGCTGCCCCTCCCCCGCGGCGATGCTGGCTGCGCTGGCGTACAGTGTGCGCCCATCTTTCAGGGGCACCTCACGAATGGCCGCAGCCTCCGGCGTGGCCGTGAGCAAGTCGGCCAGGTTCGGATCGCGGATGCACTCCCGCACGGGACGCCCCAGCACATCCTCGGCGCGGAGATCAAAGGCGGCTTCAGCGGCGGGGTTGATCAGCAACAGGCGGTCATCGCGGTCGGTCGCCAGCACCGCGTCGCCTGTGCTCGCCAGGATCGCCGCCAGCCGCTGCCGCCCCCCCTCCGCGGCCTCAAACAACTGGGCGTTCTCAATCACCACTGCGGCCTGGCTCGCCAGCGTGGTCAGAAAGCCGATCTCAGAATCCGGGAAATGATGGGGATGGGGATAGCCCAGCCAGAACACGCCCAGCGTTCGGGCCTCGCGACGCAACGGCAGGGCGATCAGGGCTTCAATGGCCCCCTCCACCGTGCGGGCGTCAATCACGGCCCGCGCCCGCACCAGGTGCTCAATCTGCAAGGGCTTATCACCGCGCGCCAACCTCACCACTGCGCTATCCAGCCGCGCCATGGCCGGGCCTGCCAGCCCGGCGCTGAATGTCCGTCGGACGCGGGCCTCGCGGTCCACCAGCACAATGCGCGCCCCGACCGCCTCGGTGGCCTGCAAAGCGCCCTCCAGGATGGGCGGCAGGCCCTCCGATAAGTGCAGGCTTGCCGCCACCTCCTGGCTGACCTGGAGGAGAAGCGAAAGCTCCTCCAGCCGCCCCTCCAGGCTGAGCCGCATGCGCTCAAAGGCTTCGCCAAGCTGCCCCACCTCGTCCTCGCCGCGCACCTCCACCGGCCGTTGCAAATCGCCCTGGGCGATGCGCACCGCTGCCTGAGAGAGCGCACGCAAGGGCTGGGTCAGACGGTTGGACACCAGCGACACTCCGACCGCCGCGCCGCCGCCCGCCAGGACCAGGAGCACCAGCAGGGGCGTGACGATCTGAGTCGCCAGCGACAGGACGACCTGGTAGGGCATACGGATGACGACCTTCCAGGGGTGATCGGGCACATCCAGCGCCACGAGCAGCCAGCGTGTCCCCTCGGCTGCGCGCTCCTCGGCGGTGGACAGCGCAGGCGCCTGCCAGGGCTGCAGGGTCGCGCTGGCCTGCGGATGGGCGATGACCCGTCCCTGCTCGTCCACAATAAACCCCTGGCCCGCGCCCAGCGTCCCCTGGAGGCTATCCAAAACGCGCTGCATGATCGGGTTCGTGCTCAGCGACACCCGGCCCAGCAAGACGCCGACCGGCTGGCTGCCATCCATGAGCGGGCTGGCGAAGGACAACGCACCGCGCCCGTCAGGCCCGATGAACACGGTGCTCTCCTGCGGCATACCGCTGGCGAGCGCCGCCGCCACCGCCACCTGCTCCTCCGGCGACACCTGAACGGCCTGGTCTGGGGTGGCGTTGATCAACGCCCCCTGCGCATCAAAGAGCATGAACTGGTCGTAGAAGGCCACAGCGCGCAGGTCGCGTTCCAGCCAGGCGCGCTGTACCTGCGGGTCAGGGCTGCGCAGCCGGTCGTCCTCGGCGAAGGTGTACACCAGCCCACGACCGGTGGTGATAAAATAGGGGATGGCGCTGGCCGCGTTGGAGGCATCCCGCCGCATCTGCGTCAGGACGAGTTGGGTGGCCAGCCGCACCGCCGCCGAGGAGACCGCGCCGACCAACACCAGGGCCAGCGCCAGGCCCAGGGCGAGATAGGCAAACAGCAACCTCCGGCTCAAGCTGTGGGCGAAGGGCAAGGCGCGCTGCCCTTCAACCACTGGCCACCACGCCGGGCGCTTTGAGGTCGCCACCTGGAGCAGCCCAGCAGCGATCAACGCTTGAAGCGCAAAGGGAGGCCACATGGCCCAGAGCCACGCCCAGGCGTCCTCCCATCCCGCCAGCCCCGGCACGGCGGCCTCGGCGTGGCCGTTGAGGAACAGCGGCCCTGTCATGAGAGCCAGGGCCGCGCCTGTCGCGGCCAACGGCTGGCGCACAACCTGGGGAACCTGCCCCCGGTACTCCTGACGCATGAGCCAGCCCGCGAGCCAGCCGAACAGGCCGAACTCAAACGGCTGCAGCAGGAGATGGCTGCCCCAGGCAGCCTGCCCCAGCCCGCCAGCCAGGCCCACGAGCAGAGCAGGCCCGGCGCCCAACAGACGCCCGGTGATCAGGATGGGAACCGCGCCCAGGAGCGCGACCTGCGGCGCGACCGGCTCGCTCCCGGGGGTCGGCAGGGAGACCGGCGGCAGATGGAGCACGAACATGCGCCCCAGCACCGGCGCAGCGATAAGGAGCAAGAGGAAATCCGATGTGCGCCGGTGCTGGCCACCGATCGGGCGGAAGTCGGGCAGGTGCGCGTACAGGATAGCGATCAGGCCCAGGACATACAGCCCGAACCACACATACCCTTCCGGTCGGGCCGGGAGGTTCAGATGAGGGAACCCGGCAAAGCCCCACAGTTCCATAAGATAGCGAACGGCGCACAGCGGTACTAGCTATCAGCATTCAGCTTTCAGCGCTCAGCCCCTCATTACGCTCAAAGGGATGCTTTGCCCCTATGCTGACCGCTGATCGCCGATAGTTACCGAATCCTTATTCTAACATGCTCACTCGCTTTTCTCGCCCGTGGCCTCAAACAAAGTCGGCTGTTCTTCTTTGCATTTAGAATGGCGTGGGCCATAGCGGCCGGTAAACTCGCCGCGTCGCTTACGTTCGGCGAAAGTCTTACTGACCACATGCAGCGCAAGTTCTTCGCGCGCTTTAGGTTCCTCATGTCGCCAATTGGCCAGTCTTTCTTGGGCAAAGGCCACGTAGGTAGGAGAGATGTCAATACCGATGTAATGATGTCCCAGGATTTTGGCTGCCACTAAGGTCGTACCCGTCCCACAAAAGGGGTCCAACACAATTTTATCGCGCTCATCGCCTAGAATGGAATAAATCGCCCGGAGCGGTAGCTCTAACGGGAAGGGCGCAGGATGTGGGTTGTCCTGCTCAGGCGGAAAACGCCATATAGAGGTCAACAGCGCGTGCCGGGACTCTAACTCCCTTCCGATCCGATGGCCTGCTGCGGGCTTATAGAGCCAGTAGATACGCTCGTCCACTTGCCAGAAGCGCCAGCCGCGAATGTTGGCAGCGATCATCCGATCCCAGATGATCTCCTGCCGAAGTGACCATAGAGATTGGGAAACCCAGGCGTAGGGGTGCAGCAAGATGCCATTCTCCCAGCGGATTTTGTGGTTGTAGAAGAACGATCCGCCCGGCTTGGTGACCCGGAATACCTCGTTTAACACCTGGATTTGCCAGGCCTGGTATTGCGTTTCTGGCATACGGTCAGAGGAGTGAGCATACTGCACGCTGGTGACCAGCCAGCCCTTCTTGTTTTCTTTCTTGTTGTAAGGGGGCGAAGTCACTGAGACGTCAATGCAGCCATCGGGCAAAGCACGCAAGATGTCTAATGCATCGCCCACGATGACTTTATCCAGATATGCCTCAAGCTCGCTCATGTTATTTCACCCCCTTCAGCCAAATGTAAAACCCCTCGGACAGGCAATCTTTAAAGTCATCCAGGTTTTCCGCACGGTGCACCAGTCTCAAATCGGGACAATCCTGGTAATCTTTAAACGTGAAACTGGCGCTCCGCAGATAGTAATTGGGCGGCCGGTTTCCGCCAGGGAAATGCTTCTCTAGAACCATGCGCAATCTGGCTTCCAGGCATCTGAACGGAAACTCTATAATATATGCCAACCTGCCATCTACAAACCCGCTTACGAGCATCTGGGGGTTTTTCTTCAAATCTTCGTCCAGTCTCTCAGGTGTATAATCGGAGAAGTTCCCCCCACCGTTAAGTTTACGGTTAGGACGACCGTTCTCTAAACATGTCACGTTGACCGGCTTGGCTTCGCAAAAGAAGGGCGCACCATCAGGGGCAGCCAACCGGTAGCCATTATACCCGAGTTTCCCTTCCGAAAGTTCATAGCCAGCCAATCGCACCGTGATCAGTTCCCGCAGGCTGGAGGAGTTCTTATCGTTCATGTAGAGAGTGATAAATCAACGAGAGTTGTCGCTAGAATATCCTTGCTCAACCCATCCATATGTTTATGGAAGGTAGCAGAATCACCTGTGGCATAGAGCAAGATAAGATTTCCAGTGTCTTGTTCATAGCAGAACGGCCTCCCCGTCTGTCCCTCATTATACACCTACTCCGAGAACAGCGGTTCATTCTCACCACGGATGATCCTAAACTTCTCCCTCAGGCCTGCCTGCCACTTATCCTGAACCTCCGCCAGGGCCGCAGCAGGCCCGGGGAAGTCTGAGATTAAAGATTAAATTTGTCCTTGACACGCGGCAGATTTATGCTATACTCCATATAGTGTATAGCAGATGACGATCAGCGAAATGGTCACCTTTGGAGGCGTGAACCTAACCTGCATGTGTCCTGCGCGGGGGCGTTGACCACCCGCGTTCAGGCTGATCTGATTTAGCCCAAAAGACCAACTGACCGGGTGGGAACGTCCCCGCGATTGCGGCGGAGACGACCCAATTCAGGGGGTACTGAACACCCACTTGGCGTCGGTTGGTCTTTTTATTTCCCAGGAACTCGCAGGAATTCAAAAGAACGCAGAGGAAGGCACAGGGATGGATAAAACCATACAGGCGGTTCGCGCCAAACGATATACGCTAGAGGCCCTGGTGGGGAATACGCCGCTCATCCGGTTGGAACGGGTCACGGCGGGCTTATCCCCCCAGGTGGAGGTGTACGCCAAGGCCGAGTGGTTTAACCCAGGCGGGTCGGTGAAAGACCGCCCGGCGCTGCAAATCATCCGCGAGGCCGAGGAGAAGGGGCTACTCACGCCGGATAAGGTGCTCCTGGACGCGACCTCCGGCAACATGGGCATCGCCTACGCCATGTTCGGCGCAGCGCGAGGCTTCCGCGTCCGGCTGGTCATCCCGGAGAACGCCAGCCCGGAGCGCATCAGCGTCCTGCGCGCCTATGGCGCCGAACTGGTGTTTAGCGACCCATTGGAAGGCTCGGATGGGGCTATCCGCGAGGCGCAGCGGCTGGCCGCCGCCGACCCAGAGCGCACCTTCTACGCCGACCAGTACAACAACCCGGCCAACTGGCGGGCGCACTTCCGCACCACCGGCCTGGAGGTCTGGCAGCAAACTGGCGGGCGGGTCACCCACTTCGTCGCCGGGCTGGGGACGAGCGGGACGCTGATGGGGGCAGGCCGCCGCCTGAAGGCCTTCAACCCCGACATCCAGCTTATCGGCGTGCAGCCGGATGCGCCCTTTCACGGCCTGGAGGGGCTGAAGCACATGGCCACAGCCATCGTGCCAGGGATTTACCGGCCGGAGCTGGTGGACCGGCAACTGACCGTGCGCACCGAGGAGGCATACGCTATGGTGCGTCGCCTGGCCCGCGAAGAGGGGCTGTTCGTGGGCGTCTCCGCAGGCGCGGCCCTGGTGGCTGCCCTGGAGGTCGCCCGCGAACTGGAGCAGGGCGTCATCGTCACAGTGTTCCCCGATAGCGGCTATAAATACCTGAGCGAGCGCTTCTGGGCGGATAACGGACGACGGTGATTGAGAAGGGATATGGCACTGAAACTAACCGCCGAACTGCTCAATGCCATTGAACGCCATGCCGAGGCGGCTTACCCGCATGAGGGGTGCGGCATTCTGTTGGGCCAGGTGGAGGGGGACACTCGCACCGTGACGGACATCCTGCCGGTGGAGAACCAGGTCGGCCAGGCGGCCCGGCGCAACCGTTACCTGATCCCGCCTGAAGCTGTGGCCGATGGCGAAGAGATGGCGGAACAGAAAGGGCTGGAGGTGATTGGCTTCTTCCACTCCCACCCCGATCATCCTGCCCGGCCCTCGGCCTTTGACCGCGAGCACGCCTGGCCCTGGTATTCCTATGTGATCACCTCGGTTGAACAGGGGCGTGCATCCGGCTCGCGCGCCTGGCGCTTGCTGGATGACCGCAGCCAATTTGTAGAGGAGGAGATGGTCTATGCCTAGTATACGGATTCCCACACCCTTGCGGCCCTACACGGGGGGCCAGAGCATTGTGCCTGTGCAGAGCGCGACCGTCGGCGCGGCGCTCAACGAACTGGCGGAGCGCTACCCTCAATTGCGCCCCCACCTCTTCAACGAGGCCGGGGAACTGCGTAGCTTCGTCAACATCTTCGTGAACAATGAGGACGTGCGCTACCTGCACCAGGGCGAAACACCTCTGCGCGAGGAGGATACCATCCGGATCGTGCCTTCCATCGCCGGTGGCGCGGGCGAGGCCGGCGGGGGCGAGAGAAAGGTGGACCATATGGCCCTGAAGGTCAATCAGGCATTTATCATCGCCTTGCTTATCGCCGCCTATATTACCAATACGCCCTGGCTGGTGGCATTCGTCGCCGCCGTTATGCTCATCGGCACAGTCTGGCCACAGGCGGCGCTGTTCAAAGCCGTATATACTTATGTGCTGAAACCGGCGGGGGTGCTCAAGCCGCGCGTCATCCCTGATAACCCGGAGCCGCACCTGTTCGCGCAGGGGTTGGGGGGCGTGTTCCTGGCCCTGTCCAGCCTGGCGCTGCTCGGCCTGAACCAGCCGATTATCGGCTGGGCGCTGGCCTGGCTGGTGGTGGGGTTGGCCGCGCTTAACCTGTTCGTCGGCTTCTGCGCGGGGTGCTTTATCTACTATCAGCTTAACCGCCTGCATGTGCCGGGCTTCACCGCCAGCCCAATAGAAAGAAGGAAGTAACGTGCTGGAACGTGGACTCTGGGCACTGGTCATTATCGCCGCTGGCGTTACGCTGTATCTGCTGCTGCGGCACGCCCATCTGGCCTGGGTGCGCCGCCGTGTGAGGCCGGCGGCGTGGCCCGACGGCAAACCGACCCTGCTCTACTTCAGCACGCCGGGCTGTGCGCCCTGCTGGTCGCTCCAGGCGCCGGCGGTGACGCAGGTAGAAGGCGAACTGGGCGAGGCCATCCGTGTGGTGCGCGTAGATGCGCTACTCCAGCCCGACGAAGCCGCCCGCTGGGGCGTTCTGAGCGTGCCCACCACCATCATCCTGGACCCTCGCGGCGAGGTGCGTTATTTTAACCACGGCTACGTGACCGCCGAGGTCTTAAAGCGCCAGATCAACACGTTGGACGGAGGACGGAAGACGAAGGACGAACTCACCCCCTCTGTCCCGCACAGGAGGTTATTATGATCGCCTTGGACAAGACCGTACCGGAGGTTGAGCTTTCTAACGAGGAAATCCGGCGCTACAGCCGCCACCTGATCATGCCGGAGGTGGCCCTGGCCGGGCAAAAGAAGCTCAAAGCGGCCAGTGTGCTGCTCGTCGGCGCGGGCGGGCTGGGTTCGCCGCTGGCGCTGTACCTGGCGGCGGCGGGCATCGGGCGCATCGGGCTGGTGGACTACGATGTCGTGGATGCCACCAACCTGCAACGCCAGGTCATTCACGGCACGAAGGCCATCGGGCGCTCCAAGCTGGAATCGGCCAAAGAACGTATGTTGGACCTCAACCCCTTCATCCAGGTGGACACTTACGAGACCGTCCTGACCTCGGAGAACGCGCTGGACATCTTGAGGGACTATGATGTGATCGTGGACGGGACGGACAACTTCCCCACGCGCTACCTGGTCAACGACGCCTGCGTGCTCCTGGGCAAACCCAACGTGTATGGCTCCATCTTCCGCTTTGAGGGGCAGGTGTCGGTGTTTTACGCCAAAGAGGGGCCTTGCTATCGCTGTCTGTTCCCCACGCCGCCGCCGCCGGGGCTGGTGCCGAGCTGCGCCGAGGGCGGCGTCCTGGGCATC
Organism: Anaerolineae bacterium; assembly: GCA_034432795.1. Classification (GTDB taxonomy): domain Bacteria; phylum Chloroflexota; class Anaerolineae; order DSLN01; family DSLN01; genus DAOUBF01. The sequence goes on from DAOUBF010000043.1 coordinate 42,603, forward strand.
CTGCCGGGCACCATTGGCACGCTCCAGGCCACCGAAACGATCAAGCTCATCCTGGGCATCGGCGAGCCGCTGATCGGGCGCCTGCTCCTGTACGATGCGCTGCAAATGCGCTTTGAGGAGGTCAAGCTGCGCAAGAACCCGAAGTGTCCGGTCTGTGGCGAGAACCCCACAGTGACGCAGTTGATTGACTACGAGGCCTTCTGCGGGATGCCCGCGCACGACCGTGAGGATGGCAGCGGCCTGGCGTCGGAGTGGGAGATCACGCCGCGTGAACTCAAGGAGCGCCTGGAGCGCGGTGAGCGCATCGTGATCGTGGACGTGCGCGAGCCGCACGAATGGGACATCGCCCACATTGAGGGGGCCCGCCTGATCCCCCTGGGTGAACTGGCGGCGCGGGTGCACGAACTGGATAGCGCCGATCAGATCGTCCTGCACTGCAAGACCGGGGCACGCAGCGCCAGGGCGCTGGAGTTCCTGCGGGGGATCGGCTTCCGTAAGCTGAAGAACCTCAAAGGCGGGATCAACGCCTGGGCGCGCGAGGTGGACCCCCGCCTGCCGACGTACTGACGACGGCCGGACGACGGGGGACAGACGACGGAAGATAAGCATCCGTCCCCCGTCGGTTGTCCTCCGCCGGGCACGCAGCGCCCATTCGTCCTCTGTCCGCTTACGAGCGCCGTGGCCGCTTGAAGAAGCGGTGGAACTGTTATCCGTTGGGATCTCCGGCCTCTTCTTGCGTGTCCCCGAGAGCAGAGGCTGAAACGGGGTCTTGACCAGCCAGGCAAAGCCCGGTCTGGAGGGATTGACTCTCTATTGCTACTGGGATGAGTGCCCCTGCCCCAGGCTAACTCAGATCATCTCCACCGGTGAGCATTTTGATCAAATTAAATTGAGGGGATTACGCGCATAGACCCTCTGCGCTTGTTTAAACAAGCGCAGCCCTCCTGAGGTCTGGGCATGAGGGGCGCGCTATACCGGGCTTCTAAGGCGCCGCAGCGGCCGCCAGCGCATGGCTCAACTCGCGCATACGGATCGTCACCAGGTGGTGCAGGATGAGATGGGCGTTCTCCACCTGCTCAATGCACGTGCTGGGCACCGCGATGAGCAGGTCCACCAGGTCGGCCAGGCGGCCACCCCCCTGCCCTGTCCAGCCGATCGTCGTCGCGCCCTGGGTGCGGGCGAATTCCACCGCCTTGAGCACGTTGGGCGAGTTGCCGCTGGTGGAGATAGCGATGACCACGTCGCCGGGTTGCAGCAGGTTCGCCAGTTGCTCGGCAAAGACGTTCTCGTAGCCCAGGTCGTTCGCCAGCGCCGAGAAGACTTCCATATTATCGGTCAACGCCGTCACGCGGAAGCGCGGCACGCCAGGCATGACCGTGTTCTTCCCCAGATCGCAGGCGAAGTGCGAGGCAGTGGAGGCGCTGCCCCCGTTGCCTACAATAAAGATCGTTCGGCCTTCCAGCCGCGCCTGCTGCAGGATATCCAGCATGGCCTCAATCGGCGCGTGGGGCAGAGCGGCCAGGGCTTCCCCCAGTTCACGGAAATACGCTGCGATGTCCATAGCCTATATTCTATCACAGATTATGTGCTATACTCCCATGCTAGCCGAAATCGGTAGGAATTGGGTAGGAAATTCGTTAAGAACAGGAGGTCGCCATGCTGGACAAACTGCACTGGCTGGGCCATGACAGCTTTCGTATGGATGGCCCACCGGTTATCTACATTGACCCCTGGCAGCTTAAGGGCCAACCGCCCCAGGCCGATCTGGTCCTGGTCAGCCACGATCACTATGACCATTGCTCGCCGGGGGACGTGAACCGCGTGCGCGGGCCGAAGACGGTGGTGATCGCCAACCCCTCGGCAGCGGCCAAACTGGGCCGGGATGTTCGCGTGATCCGCGCCGGTGAGACGCAGACCATCGGCGACGTGACCGTTGAGGCCGTCCCGGCCTACAACATCGGCAAACGCTTCCATCCCAAAGAGGCAGGCGGCGTGGGGTATATTGTGACCGTTGGAGGCACCCGGCTCTACTTCGCTGGCGATACCGATCTGATCCCGGAGATGGACCAGATCCGCTGCGATATTGCTCTCCTGCCGGTCAGCGGCGTGTACGTGATGACGGCGGAGGAGGCGGCGCGGGCCGCCGGGCGCATCAAGCCTAAAATCGCCATCCCCATGCATTACGGGGCCGGCGTGGCCGGGAGCGAGGCGGACGCCCGCCGCTTCCAGGAGCTATGTCCGCCGGGGATTGAAGTGCATATCCTCCGTGCGGAGTAGGCAGCCAATCACCGCAGAGCACGCAAAGGGGGCCAGCGTAACTGCGAAAAGTCGCATACGTGTTTCTCCCAGGCTCCCTGCGCGCTCTGCGGCGAGACCTGAACACCAGCCGTCAGGGGTAGGGGTGCAACGAATCGCGCCCCTACTTAACGGTGAAGGGCATAATCATACCGAGTTCGCTGTGCGCTTTGCCGCTTGCCGGATCGGGCACATTGCAAAGCGCAATGTAGTTGCCCGGCTGGAGGTCAAGGACCAGCCAGGCGGACTTGCCCACACTCAGCGCCTGCATGCCGCCGACCGCCTCAAAGGGCGGCGGGCCAGCGGGCGATTGGAAGAACGCACCGACATCATCCATCGTCTTGCCAGGGGCGAGCTTGAAGATCACCATCTCATGAAGCTGGGGCCCTGCGTTCTTGATCTCCCAGGTCTGCTTACCGGCCTTGACCTCTGCGGGCATCTCAAAGCCGAAGTCCTTGAGGACAATGCTCAGGTTAGCCTGTGGGGCCTGCGCGCCACTCTGACCGGCGGCGACGACCTGGATTGGCTTGACCATGCCCTTGGCAAGGTGAGGGACACCGTCTGCGCTGGGGATGAAGCACAGCAGCACATAATTGCCCGCTTTCAGGTCCAACACCACCTCCTGGCTTTTGCCGGGGTCAAGGACGCTAGGCCCGCCGACAAACTCCAGGAGAGCCATCGCGGCCTCCTCCCCCTGTGCCAGCGCGGCCTGCAGGTCGGCCATGGTCTTGCCATCCTGCAGGCGTGTCAGTTGCGCATGGTGCAACTCCTGGCCGTTGTTCTCCAGCCGGACCGAGATCAGGCCCGCGTTCACCTGCGCCGGTGCATCAAAGGCGTAATCCGTAGCCTTGATGACGATCTGGGGAATGGTTACCGCCGCTGGCGTCGCACCACAGCCGGTCAGGACCAGCCCCAGCGCGGCCAGCGCGCTCAACAAGAAAACTACCCAACGTGGATATGACATTCTTTTGTCTCCTTTTCAACCGAGCAGCATAACGGACCAGAGTAGGGAAAAAGCAAATATAAGGTTATAAAAAGTCAGCAAGAAACTTGCATCCTCTAAACGATAGAGGAACGGCTCAGGCGAAAGGCGGAGATAGCAGGGATGTGCGACACCGGGGTTACAGGATGGGCGAAGCAGGTGTATAGAGAGCGACGCGAAATGACTGGGAGTGCCCCCAGCCGGATTCGAACCGGCGTTTTGGCCTTGAAAGGGCCACGTCCTGGTCCCCTAGACGATGGGGGCACGCGGGCCATTATACCACAGAATAGATGTCCCCGCGAGGTGGCTGGACAAAATGGCTAAAATCGGGTATACTCCCTTGCCGCCAGACGATAGCGATCACGGATAGCTAGGAAGGAAGGGACACATTGGCGAACACCAAATCCGCTCTCAAGCGTATGCGCAGCAACATGCGCAAGCGCCTGCGCAACCGCATGATCCTGTCGCGCACCCGCACGGCCCTGCGACGTGCCCGCGAGGCCCTGGCCGCCGGCCAGCCAAATGAAGCCCTCATCCGCGAGGCCATCAGCCAGCTTGACCGGGCCGCTGCCAAGGGCGTGATCCATCGCAACAACGCCGCCCGGCGCAAGTCGCGCCTGATGAAGCGCCTCAACGCGCTCCTGGCCGCCCAGGCCGGGTAACCCTCTGAGTGGCGCCCTTCCACAACGATCATGTGGGCACTGCCCTATCCAGAGGACAGTGCCTTTTTCTACGTTCTACCCCCCTGGCGCAATTCGCCACTCCGGTGTACATTAATATGCTGAGCCTCGGCTTGAGGCCAACTCTATCCCATTTAAGGAGAACATCCATGATCAGCCAGGCCATGCAAGATGCGATCAACGAACAGATCAAGAACGAGTTCTACTCATCCTACCTCTATCTCTCCATGTCGGCCTACTTCAACGCGCTCAACCTGCCGGGCTTCGCCAGTTGGATGCGCGCCCAAAGCGCCGAGGAGTACGGCCACGCCATGAAGCTCCTGGATTACCTGGAGGACCAGCAGGCTAAGGTCCAGCTTAAGGCCATTGACCAGCCACCGTCGGAGTTCGCCTCGTTGGTGGATGTCTGGCAGCAGACGCTGGACCACGAGCGTCGCGTGACCGCGATGATCAACCAGCTCTATGACCTGGCCGTCAAAGAGAACGACTACGCCACCCAGGCCATGCTCAACTGGTTCGTCTCCGAGCAGGTGGAGGAGGAGAAGACCGCCAGCCTGATCCTGGAGCAAGTGAAGATGATCGGCACGTCGGGCACGGCGCTGTTCTTCATGGACCGGCACGTGGGCAAGATGCGCGAGGAGTGAGCGCGATGGCCGCCTATGTGATTGTGGACATCCAGGTCACCGACCCGGCAGGGTATGCGGAGTATCGCCAGTTGGCGCCCCCGATTGTGGCGGCCTATGGGGGGAAGTACCTGGTGCGCGGCGGGGCTTTGGAGACGCTTGAAGGCGATTGGGCCCCCCAACGCCTGGTCATCCTGGAATTCCCCAACGTCGCCCAGGCCAAAGCCTGGTGGGACTCGCCGGAGTATCGCCCTCTGCGAGAAATGCGCCAGCGAACGACCCTCTCCAGGATGGTCGTCGTTGAAGGGGTGTAAACGCCGGCCTCCAAACAACTCCGGCCAGTCGGGGCCAAGACCTCTCGCCTGAGCGGCCGGGGGGCAAATAACGCTCTATGACGGAGGATACGCACGGGGCCGC
>DAOUBF010000044.1:0-76561 GCA_034432795.1 Anaerolineae bacterium
AACACCCGACTCCGATTCACGCATCCTGTCATCCTCTCTGACGACTGACTACAATCTGTTTCAAACATGGGCCGAAGCCCTCACTGTGTCACCCCCCACCCAACCCTCCCCCACAGAGGGGGGAGGGGGTGACGCCTGTCCCCTCCCCCTGGATGGGGGAGGGTGAGGTAGGGGGTGAAGCCCTTCGCTGGGCTGCAAGGCGACATTTTGGTTCTACTGCATTCAGCGTTCACCGATAAACGTATAAAAGGCGATCCCCCCGCTATTGTCCGGCATAGCGATCATAACCCCTTTCGGGAAAAACTGCTGCAAGACCTGGAGGGAGCGCTGGTCGGAGGGATGCACGATGAAAGCGGCCTTGCCCTGGAGCCCGGCGAGCGGGGGCCTATCAGGGCTGAGGTTCTCCGGCCAGATCTCGTTCTGCCAGTCGTGCGGGGCCACGCGCAACTGCGCCCGCACCGCGTTGCCGTCATACCAATAGGGATAGATCACGGTATAAACCGGCCCATTTGGCCACAGCCGATCAATCTCCCGCGCTATCGTCCCGGACAGATCAAAGTTGCGCAGGTTCATCTGATCCGGGTAATCCACGAAGTACGCGTTCACGGTCGCTCTGGCCTCATCCACGACCATCAGGGCAAAGCCTGCCACCAGGAGCGGGACGATCAGGGCAGCCGGACTCAGGCGGATCTCAAAGCGGCGGCCCATTTTCACGCTTTCCGCCTCCCTCCCCCCTGGTGGGAGAGGGCTGGGGTGGGGGGGAAGTGGGCTTTCCGCCTCGGAAACAATTGTGGAGATCAGGCGCAGCGAACGTGCGGACTGCACCGCCCCGGCCAGCCGCCGCCGCAACAGCGCCAGCGGCAGGGCCACCAGCACGTAAGCCGGCGCGATCGCCCCGCTACCTCGCCCGGCGTTGGGCACCTCGCCAGGGAAGGCAATGGCAAGCGCAGGCGGCAGGATGGTCGCCAAGAGCAACAGCAGGATGACCAGGTTGAGGCCACGCCGCCAGCGGGCCAGCGCCCAGGCCACCCCCGCCAGGAACAGCGCACCGCTGATCACACCCAACTGGGGCATAAAGGGCACATTGTAGCGTGCCACATGGTCGCCTTCTACATTGAACATCAGCGCACTGCGCTTCAGGTTGTCCAGGAAGACCACTGGGATATTCTCCGGCAGGGGAGCTTCTGTCCCCGTCAGGCGCGAAGCCACGCGTTGGCCGTACACCTCCGGGTAATCATGCGCGTACCGGGCCAGCGGGATAAACACCAGGGTGGCCGTAAATACCATAATGACGATATTATAAAGGATAGAACGCACCCTTCCCAGGGTCCACGTCTCCTGCCTGACCAAAATCTCATAGGCGACGATGCTCCCCACAACAGCGAATGGCATGACCATCCAGGCGTTATAGGTGTGCAGGCCCAGGCCCACAACCAGCCCCAGGAGCGCAAAGTCCAACCGACGACGGCGGCGCAACGCCCGCCCCATCAGCCCCAGCGCCAGCAGCACAAACAGCGGCATCAGGATCAGGCGCAGGCCCATGCGGCTGGCGGTGACGTGCCAGCGGCTGATCGCCAGGAACAGAGCGGCATACAGCCCGGCCTCGGCATTGAACAGACTGCGCACCACAACATACATCAGCGCCACCGTCAGGATGCCGATGATCGCCGACGTCGCCTTCAGGCCGTAATAACTCAGGCCGAAGATACGCCCATACAACGCCTGGAGGTAGAACATCAGCCCTTCGCGCCCAGGGTGGGAAGGGAAAAAGATGGAGAATTCGCCGTTGAGGATGGCGCGGGCGTTCTCGTAGTTGTGCGGCAGGTCCTCGCCCATGTCGCCGGGGATAGTGTCCAACCGGTCAAAGCGCAGCACCAGCGCGATCAGCAGGATGGCTAAAAGCGCCAGCCCCGTCCAGGGGATGACCATGCCGGGGCTGGCCTGGAGCGCCCTGATCCGCGCCTGGAGCCAGCGCCAGAAGCTATGGGCCGCGCCGAAGCTCGCCAGGAAGGCGAGCAGCCCGCCCAGCCAGAGAGCCGTCCCCAGCGGCGTGAGGGTGTTCTCCTCAAAATATTGGTAGGAAAGCAGCCCCATGGCGCCGCCTGCCAGTCCCAGCGGCCAGAGCCAGGGCCGCTCGTCGGCCTCCACCTGGCCCTCCCGTTCCAGGGCCACATCCGCCAGGCCGATGCCGAAACAGAGCGCTCCCAGTGCCAGGAACCAGCCATAGCCGGCCTTATCCCCGCCTTCGGCGTAAATCTGCGCTTGCCCGTACAGCGCCAGGCCCAGGCCGATGATCGCCAGCGGCAGGCCGAGGGCACGCAGGCCGCTCAGATCAAGGCGCAGCCCGATCTTCCTCACCAGGGGAGAGGCTGGGGGAGAGGTTATCCCCTCCCCCTTTGCGGGGGAGGGCTGGGGTGGGAGGTTATGGTATTCCGGCATCATAGAGCGTGAATAACGGTCTCCCATCCAGCCCGGCGAATTCCCGCACACGGCCCTGGGGATAAGCCTGACGCACCCACTGCAGATCCCCCCGTCGGGAGGGCAGGAACACGAACACCGCCTCGCGTGAAGGGTCTACAAAGGTTGGTGGCCCGCTGAGCGGCTCCAGGACATCTACCACAGGCGTCCCATAGAGCATGTAGCGCAGCACGCCGTTATCCGAGAGGACCTCGCCGCTGGAGAGCAGATACACCTGATAGGTCCCGCCGCGCTGCTGGAGGTAGCGCGCCAGCGGCGTGGCCACCTGCGACGAGATGTAACCGTATTCCGTCGTCGGCGTGTATTCGCGGAAATAGAAGTTCAGGTTGAGCAGGGCAATGATGCCCGCCACAAGTGGCAAAGCTACCCATGCGACCCTGCCCGCCATCTGGTGGCCCAACTGAACAAGTTGCTCCAGGCCAACGGCCACCAGGATGGCGACCGCCGGTGTAGCCACCAGCATACGCATGGAACTGGGCGGGTTCTCGGTCAGGACCCAGCCAAACGTCACCGCCAGGAATAGCCAGGTGACCACCAACCCGTATTCCCGCCGCCGCCAGGCCATGATCCCATAAGCCACACCAAAGACCATCAGGACCGCGCTGACCGCATCCAGGAGCGGCCTCCCCGGGCGATACCAGAAGGTTGGGTCTGGCGTGAAGTGGAAACCGGTCAGCGCTTTGCGGAGTTGCTCGCCGATAATGTGCACCTTGGTCGTCTTCCAGTACGCCGCTTCCCGATCCAGATACCCCGGCGCCAGAATGCTCACCGCCTGAATGCGTGATGTGAACGTCTCCGGCGCACGGATGTAGTGCCCGATCAGGGGCGCCAGGACCAGAAGGCCAGCCACCAGGAGGACGGCCAGCCCCAGTGTTCCGCGCACCAGTGGCTGCCAGTCCCAGGCCCCTGTCCGGCGGCGATTTTGCCAGGCGGCCAGCCCGCCGACAGCGCGATGCAGGATAAAGACCGCCAAGATGATCCCGATAATGCGCGCGCCGTAGTAAAAGTAGAGGCTGAAGCCCAGCGCCGCCCCACAGAGCGCATAGGTCAGCAGGTTGCCACTGCGCTCGGCACGGACGTAGAGCCAGAGGACGAGCGTGACGGAGAAGGCGTCCACAATCTGAGAGGAGCCCAGGCGGCTGAAGTGAATATGGTAGCTAAACGTCGCCAGAATAAAGGCCGAAAGCAGCGCCAGCCGACGGCTCCCCCAGAGATCGCGCACCAGCAGGTAGGTCCACAGCACCGAGAGGAGGCCCGCGAGCGCGAAGGGCAGGCGCAGCGCTGCCACAGAGCCGACCGGGAAGAAGCGCAGGAAGGCCGCCGTGATGAAAAACTGCATCGTGGGAATGTTGTACCAGCCGGTGGTGAACATGTTCCTGAGCTTGCCGGTCAGGGCGTCCAGCGCCCAGACGCCCTGTGTGCCCTCGTCGCCGCCCAGGTTGATGGGGATCGTCTCCAGCGCGATCAGGCGCACCAGGAAGGCGATGAACAGCACGCTGCCCAGGGCAAGCAACTCCAGGGCATGGGCCGCCAGCCAGGCCCGCAACCGGCGTGCCAATTCCGCGCGCCCTGGCAACGGGTTGCCGATGGCGAATACGCCCAGGAAGCCCACCCAGCCGATCAGCCATAGCCAGAACGGCCCCCAATAGCTCTCGGCATCCGGAGCGCGATTAGCCAGGGTGGCTGCCAACAGGCTACAGCCCACAGCGACCAGGGCCAGCAGCCCACGCATCCTGCTCCTTACTCCGGCCAGGCCCTCTGGCAGAACCTGAACCGCTGTTCTGGGGCCTTCTGTTAACGCCTGGGAGAGGGCCGGGGCAGAGGCAGTATCTGGCGAGGGCTGCAGCCTGCGCCACGCCGCCACAAAGCAGGCGACGGCGACGGCGTAAAACACCACCCCATCCCACATATAATCGGGCTGGTGGAGGAAGACATATTGCCCCCGTGCGGCGAAGGCCAGCGCCGCCAATGCCAGGATCAACGCACGCCAGTCTGTTGCCGCTAACGGGAACGCCGCTGGGCGCGGGGGGGTTTCCGCCTGGGGGGTGCTGGGGGCGTTAAACTGCGCTGCCGGTTGATCGTGCTCAGCCAGCGTCATGGGCCTCACTCCCTGGCTTATGGGCGGCGATCAGGGCGCCACGAGAACGGGGTAAACAGGATAACCGCACAATGTCACCCTGGAATGACAACGCCACTCGTGCCTGTGAGGATTTACAGCAGTACCCTCACTTCCCCCTATATACGGCATAGCGTTACACACCGGCCTTGCATTGTAACCGACCTTCACAGATGGTGCAAGATAGGCGCCGGATCGCTACCTGAAAGGGATTGCCATTAGCTCCAATTTTGCGTAGAATTGGGGGCGTGAACACGATTCCGATTGAGAGCATCCCCGTTCTGGGGAACACTGAAGTACAGCCTGTGACGGACAGCCCCCGCCCCCTGCGCCGCCCCGATTGGATCAAGGTGCGGGCGCCGGGCGGCGAAACCTACGCCTGGCTTAAGGGGCTGATGCGCGCCAAGGAACTGCACACCGTCTGCGAGGAGGCCATGTGCCCCAACATCGGCGACTGCTGGGGCCGGGGCACTGCCACCTTCCTGATCCTGGGTGACGTGTGCACACGCTCCTGCGGCTTCTGCGACATCAAGACCGGTCGCCCGCTCCCCCTGGACTGGGACGAGCCGGAGCGGCTGGCCCAGGCGGTCAAGGCCATGAACCTGCGCCACGTGGTCATCACCTCAGTCAATCGCGACGAGCGCCTGGACGGCGGGGCGCCTATCTTCGCCCTTGCCATCCGTCGGGTGCGCGAGGTCCTGCCCGATTGCAGCATTGAGGTGCTCATCCCCGATTTCAAAGGCTCGGCGGAAGCGCTGGCCATCGTCCTGGCCGAACAGCCCGATATCCTCAACCACAATGTGGAGACCGTCCCCCGGCTGTTCAAGCGTGTCCAACCGCAGGACAAGTATGAATGGGCCATGGCCACGTTGGGCAACGCCAAGCGCATCTCGCCCGATGTCGTCACCAAATCGGGCATGATGCTGGGGCTGGGCGAGACGATAGAGGAAGTCATCGCGGTGATGCGCGACCTGCGCGAGCGCGATGTGGACATCCTGACGCTGGGCCAATATCTGCAACCGACACGCCAGCACCTGCCGATTGAGCGCTACGTCCACCCCGACGAGTTCGCCGAACTTAAGCGCATCGGGCTGGAGATGGGCTTCCGCTGGGTGGAGAGCGGCCCGCTGGTGCGCAGTTCCTATCACGCCGAGCAGCAGGCGGATGCGCTCTCCGTGCGGCACCGGCGGCAGATGCTGCCGGACATGGCACTGGCCTCAGCATAGGGTCATTTACAGAAGCCCTTTTGCAGCTCTTGCTCGCCTCATGATTTTAGGCTATATATGGCACACCCAAGAGAGTTAAAGCCAGCCGCCGCTATCAGACGCACTCCCGAGCGAGGTGCGCAAGCGTCTGACATGGGGTCTGGGAAAGCCCGAACACAACTGAATATCTGAATCAGGGTCTTTCTTTCGCCTCGTATTGAGCGATGACCTCGCGGATCACAGGGACTAACTCAACGGGAACCTCCATCACTGTTCGGTCCCGACTCTTGAAAGCTTTCTCATCTTCTGCGACAGCCTCTTCTTCGGTTTGCGTCTCATAGTGGGCCAAAACGCGACGCACGCGTTCTTCATCCCACCCCGGCGGAAAACGGTTCTCAGCCATACTTATCTCCTGCGTCTGCGACGGCGATACGCCATCAATGCCTTCCCACGTAGTTCATAAGCGGTTATCACAAAGACGCTACCTGGCTCGGGATCAGGTACATAGATAACCCGGAGGTACCGGCCGGCTTCAGTCTGTCCAATAGCGACCCGCGCTCCCTCGTACCCCTGACGATCTTCGCCCGGTCTTGCCAGTACCTGTTCAACTTCGTTCTCTGTGACACCATGGCCATAGATGTGTGGCAGGCCCGTTTCTGGGTCAATGTAATACCGAATATGCCAGATAGCCATGCCATAATCTCTTATTCAAACCTGGGCCGTCTTGAATAGTCAACGCCCCGACCTATTATAGTCAAGACCAACGGCAGTGTAAACACGAACGACTATTGAATCGCGCCAGCGTAGCGCCCGCTATTCGGATAGAATCCGACGGCTTCTAATCGGTGGCGAGCCTGTCCAGTAGGGGCAAGACAGTATTGAGGAACCCCTGGCGAACGTCGGGGAACATGTCCAACGAGCGGGCCAGGTCAGAGATGAGTTGGTGCGCCCGGTTATAGGCAGCGCGTGCGGCCTGGCCCTGTCCCTGCCGGGCGCGCAACTAGCCTAGCGCGACGACCACTTCCCACAGGCGCGGGTTGGTGTGCGTGCGCTCCCCTTTCTGAAGGGCGAGCGTGAGATCGGCTTCGGCTTCTTCTAGCCGATTGAGCGCCAGCCAGACCAGGTCGCGCGTGTAGGCCGAGAGGAAATCAGCCTCTCTCCCCCTTGTGGGGGAGGGCTGAGGGCGGGGGCGCCTGACTGCCGCAACGCACGGCTGTATTTCACCTCTCCACGCCCGTCACGCCCACGCCCGCCCGCGCCAACGCCTCCTGCAGGTGCGCCAGCGCGGCCTCAAGCGCGGGGCGGGCCTGGCCGGGGGCGCCGGAGACCGAGAGGGTCACGCGCAACTTCACGTCCGCGCCAAAATGGGTGGCCCGCGACTTGATATAGACTTCCGGATGCGCAGCCACCACAGCCCGCAGGATCGGCGCCAGCACCGACTCGTCGCCGCAGTCGGTGAACACGGTGGCCGAGGCGAAATCGCGCTCGCCGAACAACTCCAGCAGGAACGGCGCCAGGGCGTTGGTGAAGATGTCCTTCAATTCGGCGGGCACGCCGGGCAGGCAGATGAAGGTGGTTTCCGGCAGCTTGAGCCAGACGCCGGGGGCCGCACCCACCCGATTGGGCAGGGGGATAGCCCCCTGGGGCATCCACGCCATCTTGCGCCGTTCCGGGGTCAGGTCGGCGCTGGCGACATAGCCCTGCCGGGCCAGCTCCGTATACCGCTGCGCCACCAGCGCCACCGCCTCGGCGTTTTCCACATAGGGCAGGCCCAATCCGGCGGCGACCGCAGCCAGGGTCAGGTCATCATCGGTGGGGCCCAGGCCGCCGCTGGTGAACACGGCGTTTGGACGACGGTCGCGTGCGGCGCGGGCCTCGGCAGCGATCACGTCCGGATCATCGCCGATCACCGTCACGCGACGCACCCGGCCCCCGCGCCCGGCCACCTGGCGGCAGAGCCAATAGGTGTTGGTGTCCTGAACATCGCCCAGGAGGATCTCGTTGCCGATGATGAGAATTTCAATAAGGGGTTGCACAGCGGACATCCGCTCAATCTGCGCCAGTCTCGCCGAGGACCCTGTTGACGCTCTCTAAAAGCTCCTGCGGGCCGAAGGGCTTGGTGATGTAATCATCCACCTTGGCAATATGCAGGCCCAACACCTTATCAATGCTTTGGGCCTTGGCGGTGACCACAATGACGGGGATAGAGCGCAAATCCTCCCTGGCTTTAATCTGCTGATAGACCTCCCAGCCATCCATATCCGGCATCATCAAATCCAGGAGGATCAGATCAGGCTTCCTTTCCTCAATCAATTCCAATCCTGAGCGCCCGCCAACGGCCCCTTGGACTTCAAATCCCTTCCGCCCTAAGATGAGCTTGACCAGTTCAATCATCTCCGGTTCATCTTCAATACAAATGATCAACCTGGGTCTTTGGGGGGGTTCCTGGGTCTCCGACATGCATTTTCCTCCTGAAGGTTGACTCCTCCGCAGGATGCAGTGTATCACAAGAAGCGAGCATTGTCCACTGAACATTAGTCCTAAACGCAGGCAACGCAGGTCACAGGGGAAGCACACCAAATTGGGGACAGCCCGGCGATTGAAACAATATGCCCCCCCCTCTGTGGGGGAGGGCTGGGGTGGGGGGGCAGGCCCTTCCAGCCGCCAGCTTGCTGTTGACGGTTCACCCGGACCGTGCTATGCTCCTGAGTATGCCATCGCAGGACCTGTTTAACCATAGCTTTCAGCAGCGCCTGCAACGCGAGGCCCCCCTGGCGGCGCGGATGCGCCCGCGCACGCTGGACGAGTTCGTTGGGCAGACGCATATCCTCGGCCCAGGGAAGCTGTTGCGGCGGGCCATTGAAACCGACCGCCTGTTCAGTTCCATTATCCTGTGGGGGCCGCCCGGCACGGGCAAAACCACGCTGGCGATGATTATCGCCAACACCACGCGCTCCCACTGTGAGACCTTGAGCGCGGTCACGGCGGGCGTCGCCGACCTGCGTCGCATCATCCACGAGGCGACGGAGCGCCGCAAGCTGCACAACCAGCGCACCATCCTGCTCGTGGACGAGGTGCATCGCTGGAACAAGGCCCAGCAAGATGCCCTCCTGCCCCACGTGGAGAACGGGACGATCGTCCTCATCGGCACAACCACCGAAAATCCCTTCTTTGAGGTCATTGGGGCGCTGGTCTCGCGCTCACGCATCTTCCAGTTGAAGCCGCTCTCGGATGAGGAGGTGATGACGTTGTTGCGCCGGGCGCTGGCCGACCCAGAGCGCGGCTATGGTCAACGCCCGATCCAGATAGACGAGAACGCCCTGGCTCATCTGGTCCACGTTGCCGGCGGCGATGCCCGCACCGCGCTCAATGCGCTGGAGCTGGCCGTGGAATCCACCCCGCCGGATGCGGACGGCGTGATCCGCATCACGCTGGACATCGCCCAGGAGAGCATTCAGCGGCGGGCGCTACTCTATGATAAGGACGGCGATGCCCATTACGACACCATCTCCGCCTTTATCAAGAGCGTGCGCGGCAGCGACCCCGACGCGGCGCTGTACTGGCTGGCGAAGATGATCTACGCGGGCGAGGACCCCAAGTTCATTATGCGCCGCCTGCTTATCCTGGCAGCGGAAGACATCGGCCTGGCCGACCCCCAGGGCATTGTGGTGGCCGCCGCCTGTGCGCGGGCCTTGGAATGGGTCGGCCTGCCCGAAGCCATGTACCACCTGGCCGAGGCCACGATCTATCTGGCCACTGCGCCCAAATCCAACTCGGTCGGCGCCTGGATGAAGGCGATGGAGACAGTGGAGAAAGAGGGGATTGTGGAAGTCCCCGATCATCTGAAGGACAGCAGCCGCGACGCGCAGCGCCTGGGCCATGGCCAGGGCTATCTCTACCCCCACGACTACCCCGGCCACTACGTCCCCCAGCGCTATCTGCCGCCAGAGCTGGAAGGCATCCGCTGGTACCAGCCCAGCGACCAGGGATATGAGCGCGAGATCAGGGAGCGACTGGCGCGGTGGCGGGGGGCGCGCGGAGTAGCGCTGTCAACGGATTTGGGAACGGATTGAGCAGATAGCGGGTCACGCAAACCAAAACGCCCCGCAGGCTTAAGGTCAGTACCTGCGGGGCGTTCACATCGGATGGCCGACGGCTACCTACTCCTGCTCGTCGTCCCCTGTGGCCCCCAGCCCTAACAGGCCGGTGAGCAACTTGGGTGTGCGCGCCTTCTCCTCATCCTTGCCGAAGCGGATGACCTCGCCGGTGTCGGTGACGGCCTCCACCGCCAGGCCCAGCGATTGCAGTTCCTTGACCAGCACGCGGAACGAGGCCGGGATGCCTGGCTCTTCAATCGGCGCACCTTTGACGATGGCCTCATAGGTCTTAACGCGGCCCTGCACGTCGTCGCTCTTGATGGTGAGCATCTCCTGCAGCGTATAGGCCGCGCCGTAGGCTTCCAGCGCCCACACCTCCATCTCGCCGAAGCGCTGGCCACCGAATTGGGCCTTGCCGCCCAGGGGCTGTTGCGTCACCAGCGAGTACGGGCCGGTAGAGCGCGCATGGACCTTGTCCTCTACCAGGTGCGCCAGCTTCATCATGTGGATGATGCCCACCGTCACAGGCCGGTCAAACGGCTCGCCCGTCTTGCCGTCGTACAGGATCATCTTCCCCAACGTGGGCAACGGGTAGCCGGTCAGGACGCTGGCCCGCTCGGCCACCGTCTCCACCTCCTCATCCGTTAACGCCTCTGGGGCCACGCCCTGCAAGACATCGGGCAGGTCCTTGCCGCGCCGCTCCAACTCCTCACCCAACCAGCGCAGCCACTCGCGCAGGCACACGATCCGCGCCCGGCGATTCTTTTCGCTATCTATGACCCGCTGTCCATCCCCGCGCCAAGGCTCAAAGTCCAGGATGGCCTCCGGGGCCACGCCCCGCTCCTTGAGCCACTCGTGCAGGACGGCATAACGGGCGTAGGTGCGGTTGAGCAGTAGGTCTTCTTCTTCGTAGCCGCGCTCCACCAGCCAGTTGGTGATGTACAACATGCGCAGCTCATCATCGTCCGTAATCAGGGTAGGGTCTTCCTGGCCGATCTCCTTAAACCAGGCCCAGGCGCGCTGGCCCGCTTCCTCCCAGGCGCGGTCAATCAGCCAGGCGCGGGCCAGGTCGGCCTCAATCTCTTCCTCGCTGGCGCCGTCAAACACCGGCGTGATCGCCCGGAAGCCCAGCCGGTCCGCCGCCCAGCCCAGATGCGTCTCAAAGATCTGGCCGATGTTCATGCGCCCTGGCACGCCCAGCGGGTTCAGGATCAGGTCCACCGGCGTCCCATCCGGCAGGAAGGGCATATCCTCAATCGGCACGACCTTGGAGATGACCCCCTTGTTGCCGTGACGCCCGGCCATCTTATCGCCCTCGGTGATCTTGCGCTTCTGGGCCACGCTCACCCGCACCATCTTGTCCACGCCCGCAGGCAGGTCGCGATGCTCGTCGCGGGTGAACACTTTCACGTCCACCACCTTGCCGTGCTCGCCGTGCGGCAGGCGCAGGGACGAATCTTTCACCTCACGGGCCTTCTCGCCGAAGATCGCTCGCAGCAGCTTCTCCTCCGGGCTAAGCTCCTTCTCGCCCTTGGGCGTGATTTTGCCTACCAGGATGTCATTCGGGCCGACCTCAGCGCCGATGCGCACAATGCCGTGCTCGTCCAGGTCCTTGAGCGCATCCTCGCCCACGTTGGGGATGTCATAGGTGATCTCCTCCGGGCCGAGTTTGGTGTCGCGGGCCTCCACCTCGTGCTTTTCAATGTGGATGGAGGTAAACTTATCCTCGCGCACCAGGCGCTCGGAGATCAGCACCGCGTCCTCGTAGTTGCCCCCCTCCCAGGAGAGGAAGGCCACCAGCACGTTGTGCCCCAACGCCAATAGCCCGTGATCCGTAGAGGAACTGTCCGCGATCACCTCGCCCTTCTTGACGATCTGTCCCTTGACCACGATAGGGCGTTGGTCAATGCAGGTGGACTGGTTAGACCGCTGGTACTTGCGCAGCTTGTACACGCGCGGGCCGTTGGCGCCCTGAATGACGATCTGGCTGCCCGTGACGCTGATGACCTCGCCATCCTCCTCGGCCAGCACCACCTGCCCGCTGTCCCGCGCCGCCACCCATTCCATCCCTGTGCTCACCAGAGGCACCTCAGGCTGGAGCAAGGGCACCGCCTGGCGTTGCATATTGGAGCCCATCAGGGCGCGGTTGGCATCGTCGTGCTCCAGGAAGGGGATCAGCGCCGCCGAGATGCCCACGATCTGGCGCGGGGCCACGTCCATGAAGTCTATTTCCTCCACAGGCAACTGCAGGAAACGCTGGTGACGCCGCACGGAAGCGCGTGGGCGCACGAACTCGTTCTTCTCCGTCAGCGGCGCGTTACCCTGGGCGATCACGTACTGGTCCTCCGTGTCCGCCGCCAGATAGACGATCTCATCGGTGACGAAAGGCTTGACCCGGATCTCCAGCGCTTCAGGGTTCTCCAGCCCTTCGGCCACCTGGCGCAACTGCCCAGCGACCTCCGGGGTGATCTCCACGCCACTGCCCACCAAGACCTCGCCGGTCATAGGGTGAACCACCGGCGCGCGCGTAGTGCGCCCGATCAACCGATCGTACTCTTCTGGCAGGATGCGGCAGACACCGGCGCTGGGCCTGGTCTCCTCCTCGCGCTGCCGCACAAAGCGGAAGATTCGGTAGACGCGGCGATAGGGCGTTTCAATGAAGCCGTACTTGTTCACCCGCGCGTAGGAGGCCAGGCGACCGATCAGGCCGATGTTCGGGCCTTCGGGCGTCTCAATCGGGCAGATGCGGCCATAGTGGCTGTGATGCACGTCGCGCACGTCAAAGCCAGCGCGCTCGCGGCGCAGGCCGCCGGGCCCCAGGGCAGAGAGCGTGCGCTTGTGTGTTAACTCGGCCAGGGGGTTGGTCTGCTCCATGAACTGCGAGAGCTGGCTGGAGCCGAAAAACTCGCGGATGGCCGCAACGATGGGCCGGATGTTGATCAGGTTCACCGGCGTCATGGCCTCGGCATCGCGGATGCTCATGCGCTCCTTGACCACGCGCTCGGTGCGGCGCAGGCCAACCCGCAGCTTGCTCTGGATGAGTTCGCCCACCGTTTTGACGCGGCGGTTGCCCAGGTGGTCAATATCGTCGGCTTCGGCCTGGCCATTGTTGATGCGGATCATGCGCTTGACCAACTCCACCAGGTCTTGCTGCATGACGGTGCGCTGGCTCTCCGGGAATTTGTTCGGGTCCCCGTAGAGGCGCTTGTTGATCTGGTGGCGGCCTACACGCTCCAGGTCATAACGCCGCCGGTCAAAGAGTTGCGACCACAGGTATTCGCGGGCGTTCTCCAGCGTGGGCGGGTCACCGGGGCGCATGCGCTTGTAGAACTCAATCAGCGCTTCCTCAGCCACGCTGCGGCCATCCTTGCCCGTCCAGGTCGGCTCCTGGCGCAACGTGGCGGGGATATACATATGGTCGGTATCAGTGTCCACATCGGCGAACAGCGCCAGCAACTCCTCGTCTGTGCCTTCCTGGATCACTTTACAGTCTGTGCCATCATCCACAGCGGCCAGGGCGCGCAGCAGAATGGTCACCGGGACGGTACGCTTGCGGTTGAACTTCAGCGTCAGGTAATCGCCCCGGCGCGTCTCAAATTCCATCCAGGCGCCGCGGTCGGGGATGAGCTTGGCTGCCGCCAGGGTGCGCCCGGTGGTACGGTCCTCCTCGGCGCTGAAATACACGCCCGGTGAGCGGATGAGCTGCGAGACGACCACGCGCTCTGTCCCATTGATGATGAACGTGCCGTTCTTGGTCATCATGGGGAAATCGCCCAGGAAGATTTTCTGGACGATGTTCTGGTCGGTGGTGACATCCCGTAGGAGCACATTGGCGTACAACGGCGCGGCATAGGTCATGTCGCGCTCGCGACACTCCTCCTCGCTGTATTTCGGCTCCTCAAACCAGTAATCCAGGCCAAACTCCTTGGCGGTCTCGCTTCGGTCGGGGAAATACAGCTTGAGCGCGCCGTTGAAGCTCTCAATAGGTGAGATCTCATCAAACAGATCGCGCAGCCCTTCCTCCAGGAACCACTTAAAGGATTCCAGTTGGACCTCAATCAAAGTGGGCAAGGGCAGCACGTCACTGATGCGTGCATAGGACTTTGTGGCAGATAGTTGGGCCATATGCCTCCTCAGAATTCCTTAAAAATACAATACGAAACCAGCGGTCAACCCTTCACCGGTCGCCGATCCTCATCTTGTATGCAGTTGAGGGCTGATTGCGTTGAGGTAACGATAGCCGCCGCCCTACTCAATACGGCGTTATTATACTCAGCTTAAGCGGACCTGTCAAGGAGAATTTCAGCGCGCTCAGGCGGGTAAGAACCCGGCTAAGAGCCGGTGGCTATGGAAAGCCGCCTACAGACTCAGCCGTAGCTCAGGTGTAGGGCAGGGTTCTATACCTGCCGCTCTTTGGCCCTGCTGCGGCGGCTATGGAAAGCCGCCCTACAGGCCCGCCTTGCCCATCTCCCCGGCGTAGGGCAGGTTTCTATACCTGCCGCTCTTTGGGCTTCGGCTGTCGCTCTTCGGCGGCTATGGAAAGCCTTTCGGCGGCTATGGAAAGCCGCCCTACAGGCTATTCTATCCCGCCTTGCCCATCCCGCCATTTATGAGAGGATCTCAAGAATTTCAGCGCGCTCAGGGGGCGCCGGCCCATTGCAGGCGACATGCTCTGTTTGGAGGCGCAGTCACGCCATAATTCCGCCCGGTCAACGCCCATGCCCCGCTCTTTGGTGACAAATGTCACTGCCATAACATGTCGTCTGACACTGACGCGCACCGCCCCAAGCCAGTACACTCTCCATAGGACGAAGGGGTTTTGCCATTCGCTAGCGGGCCTTCGTCCGGGAGCGAAAGCGAATTAACGATGATCAGCCAACGCGGCCCGTTGCGCTTCACTATCCTGAACGCCACCGGGCTGGACATCGCGGCCTGTAGCAGTTGTGACTCGTGCGAGGAGGGCTGCCCACACGCGCAGGAGTGGGACCTGCACCCCAGTGAGGTGCTGTATTGGGCGCGTAAGAACCACGACCGGGCCTTGACCTGCCGCACCATCTGGGTCTGCGCCCAATGCCAGACCTGTGGCGTCATCTGCCCCGACGGCGTGCCCTTTGAGACGGTGGCGGCGGCACTGCGCACTGAGGCACGGCTACGCGGGCTGTCCTGCTGAGCACAGCGCCCGGCGCCGGGCGTCAGCTCGGTGCTTTCCTGAGCGCTGACTGCTGAAAGCTATTTTATGCGCATCCTGGCAGTTGTTTCCGGCGAATACGGGCAACGGCATGTGGCTAACATCCGCGCTTATGGCCCGCCGCACTGGGACATCCAGGTCTGGCGGGCCCCGGCGGCTTTCCCGCCGGTGATTGACGACCCGGCGGAGCACCTGCCTGCCACGCTTCCCCCTGCCGACCTCATCCTGTCTTTCGGCGAGCATCGCGGCGTGGCCGAGCTTCTCCCCGACATCGCCTACATGACAGGCGCCCAGGCGGTCATCGCCGCCATAGACAACGAAGCCTGGCTGCCGCGCGGCCTGGCCCGGCAATTGCGCGGCTGGCTCGCCGGGATGGACGTCGCCTGCGCCACGCCCAAGCCCCTGTGCACGCTCACCGAAAGGTATTACGCCGTCAACCGCCGGGAACGTGTGGCTCACGATAGCCCGCTCATCGCCGAGTTCGCCCGGTACTTCGGCCAGCCCAGCCTGCACCTGACCGTTGACCCAGACACGCGGCGCATCCTCAACGCGACGGTCCTGCGCGATAGCGTATGCGGCTGTGCCCGCTTCGTCGCCCAGGGGTTGATCGGCGTCTCGGCGGATGAGGCCGAGGAGAAGGCCGGCCTGCTCCACCACCACTACCCCTGCCTGGCGAGCATGGGCATAGACAGCGACTACGACGATACTCTGATGCACGTCTCCGGCAACATCCTCAAGGACAACGTGGGCGCGCAGGTGAAGCCCTTCAAGCGCACCCCCATGATCGTGCCGGGGACACGGAGCGAATAATGGCCAGGATTGCGATCAGCGGCAAAGGTGGGGTAGGCAAGACGACGCTGGCGGCGCTATTGGCCCAGGTCTATGCTGACGCCGGGCGCGTGGTGCTGGCGGTGGACGCCGACCCCTCGCCCTGTCTGGCGGGCGCATTGGGCTTCCCCGCCGAACTGCGGACCAGGTTGCGCCCTATCGCCGAGATGGACGAGTTGATTGAGGAGCGCACCGGCGCCAGGCCGGGCACGGTGGGCGGGTTCTTCACCCTTAACCCCCGCGTGGACGACCTGCCGGAGCGCTTCAGCGTCGTGCACCGCGGCGTGCGCCTCCTGGAGATGGGCGGCGTGGAAGCGGGCGGCTCCGGCTGCATCTGCCCGGAAAGCGCCCTGCTCAAAGCCCTGGTCCGCCATCTCCTTCTGCGCCGCGAGGATGTCCTGATCCTGGACATGTACGCGGGCATTGAACACCTGGGGCGCGCTACAGTGGATAGCGTGGACGCCATGCTGGTCGTGGCCGAGCCGACACGGCGCAGCCTGGCCACCGCCGCCCAGATCAAGGCGCTGGCCGCCGACATCGGCCTGACGCGGCTGTGGCTGGTGGGCAACAAGGTGCGCACGGAGGAGGACGCCGCCTTCCTCCGGGCCGAGTCGCCCGGCCTGCCGCTGCTGGGCCTGTTGCCCGCCGACCCCGGCGTGCAGGAGGCCGACCGGCTGGGCATCCCCGTCTATGACTATGTGCCTGCCCTGCGCCAGGCCGCCGAACGCATCGCCGCTGCACTGGAGGCACTTATATAGGGAGCAATACAGCCACAGGGGGACATCATGCTACCGCAGCCTGATCTGAAGGGACACCTGTTAGAGCTGATCCGCCTGGCCGCGACCGACCTGCCGCCGGACGTGGAGGCCGCGTTGCGCCAGGCGGTGGAGCGCGAGGCGCCCGGCTCGGCCGCCCGAGGCGCCCTGGAAGCCATCCTTAAGAACGTGGAACTGGCGCGGCAGAACGCCACGCCCATCTGCCAGGATACCGGGACGCCCATCTTTTATGTCACCTATCCGGAGGGGTGGAGCACGCGCAGGCTAGGCGAGGACATCCGCGCCGCCGTCGCCGAGGCGACCGCCCGCGCCTACCTGCGCCCCAATGCCGTCCACCCCATCACCGGCAAGAACACCGGCAACAACCTGGGGGACGATTACTTCCCCACCATCCACTTTAAGGAGGTGGAGGGGGACACTCTGACCGTTGATCTGATGCTCAAGGGCGGTGGCTGTGAGAACGTTGGCGCGCAATACGCGCTCCCCGATAGCCGCCTGGGGGCCGGACGCGACCTGGAAGGCGTGCGCCGGGTGGTGCTGGACGCCGTCCACAAGGCCCAGGGCAGGGGCTGCGCCCCCGGCATCCTCGGCGTGGCCATCGGCGGCGACCGCGGCTCGTCTTACATGGCCTCTAAGGAGGCCCTCTATCGCCGTCTGGACGACGCCCATCCCGACCCCCAACTGGCGGCACTGGAGGCCCGCCTCACCGACGAGTCCAATCAGTTGGGCATCGGCCCCATGGGCTTCGGCGGCCAGACGACCGTGCTGGGCACAAAGCTCACCACGTTGCACCGCCTGCCCGCCAGCTACTTCGTCACCATATCTTATATGTGCTGGGCCTACCGCCGCCGCCGCATGACCGTCCGCAACGGCCAGGTGACCTACGAGTAGGGGAAAAGACCATGCATGAAGTGAACATTCCCATCAGCGATGAGACCATCCGCAGCCTGAAGGTGGGCGACCCTGTCCTGCTCTCCGGCGTCATGGTGACCGGGCGCGATGCTGTTCACAAATGGCTGGTAGAGACGTTCATCCGGCAGACCCGCCCGCCCCAGGGGGACGACCTGGAGGTGCTGGAGGCCATCCGCCCCCTGCTAAACGGCGGCGTGATCTACCACTGCGGCCCGGTCGTCGCCGGCCTGGACACGAAGGACTACCGCTTTGTGGCCGCCGGCCCCACCACCAGCAGCCGCGAAGAACCCTATCAGGCCGATGTCATGCGCTTCTTCAACCTTAAAGGCGTGGTCGGCAAGGGCGGGATGGGGCCAAAGACCCTGGAAGCCTGCCAGCAGGTGCCCGGCGTGTACTTCCATGCCGTTGGCGGCGCCGCCACGCTGATCGCCCAGTCCGTGCAGCGTGTCCTCGGTGTGTATAAGCTGGACTTCGGCGTGCCCGAAGCCATATGGGTGATTGAGGTCAAGGACTTCCCGGTGGTGGTCACGATGGACGCGCACGGGAACAGCCTGCATGCCCAGGTGGAGCGCCAATCTAAGGAGGCCCTGGACAGGCTGCTGGCTGCCTCCTAGCAGGAACAGAGGCCAGCACCGTTCCAACAGTCAGGTCATTGTCCCACAGGTCTGTAATCTAAATCCTTGCCC
Source organism: Anaerolineae bacterium (assembly GCA_034432795.1). Lineage (GTDB taxonomy): Bacteria > Chloroflexota > Anaerolineae > DSLN01 > DSLN01 > DAOUBF01. The sequence continues at coordinate 18,287 of DAOUBF010000044.1, forward strand.
GGTCTCGTTCCAACATGGGCATCTTAATCCCATGCCGCTGGGCCGCCGCAATCGCCTCCGGGTAGCCCGCATCGGCATGGCGCACGATCCCCAGGCCGGGGTCGGTGGTCAGTACGCGTTCCAGCCGCCGCGCCGCTTCCGGCGTGCCGTCGGCGACGATCACCTGCCCGGCGTGCAGGCTGTAGCCAATGCCCACCCCGCCGCCGTGATGGAAGGCCACCCAGGTCGCGCCGCCCACCGCATTCAACAGCGCGTTCAGAATGGGCCAGTCGGCGATGGCGTCCGAGCCGTCGCGCATCCCCTCGGTCTCGCGGTTCGGGCTGGCGACCGAGCCGGCGTCCAGGTGATCACGGCCAATAACGATGGGCGCGCTGACCTCGCCCCGCGCCACCAAGTCGTTGAAGATCAGCCCGGCCTTGGCCCGTTCACCGTAGCCCAGCCAGCAGATGCGCGCCGGTAGCCCCTGGAACTTGACCTTCTTCTGCGCCATGCGGATCCAACGCCGCAGGTGCTCGTCCTCCGGGAAGGCCTCCAGGATGGCCTCGTCCGTCCGGTACAGGTCCTGCGGATCGCCGGAGAGGACCACCCAGCGGAAAGGCCCCTTGCCCTGGCAGAAGAGCGGGCGGATATAGGCCTGGACAAAGCCGGGGAAGTTGAAGGCGTTCTTGACGCCGGCGTCGTAGGCCCGCTGGCGGATGTTGTTGCCGTAATCAAACACAACCGCGCCCCGCGCCTGGAAGTCCAGCATGGCCTGCACCTGGCGGGCCATAGAAGCCACTGCCCGGCGCGCGTACTCATCGGGGGCCTCAACGCGCAGGCGCTCGGCCTCGGCCAGCGTCATCCCGTGCGGCACATAGCTCAGTGGGTCGTGCGCGGGCGTCTGGTCGGTGACGACATCGGGAGTGACGCCGCGCATGACCAGTTCCGGATAGACATCGGCGGCGTTGGCGATCAGCCCGACCGAGAGCGGCTCCCCCCTGGCGAGCGCGCCCTCCACCAGCGTCATGGCCTCCTCCAGCGTATCCACCACCGTATCAATATAGCCGGTGTCCAGCCGCCGCCGGGCGCGGGCCGGGTCCACCTCCACAATCAGGCCGACGCCCTCGTTCATGGTGATCGCCAGGGGCTGCGCGCCGCCCATGCCGCCCAGGCCGGCGGTCAGCACAAAGCGCCCTTTGAGCGAGCCGTTGAAGTGCCGCGCCGCGACCGCGCCCAGAGTCTCATACGTGCCTTGCAGGATGCCCTGGGTGCCGATGTAAATCCACGAGCCGGCGGTCATCTGGCCATACATCGTCAGCCCCTTGGCGTCCAGTTCGTCAAACACTTCCTGCGTCGCCCAGGCGGGGACCAGGTTGGCGTTGGCAATAAGCACGCGGGGGGCGTCCGGGTGCGTCTTGAACACGGCGACGGGCTTGCCCGATTGGACCAGCAGCGTCTCGTCGTTCTCCAGTTCGCGCAGCGCCTTGACGAGGGCCTCAAAGGCCTCCCAGTTGCGCGCCGCCTTGCCCCGCCCGCCATACACGATCAGGTCGTCGGGCTTCTCGGCGACGTCGGGGTCCAGGTTGTTCATCAACATGCGCAGGGCGGCCTCTTGCAGCCAGCCCTTGCACGAAATCTCCCTCCCACGTGGGGCACGAATCACTCGCTCCATATGGACCTCCGTGATTGAACCACAAAGAGCACAAAGAGCGCCAAATATCCAGAATGATTATAACGGATAAGGGGATCAGGGGCTACTGGATAAAACAAAGCGCCCCCGGCAGGTGCTCTCGCCCAGGTCGGCCCTCAGCCTTTCAGCGCGCCGGCCAGGATGCCCCGGATGAAGTAGCGGCCCAGGAACAGGAACAGCAGCAAGGGCAAGGCCACAGTAACCAGCGCGGCGGCCATCTGCAGGTCGTAGTACACCAGCGTCGTCCCTTTCGTCCCCGCCATGACCACCTGCACCGTCTGCGTCTGGGGATTGGATAGTGTCAGCGCCAGGAAGAACTCGTTCCACACCTGCGTGAAGATGATGATCGCCACCGACACGTAAGCGGGCATGGAGATAGGGGTCACAATGCGGAAAAATGTCTGAATCCGGGACGCCCCGTCAATCGCCGCCGACTCCTCCAGTTCTCGCGGCACAGAGAGGAAGAACGTGCCCATCAACACCGTGGCATAGGGCAGGTTGAGCACCAGATAGCTCACAATGAACCCCAGGTGGTTCTGGCTCAGCCCCGTTCGCGCCATGAGCACGAACAGCGGGATGATCACCGCCTGATAAGGCATGTACAGGGCGATGCCTACCAGAACGAACAGCACCCGTGTGAAGCGCGATTTGGAGCGGCTCAGGTAATAGCCCGCCAGCCCACCGAAAAACGCCGCCAGCGCCGTTACCGTGACAGAGATGATCAGCGAGTTCACCAACGCCGGCCCCATCGGCGTGCGCAGGCGGTCGCTGCCCACCAGCACTTCCACGAAGTTCTTGAACTGGGGATTGGTGGTAATAGAGAGATAGTTGCGCTGGTTGATCTCTTGGGGTGTCTTCAGCGCCGTCGTCACCATGACGTAAATCGGCAATAGATAGGCAAACGACAGGGCTATCAGCACCAGAAAGACAATGATCTTCAGGCTAAGGCTCTTACTTCTCATTCAAACCACCTTCTGAGAGCATACACCGTGTAGGGGATCACCAGAATGAACGCCAGCAGGAAGATGATTACGCCGATGCCAGCGCCTGCCGAGACCAGATGTTGCTGGAAATACGTGATCCACATGTTCATGGAGAGCACATCGGTCGTAATCCCCGGCCCGCCAAAGGTGACGATATACACGATGTCAAACACCTTCAATGTGGAGATCAACAATAGCGACACCAACACCAGCAATCCGGCGCGAATGTTGGGGAGGATCACCGACACCAGGATGCGCAGCTTGGAGGCCCCATCCACCGTGGCCGCCTCAATCATTTCCTGCAACTCCGACGTCCTGAACGAGGACTGCACGATGATCACCGCAAACCCCAGGTATTGCCAGATGAAGATTAGGATAAGCCAGTAGGTGGCGGTGCGAATGTCGGTTGTATATCTTAATTGGGAATCAATCCCGATAGCGCGCAATAGGGTATTGAAAACCCCCTTATCCGGTTCATACATCCACGACCAGACCGTGCCGGTGACGATGAACGACATGGCCACCGGATAGAGGATCAACGTGCGCACATAGGATTCAACCCCACGGAAAGGGGCCAGTTCAAGCAGGTAGGCCAGGAGAATGGCGATCACCACGGTCGGTACCACGCCCAGGATCAGCCATCTCAGGTTGTTCTGCACATCCACCCAAAAGCGCGGTTGAGCCACCAGGAACTTATACCACTTCAGACCGGCGAATTGATAGTTAGGTGCTACGGTCCTCCAATCGGCAAGAGAGACATAGAAGGTCCACAGCAGCGTGCCGTACAAGACGATAACAACCACCAGGATAGGGAGCAAGAACACCACAAATTCGGCCAGGGTCAGGCCGCCCCGGCCCCGTCTCCTGGGCAACGCTTTCGCCGCTTTATCTATCTCTACAGTGATCGGCGCCATACCACTCCTCTCCAAGACCTGGCGGCTGTCATGGTGGGGACGAAGGGGGAGCTGGAGGGGCGCAAAGGCAAGCGCCCCTCCAGCCTGCCAGCCTTTACGGCCATTGATACCAGGCGGATGCCGCCTTGACGTCGTAGGTGGTCATCATATTCGCCACCGCCTTGATGGTATCGTCAAGGCTGGCTGAACCCGCCAGGTAGGAGGCGATGATGTCCCAGTACACCGGCTGGGCGGTCGCCGGCAGGATACTGCCATGCTGGTCCAGGATCAGCTTGCCAGGGTTCTGGCTCACGTAGGTCTGCAACTCCTGGCGGATCGGATCCGGGAACTCCTTAGGGTCAATATCCGTGCGAGCGAACAGACCGCCCTGGGTGACGTCCGTGGGGATCTGCAACTCCGGCGAGGCCACAACCTCCAGCCACTTCATCGTGGCATCGGGGTTCGGCGCGCCCACCGTGATGCCGTAGGTGTCCGGGTGGAACAGCAGGATGCGCTCCGGCTTCTGCGGGAAGGTCACCGCGCCAAAGTCCACGCCCGGCTGCCAGTTGCTCCCCTTGACGAAGGCGCCGATGGCCCACGTGCCCATCAGGACCATGGCCGCCTGCCCGGAGCCGACCAGGCCGACGGACTGGTCCCAGGTCAGGCCGGCGTGATCGGCGTTAATGTAGGGCCGCAGCTTGGCAAAGTCCTCCAGGGCCTTGCGATAGGTCGCATCGGTCGTCACATCAACCTCGCCCTTGTACAGCTTCACGTAGTATTCGGGGCCGCCGTACTCCAGCAGGATGCTGTCAAACACGAAGGCATCGCCCCACTTCTCCTTGGAGCCGAGCGCCAGGCAGGTCATGTCGGGCTTGGAGGTCTTGATCTTATCGCAGGCCGCCAGCAACTCGGCGAAGGTCGTCGGGGGCTGAATGCCCAGCTCGTTGAACAGCTTCAGGTTGTAATACAGGATGTTCTGAATGTGCATGTTCAACGGCACGACATAGGGATGCCCGTTGACCGTGACGGCCTTGAGCAGCGGGCCGGGGATCACCTTGTCGTAGCCCAGCCGCTGATAGAAATCATCCAGCGGCTGCAGCACATTGCTGTCCACGTAGTTCTTCAACTCGGCCCCGCCCAGGGTCTGGAAGGTGTCCGGTGGGATACCGGCAGTAATGCGGGCCTGCAGCACCACGCGGTGGCTCACGCCGCCGCCGCCGGGGACCGGGTTCTCCACGATCTCAATATCGGGATACTTGTCCTTGAAGGCCTTAAACATGGCATCGGCGGCCTCGCGCTCACCCGGCGCCGTCCACCAGTGGAAGATCAGCAGTTGCTGCTTCTTCGGCTCCGGCGTCGCCGTGACCACAACCTGCTGCGGCGGCGCGGTCTGGACGATCACCTGGGGTGTTGGCGCCGGACCGCCACAGGCCGTAAGCACCAGGCTGAGGATCACGAACGCCTGGAGCAAGACCAGGGCTGTTCTCTTTCTCATGGCTTATCTCCTCCGAGGGATAGGTTTTGGAAAAACGGTAATTGGAACCCAGCAGCAGGCGTCTGTCCTCTTCTCCTCAATAGCGCTCCCCCCTTTCTAAGGGTCGTGACGGTGACATCCATCGGACAGCCCCCAGATCATATTACGAGAGGCCCATCCGCGCAAGTTCAGTATGCCGGCGATCCCCCCCAAGGGGGGAGGGGGTGAGTTTCCTCCCCCTGGATGGGGGGAGGGGCAGGGAGGGGGTGACTCTGCTCCCATCCCAATCCTCCCCCACAGAGGGTGGAGGGACACAGGCGGAGTGACCTGACTCCTGGAGTTCCTAGTTCAACGCTTGCGTTATTGGCCGACCTCAGTATAATGGCAGCGCAAAAGAGGCGAGACCGCACCGTGACCGCCCCGAAACTGGCCCGTATCTTGATCGTTGAAGACGATCCTGAGACCGCGTCTGTCTTCCGCCAGATGCTGGAATTGCACGGCTATCAGGTGGATGTGGCGCATGGGTCGGGCCAGGCCATGCTCAAACTCAGCCGCAGTCTCCCTGACCTGGTGCTCTTGGATGTGATGATGCCCGACGTCAGCGGCCTGGAGGTCTGCCGCTACCTGCGCCGCGACCCCCAGACCGCACACCTGCCGGTGATCATCGTCTCGGCCAAGGCCCAGAATGAGGACATCGCCGAAGGATTGGAGGCCGGTGCGACCGCCTATCTGACCAAGCCCATCCCGATGGAGCAACTCATCCGGCACATTGAGGCTGCACTTTCTGGCTCCGGCCGGTAACGACCCATGACATCCGTCACAGCCACAGGCGACCCGATCCCTCAGGCCGCCACCCGTCCCCCACAGCGCTTCGCCGGTAGCGCTGTATGGATAGCCGACCACGAAGTGCTCTTATTGGCATTGCTGGCGCCGCTTTTGCTCTTCCCTACGGCTGCGCCGCCCCTGACCGCGCTGGCCCTGGCCGGCGTCCCGCTGCTATGGCTGGCGCGCTGGCGGGCGCGCGGCCGCTTAACCGTGCCCACGCCCCTGGACTGGCCCATCGTCATCTTGCTGGCCCTGGTCGCGGTGGCCGTACAACTCTCTATTGTGCCTGCGCTGGCGGCGGAGAAAGGCGCCGGCATGATCCTGGGAATCGCTACCTACTACGCCATCGTCAACAGCGTGCAACGCGAGCCTAGGCTGTGGTTTGCCGCTGGCCTCCTCGTCGCGGCGAGTGCGCTCCTGGCGCTCATCGGCCTGTTCGGCACAAGCTGGTGGATCGGCGGCAAGACTCTGCCGCTCCAGCCCATTTACGGGGCTATCCCACGCCTGATCACCTCCATCCCGCGCTCCAGAACTGGGGGCATCCACCCGAACCAGATCGGGGGAACGTTGGCGCTGCTGCTGCCGCCAACGCTGGGCGTCTGGCTGGCGCTGCGGCGTAGCCCGCGCTTGCAGCGTCTGTTGGGTGTGCCGCCAACGCTGATCCTTATAGTGGCCGTTTTCATCGCCCTCATGATCCTGCTGATCCAATCGCGGGGCACCTGGCTGGGTATCCTCGGCGTGTTCGTCGCGGGCGTAGTCATGCGCCGGCGCTGGCTCGCCTGGGCGACCCTGGCCCTGGCGCTGGTCGGCTGTGCTGTGCTGGCCGCCGAGGTCTTGCCCCGCCTGCAGCCCGACGCCCGGCTCAGTTCCTCCGAAACCCTGCCCTCCGATCTCGCCCGCATCGTCATGGAGATGGACAACCTGACACGGCCGGATTGGGAGGGCTACTCACCTAACTGGCTGAACCGCCTGGAAATCTGGCGCAACGCGCTGCTGACCCTCTACGACTACCCCTTCACCGGTGTGGGCATGGCCGCGTGGCCCCAGGTCTCTGCGGCCAATTACATCTATCAGGTCAGCGGCGCGCAGTTTGTCTTAAACGAAATGACCCATGCCCACAACCTGATCCTGGAGGCAGCGGTCAATTTCGGCGTCCTGGGGCTGATCGCCTTCCTGGCGCTCCTGCTGGGGTACTTTGTGAGCGTGGGCCGCAGCCTGCGCCGGCTCTCCGCCGAGCACCGCTGGCTGCTCCTGGGGCTGGCCGGGGGGATTCTGGCGCACCTGTTGCACGGGCTGGTGGATGCCATCGCCTTCGGCGCCAAACCGGGCGTGTTGCTATGGGCCACCCTTGGGCTGAGTATGGCGGTTGTGCGTTGGGAGGCGGATAACGCACGACGAACGGCCTGCCCTGAGCAGCGCGAAGGGACGGACAACGCACAACAGACCACAAAGCCGGTAGCTTCTCCCCGCCCCCTGCTGGTTATAGCAGCAGCCATGTCCCTGTTGGGCGCGATCACCCTGTCCACAGGCTGGATCACCAGCGCCCGGCTGAACCGCGCTGCGCTCTCGCTGGACCATGCCCGCCTCACGCCGGAGCTATCCCCAGAAGAGAGAAACGCGCAAATAGAGCGGGTGCTGCCCGAACTCCAGCACCTGGCGTCCTCTCTGGATGCGCCCGGCCTGCGCCCCGGTGCAGCGGCACGCCGCCTGGGCATGGCCTATTTCCTCCTCGGCCAGACAGAGCAGGCCCGGACAGCGTTTCGTGGCGACCCGCAGGCAGCCGCCTATCTGTTCTCCCAGGGGATGATGCGCCTGGAAGAATCAGACCAGGCCCAGGCCCTCCTGGCCTTCTACCGCCTGGCCAGCGAGATTGACCCCACCACAGACCTGATCTACTGCCGACTGCTGGGCGGGCTGAGTGGCGATGAGGTCGGGCGGGCTGTGTTTGTCAGCCCAGAGCCTGCCTCCCCACCCAGCCCGGAGGTACTGGCCCGCTGCCATGAACTCTTGGGGCAGAAGTTCATTGAGCAAAACCAGTGGGATCAGGCGCTGACCGAGTTCCAGCGCGCTGTCCAACTGCTGCCGGATTCGGCGGCGTATCAATACCAACTCGGCTGGGTGATCTACCGCATGGGCGGCGACCTGGCGCAGGCTGCCCAGGCCCTGCAACGTGCAGCGGAATTGGACCCTAAGGCCATGTGGCCCTACCTGGTCCTGAGCCAGATGCGCCGCGAGCAGGGGCTGCTAGAAGAGGCCATGGCCTGGGCCGAGGCTGCTGCCGGGCGCGCCCCTGACGATCCTTTGCCGCTCGTCTATCTATCCCAGGCGCTGATTGAGGCGGGTGAATATGCCCAGGCCGAAGCCGTGCTCAAGCAGGCCCTGGCGAAAGACTCAGACCTGGGCGCGGCCACCTTCTGGCTGGGCGTGGTCCAGTGGCATAACGGCGAGACCGACCAGGCCATTGCCAGCTACGAACGCGCCGTGCAATTAGAACCGAACAATGTGACCTACTGGCTCACCTTAGGGGATGCTTACCAGGCCCTGGGCCGTCGCGCCCAGGCTATCGCCGCCTACGAAGCGGTGCTGCGCCTGGACAGGGGGAACGCCCACGCCCAGGAAAGGCTGGCTGCGCTGCGTGGCCAGTGATGCCTGCCGGTGGGATTCTGGCTTTACCGCAGAAGCCCGCAGAGGACGCAGAGCAACTCAAAAAGCACAAAATGACACAAAAACCTGGCCTGATTTCCTCTGCGCTCTCAGTGCCCTCTGCGGTAAATAGATTATGGGGAAGGTCATGCACCGAGATCCTCTGAGAGCGATAATCGTCATAGCCGCCCTGGTATTGGCCACTGCCTGCACCCGCGCCGCCCAGCCTGAAGCCAGTCCTCCCACCTCCCTCCCCACCATCCCGGCGACGATCACGCCCCGCCCGACGGCGACGCCGCGCCCAACGCCCCTCCCCTCGCCCACGGCGACAGAAAGGCCCCCCAGCGCGACACCCGTGCCGCCCACAGCCACCGACACGCCCGCCCTGCTCACAGCCACACCGACGCAGACCGGGCTGGGGGACCCTGAGCCGACTGCGCCACCGATGAGCGAACGTCTGGCGCAGGCACAACGGCTGATGCACAACGGCGACTACGCGGCGGCGGAATCGGTCTATCAGGGGATTCTGGCCGCGCCCCTGACCGCCGCCGAAGCCGACGAAGCGCGCTACGGCCTGGGCATGGCCGCGTTGCGGGCCGGCGACTACGCTGCCGCAATAGCGGCGTTCACCGATTTCCTGAACCGTGTCCCCCAGGGCGACCGTGCCGCCGATGCCTGGTTCCTCCTGGGGGAGGCCCGCCAGGGGGCGGGTGATCCGGCAGGAGCTATCGTAGCCTATCGCCATTACCTGGCGACCGCCGCCGTCGCCGATGCCGCGCCTTACGCCCAGGAGCGCATCGGGGATGCCTATCTGGCGTTGAACGCGCCGGGACAGGCCGCTACTGCCTACGAAACCGCGCTGGCACAGGCATCAGCAGACCAGGCGCTCCGCCTGCACGAGAAGGCAGGCCAGGCCTATGCCGCCGCAGGCAATACAGCCCAGGCCATCGCCCACTATGAAGCCAACCTGGAGCTGACCACCAACGCGACCACCCAGGCCAGGATGCTGTTCCTGGCCGGTCAGACGCTGCTTAACGCAGGCCAGGCCGAGGCGGGCTACAACCGCTTCCTGACGCTGGTCAACACGTATCCGGCCACCGCCGACGCTTACCAGGCGTTGATCGCCCTGGTGAACGCCGGCGTACCGGTGGACGATTACCAGCGTGGGCTGGTGGATGTGTACGCCGGGGCCTGCACCCCCGCCGTGGAGGCCCTCAACCGCTATATCGCCTCCGGGCGCGAGGAACGCCGCGCCGACGCCTTCTTTTTCCTCGCCCGCGCCCAGGCTGGCCTGGGCAACACCGCCGAGGCACTGGCCGCCCTGGACACGCTCCTCAACACCTACCCCGCTTCGGCCCGCTGGGGCGACGCCTGGCTGGAAAAGGCACGCATCCAGGCCGGGGCGAACGATGTTCGTGCGGCCCTGGCCACCTACCGCGCCTTCGTTGACCAGGCGCCGAACCACCCACGGGCGCCGGAGGCGCTTTGGCAGGCCGGCCTCCTGGCAGAGACCAACGGCGACGTCGCTACAGCGGGCGCGCTCTTCCGCGAACTGGCCGACCACTATCCCAACCACGAACGGGCCTCGGAGGGCCTGTGGCGGGCGGCGTTCAGCGCCTATCGCCAGGGCGACGTGGGCACGGCCACGGAGTTCTGGCGCAGCCTGGCGGCCCGTGCAGCGGGCGAGCGCTCCGCAGCAGCGGCGCTCTGGCTGGGGCGGGTGGCCCAGCGCCAGGGCGACCCCCAGGCAGCAGCCCAGTACTTCGCCAGGGCGCAGCAGCTTGCACCGGACAACTACTACGCGCTGCGGGCGGCTGAACTGGCCGAGGGCATCGGGCGCGCCTTCAGCCGCCCGGTGACATTCAACCCGAACGTTGACGCGGCGGCAGAGCAGGCCGAGGCCGAACGCTGGCTGGCGGCGCGCCTGCAGTTGTCCCGCTCAAGTGGCCTGGGCCAGCTCAGCCCGCAGATCGCCGCAGACCCACGCCTGCGGCGCGGCCAGGCCCTCTGGCGGCTGGGGCTGTACCCCGAGGCCAAAGTGGAACTGGAAAACCTGCGCCGGGCCTATGCCCGCGACGCGCTCGCCAGCTACCAGCTCGCTCTCACCTTTCGCGACCTGGGCCTGTACCGCTCCTCCATCCTGGCGGCGACGGCCACTGTGCGCCTTACCGGGGCCTCGGCGACCACCGCGCCCCGCTTCCTGGGGCGGCTGATGTACCCGATTTACTACGCCGATCTCATCGTGCCGGAGGCGCAGAAGTACGGGCTGGACCCCCTGCTCATGTTCGCCCTTGTCCGCCAGGAGAGCCTATTTGAGGCCATCGGCACCTCCTACGCCCAGGCGCAGGGCCTGATGCAAGTCATCCCCCCCACCGGCGCCTGGATCGCCGAACAACTCCGCTGGCCCAACTATCAGAACCAGGACCTGTACCGTCCTTATGTAAATATCATCTTCGGCACGTATTACCTGGCAGTGCAGCGTAACCGCTTTGAGGGCGACCTGTATGCCGCGCTGGCGGCCTACAACGCCGGCCCAGGGCGCAGCGCGATATGGCGCCAGCAGGCCAACGGCGATCAGGACCTGTTCCTGGAACTCATCACCCTGGAGCAGCCACAGACTTACATCAAGCGCATTGCGGAGCACTACGCCATCTACCGAATCCTGTACGGCCAATAGGAGGTTCCGCTTGTCTGTTCTCACCCACCACAGGTCGGGGCGCCATGGCTTCCGCCTCCCGGCGTTGGTGCTGGGGGCGCTTGCGCTCGGCCTGGCTGCCAGTTGGCGCCTGTCCGCCCATAGGGGCACACCCCTGCCCTATCTCCCCACCGAACCCCTGCCCCCTGGCGTCCAGGACAGCGTGATCCTGACGGACATGGACCACCCAGTGGCATTGGCCATTGACGCGCAGGGCCGCATTTTCTACACCGAGAAGGACACCGGGCGAGTTCGCCTGATCGTCAACGGCCAACTCCAGCCCCAGGCCGTGATCACCGTGCCCGTGCGCACGGTGGGCGAGGCCGGACTGATCGGGATCGCCTTTGACCCCGATTATGCCCTGAACCATTTTATGTACATCTACCACACATCGCCCGACCCGGTGGAGAACCGGATTGTGCGCTTTGAGGAAGTGGATGGCGTCGCCCTCAACCCCACGATCGTGTACACATTCCCCCACCAGGCCAGGAGTTGGGACATGCACATTGGCGGGAACTTGCACTTTGGGCCGGATGGCAAGCTGTATGTGACCGTCGGCGAGGACGCCGTCCCTAACCGTGCCCAGGACCTGGGCAATCCGCACGGCAAGATACACCGCTTCAACGCGACGGTCCCTCTCTCCCCTCCACCCGACAACCCCTTCTACACCACGCCGGGCGCGGTCCAGAGCATCTGGGCGCTGGGCCTGCGCAACAGCTTTGACTTTGATTTTGACCCGCTGACCGGGCGGTTGTGGGCCTCGGAGAATGGGCCTACGCGCGATGATGAGATCAATCTTCTGGTCCCTGGCGGCAACTACGGCTGGCCGGTCTGTATCGGCCCCTGCGATCCCCCTGATCCCAGATACATTGATCCCAAATGGGGGTGGACGCCTGTGATCGCCCCAACCGCTGTCAAGTTCTACAACGGCAGCCAGATCCCCCAATGGCGAAACCAATTGTTCATGTGCAGTTTCCTTGACCGACAACTGCGCCATCTGATCCTGGACGCCGGGCGGCAGAATATCATTCAGGAGACTATCGTGGAGGGTGTTCCCTGCACCCTGGATATGGAGATAGGGCCGGATGGCTCCATTTACTATATTGAGGGCGGCGGCTGGTCCAATGGCACGCTCCATCGGTTGTGGTCGGCCTCAGTCTCCATTGTCAAGTTCAACGACCCGTATGGCGTCGTTCAGCCTGGGGAGCGGATCACCTACACCATTGGCTACGCCAACACCGGCAGCGATCCGCTCACCGGCGTGGTCATCACGGATACCGTGCCCTCCGGCACAATCCTGGACCCGGCTTCCGTTTATCCCACCGCCACCGTCGTGGCCGATCTCATCTACTGGCCGCTCCCCACGCTCATGCCCGGAGCCAGCCAGCAGGTGGGGTTCTCGGTCCTGCTCCCCTCCCCCACAACGACGCCGGCTGAGACAGCAACGCCGCCGTCATCTATGGCCCGCAGCCCCTCGCCCCTTGTGGAGTCCCCCACGCCGGTGGCTGGCTGCCCCGCCAACGCCCAGGTATGCAACCTGGCCTGGATTTACACCGATCAGACGGGCCGCTGGCAGCCCAGCAACCCGGCCTACAACCCCTCAGAACGCTACTACATGCCGCTTGTACTGAAATCTCCCTGAGATGGGCTGCGACGTGGGCTGCGCCCAAGCCTCCTCTCTTCCCCCTATGAGAACGCGGAGCGCGACCTCTACACATGAACGTTGCGCATCTCTGAAAAATCTACAATAGAATCGGTATTTTGGGACGCTTTTAGGACGCTTTTGGGACGCGGGTATGCTATAGTCTGATAGAGGTCAGGAGGCGCTCCAGCGGATGCAGCCACAGAGCAGGCCGCCGCTACCTGGGGAGGTCCGACTTCAACTTGACCCTGCCGGGGATTGGGTGAGGAGAGGAGGTGGCAGTTATCTCGCGACTGAGATGAGCCAGGGTGCTCGTTGAGCCAGATTGTAGCCCACAGCATTTACCGGCGCTATGTCATTCATTGAGAAGAAGGAGTCTATATGCCATGCGCTCGCTGATGATTCTCTGCATTCTTTTGGCGCTCACCGTGAGTAGCTGTACCACCCCTGCCGCGCCGGTCACGCCGACTGTGGAACCGACCGTGCCTCCCCCCACCCCCGATCTGGCTGCGACCGAAGCGGCACTAAAGGCCAAAGTCATCGCGCAGGCCACGGCGGATATGGCCGCGACGCTGACAGCCATGCCCACGAACACGCCAACGGCTACAAACGCCGCCACGCCCAAACCGACGAACACCCCCAGGCCGCCGACGAGCACACCCGCGCCGCCAACCAACACGCCACGACCGACGAACACGCCCGGCCCCAGCCCCACGCCACGCCCCACCAGGCCACCGCCCAGCCCCACGCCAGGCGCGATCACCGCTGTGTGGAACGTGAAAGGCTATGAGCAGTGGGGGCGGCCTGTGTTCGGCTGCGCGGCTTTTGACAACAGCAATCCCGTGCGTAAGTTCAACGTAGAGGTAATTGTCACCAATAACTCATCTCAAGACATTGAGGACTGGGAGTTTGTCTCCTACAACAACACGGGCGGCCAGGCCATCATCACCTGCTATTACTTCTATGGGGCCATCCTGCCCATTCACCCCGGGGAATCCAAATCGGTCACCTTTGCCGCCTTCGTGGAGCGTGACCAGTATGTCAGCCGGATGCGCATGGAGTTTGGGCCGCACAACGTAGTCATCCAGCGATGCTTCTCGCCCGAAGGCGCCATTGCCGGCTGCTGATCGGGGAGCAGGCGGATCGTGGGCGCTTAAACCAGCACAGGCAGTTTGGTCATGACCAAACTGCCTGTGCCTGTCCTCTATGGTCTGTTGTCGTTACCGGGCTGTTTGACCGCGCGTGATGGCAGCCCGATACGCATAATAGATCCCGGCGCAGGCGATTCCCACAACAATGGCGATCAAAAATGCCGACCCCATATTCGCCACGATGGCCTCCCAGGGGCCGCGCTCTAACCGGCCCACACTCGCCGTGTAGGCCAGCCAGATCGCCCAAACCAACGGCGGCAGAGCCGACAATGCAAAACGCACTATCCGCAACTTCCGTTCTACTTGCTCCGACATAGGCAGATCTCCTTAATCATTCCATCGCCGGCACGGCGGGCACCCGGCCGCAGTTGTGAATACCGAACTCCCAGCGGTAAAACCAAACCAGTACCGGGCTTTAACCCGTTGACGCCAGGAGCAGATCGCTATGCTGAAGCATACTGCATCCCCCCGCCTGGGGTCAATAGGACTTCTGGGGTGCATTTCAATTTTGGGGCAACTGTCAGCCGTCACCCCCTCCCTGCCCCTCCCCCTGGATGGGGGAGGGAACTCACCCCCTCCCAACCGGGCTGAAGCCCGGTACTGGGCGGGGGAGGGTGGGGGTGGGGGGTAACCCACCGGGTCATCTGCCCCAAATCTGATATACACCTGACTTCTGGGGTAAAGTTGACGCCAGGGCAGGCTGCTGGTATCCTTGGGCCTATGCGAACATGGGGACTACCTTACCTGGTCTTGTTGTTGATGTTGTGGGTGGCGCTGGGTCTGGCCTTCCTCAGCCCGCCGGACCTGTACAGCCCACCGGCCCTGGCCCACGCCCATCCATCGCCCGTCTCCACGCCAACGTCGCCTGTCGTGGGGTCACCCACGCCGCTGCCACCGCGCCCCACCCAGACACAGGCGCGCCCAACCGCCTCACCTACACCCACCGTGCAGCCGCCCACAGCCACGCCGCTCCCCGCCACCGCCACCCCACTCCCCACAGCCACGGCCTCCCCCCTGCTGCCCTCGCCAACGCCTCAGGCCTCGGCCACGCCGATGCTGATCATCACAGAGTGCCAGCCGGAGGCCACAAAAGGGTGCGTCAAGGGGGAACGCTTCACCAGCGCGCTGGAGGGGGAGCAGATCGCCTGGATTTACCTGCCGCCGGGCTACCCCCAGCCCGACCATCGCTATCCGGTGCTGTATATGTTTCATGGCTCCAACTCTGAGGATGGGCGGCAATGGATCAACGTGGGCCTGACCGACGCCGCCGACACCGGCATCGCCAGCGGCACGCTGCCGCCATTCATCATCGTCATGCCGCTGTCGCCTCTGCGCGGCCTGTATATGTTCAGTGGCGGCGGGCCACAATCTTACGAAGCTGTCGTCGTCAACGATCTCATCCCCCATATAGATCAGACCTATCCCACGATCCCGACGCGGGAGGGGCGGGCCATCGGCGGCCTGTCGCGTGGCGCCTACTGGTCGCTGGAGATCGCCTTCCGCCACCCCGATCTGTTCAGGGCAGTAGGGGGGCATAGCGCCGCGCTCTCGGTGGCCACCGCGCCGCCCGGCTATCATCCCTACGACCTGGCCGCCTCACCCGCCATCCGTGACCTGCGCATTTACCTGGACACGGGCGAGAACGACTATCTGCGCGAGGGGCCGGAGCGCCTGCATGCGCTGCTTGATGCCAATGGCGTGCCCCACACGTATATCGTTAATCCCGGCGCCCATGATGAAACCTACTGGGCAGCCCATGTGGCCGAATACCTGGCCTTTTATGCTGCAGAATGGTGAAATCGGCTGAGGAGGGAAGAGGGTATGGTAAATCTCATCCGCATTGAGGATATAGCCGCACACACCGGCGAGACAGTCACGATCCAGGGGTGGCTGTACAACAAGACGGACAAGGGCCGCCTTCAGTTCCTGCTTGTCCGTGACGGCACGGGCATCGCCCAGGCCGTCGTCTTTCAAAAAGAGGTGTCCGAAGCGGTGTTTGAGGCGGCCCGCACCCTCTCACAGGAATCTTCGCTCATCGTCACGGGCACGGTGCGGGCCGACCCGCGCGCACCGGGCGTGCCCGGCGGGTACGAGATCGGCGTGAGCGATCTGCACATCGTGCAACGCGCAGAGGACTACCCTATCGCGCCCAAGGAGCACGGCGTGGAGTTCCTCATGGACCACCGCCACCTGTGGATACGCTCCTCGCGCCAGTGGGCCATCCTGCGCGTGCGCGCCACCGTCATCCGCGCCATCCGCGACTGGCTGGACAGCCATGGCTTCATTAACCTGGATACGCCCATCCTCACGCCCGCCGCTGCCGAGGGCACGACTACCCTGTTTGAGGTGAACTACTTTGATGACAAAGCCTATCTGGCCCAGACCGGCCAGCTTTACAACGAGGCCAACATCATGGCCTTCGGCAAGGTGTACTGCTTCGGCCCGACCTTCCGCGCCGAACGTTCCAAGACCCGCCGCCACTTGACCGAGTTCTGGATGGTGGAGCCGGAGATCGCTTTCTGCGACCTGGACCAGCTTATGGAAATTGAAGAGCAATTCGTCTCCTATATTGTCCAGACCTGCCTGCACGAGCGCGAGAGGGAACTGAAGCTGTTAGAGCGGGACACAGCGGCGCTGGAGCGCGTCACCCCGCCCTTCCCACGCATCTCCTACGATGACGCTGTGGCCCTCCTCAAACGCCTGCGCGACGAGGCCACAGACCCAGAGCAGAAAGCTCTCCTGGCCTTTGAGTGGGGCAACGACTTCGGCAGCCCCCACGAGACAGCTATATCGGAGCAGTTTGATAAACCCGTCTTCGTCTATGGCTATCCCACAGCGGTCAAGGCGTTTTACATGGAACCCTGGCCGGGCCGGCCGGAGGTGTGCAAATCGGTGGACCTGCTGGCGCCAGAGGGCTACGGCGAGATCATCGGCGGCAGCGAGCGTATCGCCGACCCCGACCTGCTGATCCAGCGCCTCAAGGAGCACAACCTGCCGCTGGAGCCTTACCAGTGGTACATTGACCTGCGACGCTATGGCAGCGTGCCCCATTCCGGCTTTGGCCTGGGCGTGGAGCGCACGGTGGCCTGGATCTGCGGCGTAGAGCACATCCGCGAGACCATCCCCTTCCCGCGTATGCTCTACCGGCTGTACCCATAGCCTTATAGGGGGAGCGAACTCACCCCCTCCCCCCTCTGTGGGGGAGGATTGGGGTGGGGGGCAATGTCACCCCCTCCCTGTCCCTCCCCCATCCGGGGAGAGGGAATACACCTCTCCCAATGGGTGGGGTGTGTTGGGGTAGGGGGCCTCGGCTCCCGGTATCGGGGTTTAACCTGGTTATGAGATATGTCTGGCCTTGTTGACGACCGTTCACCCGTGTCTGAGATCGTCATCCGCCCGCTGACGCGGGCGGATATTGAACGCCTGCCGGAGATGGAGTTGAACTTCCAGGCCGAGGCGTACCTGGCGGTGGAAAAAGTGGTGGAGGGGCTGAACGTGACCTGGCGCCTGGTGGAGCGGCCCCTTGACCCGCCTTTCGTCAGTGTGGACTATAATATAGATGAACAGGACCGGGCCGAGATCGCCCAACGCCTGGAGGAAAACGACGGCCTGTACCTTGTCGCCGAGCACCAGGGGCGGCTGGTCGCCCTGCTTGACCTGGAGCGCGAAGCCTGGCGCGATACCGGCATGATCTGGAATATCGTCGTGGACCGGGCCTACCGGCGCCAGGGGCTGGGCACGCGCCTGATGCAGCGGGCGATCACCTGGGGGCGGCGGCGCCGCCTGCGGGCGCTGGCGCTGGAGACGCAGACCAACAACCTGCCCGCCTGCCGTTTCTATCAGAAAATGGGCTTCCAACTCTGCGGCCTGGACGATCATTTCTACTCCAACCACGATATTGAACGGAAGGAAGTGGCCCTGTTCTGGTACTACGAACTCTGATGGCTGCGCTTTCACTGGAGGAACAACGCGCCGCGATCCGGCCACTCTTATCTTTGAGCGATCCGGGTGATGCGCTGGCGGTGTACTACGCACTCTACCACGACCCCAGGCGCACCCAGTTGACGCTGCACTACGATACCAGCGGGCGTGTGGACGGGTTTGTGGCGGTGTGCCGCACCGGGCAGGACCTGTTCCGGCCCCTGGTGACCCTGCGCGCCCGCTCCCGGCCTGTCCTGGCCGAGTTGCTCCCCCAGGCGCTCCTCCCAGGCCGACCCTATACCTGTGTGGTGCCAGCGGAGATGGCCACCGCCATCAACGCAGCCGTAACGCTGAGCGCCCCTAGCCTGAACCTGATCTACGTCCTGGACCCGGATCGTTTCCAGCCGGTGATCAACGTGTTTGTGCAGCGGGCGCAGGGATTAGAGGGATCGCCGCGCATGGTCATCCGCTCCGGCGAACGCATCATTGCCGAGGCCGGCCTGAACTGGCGCTCCCCCTATTTCGCCGAGGTCTATGTCCACACAGAGCCTGCCGTGCGCGGGCGCGGTTATGGTCGCTCCGTTGTCGCCGCGCTGACCGCGCTGTTGCTGGAAGAAGGCGTGCGCCCCCTCTACGTCGTCGGTGAGGGGCACACCGAGTCCATCCAACTGGCCCAGAGCCTGGGCTATGTAGATAGCGGCGCACGCGAATACCAATGCGAGATCACCCTGAAACCCTAGACAGGAGGCACTTCATGACCATCCAACGGGCACTGCTCAGCGTCTGGGATAAGACCGGCCTGATCCCATTTGCCGCCGGGCTGGTTGAAGCCGGGGCCGAATTGATCGCCAGCGGCGGCACAGGCCAGGCACTGCGCCAGGCCGGCCTGCCGGTGCGCACGACTGAGGAGGTAACCGGCTTCCCAGAGATGCTGAGGGGACGGGTGAAGACGTTGCACCCGGCCATCCACGCTGGTCTCCTGGCCCGCGACACTGCAGACGACCGGCGCGACCTGGCCGAACACGGCTGGGCGCCGATTGACCTGGTAGCGGTCAACCTCTACCCCTTCGCCGCCACTGTCGCCCGGCCCGACGCCACCCTGGAAGCAGCGATTGAGAACATTGACATTGGGGGCGTAGCGCTGTTGCGCGCCGCCGCCAAGAACTTCGCCCGCGTCACCGTCATCTGCGACCCGGCGGACTATGCGCGTGTCCTGGAGGCCATCCGCCGGGAGGCGCTCTCGCCTGACCTGCGCCGCGAACTTGCCTACAAAGCCTTCGCCTATACCGCCGCCTATGACGCCGCCATCCGCGACTACCTGGCGCCCCCGGCGGCCGCAGATGAACCTCCGGCTCACCTGCGGCTGGACCTGACGCGCATCCAGACCTTGCGCTATGGCGAGAACCCCCACCAGGTCGCCGCCCTATATTCCCCGGACCCCACGGCGGGGCCGCTTGGCGGGCGGCAATTGCAGGGCAAGCAGCTTTCTTATAACAACCTGCTGGACCTGGACGCCGCCTGGCGCGCCGCCCTCTCTTTCCCCGACCCAACCATCGTCATTGTCAAGCACCTCACGCCTTGCGGTATCGCCAGCGCCGCAACGCTGGCCGAGGCCTGGCCTGCGGCGCTGGCCTCCGACCCGGTCTCGGCTTTCGGCGGTGTGATCGCCGCCAACCGCCCCTTTGATGGCGCGGCGGCTGAGGCCCTGGGCGGGCTGTTTATTGAGGCTATCGCTGCACCGGCGTTCACGGCTGAGGCGCGGGAACACCTGGCCCGACGGGTGAATTGCCGCCTGCTGGAGATGGGCCAGGAGGCCTTCCCCTGGGTGCCCTGGGAGATGCGCAGCGTGCGCCAGGGCCTGCTGCTGCAGTCGCTGGACCTGGGCGATGAGGCTGAGTGGCAGGTCGTCACGCGCCGGGCGCCGGATGCACGGGAGAGGGTGGCATTGCGCTTTGCCTGGCGTGCCTGCCAGCATGTCAAATCCAACGCCATCGT
Organism: Anaerolineae bacterium; assembly: GCA_034432795.1. Lineage (GTDB taxonomy): Bacteria > Chloroflexota > Anaerolineae > DSLN01 > DSLN01 > DAOUBF01. The sequence goes on from DAOUBF010000044.1 coordinate 38,178, forward strand.
CCTGGCGCAGGGGACGGCGACTGTGGGCATCGGCGGCGGCCTGCCCAGCCGGGTGGACGCGGTGAAACTGGCGGTAGCCAAGGCGGGCGAACGGGCGCAAGGCGCAGCCCTGGCCTCGGATGCGTTCTTCCCCTTCCCCGACGGCGTTGAAGAGGCGGCGCAGGCGGGCGTAACCGCCATCGTCCAGCCCGGCGGCTCGGTGCGCGACGCCGAGGTCATCGCCGCCGCCGACCGGCTGGGCCTGGCGATGTGCTTCACCGGCGTGCGCCATTTCCGCCATTGAAGAACGAACGACAGTCCATCTCCATCAGCCAGGTTGTCGGCTCCGTTTTCTGATCATAAGTGCCACAATCGCCGAGAGGCCCCCCAGGCCACCCAACGCGGCGAAAATGCCCACAGACAGGCTGCTAGCTGGCGGTTGGGGCTGCGTTGGGATGGTGGGCAGAGGGGTTGGCGTGGTCGTCGGGCTGCCTGGCGCGTTTATTGGCTGAGGCGTGGCCGTCGGGAGCAGAACCAGCGGATCGCCTGCGCCCTCAACAGTCTCATACGCAATACCGTCCAGGACGACGATCACGCGCGGCCCCAGAGCGAAGACTGGCCCCAACTCAGGCCGGGCCGCAAGCAGCCGGAAGTAGTCGTCCGAGCCGAAGCCCACGCGGGTTGTCTTCATTTGTGAAGGGTCAAAGGCCGTATCAATCCACACGCCATCGCGCAGGACGAAGGTCTTGCTGCCAACAACCTTAACCACCCCGTAGGATTCGCTGCCTGGGTCACCGCCGCCACCCAGCGGGGCAGCGTAAGCCTGCCCGGCATCGCGGAGTTCGCGCTCTGCCTGGCTGCGGAAGACCGCGCCTGCACCCGCCTGTGGCACTGCGGGCGCCGTCGCCAGCGCCTCGGTGACGATGCGCTGCTGGCCTTCCCGTGTCAGCGCGTCCTCCTCCTGCACCAGATAGGACGTGTAGGGCGTAACAATGCCATAGCGGATACTCAGTTTGACAATGGCGTCTATGGTCTCCTCATCCGGGCCATTCAAGCGGATCTGGGTCAGCAGGTTGCCGATGGCGCGCGTGGCCCACAGGCGCGGAATGAACGCCTCTCCCCCCTCCGGGCGGAAGACCTGATCGGGATAGGTAAACCGCTGCTCCACGCCGTTGATCTGGCCGGAGAGCGTGATCGTAGCCGGGCCGCCCTGCCGATACCGCCCGGCCACGATAAGCTGTGACCCGGCGAACAGGTCGGGCAGCGGGTCGGGATAGACCTCCTCCACCGTCACGCCCGCGACCTCCAGCCTGAGATCGGTCAGGAGCGGCGTCTGCACTTTGGCGTAAAAGCTGGAGACCGCCTCATCCAGAGGCTCATCGGGCCGGACGTAGGCGCTGGCGCCGTGATGCTCCTGGGCCAGGGTATCCAGCAGGGCCGTGTTAACGTCATAGCCGACGCCGAAGGCAAACAGCCGCACGTTGTCGGGCGCGGCCTGGGCGACATTCCGTAAGATGTCGTCCACGTTGGTGACGCCGACGGTGGGCAGGCCATCGGTCAGAAAGATCAACACGGTCGTGCGCTCACGATCCACCTGGCTCATCGCCTCCAGCAGTGCGCGGTTAATGTCCGTGCCCCCACTGGCCTCCAGGCGGCGCACGAACTCACGCGCCTCCGTTGCTTCGCTGGCCGGGCGCAACCCCTCGGCATACTGCCTGAGGCCGGTGCTGAAGGCGATGACGTTGAAGCGATCCTCCGGGTTCAAATGGGCCAGGATGTAGGTCAAGGCTTCCTTGGCCTGGCGGAGCTTATCGCCCTCCATGCTGCCGGAGGTATCCAGGACGATGAGCACGTCTTTAGCCACGACCTGGGCCTGGTCAATCTCCACCTTAGGCGCGACCAAGAGCAGGAAGAAGCCATCCTCATCGCCTTCGCGGAAGCTCAGCAGGTTCAGCCCAACGGCCTCCCCGGCCACACTGTAGTACAGCTCAAAGTCGGTTTCCGGGCGGACGTGGGTCTCTTCGTAGCTGACCACAGCGTGATGGTCGCCGTCGCGATCAATAGCGATCTTGTGGCTGGGTGAGTAAATGGATTTAAGCGGCGCAGTGGAGCGGATGTCCACCTGAACGGAGACCTCCTGGAGGGGGCGGGCGGAGAATTTCTCCGTGTTCAGGGGATAAACATAGTGGACCAGCCCACCCTCGGCGGGCAAGACCTGGCTGTAGGTGAGTTCAATACGACGCTCCTCGCCGGGTGGGATAGGGAAGATGCTGGCCTGGACCGCGCCCCGACCGATGTACTCCAACAGCGCCGGGTCGCGCCGCTGACGCACGATTTCCTCGTAGATAGCGCGGGCCTCCTCGCGGCTGAGCAGCTTGCCCTCTATCCGCGCCCCATCCACCCACATGGCGAAGTCGGATACGGCAGCCTCGGCAGGCAGAGGGAACAGGTACGTGCCTTCAAGGGTATAGGGTTGCTCGTTGACGAAGACCTGGTCCACGTGCGTCGTGGCCACGCCGTCCTGGATCGTCACCGTGACGCGGTGGTATTTGACAGTCAGGCTGGAGAAAGGTGGGCAGGGTCTGGGCGGGCACTCCAGGCAGGGCGGCATCTGGGGCTGGGGGCAGGGCGGGCCGGGCGGCGGGTCCACGATGATGATCCCGTCGGCGGCGGCAGGCGCAGCCAGCCCCAGCAGGCCAACGCAGATGGCGAAAACCAGGACAACGGCGGTGCGTGTGTTCATGCTTGAGCCTCCATCCTTCTTCTGCTCGCTAGACGCGCAGCAGAGCGGAAATGTTCCGCCGGAATGGAACGGAGGGCGTATTTCAGACGGCCCTATGTCGCCGGGCTACACTCCCTCCCTGCCTCTCTCCCCCCCTTATAGGGGAGGGAACTCACCCCCTCCCCCTGGATGGGGGAGGGTGGGGGATAACCAATCGGGTCAATTGCCCCAAATCTGATATACACCCCTGGCCCGATCTGCGATTGACAAATGCAATCATCAGGTGTAGAATGAAAGTAAGGCAGGAGCCAGTGGACGTTGAGAGCATCAACGTTTCATGCCAGCGTGTGGGGTCCGGCGGCTTGGAAGTGCGCCGCCCATCTCGGTTCAGGTCAATCGGGTCAGCCTATGACAGGTGGATAACTGAACGTATGGGCAAAGGCTAGCGGGCCAATCTTTCTCCGGACACCACCGCTCGGCACCGGGCCGTTCGTGCAGGCGGCCACCAGGTTTGCCGGGCGTTTTTGTTCATTCGTTATGGTGGGTTCAGAGACGGAACAGAACGAATTTAGCGACCTGCAAGCGTTTCTCGATGAAGCCTATCGTTACCAGCGACCGGAGCGGGGCGATATCCGCATGGGGACGATCATCTCCCTAGATCGCGAGGGGGCGATTGTGGACCTGGGCCTCAAACGGGATGCGTTCGTCCCGCAGAGCGACATCGCTCAGCTTAGCCCACAGGAGCGCGAGACCATCCAGGTGGGCGCGGAGGTGCCGGTGTATATCGTCCGCACTGAGGACGAGGAGGGCAACCTGATCGGCTCATTCCACCAGGCGCTGTTGAACAAGGATTGGCTCATCGCGGAACGCTACTTGCAGAGCGGCGAGGTCTGGGAAGGGCGCGTCGTGGGCACCAATCGCGGTGGCCTGATCGTCAAGTTCGGCGACATTCGCGGCTTTGTGCCCGCTTCGCACGTCACCGGCCTGCCCCAGGGGCTGACCGAAGAGGAACGTCAGCGCCGCCTGCAAAGCATGGTCGGGCAAACCTTCGGCTTCAAGGTGATTGAGGTCCACCCCCGCCGCCGCCTGGTCCTGTCGCAGCGCGAGGCCGAGCGCGATTACCGCGACCTGCGCAAGGAACGGCTGCTGGCCGAGATCCAAGAGGGTCAGGTGCGGCGCGGCGTGGTCACCGGCCTGCGCGACTTCGGCGCATTTGTGGACCTGGGGGGCGCGGACGGCCTGATCCATATTTCGGAGTTGAGTTGGGGGCGGCTCAAGCACCCCCGCGAGGTGCTTAAGGTCGGCCAGGAAGTGGAGGTGCTGGTCCTGCGCATTGACCCCCAGCGCAAGCGCATCGCCCTCAGCCTGAAGCGCCTGCAACCCAACCCCTGGGTTCAGGTGGAGGAACGCTACTACGTGGGCCAATTGGTGGAGGGCACGGTGACGCGCCTGATGAACTTTGGCGCGTTTGTGGAAATTGAGCCGGGGCTGGAGGGCCTGCTGCATCTCTCGCAGATCAGCTCGCCGCCCCCCTCTAAGCCGGAGGAGGCCCTAAGCGAAGGGGACCGGCTGGTGCTACGCATCATCAGCATTGAGCCGCAGGAACAGCGCATCGGCCTGAGCCTGAAGGACGTGAGCGAGCGCGAGCGGGCGCGCTTCCTGGAGAAACGCCGGGCCGCGCCCTCGGACAATGGCGCACACCAGGACCAGCCTCAGCCCCAGCCCCAGGCCGTAGACGATGGCGGGTAGGAGGAACGCCGCGTGCTGCGCCCGTACCTTAGCGTATAATCATCGGACGCTGGCGATTTGGCGTATAGGATCACAGAAGGTAGTGGGGTGACGTGTACGATACAAAGGATGGAGAGGGGGTGACAGGATGACGACGGTGACACTGCGACCGAACGAGTCGCAGGAGAGCCTGCTGCGGCGCTTTCGCAAGAAGGTGATGAAGAATGGCGTGTTAAGCGCAGTGCGACGCAAGCGTTGGTATATCTCCAAGAGCGAGTTGCGGCGTATTGAAAAGAAGCGCGCGATCCGCCGTTCCCGCCGGCGGGAGCGACGCCAGCTTGAAGAAGAACTGGAGTAAGCTCAGAGCAGCCAGGAGCAGTCGCCAGCTATCAACTATCTGGCGACTGCTCCTGGTTGCCGACGACTGAACGAAAGGGGCGCATGGCCGCAAAATCCAAAGAGGAGAAGATTGAGGTTGAAGGCACGGTAGTGGAAGCGCTGCCGGGGACGATGTTCCGTGTCCAGTTGGACACCGGCCATGAGGTGCTGGCCTATCTCTCCGGCAAAATGCGCAAGTACTACATCCGCATCCTGCTCGGTGATCGGGTGCGCGTGGAGCTATCGCCCTATGACCTGACACGCGGTCGCATCACCTATCGCTTCAAGAAGCGCGGCGTGCCCGAAGAGGAAGAAGAGTTCTTCTAAAGCGTTCCCTTCTCCTGCTGGCTCTGGCGAAAGGCGACGATGAAGCGCTGCCAGCCCGCCTCATCCCGGCCTGGGATAAAGGGCTGATACAGCGCCAGCCGGTCAAGCAGGCCCGCATACCTGGCCTGTAACCGAACGGCCACCTCCTCCCAGGTGCCGCTGACGGCAAAGGCATCCAATTGCTCATCGCTGATCGCCCCTGGCATCTCCGCCCACTGCCCCCGCGCCGCCAGCGCCGAGAGCCGCTCGCCGGTCGCCTCCCAACCATGTTGTGCCCATACGGCCCGATAGGAAGGCGTTGAGCCATAGAACGCGATCTGCCGACGGACCTCCTCGCGCGCTCTGGCCCGCTCAGCCTCACTCTCCCCCACGATGGCGAAAGCGGCTGTCGCCAGTTGGATGTCGTCCCGCCCCCGGCCAGAGGCGGCGGCGCCCGCCATAATGTGGGGCAGAATGACCTGCTGCAGGTACTCCCGCGTATGGAAGGGGTGAACGTGAAACCCATCGGCGACCTCGCCCGCCAGCCGGCATAACCGCGCATTAACGCCAGCGATATAGATGGGAATGGTCGGGTGCTCAATGGGGCCGGGGTTGAAGAAGGGCGTCATCAAGGTGAACGTGTAGAAGCGACCACGCCAGTGGAGGCGCGTACCGTGTTGCCAGCAGTCCCAGAAGGCCCGGATGCCCTGGATGGCCTCGCGTAATTTGGGCACAGGCGCCTCCCAGGGCATGCCGAAGCGGCGCTCAATATGGGCCTTCACCTGCGTTCCCAGGCCCAGGTTGAAGCGCCCACCGGAGAGCGCGGCCAGGTCCCAGGCGCTGTAGGCCAGGAGCGCCGGGCTGCGGGCGAAGGCGATGGCCACCGCAGTGCCCAGTTCAATCCGTTCGGTGTGCTCTGCGGCCAACGCCAGCACCTGGAAGGGGTCGTGCTGGACTTCGCCGACCCACAGCCCATCAAAGCCCAGCGCCTCCGCTGCGCGTGCCGCCTCCGGCACGTCGCGGAGACGGGAAACATAGAGGGTCGCGTCTAGTTTCATGCTAGTGGTACGTGTTATGATCATAGGAGGGTCTTAAGTTCCTTCAGCACGGTCTGCCACCCGATCATTCCCGACATCTGTTGCTGGACCAGGTGAGTGATCAGCTTCTCAAGAAGCTGAGGGTAGCGGGGTGTAAACACCACAAAGCCATTAGGCAGCCAGCGTTGGAATTCTGTCGCCAAAAAGCCAAATAACTCGTATCTACGCTTGGTCTCGTCGGTTCGCGCATGGGCCAAACGCATCCCCCAATGTTCAGGGGCGCTCAGCGTATAGGGTACTTCTACAATCAGGTCGCTCTGGGACACCCGCTGGCGAAACCGCCCACCCTCCCGCGCTTCTGCTCTGTAGGTCTCCTTCTTCACTTGCAGGGCAACCCTGGTATCATCGCAGTCCACCAGGGCATCGATGCCCTTCATATCCAATTCCGCCGATGCATTCAGGGGCAAATTACAAACGGCCTTCCACATGTAGCCAAGATGAAACTGCGTCAGGACTGAGATAAGCGTGCGATATAGGCGTGCCCGAAAGCCTCGGCGGACAAAGTCATAGGAACATCCCCAAAATATTGAGAGATGAATCGGTCTAGAGGCTCAAGATGATCGGCCCACCAACGGTCAAAGAACTCATCATAGGGTGGGAAAACCCGGCCCTCTTCTACCCAATACACCCGATAAATATCTGAAAGTGGGTTGAGTTCTCTAGGCAGATCCTGTTCAACCGTTTTGATCGGGAGCAACTCCGTACGATATTTTTCCAGGGGGATAGATGACAAGAATGCCTCGAAATCGTTCAACAGACTGCTCTTTGTTACCATCCCCCCTCCTCAGAGCAGACTCAATTGGGTGTACCGCGCATAGAGATCGTTAGGGATGGGGATCCGCTCCAGCATCGGTTTGGTCAGATGGGGCACCACATTCCGGTAGAGGGTACGCACATAGTCCTGGACCGGGTCACTGATTAGATAATGAACCAACGCCTGCTGGTCTGCCAGCCCTACAGTTCTGTCTCTAGCTACCAGATGAAATTCCTCTCGCCAGGGGTAGCAACGCTCGTCCAGGGCAGCAACAACTCGCGTGCCCTTGGTGTGCCCGACCACGATATGAGGGGAGGTGTAGAAGGGTCGCAATGTCCCTGCTGCTTCCTTAGGCATCCAAAACCCGGAATAGCAGTGTTCGTAGTCAATCCATCCACTATGGAGATTGCGCCCGGTCAGCACCGGGACATAGCCAGCCGGGATATTCTGCCCTGCCCTGGCTTCGGTGATCACCTGGGGGTGACGCCGAATCTGGGGGCTTCTCGCCGCAAAATAGATGTTGAAAACCTCCCCCAAGGGAATGCCATTCTGTTCAAACGCCAGGGCTTCCGGGGTCTCAAAACGGATGATCTCCCCCTGGTAAAAAGGCTTCTGGAGGACCAAACGGGTGCCATCATAAAGTTCAAGGCCCTGTTTTCCCTTCTCCAGCACGAACACCACAATGCTAATGCTACGGCCAGGAAAAGCTTTATCCAAATAGTAGATACGCAGCTTCCCCTTCAAAGCCAGATATCTTCGCAAGATGGCGAAGTCATCCAAGACCAACCAACTGGCCGGAACCACAAAGACCAATTTTCCATCCGGTTTTAGCAGGTCCACAGCCCGTTCCATAAATGCGCCATAGATATTGAACTTGCCACGCCAGGTTTTCAGGCGGCGCTTGTAGGCTCGCTTGCGTTCCTTCAGAAGATGAATCGGGTAGTGGCTCTTATCGCCAATGATACCGTAAGGCGGATTGCCCAGGATGACATCGAAGGCCATACCCGGCTCCCAGAGAAGAAAATCATCTTCCAGGATTCGGGCCGAGGGCACGCGCTCGCGGGCAAGCAAAGCCGCAGCACAGTCAATCTCCAATCCGACCAGCCCATGATGGTTCCCATATCGTGCAGCAAATGCAGCCAGGAACGGTGCATCCCCACAGGCTGGCTCCAAAACGTGGGCGACACCTGAGGGTGCCGCTAGCTCCACCATAAACGCTATCAGATGAGGGGGAGTGCTGACGGCTCCCAGGGCCAGGTTTTCTTGTAAGGTGCTCCTCATTGCCACAACCCAGGCGAGTTCTTATACCCGATCCGCTTCTCTGATCCTTCCCTGTGGACCCGCTTGCAACTTCGGGGAGCGCGCCCTTTCCCCAGTTGTATCAAGCATAAGTATACCCAGGGCCTGCTGAGAGTCAACCTTTAGCCCAGAATTCCGCTAAACCCGTCATGCTGGACGAAGCAGGGCATCTTCGCACATAAGGGACTTACTTCACCACATTCAGGGCAGGCCCTTTACTGCGCTGAGAACTTGCCCTAAGCCCAGCAGGGTAATGACATTTTAGAGATAGATTCTACCCGCGCCCCCTCCCGATCCACGTCCAGAACCAACGTCCTGGCCTGGACACCCTGTAACGCCCAGGCGCGCTGCATGGCCTCGCCGATGCACTCATGGTCTCGTTCGGCAAAGGCGATGAGGCTGGGGCCGGCGCCGCTGAGAGCCACCCCTGCCGCGCCCGCGGCCCGTGCCGCAGCGAAGACCATCTCCATCCCCGGAATCAATCGGGCGCGATAGGGCTGATGCAGGCGGTCATCCATCGCTTGCGCCAGCAAATCGTAATCCCCCCGCTGCAATGCCAGCAAGACTAACGCGGCACGCGCCAGGTTGAACACGGCATCGTGCCTGGGCACAGAGGCGGGCAATATCGCACGCGCCTTGCGGGTCGGCAGCGCGAAATCCGGTATGGCGACGACCACGCGCATTGGCGGGAGGGGGACCTGCGTGTAAATCAGGTCGCTCTCGCCGGCGCTGGCGACCACCAGCCCGCCCAGCAGCGCTGGCGCCACATTGTCGGGATGCCCCTCCATCTGCACCGCCAGCTTCAGCAGATCGGAGCGCGTCAGGGGACGGTGGGCGAGTTCATTCGCTGCGACCAGGCCGCCCACGATGGCCGCCGCGCTACTGCCCAGCCCGCGCCCCAGGGGAATGGCATTGTGCAGCGCCAGGCGCAGGCCGCGCAGCCGGACGCCAGCGGCGTCAAACAGGCGTTGCGCAGCGCGCACGACCAGGTTGGAAGCGTCCTTCGCCAATGTGGCCGCCCCCTCGCCCGAAATAACCACGTGCGTTTCATCGTCCTCTTGCATCTCAACAGCGTTGTACAGGGTCAGCGCCAGGCCAAAGGCGTCAAAACCTGGGCCTAGGTTGGCGGAAGAGGCGGGGACCAGGACACGAACGGGCTTCATGGATGCATGCTCCGAACCGGGATGAATCCCGGTACTGGGTTCACCACAACCGGGCTAAAGCCCGGTATTGGTTGTTTCATGTCACGTTGAGCGAAGAAACATCTCCCCCCATCCCAACCCTCCCCCGCAAGGGGGAGAGGGGGGATGACCTCTCCCCCAGCCCCTCCCCTAAGAGGGAGGAGAGTGATCCCCTCTTCCCTACAAGAGAAGGGATCAGGGGGTTAGGTGCCAACCGGGCTGAAGCCCGGTACTGGGGAGCCCGGTTGGAAAGGTGAAGCTTATTGTTGAAGAACAGATAACACCGCTTCTAATTGCGCCGGAATAGGTGTGAAGTCCGGCACACGTTTCAGCGCGGTCTCCGGGTCTTTGAGGCCGTGCCCGGTGAGCACGCACACGGCCAGGGCACCACGCTCCAACTGCCCCAGGCGCGTCAGTTTCAATAGCCCGGCCACCGAAGCCGCCGAGGCCGGTTCCACGAAGACGCCCTCCTGTTCCGCCAACATCTGATACGCGGCCAGAATCTCGTCATCGCTCACGGCGGCGATCAGACCGCCGGAGTCGTGGGCCGCAGCTTCGGCCTCTTTCCAGCGCGCCGGGTGGCCAATGCGGATGGCCGTGGCGATTGTCTGGGGGTTGGCGATAGGGTGACCACGCACGATAGGCGCCGCGCCCTCGGCCTGAAACCCCATCAGGCGCGGCAGCGTGCTCACCCGGTTGGCGCGACGATATTCACTGAACCCCATCCAATAGGCGGTGATGTTGCCAGCGTTGCCTACCGGGATGAACAGGGCATCGGGCGCACGGCCCAACTGATCACACACTTCAAACGCGGCGGTCTTCTGCCCCTCCAGACGATAAGGGTTGAGTGAGTTGACCAGGTAAACCCCCTGCAAGTCGGCGATCTGCCGCACCAGGGCCAGGGCTTCATCAAACGCCCCTTGAATGGGGATAATGCGGGCGCCATAGGCAATGGCGCCGGCGAGTTTGCCCAGGGCAACGGCGCCGTGCGGCAGAACGACGAAGCAGCGCAGTCCGGCGCGGGCCGCGTAGGCCGCTGCGGAGGCGGCGGTGTTGCCGGTGCTGGCGCAGATCACCGTGCGCGCCCCCTCCTCCACCGCCCGCGTCACCGCCACCGTCATGCCGCGATCTTTGAACGAGCCGGTGGGGTTAGCTCCCTCGCACTTCAGATAAACGCGCAGCCCGGTCAGGCGGGAGAGCGTCGGCGATTCCAACAGCGGCGTGTTCCCCTCGCCCAGGGTCACCGCCGACGACGGGTCGGCGACTGGCAGAAACTCGCGATAATGATAGATTACACCGCGCCAGATCATGGTTCTTGCCCGCCTTTGAATGCGGTCAGTCAGATGGCCGACCGGGGCGGATTATATCATGGCCCTCATCGGTGACCAAACCTGGGCCTGTCTGTCAGGCTTGAGGGGAGCGCCCGCGCCACCCCAGGCGTAGGCTGGACTCTTCACGCGCTGCAGCCCAGACCCAGGCTACGAAGCGATCTATCAACAGGTCATTCAGGCTCACCGGACGCCTCACGATAGATCTCGTCGGTCTTGGCGGCCATGATGAAGTCGTTGCGATGCAGCCCCTTGATCTTGTGCGTCCACCAGGTCACGGTCACCTTGCCCCACTCGGTCAGGATCGCCGGGTGATGCCCCTCCTCCTCGGCCAACGCGCCCACGCGGTTGGTGAAGGCCAGCGCCTGGGCGAAATTGCGGAACTTGAAGACACGCTCCAGGCGCTTGATCCCCTCGCGCTCCACGATTTGCCAGTCCGGCACCTGGGGGTGATATTCGGCGATCTCCGCCTCTGTCACCGTCGGCTCACCGGCGCGGCAGGCCACACACTTCATGCGTGCTAATGCCTCCATACGTGCGCTCCCTCCTGTTCAAAGCGATCGTCGTTCGTAAATATATACGAGAATCGCCCAGGCTGCATCCCCTGCGCCCTCATCTTGACGGATATGTGCAAGAGACCTATAATAAGGTCAGCTTTATAGAACAGGAGAAATGACCTATGGAGTTTCCCATCGCAGTAGCCAAAAAGGAGTTCTCCAGAATTCTGCGTGAGACGCAAAAAGGCCCCGTGATCCTCACCCGTCGCGGCCGGCCCGATGTTGTTTTGCTGGCCTATGCGGAGTATCAGCGCCTGCGTCGCTTACAGGCCTACCAGCGCATGCTGCACCTGGCTGCGCAACTGCGCGATACAGGGATAACCGCCTCTAAACTGTATGAAGCCTCGCGCAGCGAGTTGGAGGCGCGTTCGTGATTGTGGATGCCAGTGTCGTATTGATGGCCTTCTTCCCGGACGAAGCAGGCCATGACCCGGCTCAGGCACTCATCCAGTCCCATGTCTTTGGGGCAGTGGAGCTTCACGCCCCCACTCTGCTCCCCTACGAGATCACCAACGCCGTGCTTAAGGCTGTCAGCCGCGGACGCATTCCCCTGGCTACCGCGCAGGACATCCTGGACACGTTTGACGCGCTTCAGATAGACCTGTATCCCGTTCCCCTCAACCGCTCGCTGGCTCTGGCCCACCGCTATCAGCGTTCAGCTTACGACGCGGCCTATCTAGCTCTGGCAGAGGCGATGGACACCCCTTTTATCACCGGCGACCGTCGCCTGTACCAGGCGCTTCATCACGAACTGCCGTATCTCTTATGGATCGGCGATTACCGCCAGATGAGTCCACCCTGAGAGAAAGCCCAACCGAGTCACTGCGCGCTTTGCTGCGCACCAGAGCGAGCACGATGCGCCTTACGCGCCCGGATCAGGCCCCCTAGCGTGCCGAACTCGGCGGCATCAGAGTGCTGCGCCGCGCCGCTGAACACATTTTCCCCCCACAGCACTTCCACATCCTTGAAGCCGGCATCCTTGACTTTCTGCTCCAACGCGGCCTTGAGCAGCCCGCCGGCGATACACCCCGTCCACAGGCTGACATCGCCCCTGGCATCGTCCGGCACCGGCTTTTGTAGCGCGATGTCGGCGACCTGCAGGCGACCGCCGGGCTTGAGCACGCGATACATCTCGCGCAGAGCCGCGTCCTTGTCCGGCACCAGGTTGAGCACGCCGTTGGAGATGACCACGTCGGCCCATTCATCCGGTACAGGCAGGTTCTCCAGGTAGCCCTGGCGAAATTCGGCATTGGTCAGCCCGGCCTCTTCGGCATTACGCCGGGCCTTGGCGATCATCTCCGGCGTCATATCCACGCCGATCACCCGCCCTGTTGGCCCAACCAGGCGCGCGGCGATCAGGCTGTCTGCCCCCGCGCCCGACCCGGCGTCCACGACGGTCTCACCCGGCCTGAGTGCGCCCAGACTGAACGGGTTGCCTGTCCCGGCCATAGACTCCACTGCGCCCGCAGGCAGCCCATCTATCCACTCGTCCGGGTAGCCCAGGATTTGCGCCAGTTTCCGACCGGTATGGAAGTGAAAGCCGCGCTCCGGCTCATTCGCCACCGCCGCGTACTCCTGGCGGATAGAGGCGCGGAGTTCCTCGGTGTTAAGGTTGAGTCCTTCAGTTGTGCTGTCGCTCATGAGATCATGCTCCTATATGATGTCTATGCCAAACGTGAAACGTCAAACGTAAATCACGTTTGACGTTTCACGTTTCACATTTCAGGCTCGTCAGTCTGCCAACGTGACCGTGACCGGCACCGGGTTGCGGATAATGTCCAACACGGGCGAAGTGCGCTGAACGTAGTCGCATAGCGCCTCAATCTTTTCGCGAGGCGCATCGCTCTTCACCCGGTACGTCAGCCGAATGCTGTCGTAGCCAGGGCGCACCTGATCCGACAGGCCGAGGAAGCCGTGCAGGTCCAGATCGCCCTCCAGGCTGAAGGTCAGTTCGTCCACCTTGATGCCCTGGGCAGCGGCGTTGTAGATAAAGCCCACTGCCAGGCACGAGGCCAGCGCATGAAGAGCCGCCTCAACCGCGTTCGGGCCAGCGTTACCCCCTAAAAGCACCGGCGGCTCATCGCCTTCCAGTACAAACGGCTTCGCACGCGAGGTATCCTCCTGTCCGGCACCGTAGAAGCTTTGGATCGTCGTCCGCGAGTGCCCCCCGTTGACCCAGGTGTTCGTCGCCCGGAACTGGAAACGGGCCAGACCTGGATTGGCCTTGATCGCCTCAATCGTGCCGATCAACTGGTCCACGTTGACGCCATTCAGCATGGTTTGAGTTTGCGTGGTCATTGGATAGTCTCCTTCCTTTGGCTTAAGATGGTCTGAGATATACTTCTGCTGGCGTTTATTTTGGGAGTCGCTGCAATATCCGCTCACCTCCTTCCATTTGCCGAGAGCATAGCACCTGCACCTCCCAGAGTTCTTACTCTGGCTTTACTTTTTCAAAGATTTTGGGCTGAAAAAGACACGAATTTCTTACCTGAGCCTTACCGACTGGTCAGGGGGAGGTCAGAGGAAGATCACCCTCGCCGCCGGTGAGCAATCGGCGGCTTTGGTCCCAGGCCTGCGAGGTCTTCAAGACCTCGCAGGTCTATATCGGTCAGAGAACGGGCGATGGACAATGGGCGGCGGACATATCTAAGGCGACGAACGCCGCCCCTAATCGCTCAAGCACCTGGCGCGCCTTGGTCTGCGCGCGGATGCGCCTGCTCCGCGTCGCCCGACGCGTGGGACTAGAAAAAACCGGGGGGCTTACCCGGAAGTCCGGCCATTTGTCTAAGAAAGTCTCCAAAGAGCTTGGCTTGCATCTGCGAGTCGCGCATGATCTTGTCCACCTGAGTATCACTTACTTCAGAGTCCGCTTCACCTGGTGGCACCTCCGGTCGTTGCCCAAGTTCGCTGTACGAACCCACCAGCAACGCCTTCCGCAGAATAGCTCGGATCGCCTCTCGTTGAGGGTGTTCCCAAATAGCCGCGAAGAGCACGATCTTTGCCAACACGTCACGCATGCCTGAGTAGTCCATATAGATCCACGAACGGGTCCATAAATCAATCAGGCGATTTGTGACCCACTCAACCTCTTCGCCGGGCGGCTTCCTCTGCCACACCCAGGCGTAGAAGTTAACATAGTCCGCCACCATCGACAGCGTGAGAGGTGGCTTGTCCTCTGTTACTCGCTGTGTAAGCAACTGATCGCTTTGGTCAGGAACCCAATGCGACCAGTCAATTGCATCCACCTGCTCATAGGCATGGTTGATCATAGTTTGAACATCGGCTGGTGTCATATGACCCTCCTTAATAGGGAAATACGTATTTTGACTGCCTAACGGCTGGCGCTTCAGCCGCGCCGAGCGCAGCGCAGCAGTGCAGTCGGCATTCATCGGCGTTTCCCTCGCCCCCATTTGCCGAGAGCATAGCACCTGCACCTCCCAACGGCCTGACCCCAGCCTTACTTTTCAGAGGTTTTAGGGCGAAAGCGGCGTATAGCCCCCACTCACCATGCTCATGCGGATCACGGCGATAGCATCCAGGCAGCGGGCGGCCTCGTACCCATTGCCGGAAGCAATGAACCCCTCTTGGGCCTCCGCATAGTACCTGAGCGCGCCATCGTAGTCGCCCTGCGCTGCGGCCAACTCGCCACGCGACTGGCGGGCCATCGCCACCCAGGTGCGGCTGGCATATCTGTTCGTCGCCGCGTCCAATTGGCGGCAAAAGGCTTCAGCAGCCTCAAAATCGCGTTGGGTCACGCGCACGCTTACCGCCGCCGGTAACAAGAGCGCATAGCAGGTGGAGCAGTTGCCGTGCCGTTCGCCCATCGCCAGGCCCAGCGCCAGCGCGCGGTCGGCAGCTTCCACATCGCCTGCCATCAGCCGGTTGCGTGTCATGGAGGCGTATAGCCGCGTCAGGCAGTGCGCCCGCATTGTGGCGCGTTCGGCAGCCACAATGCCCTCTTGGAAGGAAGCCATTGCCTCCTCCAACCGGCCCTGCGCTGTCTGGAGGGTACCCAGCCGCTGCCAGGCCAGCGCCTCGCCGGAGGCCGCGCCCAACTCGCGGTACACCTTAACGGATTCCCGCAGCGCCGACTCCGCTTCAGCCCAATGCCCGGCCTGGAATTCCAGCGCGCCGTTGAAGCACTGACACAGCGCCACCGCACGTGGGGCCTTCATCCGTTGCGCCTGCTCGTAGGTCGTGGTCACCGCCCGCTTCATTTCCTCATAGCTCTTATCACCATACAGGTGATACTCCCACAGTCAAAGGTGGACGTCAAAGGCGTCGGTCACATCCAGGCCGACTCCGGCCAATGTGGCCCGCTGCTGCTCATACTGGATGCCAGTCTGCCATTCGCCCAGCGAGTGGCAGGCCAGGGCCAGCATTTCAAAGGCGCGGGCGATGGCGACCGGCTGGTTGAGCCGCTCGGCGACGGCCAGGCTGCGTTGCGCCACGTCAAACGCCTCTTGATACTCGTTCTTGTGCCAGTGCAATTGGGCCAGATTGTAGAGCAGGTCGGTATACTCGGCAGCGTCCTCGCGCTCGTCCACATCGGCCAGGGCCGCACGCAGATGCGCCTCCGCTGTTGCCATATCCCCGGCGGTGATAAGCGCAATGGCCGCGCTGCTGTGCAGGCGCACCCGCTCGCGGCGCATTGGCTGCCAGTCATCGCCCGGCGGCAGCGCCAGCGCCTGCTCAAAGGCCGCGACGGCGCGCGGCGTGTCGGCCAGGATGCTGTGCCAGCCGCCCAACGCTTCAAGGATCAGCCAGCGGCGGGCCGGGTCGGTCAGGCCGAGCGCATTCATCAACTCCAGCGCCCGCTCAAAGTAAGTCACCGCCACCTCAAAGGCGTAGATGTCGGCAGCTTTCTGCCCGGCCTGGATCAGATAGTCAAGTGCGCGATCACGGCGGTCACTCCGATCGTAGTGGAAGGCCAGCGCCTCCACGTGCGGTGCAAGCCCGCCGGGCCGCAGCGCATAGGCGGCTTCAATGGCCTCGGCGGTGCGCGTATGCAGCCGCGCTCGTCTCACCCGGCTGAGCGCATCATACAGCGCCCGCCGGATCAGCGAATGGCGGAAGCGGTAGGTGTTCCCCACCTCCTCCAGCAGGTGAGCCGCAAGCGCCGCGTCCAGCGCATCCAGCCATTCACCATCCGACAGCGCGGCCATACCCCGCAGCACGTCAAAGCTGAACTCGCGCCCGATCACGGCAGCGGCAGCGAGAGCGGCCTCAACCTGCGGCCCCAGGCGTGTCACCCGCTCGCGCAACAGGCCGCTCAAGCCCGCCGGCACGTGCACATCTGCATCCGGCCTCAGGTGCCACCTGCCCTCATGCGCTTCAATCTGACCGGACTTCAGCAGCGCATGGGTGATCTCTTCAACGAAGAAGGGATTGCCCTCGGTGATGTCAAAAACGGCCCGCACCAGTTCCGGCAGCGCTTCACCGCCCAGTATCTGCGCCAGGATGCGGGCGACGCCCTCTTCCAGCAGCGGTGTCAGGGTCAATGTCTCGCTCAGGCGCTCACGGTAGAGCGCATTGAGCAGCGCACCGAAAGGCGTGGCCACTTCGGTGGCTGCATCGGACCGATACGTCGCCAGTAGCATCACGGGCGCGGCCCGCGTCTGCCGCGCCAGGTAGTGGAACAGCCGCAAGCTGGCCTCGTCGGCTGCGTGGAGGTCATCTATCAGCAGCAGCACCGCCGCCTGTCGGCTGAGGCCGGTGAGGAACGCAGCCACAGCATGAAACAGCGCCCAATGCCCCTGCTCCAGGTCAGCAGAGCCTAGTTGCTTAAAGTGCGTGATGGGGTTCTCAGCCGATGTCTGCCGGTGTTCGGCCAGATAGCGATCAAAGGCTTCAATAAAGGGCTGGTAGGGCGACCGTCCCTCCTGCTCATACGCTGCACCCAGGAGCGTCACCATCCCGGTGGCGGCTGCGGCGCTGAGCGCTTCAAACGCCAGGCGCGTCTTGCCCACACCAGATTCTCCCGCGATGAGGATCGTCCGTCCATGCCCCTGTTGTACAGCCTCCAACCAGGTCCGTAGCCTGTTGAGTTCCACCTGGCGACCGACCAGGGGCGCCTCCGCTTTGATTTCCAGTGCGATCCCTGCGGGCAGCCACCCAGCACTGGCCTTCGGCCCGGTTGCGTCCGGCGCGGCAGGTGCCGGCAGCGGGCTGAGCGCGCCGCTCAGAATCTGTGCATACAATGCCGCCGTCTCCGGTTCAGGCGGGACATCCAATTCGGCGGCGAGCGCCTCTACGCACATCTGATATTGGCGCAGCGCCTCGTGGCGGCGACCGGCCAGCGCATAGGTGCGCATCAGTTCGCGATGGACAGGCTCATCCGCCGCGTCGTGGGCGAGCAGTGGAGTCAGAAGCGAAATGGCCGTGTTGTAATCGCGGGCGTCGCGGGCGTGGGTCGCGAGCGCCAGGCTGGCCTCACGGTAATGTCGGCGGAGCGCGTCGCGTGGAACAAGCGTCCACTCGGCGTACAGGTCGTCAGGCAGCAGGTCGCCCTGGTACAGGTCAAGCGCCTGCCTGAGATGGGCCACGCGCTGCTCAACAGGCGCGGTCAGCGACGCCGTGCATAGCCGCTCAAACTCGTGGGCGTCCACCCAAACGGAGGCCTCAAGCGTGAGCACACCGTCTTCAAAAGAGAAGGTTGCATCTGCCGCGCCGGGACCAAGGCCCGCATCAAGTGTCCGGCGCAGCGCGTGGAGGGTGCGGTAAAGGTTGTTCGCCCCAGAGATCGGGTCAGCATCCGGCCAGAGGAAATCTATCGCCTGGTCTTTGATCAAACGGCGTTCCAGCGCCAGGCGTTGCAACAGGGCTGCAGCTTTGCGACGAGGCCAATCGGTGGTGCACAGGGTACGCTCTCCCCAGGCGACTTCAAAGCGGCCCAGCAAAAAGATGCAGATGGGAGAGGCAGTTGGGGTCAGCATAAGCTGCCCTCCATCCCCTCAACGAGCCAGGCTCGTTGATTCAAGACCATTTTACTCTATTTTGTCTGGAAAAGCAATAGGTGGAACAAAATAGCGCCCTGGTCAGCCAGGGACACCGCATCAGCCCATCTGACGCATTGTTACGACCCATTCGTCGGGCCATCCGCATCCAGGTCAAGGTGGAAACGATGAAAGAAGCGATGAACAATGGGCGCGAGGAACACGCCGACGGCGACCAGGAAGACCACGCCGGAGAAGAGCGCGTAGCACGCGGCGAACACCTTGCCCGCCGCCGTGTGCAATTCATTCACCGGCCCCATCCCGCCCAGGATCATGGCAGCGTTCAACAGCGCATCCACCCACCCCAGCCCCTCCAACAGATGATAGCCCAGGATGCCGATCCCCAACGCGCCCAGGATCAGGGCCAGCGCGGCGCTCCCAAACCGGACGACGCGCAGCACAAAGGCCCTTCTGGGGAGCAAAGGCTCACGACGATGCTCAAACATGGGCCTCCTCGTAGGGGCTACTCCGATCTTTGTGCCACGACCGCTGCGCGATGGCCGATCTGCCACCACAGCGCCAGTGCCAACGGAACGAGTGCCACCACCGCGCCCACCAGCCCCATCGCGCTATACCCCAGCGTGGCAAAGACCACACCGCTCCCCAGGCTGCCCAGCGCCGAGACCAGGGCGATCAGCAGGTCATTGAACCCCTGCGTCCTGGCCCGCTCCGCGGGCGAAAGCTGATCGGCCAGGAGCGATGAGCCGCCGACATAGCAGAAGTTCCACCCCAGGCCGAGCAGGAAAAGCGCCACCGCAATAGGCAACACCTCCGGCGATAAAGGCGCCAGCAGGCAGGCCAGAGCCAGCGTGCCCGCCCCGATCAGGATCACCGGGCCGCGTCCCCAACGATCGGCCAGCCGCCCGGAGAGGATGGAGAAAGCGAACATACCGACAGTGTGCGAGGAAATGGTCAGGGAGATCGCGGTGAGCGGGTGATTATGGCCCTTCATGTGCAGCGAGGTGATCACCATGAGCATGACCATAGTGAGCTGGCCGAAGACCATCGCGGCCATGGCCACCAACACCGCCGGTTCACGCAGGATCGCCGGAATGGATCGGGTCGGGCCATGATAGCGAGTGGCTTCGGGGTGCAGCCGGGCTAACTCCCGCCCCACGTCGCGCGGATCGGGACGCAGGCGCGCCAGGATCACAGCAGCGGCAAAGACGAAGAGCGCCAGGCTGGCGCCATAAGGCCCGACCAACTCATCTAACCCCAACCGTTGCGCACCCTGGCCCACCGGCCCCACCAGGAGCGGCCCGAAGATCGCGCCAATGGTCCCGGCGAGCACGACCGTGGAGATGGCGCGACCGCGCTCCGCAGGTAGATGCACCTCCGCGGCGGCAAACCGGCCAAGCTGCATGGCGGCATTCGCTGCGCCCATCAGCGATAGCCCGGCCAGGAAGACCAGGAACGAGTGCCCGATCAAGGCGCCGCCGGCCAGGGCCGAGCCGATCACGCCCAACGCCAGGCCCAGCGCCAGCCCGTTGCGCCGCCCCAGCCGCTCCAGGCCGTATCCCCAGCCCAACGCGGCCAGGGCGCCTCCTAACAGGTAGACCCCGCCCGGCACACCTGCCCAGGCCGGCTGTCCGCTCAGTTGTGCGCCCACAATGGCATTCACCGTCGCGGTTACAATGAAGCCCGCCGAAGCCAGCGCCTGCGCCATGAATAAGGTCTGTGTGATGTTCCGGGCGATGCGCCTGGTGTCAGCCATCTATGCGCCTGTTCATAGAAGTGTCTGGAGTGTGGGGGAAACAGCGGACGACCGATAATGGGCAGAGAGTGATGCCCGGTCGTCCGCTGTCCCTAAACACCGAGGTAAGCAGCCTGGACCTGGGGGTTAGCGGCCAGTTCCTGGGCGCTGCCCTCCAGGACGATGCGCCCGGTCTCCAGGACATAGCCGCGTCGGGCTACCGACAGCGCCATAGCCGCGTTTTGCTCCACCAGCAGGATAGTCGTCCCCTGCTGGTTCAGTTGGCGGATGACCTCATAAATGCTCTCCACCAGCACCGGCGCCAGGCCCATGGAAGGCTCATCCATGAGCAGGATGCGCGGCTGCGTCATCAGCGCCCGGCCGATCGCCAGCATCTGCTGCTCGCCGCCGGAGAGGGTCCCGCCCAGTTGGTGTCTGCGCTCCTTCAAGCGCGGGAAGATGGTGAAGACGAAGTCCATACGCCGGGCGATTTCGGCCCGGTCCTTGACGGTGAAGGCGCCCATCTCCAGGTTCTCGGTCACCGTCAGGCGCCCGAAGATACGGCGCCCTTCCGGCACCTGCACCACACCTTTGGCCACAATCTCATGCGGCGGATAAACACTCAGTTCCTCCCCCGCCAGGCGCACGTATCCCTGGCGTGGGCGCAACACGCCGCTGATCGTCCGCAGCGTGGTGGTCTTCCCCGCGCCGTTCGCCCCGATCAGGGTGACGATCTCCCCCTGCGCCACGGTGAACGAAATCCCCTTCAGGGCATGGATGTTACCATAATAGGTGTGAACGTGATCAACTTCCAAAATAGCCATAGACAGGTTACCTTATCAGAAATCCATAGAGTGCCTGGTGCTGCCCTATCCTCCCGCGCTGGTGGGGTCAGGCGGCTGACTGCGCTGGCCGGCTGGTCATAGAAGAGGCTATGCCGCGCCCAAGATAGGCTTCAATTACTCTGGGGTTGTTCTGGATCTCTGCTGGCGTGCCCTCCGCGATCTTCACCCCGTAGTCCAGGACGCTAATCCTCTCCGAGATACCCATGACCACGCGCATCTGGTGCTCAATCAGCAGGATGGTGATGCCCAGTTCGTCACGCAGGCGGCGGATGAAGGCCATCATCTCCTGCGTCTCGTGGGGGTTCATGCCCGCCGTCGGCTCGTCCAGCAAGAGCAGCTTGGGGCGGCTGGCGAGGGCGCGGGCGATTTCCAGCTTGCGCTGATCGCCGTAAGGCAGGTTCTTGGCGAGCATATCCCCTTTGCCGGTCAACCCCACCAGCCGCAGCAGGCGACGGGCCTCCTCCAGTGAAGCCCGCTCCTCGCGCAGCGTGGCCGGGTCGCGCACGATGCTCCCCAACAGCCCGGCTTTCAGATGGGTGTGCATCCCCACCTGGATGTTCTCAATCGCGGTCATGTTCTTAAACAGGCGGATGTTCTGGTAGGTACGGGCGATGCCCAGGTGGCTGATGCGGTCGGGGGGCAGGCCCGTGATCTCCAGCCCATCCAGGTAGATATGCCCGGCTTCGGGCTTGTAGAAGCCGGTGACGCAGTTGAAGAAGGTGGTTTTGCCGGCGCCGTTCGGGCCGATGATGCTCCAGATAGCCCCTTCGGGGATCTCCAGGTCAATATCACGGAGCGCTTCCAGGCCGCCGAAGCGTTTGGTCACTTTGTGGGCAGAAAGCACCGTCTTGGCCATCGCGTTCTCTCCTGTCAGCTAACTCTCCCCGCTGTCCCCCATCGTGGAGGAGAGCGCCGGGGTGGGTGCCGGGGGCACGGGGAGCGCCTCTTCTACGCTGGGGACTTCCTCGGCTTCCTCATGCAACTCAAGCTGGCGGCGGGCCTCCGGCCACAGGCCCTCAGGCCGCATCAGCATCATCACCACCAGGACCGCGCCATAGACCAGCAGGCGGAACTCGGCGAACTCGCGCAACAGCCCGGGCAGGCCCACCAGCGCCAGCGCCCCCACCACCACACCAGGGATGCTGCCCATACCGCCAATGATAATAAGGGAGAGGACGTTAATGGAGACCAGGAAGTTGAAGTCGCCGGGAATGGTGGAGCCGAGCTTGGCCGCGAAGACCGTGCCGCTCAGACCGGAGAACAGCGCGCCCATAGCGAAGGCCAACAGCTTGGTCGTCACCGGGTTGACCCCCAGCGCCTGCGCCACGTCTTCATCCTCGCGGATGGCCATCCAGGCCCGGCCCAGGCGGGAATCCTTCAGCCGCCAGGAAATGATCCCTGCCAGGATACACCCGGCCAAAATCAGGTAGTAAAGCTGCTGCTGGGTGACCAACTCTAGCGGGCCAATACTGGGACGGGCGATCAACTGGATCCCATGCGAACCACCCAGGTAAGGGCGCAGCCAGTCCGACAGGACCAGGATGCGGATGATCTCGCCAAAGCCCAGAGTGACGATGGCCAGGTAGTCGCCGCGCATCTTGAGCACGGGTAGGCCCAGCAACACACCCGCCAGGACGGCAATCGCCAGAGCAATCGGCAGGGCCTGCCAATAGGTTAGATTGAAGAAGCCCAGTTCAGGCGAAGTCAACACGCCCATAGAGTACGCGCCGATAGCATAGAAGGCCACATAGCCCAGGTCCAGCAGGCCCGCGAAACCCACGACGATGTTCAGCCCCAGTCCCATTAAGATATACAACCCGACGTTGTCCAGGACTTCACTGAAGAAGATGCCCAGCACCCAGGGCAGTGCCAGCAAAATCACCCCGATCACCGCCAGCGTTCCCCAGCGGATCAGGCGTTGCTGTGTGGACGAGCGCACGACACGGGCTTGTGAGGATCGGGCAGAGCGCCATAGGGACAGGCCGCTCGTGACAGCAAATAGCGCCACAGCCCCCACCGGCGACAGCCCGCTCTGGGCGAACAGCCATTGCACCAGCGGCGTGACCGGCCCCCACAGGCCGATCACAGTCGTGAGCAGGTCACGCAGCAAGCCGACCAGGACAACCCAGATCACCGCCTGGATGACCGCCGGGCGCAGGCGGGGCGGCAGGAGAAAGGCCCCGGCACCCAAGCCGCCGGCCACCAGCCCAGCCAGCACAGGCAGTCCGGCCCCCAGCGGATAATCCTGCCCGAACATGAGCACCTGATACAGAGCCGGCGAGGCATTGATGAGGATAGCACGCAGATTGATGCTCTGCCCGATGACGATCAGCGCAGCGATCACCCCCCCACCGACCAGACCCGCCGCACCTCCTGCCAGCAGGATCGTCCCTGACGCCTGGGTGTAACGATCCGCCAGGCGGCGGGCTGCGATGAAGCCCACCAATACCAGCGGCGCCAGGAACAAGACCTGCCCCATCGTAATGGCTTTATAAATGATGTCGCGCTGGTTGAAGGCCACCACCATGCCCACCAGCGACAACAACACCGTGGCGATGCCCCCGATCAGACCTGTCGTCAGAGTTTGTTTCCAATGACTGAGGGACTTCTCTGCCATGGCTCACGCTCACCTCACGCCTTGGCTGCCGCCAGGCGCTCACCTAGGATCCCAGTGGGACGGAAGATTAAGATGAACACCAGAACGATAAAAGCGATCATATCTTTGAGTTGGTTCGGGTTGGGGATGCCCAGTCCATCCAGGAACAGGTTCGGGCCGATGGATTCCACCAGGCCCAGGACCATCGCCCCCAGCATGGCGCCGGGCACGTTGCCGATCCCTCCCAGGACTGCCGCGGTGAAGGCTTTCAGACCGGGGATGAAGCCCATAAAGAAATTCACCACCGGGAAGAGCAGCGCATACAAGACGCCCGCCAGCCCGGCGGAAGCGCCCCCCAGGGCAAAGGTGAACACGATCACCCGGTCCACATCAATCCCCATGAGCGCGGCGGCTTCTTTGTCCTCCGACACCGCCCGCATGGCCTTGCCGATCTTGGTCCGCTGCACAACGGTATAGAGTGCCAGCATCAAGAGAATCGCGCTGATAATGACAACGACATGGGTCTTGGAAATACGCACCTCGCCCAGCGTCCAGCCCCCTTCCAGGAGCGGGATGGAGGGGTAAGCTTGGACCCCCGAACCATACAGGCCACGGAAGGTGTATTGCAGAAAGAAGGACGCACCGATGGCCGTGATCAGGGGCACCAGGCGAGGAGCAGTGCGCAGGGGACGGTAGGCAATGCGCTCCAACAAGACGGCGACGGTGGTGGAGACTGCCATAGACAGGGCCGCGATCATGAGCAGGCTCAGAACGGGCTGCTGATTCAGGAAGCCAGAGCGGGCCAGGGCATTGGCCAGGAAGACCGCGGTAAATGGCCCGCTCATGAACACCTCGCTGTGGGCGAAGTTGATCATGCGCAGGATGCCGTAGACCAGGGTGTAGCCCAGGGCGATCAGGGCGTACACCCCGCCCAAGGCCAGCCCCTTAATCGCCAGGTCCAGCCAGTTCAGCCAGGTGTACTTGCCCAGACTGAGCGTCGCGGCCGAGCCGACCACGACAACCGCGCCGATAGACAGGCCGATGGCCCATACCAGCACATCGGTAAGTGTAAGACGCAGACGCCATGCTTGTAACATATCTTTCCTCCCTCGCAGGACACGGCGCGCCGTGCCTTTACGGGCCTACCGTGATTCCGCAGGCGGGGCGAGGTTGCCCCCGCCCCGCCTGTGTCCTCCTTCCACTCCTCCTCTCGCTCCCCTATCAGGGGAGGGGAAGGAGGAGAGGTGGGGAGGGCTTAGGGCCAGATCTTCTCCGGTGGGTACTCACCCTTGTGATACTGATACACTGCGATATGCGGGTCCGCGCAGTCACCCGTCTCGGTGCAGGTCAGGTTGCCCGTCAGCCCCTTGAAGTCCTTGGTGGCATAGAGCGCATCGCGCAGCGCCTGGCGCGGGATATGCAGCGTGCCATCCGGGTCCTTCACCGCCACCTTCTCAATGGCCGCCTTGATCATCATGAAGGCGTCATAGGCATGCGCGTGGAAGATGCTGGGCGGCTTCTTGCCATACTTGGCCTCGTACTTCTTCAGGAACTCGTCATAGGCCGGGCCTGTGACCTCTGGGCTGGAGACATAGAAGCCCTCCACATCGTCCCCGGCCGCCGTGACCACATCCGGCGAGAACAGGCCATCCGCACCCATCAGGATGGTCTTCTCCAGCCCGGCGGTGGCCTTCGCCTGGCGGATGATGAAACCGCCTGCGGGCAGGAAGATGGGGAAGTAGATCAGCTCCGGCTGGCCAGCGGCGATGCGCGTGAGCACGCCGGACATGTCCGTCTGGTTGGGATCAATCGCCTCCTGCACGGTGATCTCGCCGCCCAACTGCCTAAAGTTCTCGGCGAAGACCTGCTGCAACCTGTCGGCGTAGAGGCTACCATCGTGGATGGTGGCGGCCTTCTTGACCTTGAGGTACTCCCAGGCGAACCGGGCCGCTGCCGCGCCCTGAACCAGGTCGTTATGCGCCGTGCGCAGATAGCCGGGGTGGTTGTTGGGGTTGCCCTTCTCAGTCAGGTCGGGCGCCGTGTTGGAGGGGGAGACAATCGCAAACCCCGCCTTGGAGAGCAGGGGCACCGCCACGCGGGCTGCGCTGGAACAGTTCGTGCCGATCACAGCCACAATCGTGGGATCGGCCGCGAGCTTTGTACCAGCCGCCTGGCCGCCTTCGGAGCTACAGCCGGAGTCCTCACCATCAAACTTGATGGGGTGGTCCAGGATCTTGCCGCCCACATCGTCAATGGCGATTTCTATGCCGGTACGTGAGTCAATGCCCAGCGATTCGTTCGGACCCGACACAACCAACGCATAGGCGATATGGATAGGCTCACCCGGGCCGATGTCCACGCAGCCGATCGAGTCCTTGCACTCAAACGCGGCGGGGGCAGGGGGCTGAGTCGGCTGTGGCGCTTGCGTCGCCGGCGCAGCGGTAGGGGCAGCAGCCGGCTGGGGGCCGCAGGCAGCCGCCAGCAGCCCGACGATGACGAGCACACTCAGCAGTTTGATCGCTTTCATGGCGAATTCTCCTCCTTCTTTGTTTTCTGTAGAGTTCGTCTAGCGATGGCGGGTGATACGCTCAGCATCACCCCTTGCATCAGCGGGGCGCCTATCCCCACAGCGGGCTGGACCATCCACAGGCTCGCTTCCCCCGAGCTTCAGGCCTGATCACCCCCCTTCTCCTTGTGCGCCGGATCACAGCTATCATCCCCGGCTCCATATTAAAGAACAGTCTCAAGCTCCCTGGACCTGAGACTATATAGATTAGGAATGTATTTGATTCTATTACGAGTGTCCATAAAAGTCAAGCATGAATCCGCCATTGAGCCAGTTGACAAAGGCAAAAGTAAAAATATATAATCTCTGTATAGGGATAAATAAGCTCCACATTGTCCGATCTTGGTCAGGCACGTGTCCCTGTTTGCGCATTGGGACAGCCCTGATCCAGATGCCCCAGGGTCTGGCCGCTTCCGGTCTAATGGGCGGAGCCAATGCTGGAGTCGCGTGGATTGTGCCAGATGCACCTGATAGATCGCTGAAATGGCCGTTGATCGCTTCGGATGCAGTCCATCTGCCTGGGGCGCATCGTTGACCGAGCGCTGGAGCTTATGCCGCATCCGCCCTGCGCCAAGGCATCTGCCCTTTTACCCCCACCAGGAACCGATGCCGGACAACAGATTACAGGGCATGATATAGCCCACAACACACCTTGAAAGGAGGGAGAGGAACAGGTATGCACGATTGTCCTATCTAACCAGCGTCGCTGATCGTATCTGTGTCTGTCGCACGAGGAGGCTCCCAATATGATTCCACCTGCCTTTGACTACGCAGTCCCGAAGACACTTGCTGAGGCCATCGCGCTCCTAGCGCAAAATCCGGAGGCGAAGGTGCTGGCGGGCGGCCACAGCCTGATCCCCCTCATGAAACTCAGGCTGGCGTCGCCCGCTTTGCTTGTAGATATTAACCGCTTGAGTGAATTGAGTTACATCCGCGAGGAGGGGGGCTGGCTGAAGATCGGTGCGCTCACCCGCGAGGTTGACCTGGACGAGTCGGCCCTGGTCCAACAGAAGTACCCGCTCCTGGCCGACACCACCCGCGTGATCGCCGACCCGCTGGTGCGCAACATGGCCACCGTCGGCGGCAACCTGGCCCATGCCGACCCGGCCAACGACCACCCCGCGACGATGCTGGCCTATGGCGCGCAGATCGTCGCCGCCGGCCCCCAGGGCGAACGCGTGATCCCCGCCGAAGACTTCTTCCTGGATGCTTTCCAGACCGCGCTCACCCATGAGGAGATCCTCACCGAAATCCGCATCCCCGCCCCCCGGCCCGGCAGCGGCGGGGCCTATATGAAGGTGGAGCGCAAAGTGGGGGACTTCGCCACCGCCGCCGTTGCCGCGCAGATCACGCTGGATGCCAGCGGAAGCATTGAATCCGCCGGTATCGGCCTGACCAACGTGGGGCTGACCCCGATCAAGGCCACCGCTGCCGAGGCCGCGCTCAAGGGCCAGCCGCCGGACGAAGCTACTCTCCGTCGGGCGGCAGAACTGGCGGCAGAGGCCGCTCAACCGATCAGCGACCAGCGCGGCTCAGAAGAGTACAAGCGCAGCCTGGTCAAGACACTTACCATCCGGGCGCTGCGCCAGGCCATCGCACGAGCACAGGGAGGAGGGGTACCATGAGCATGCATCATATCCGGTTGACCGTCAATGGTGTGCCTAGAGAAGCTGACGTGGAAGCGCGGCTGCTCCTTGTCCATTTCATCCGCGAGGACCTGAACCTCACCGGGACGCACATCGGCTGTGATACCACATCGTGCGGCGCGTGCACGGTGGTCTTAAACGGCAGGCCGGTGAAAAGCTGCACCGTGTTCGCGGTTCAAGCAGACGGCGGTACGCTCATGACGGTGGAGGGCCTGGCGCAGAACGGCAAGCTGCACCCCATCCAGGAGGGCTTCTGGGAGAAGCATGGCCTGCAGTGCGGCTTCTGCACGCCGGGGATGATGATGACGGCTTATGCCTTCCTTCAGAAGAACCCCAACCCCACCGAGGACGACATCCGCTGGGCCATCTCCGGCAATCTGTGCCGCTGCACCGGCTACGTCAATATTGTGAAGGCGATCCAGTACGCGGCGGAGAAGATGAGGGCGTGAAATGCCCAACGTGACAATGGCGTTTCACGCCCTACGTGCGCGCGAGAAGAGGAGGAGTGTATACCATGTCACCTGAAGTTCACGGTCTGGGGCACGCGATCAAACGCAAAGAGGACCCGCGCTTTTTACAGGGGAAGGGCACCTATGTGGATGACATCAAGCTGCCGGGGATGCTCTACCTGGACATCGTGCGCAGCCCCTACGCGCACGCCAAAATCCTGAGCATCAACACCGAGAAGGCATTGAAAATCCCCGGTGTCCTTGCCGTAATCACCGGCAAGGACCTGGACAAATATGGGCTGGCCTGGATGCCCACGCTGATGAGCGACCGGCAGATGGTCCTGCCGATTGATACCGTCAAATACCAGGCGCAGGAGGTGGCCGCCGTCATCGCCACCAGCCGCTATGCGGCGGCGGACGGTGTTGCGGCGGTGGAGGTGGAGTACGAGCCGTTGCCGGTGGTGGTGGACCCGTTCAAGGCGCTGGAGCCGGGCGCGCCGAAGGTGCGCGAGGACAAGGAAAGCAACCACATCTGGCACTGGGAGGTCGGCGACAAAGCGGCTACCGAGCGCGCCTTCCAGGAGGCCGACGTGGTGATTAAACAGGACATCTACATCCCGCGCATTCACGTCGCCTCCATTGAGACCTGCGGCTGCGTGGCGAGTTGGGATCCCATTGAAGAGAAATTGACGCTGTGGATGACCACGCAGGCCCCACACGCCATCCGCACGGTCGTCGCGCTCGTCGCCGGGCATCTGGGCCTGGCCGAACACAACATCCGCGTGATCTCGCCGGACATCGGCGGCGGTTTCGGCGGCAAAGTGCCGGTGTACCCCGGCTACGTGCTGGCGGTGGCCGCCTCGGTGCTCACCGGCAAGCCGGTCAAATGGATTGAAGACCGCTCCGAGAACCTCCAGGCCGACTCGTTCGCCCGCGATTACCACATCACCGCCGAACTGGCGGGGAAGCGGGACGGCACGCTCACCGCGGTGCGGGTGAAAACCATCGCCGACCACGGCTATACCGATGCCGCGGCGAACCCCTCCAAGTTCCCGGCGGGGCTGTTCCACATCTGCACCGGCTCGTATGACTTCAAGAACGCCTTCGTTGAGGTGGACGGCGTGTACACCAACAAGCCGCCGGGCGGCATCGCCTACCGCTGCTCCTTCCGCGTCACCGAAGCCGTGTTCACGATTGAGCGCATGGCCGATCTCATGGCGCATGAGTTGGGCATGGACCCGGCGGAGTTCCGCTTGAAGAACTTCATCAGGCCGGAGCAGTTCCCCTACCGCTCGGCTCTGGGCTGGGAGTATGACAGCGGCAACTACGCGGCGGCGCTGCGCAAGGCAATGGATATGATCGGCTATGAGGAGCTACGCCGCGAGCAGGCCGAAAAGCGCGCCCGCGGCGAACTCATGGGCATCGGCATCTCCTCGTTCACCGAGATCGTCGGCGCCGGGCCATCGCACACCTTTGACATCCTCGGCCTGAAGATGTTTGACTCCTGCGAAATCCGCATCCACCCCACCGGCAAGGCCATCGCCCGCTTCGGCACCAAGAGCCAGGGGCAGGGGCACGAGACGACCTACGCCCAGATCATCGCCGAGGAGCTGGGCATCCCGCCGGAGGACATCCGCGTTGAGGAGGGGGATACCGACACCGCGCCCTATGGCCTCGGCACCTACGCCAGCCGCAGCACGCCGACGGCAGGCGCGGCGGGCGCGATGGCGGCGCGCAAGATCCGCGACAAGGCCCGCAAGATCGCCGCGCACCTGTTGGAGGCAGCGGAAGAAGACCTGGTGTGGGAGCGGGGCAAATTCTACGTGAGAGGTTCACCCGACCGGGCCAAGACCATTCAGGAGATCGCCTTTGCTGCCTACACCAATCACCCGCCGGGGATGGAGGCCGGGCTGGAGGCCGTATCCTACTACGATCCGCCCAACCTGACCTTCCCCTTTGGCTCGTACATCTGCGTGGTGGATATTGACCGGGGCACCGGCCAGGTCAAGGTACGGCGCTTCGTGGCCGTGGACGACTGCGGCGTGCGCATCAACCCCATGATCGTGGAGGGGCAGATCCACGGCGGCCTGACGATGGGCCTGGCACCGGCCCTGATGGAGCAAATCCAGTACGATGAGGCCGGCAACATCTACGGCGGGACGTTCATGGACTACCTGCTCCCAACCGCCGTGGAGACGCCCAAGTGGGAGACAGGCGAAACGGTGACGCCCTCGCCGCACCACCCCATCGGGGCCAAAGGCGTGGGCGAGTCGGCGACGGTGGGCGCACCCGCCGCCATCGCCAACGCGGTCGTGGACGCGCTCTGGCACCTCGGTGTGCGCCATATTGACATCCCCATCACCCCACCGAAGGTGTGGGCGATCTTGAAGGAGAAGGGGGTGGCGCTGGAAGAGTAGAACCAAGGAGGATACCATGCCAGCCTATATTACCCTGTTCAATTGGACCGACCAGGGCATACGCAACGCCAAAGACACCGTCAATCGGGCGAGGGCCGTTGAACAGGCGTTGCAGGCCATAGGCGGTCGGAAAATCGGCATCTGGTGGACGCTGGGCCAGTACGATGGTGTGTTCATCTTTGAGGCACCGGATGACGAGACCGCCACCCGGTTCCTCGTGGCCACCGGGATGCAAGGCAACGTTCGCACCACGACGATGCGTTGCTTTAGCGAGGCGGAGATGGAGCGCATCATCCAGGGCTTGCCCTGAGGAGGGGCTGTCAACGGATTCGGGGAACGGATTGAACGGATAGCTATTCCCCCCACCCCAACCCTCCCCCGCAATGGGAGGAGGGAGCGAGTTCTCTCTCCTCCATTCAGGGGGAGGGTGAGGGGTATCCGTTGGCAGCATCTTCCTTACCGTAAGATAGGAGAAGACTATTGCCTGACAATTTCCTGAAAAGAATATACGCGCTAGACCAGGCCGGGCAGCCCTTCGCCCTGGCCACGGTCGTTCGCGCCGAAAAGCCGACCTCAGCGCGGCCCGGCGCCAAGGCCATTATCACCGCCGACGGCACGCTCACCGGCTGGGTGGGCGGCAGTTGCGCCCAGCCCACGGTGATCCGCGAGGCACTCAAGGCGCTGCAGGACGGCCAGCCGCGCCTGCTGCGCCTGTGCCCGCCGGAGAAGCTCGGCGCGGCCCCCCAGCAAGGCGTGACCGAGGTCATGCTGACCTGTATCAGTGGAGGGACATTGGAGGTTTACATTGAACCCTATCTGCCCCAACCACACCTCGTAGCCATCGGCCACCTGCCGGTGGTGGAAGCGCTGGTGACACTGGGTAAGGGCCTGGGCTATAGCGTCACCGTCATGAGCCTGGACAGCACGCCTGACCGGTTCTCCCAGGCCGACCGCGTGCTCAACCGCCTGGATTTCACCCAGGTCCAGATGACGCCGCAAACCTACGTCGTCGTCGCCAGTCACGGCAACTACGATGAGGAGGCGCTGGCGGGCGTGCTGAATGCCGGCCCGGAGATGCCCCCTTACATCGCGCTCGTCGCCAGTAAGAAGCGGGCCGAGGCGCTGATCCAGGTCCTGCGCCAGGCCGGCCTGCCCGAGGAGCGCCTAGCCCGGATCAAGGTCCCGGCCGGGCTTGATCTGGGCGCCGTGACCCCTGAGGAGATCGCCCTGAGCATCCTGGCCGAGATCGTCCAGGTGCGTCGGCGCGGACAGGACGCTCATATCTCTCTCCCACTGGTAGCGGAGGCAGCGGGGTGGGAGGCTGGGGAAGCGTTGGACCCGGTCTGCGGCATGACAGTGGAGGTCGCTACAGCGCGTTACATCACCGAGTACAACGGACAAAAGGTCTATTTTTGCTCAGCCGGGTGCAAGCGGGCCTTTGAGAAGGAGCCGGAACGCTATCACCGGGTTGAAGCCTGAATCACCTGACCATGAGGGAGAGTGTGTATGCATTTTGAAGGCGTGGTGACCATCAAAGCCCCCCGCGAGCGGGTGTGGCGGTTTCTCACCGACCCCTACGCTGTGAGCCAGTGTGCGCCGGGGCTGGAATCGCTGGAGATCATTGAGCCTAACCACAAGTTCCGGGCGGTGGCCTCTGTCGGCCTGGGCACGGTGCGCGCCCGGTTCACGGGCGACGTGGAGTGGCTGGACATAGACCCGCCCAATCGGGCGAGCATGAAGGTGCACGGGGTCGCGCCGGGCAGCGCGGTGGATGCGACGAGTGAGATGGTGCTCTCCGATGGCGCCAACGGTGTCACCGAGATGCGCTGGTCGGTGGATATGACCATCGTGGGGACGATCGCCAGCACGGCGGCGCGGGTGATGGGCGGCGTGACCCAAAAGCTCACCGGCGCGTTCTTTGATTGCGTCAAGAAGCGCATTGAAGTTGAAGTAGCCGCCGAGATGGTCCTGATCCCAGAGGGGCCATTTGTCATGGGCGAAGGCCAGGCGAGCACTACCGTCCATGTGCCCGCGTTCTACATCGCCAGGCACCCGATCACGAATGCGGATTACGCGGCCTTCGTGGCCGCGACCAACTACCGTCCCCCACCCCATTGGCCGGGCGAGCAGCCCCCTGAGGCGCTCAGCCGCCATCCGGTGGTGAATGTCTCCTGGCATGATGCGCTGGCCTATTGCCACTGGTTGAGTGCGACCACCGGCTACCACTACCGTCTGCCGACGGAGGCGGAATGGGAAAAGGCCGCCCGCGGCACGGATGGCCGCGCCTATCCCTGGGGGAACGACTTTGACCCCCGCCTGTGCAACAGCCGCGAGTCGGGCCTGGGCGGGACGACGCCGGTGGACTATTATGCCAGCAGTGCAGGCCCCTACGGCGTCATGGACATGCTCGGAAATGTGTGGGAGTGGTGTAGCAGCCTGTACGCGGACGTTCCTTACCGCGCCGATGATGGGCGCGAGGACCTGGTGGCGGCGGGTGGGCGCGTCTTGCGGGGCGGCTCGTGGCTTGACCCTGCGGAGAATATCCGCCCGACGCGCCGCATGGCCGCATCGCCGGAGTTTCTCGCCCCGAATATCGGCTTCCGTGTGGCGCGTGGAGTCTGAGGTAGCCGTAGTCCCCCACCCAGTACCGGGCTTCCCAGTACCGAGCTAAAGCCCGGTTGAAAGGGGGCCACTTCCCTCCCCCACAAGAGGGGAGGGAGTGAGTTCTCTCTCTCTGGATAGGGAAGGGAGTGTTCGTAGTGTGAGGGTCTATGAAATTCGGGCCTGTTTCGTTGGATCAGGCGGCGGGTAAAATCCTCGGCCACAATATCGCCGGGCTGGATGGGCGGCGCGCCTTGCGCAAGGGCAAGCCGCTCACCGCAGCGGATATAGCCACGCTGCGTGAGATTGGCCGCCAGATGGTCTATGTGGCTGAGCTGGACCCGGACGATGTGGACGAGGACCGTGCGGCACGCCGCGTGGCCGAGGCGGCCATGGGCGATGGCGTGCGCCTCTCCGGGCCGGCCTCCGGACGAGTGAATTTCCTGGCGACGGCGCTGGGCGTGCTGCGCGTGGACGTGGAGCGGTTGACCCGGCTCAATGAGTGCGAGGGGATCACCCTGGCGACCCTGGCCTCGCATACCGCTGTGCAGCCCCGCCAGATGGTCGCCACGGTGAAAATCATCCCCTTTGCCGTACCCGAAGCGATGTTGCGCCAGGCCGAGCGGATCGCGCTGGAGGGCGGGCCGCTCATCCGCGTGGACGCGCTGCCCCCCCGACCCGTCTCGGTGATCCTCTCCGGCTCGCCCTCAGTGCGCGAGCGTGTCATCGCCGACTTTGAGCCGCCGCTGCGGGCGCGCATTGAGGCGCTGGGGTCCAGCATTCAGGCGCTGGATTTTGTGCCGCTGGAGGACGAGCGCGGGGAATCCGCCCTGGCGGAGCGGCTGCGCCAGCACGCGGCGGCAGGCGCGGGGCTGATCATCCTGGCCGGGGAGACGGCGATCATGGACCGGCACGACATCGCGCCGCGTGCCATTGAGCGCGCCGGGGGCGAGGTGACCTGTGTGGGCGCGCCGGTGGACCCCGGCAACCTGTTGCTGATCGCCTATCTGGGCGCGGTCCCCATCCTGGGCGCGCCCGGTTGCGCCCGCAGCCGCAAGGTGAACGTCGTGGATTGGGTGTTGCCGCGCCTGCTGGCCGGCGACCGGCTCACCCGCCGCGACATCGTCGGCCTGGGTCATGGCGGCCTGCTTGAGGACGTGCCCGAACGGCCCATGCCCAGGACGCGCATTGCGGAGTAGAGGCGCGATAGGCCGTTTCTCTATGGTATGGAACCTGGCCGGTGAAAGGAGGTGAACTGATTTCACTATCTAACGTGAGTGTCTCGGTGTCCAGAGGTTCGGTAGAGCACAGAAGTGTCATCCCCGCCTTGATCCTCCCATTAAGGGGGAACGTGCCCCCATTGGGGAAGAGAGGGCCGGGGTGAGGGACAACTGTGTGATCTACCGAGACCGATCATCCGGCACCCTGGAACCGGGCTGAAGCCCGGTCCTGAGTGGCTTCCGTTCGCACAAAGGAGGAAACCCTATGAAACTGCCCGTTTCTATCACCGTGAATGGGGTCACACGCACCCACGAGGTGGAGCCGCGCCTGCTGCTCGTGCACTACCTGCGCGATGTGCTGGGACTGACCGGCACGAACATCGGCTGCGACACGAGCCAGTGCGGCGCGTGCACCGTCATCATGGACGGTCAGGCCGTCAAGAGTTGTACGGTGCTGGCCGTGCAGGCCGACGGCAGCAACATATTGACCGTTGAGGGCCTGGCGCAGGACGGCCAACTACACCCGCTGCAGGAGGCCTTCTGGGAGAAGCACGGCCTGCAGTGCGGCTTCTGCACGCCCGGCATGATCATGACGGCCTATGACCTGTTGCAGCGCAATCCCCACCCCACCGAGGCCGAGATCCGGCATGGCCTGGAGGGCAACCTGTGCCGCTGCACCGGCTACCAGAACATTGTGGCGGCGGTCCAGTACGCCGCCGCACGGATGGGAGGATAAGCCATGGCCACGAAAGTCATCGGCACGAGCATCAAGCGCCGCGAGGACCCACGGCTGATCACGGGCGAGGCCAAGTACCTGGACGACATCCAGTTGCCCGGTATGCTGCACGCGGCCATCCTGCGCAGCCCCTATGCCCATGCCCGCATCAGGCGGATTAACACGGAAAAGGCCGCCGCGCTCCCCGGCGTCGTGGCCGTGTTCACCGGCGCGGACTTCAAGGACCTGCCGCCCCTGCCCTGCGCCTGGCAGGCGGGTGGTGTCAAGAATAACGTCAATACCCCGCGTGTGCTGGAGATAGATAAGGTGACCTTCACCGGCGCGGGTGTGGCTGTCGTCGTCGCCGAGAACCGCTATATCGCCGAGGACGCGCTAGGGCTGATTGAGGTGGACTACGAGCCGCTGCCGGTCGTCGTGGACGCCGAGAAGGCCACCCAGCCCGGCGCGCCGCAGATCCACGAGAACGCGCCCAACAACATCTGCATGGACTGGAGTTGCGGGGACGAGGAGGCCACCGAACGGGCGCTCGCCCAGGCCGATGTGGTTGTCAGACAACGCCTGGTCAACCAACGCCTGATCCCTACGCCGATTGAGCCGCGCGGCGCCATCGCCCAGTACTTTCCGGCGACCGGCGAGTTCACGGTGTGGCTGACCTCGCAGGCGCCGCACGTTCATCGCCTGCTGCTGACGGCGTTCATCTTCGGCATCCCCGAAACCAAGATGCGGGTGATCTCGCCCCAGGTGGGTGGCGGCTTCGGCTCCAAGATCTTCCTGTACCCGGAGTACTGCTTGGTGGCCGCGCTGGCCAAGAAGCTCGGCCGCCCGGTCAAGTGGATGGAGACGCGCAAGGAGAACTACGTCGCCACCACGCACGGGCGCGATCACATCACCGAACTGGAGGTCGGGGCCACGCGCGACGGCAAGATCACCGCGCTCAAGGTGAAGACCTACGCCAACCTGGGCGGCGTTCTCTCCACCATCGCGCCCGGCATCCCCACGACGCTATACGGGCGGATGCTCTCCGGCGCGTACCGCATCCCCAACATCTACTGCCAGGTGTTGGGCGTGTACACCAATACCGGCATGGTAGATGCCTATCGCGGCGCCGGGCGGCCCGAAGCCACCTACGTGGTGGAGCGGGCGGTGGACCTGGTCGCCCGCGAGTTGAACCTGGACCCGGTGGAGGTGCGGCGCAAGAACTTCATCCCGCCCGACGCCTTCCCCTACGACCCGGTGGGCATCCTGGCCGGGCTGAAGTACGATAGCGGTGACTACGAAAAGACGCTGAATAAGGCGCTGGAGATGGTGGACTACGCGGCCTTCCGCCGCGAGCAGGCCGAGGCCCGCAGGCAGGGCCGCTACCTGGGCATCGGCTTCTCCTCCTACGTGGAGATCTGCGGCGTGGCGCCCTCGGCCTGGATCGGCCTGCCCAACCAGGGCTGGGGCGCGGGGCTATGGGAGAGCGCCAATGTCCGCGTGCACCTCACCGGCAAGGTCGTGGTCACCACCGGCTCGCAGCCGCACGGCCAGGGCCACGAGACCACGCTGGCCCAGATCGTCGCCGACGAGTTGGGCATCCCGGTTGAGGACGTGATCGTGCAGCACAGCGACACCCTGGGCACGCCCTTCGGCTACGGCACCTACGGTAGCCGCAGCGCAGCGGTGGGCGGCGTGGCCGTGTACAACAGCCTGCAACGCATCAAGGAGAAGGCCAGGGTCCTGGGCGCGCACCTGTTGGAGGCCGACCCTGCGGATGTGGTGTTTGAGGGCGGTAAGGTGTATGTCAAGGGGGCGCCCGACCGCGCCAAGACCATCCAGGAGATCGCTGCTGCTGCGGCGCTGGCCTACAACCTGCCGCCGGGTATGGAGCCGTTCCTGGATGACACAGCGTACTATGACCCGCCCAACTGCACCTTCCCCTTCGGCACGCATATTGCCATCGTGGAGGTGGAGGCCGACACCGGCCAGGTGCATTTGCGGCGTTACATCGCCGTAGATGACGTGGGGCGGGTGATCAACCCGATGATCGTGGACGGGCAGGTGCACGGCGGCATTGCCCAGGGGGTGGCCCAGGCGCTGTGGGAAGGCGCGGTCTATGACGAGAACGGCCAGTTGGTCACCGGCACGCTGACCGAGTACGCCCTGCCCAAGGCCGAATTCTTCCCCACCTTTGAGGTGGACCGCACCGAGACGCCCTCGCCGGTCAACCCGCTGGGCGTCAAGGGCGCGGGTGAGACGGGCACCATTGCCGCTACTCCGGCGGTCGTCAATGCGGTCATGGACGCATTGGCGCCGTTCGGCATCAAGCACATTGACATGCCGCTCACGCCGGAGCGCGTGTGGCGGGCGATCCAGCAAGCGCAGGGGAGGTAAGCATGTATCCGGCGAACTTTGAGTACCATCGTCCCACAACCGTCGCCGAGGCCATTGAACTGCTGCGCCAGCACGAGGACGCGCGTGTCCTGGCGGGCGGCCATAGCCTGCTACCGGCAATGAAGCTGCGCGCTGCCACGCCCGCCGTCCTGGTGGACATCGGGCGCATCCCCGGCCTGGCGGGCATCCGTACTATAGCCACCGGGCTGCGCATCGGGGCGCTGACGACGCACGCCACCATCGCCGCCTCGGACGCAGTGAAGGCCATCTGCCCCATCCTGGCAGAGGCCGCGGCCCAGATCGGCGACGTGCAGGTGCGCAATCGCGGCACCATCGGTGGCAGTCTGGCCTACGCCGACCCGGCGGCGGACTTCCCCACCGTGGTGGTGGCCCTGAACGCCACGCTCATCGCCACCGGCCCGAACGGCGAGCGCGAGATCCCGGCGCGGGAGTTCTTCGTGGACCTGTTCACGACGGCGCTTCAGCCCGATGAACTGCTCACCGCGATTGAGGTTCCCGCACTGGGTGCCGGGACTGGCAGCGCTTATGTAAAGCACCGCCACCCGGCGTCCAGCTACGCCGTCGTCGGCGTCGCCGCTATTGTCCGGCTCCAGGATGGGCGCTGCGCCGACGTCAGCCTGGCGGTGGGCGGGGCGACGGCCAACCCGGTGATCGCCACCGCCGCCCAGCAGGCGCTGATCGGCCAGGCGCCGAGTGCGGAGGCCATCGCTGCCGCCGCCGGGCGGGTGGCGGAAGCGATCACCAACCCACTGAGCGACACCTATGCTTCCGGCGAATACCGCAGGCACCTGGCGACGGCCCTGGCCAGGCGCGCCCTGACGGCTGCGGTGGGGCGCGCGGGCTAACCGCGACAGGTATGAAAGTGAAGGATCTCACCCCCCTCCCTGACCCTCCCCC